>NZ_JAMYNB010000002.1:0-574108 GCF_040318795.1 Mesorhizobium sp. M1004
ATGATGAGACATGCAGGCTCGAACCACTCCAAAACCCCTTCGGGCCAAAAGTGTTACCCATGTCTCCGATATAAACCGTAACCTATGTGTCCGGAATGGACCCTCGGTAAGCTGGCGCACCCGACAGGATTCGAACCTGTGACCTCTGCCTTCGGAGGGCAGCGCTCTATCCAGCTGAGCTACGGGTGCCTTCAGGGAACCTGAAAACGAACCAGCCGATAGGCCGGCCAGCCACGGCTTCTTAGCGGAAGCCGGCGCGGGCTTCAACGGGCAATTGGCGTGGCGATATTTTCGAAGCCACGTCGCGCGGCTCGGCAACTTCGCGTCCGCCTTGCAGCCTCAGCCCGGGACTCACCCCGCCACCTCCACCTTCGCCACCCGCCTGCGCACCCTGCGCGGCGCCCGCTTCGCCTTCTTCGCGCCGGTCAGTTCGTGCATCGCATCCAGCTGCATCTGCTGCATTTCGGCCAGCCGCGTCCATTGGCGCGAGATCAGATAGTCGAGCTTTTCGTGCAAATGGCGCACTTCCAGCTCGGCTTTCAGGTTCACCCGGTAGTCGTTGAACGAGCGCAGGCGGTCCTTGGCCTCCGTCCGTCTCTGGCTCATCATGATGATCGGCGCCTGGATGGCGGCGATACAGGAGAGCAGCAGGTTGAGCAGGATGAAGGGGTAGGGGTCGAAGGCGCTGCTCACGCCCGCGATCAAATTGATGCCGATCCACACCGCAAGCACGCTGCCGAACGAGATCAGGAACCACCAGCTGCCGCCGAAAGCCGCCATGTTGTCGGAGACGCGGTCGGCGAACGAGCGGTGCTCCTCGAACTCCTCTTCCGAGTTTTCCGAAATCGTGTCCTGCCTGGCGATCGATTCGACCACCTGGCGGTCGAGCTCGGAGAATTCGCCATGCTCCTGCTGCAGCAGCTCCTCCATGTAGCGCATGCGGTAACGGCCGAGCTCCTCCCGGCTGATGCGGGCGCCGCGCGGCAGGTCGGGATGATCGGAGCGGATGCGGTCGGCCAGGCTCGGCCTGAGGTCGTCGATGCGCACCAGGTCACGCTTGCGAAACTTTCTACCTGATATCGCCGACGGTTTTCGCTTCGGCTTCAGGCGGCCATGGGGTTCGGAGTCCGGCACATCGGGCGCTTCCAGCGCCTCGTCGGCAACCAGTTCGGCGTCGTGGGCGGGCGGCGCCTCGAAATACTCGCCGCCGCTGTCGTTTTCATTGTCGGCCTGTTCGGATGGTTTTGGGCTCATGATGCCGGCTCCTGCTGTCGCGCCCACGATACGCCAAGGCGAGGCGGCATAGCCACTGTGGCGGTGAAGATTGGGGGCTTGTGCATGCTTGTGATGAATGCCTGCTGCAATTGCCTGTGGCAGCGCAGCCCCCCGGGGCCTCGCTCGCCTGCTGCTCGGCAACCAGACCGCCGAAGTGCTGTTGCCGACGGAGGTCGCGCCTGCTGCAGAGTTAAGATGAGGCAGCGATCCTTCACGACCCCCCTCTGTCCTGCCGGACATCTCCCCCTCAAGGGGGGAGATCAGATGTCGCCATGGCTTCGCCAAACACGAAAAAGAGGCGAGACGCCGAAGCTGCTAATCTCCCCACTTGAGGGGGAGATGGCCGGCAGGCCAGAGGGGGGTGCTGTCCCGCCGGCGTTTCAGAGTTCCTCCACCCAACGACGGGTTCTATTGCGGCGGTAAACCAGGCAACTGCGACCCCTGCGCCGGCAAACCAGGCGGCGGCAGGCCGGGCGACGCGGCCGGCTGATCTCCCGCAAACATCAGCCGCGTCTTCGTATCGGCCATGGCGGGCGACAGACTGCGCTGGATCAGCGCTTCGACATGGTCGTTGCGCTGCCTAGCGCTGTCGGCGCCCATCACCACCACGATCAGATGCCGGCCGTCGGCATTGTAGGACGTGACGATATTGTAGCCGGATGCCCTGATATAGCCGGTCTTGATGCCGTCGACGCCGCGCACCCGGCCGAGCATGTCGTTGTGGCCGCGCACCAGCCGGCCGCGGAACATGAAGTCGCTTTCGGAGAAATAGTGGAACTGCTGCGGGAAGCGGGCGCGCAGCGCCATCCCCAGCGTCGCCATGTCGCGCGCCGATGTGTGCTGGCCATCGTCGGGCAGGCCGGAGGCATTGCGGAAGACGGTGCTGCTCATGCCGATCTGGCGCGCCTTGGACGTCATCATGGCGGCGAACTGGTCCTCCGAGCCGCCGAGATATTCGCCCACCGCCACCGCCACGTCATTGGCCGACTTGACCACGATCGCCCGGATCGCCGAATCGACATCGATGCTCTCGCCGCGCTTGAAGCGCAATTTGGTCGGCGGCTGCCGGGCGGCATTGTCGGAGACCGGAATCTGCGTTTCCTTCGAGACGCGGCCGGACTCCAGCGCCTCGAACAGCAGGTACAGCGTCATCATCTTGGTCAGCGACGCCGGATAGCGTTGCGCCCTCGAACTGACTTCGAACAGCGTCTTGCCACTGCCGGCATCGACGACGATGGCCGCATATTTCTCCTGCGGCGCCGGCACCGCCAGCACGCTGTCGGGCGGTGCGGTGGTGCTGCAGCCGGCCACGAAGACAAGCAGCAGGAGGGCTGCGAGAAATTTCTGGGCGGGGGAGGGGAAATGGAAATTTGGCAAGTCAAGTCCGGCGTTGCTGAGAGGGCCGGAACCTAGCCTAACCCATTTTGTTCGTCCATTTGGTTAACGGCGGAGCTGCCGATGACGCTGCCAATCTCCCCCGCAAGGGGGGAGATCAGATGTCGCTTCGGCTTCGCCAACCATCGGCGCTGAAACGGCAACCTCCCGAAATCGCCTGCTTCCTGTCCTGTTTTGCCTGCGGGGTCGCGGTGCTGCTATAGAGGCGGCAATTGCTTGGGGGATTTGACAATGACCGGTGACATCGGCGCGGCTGCGCCATCTCTTATCAGGGCTTCGCTCAGCCGCACCGGCAAATGGGCCGGCAGCGTCGCTTTCATCGGCGGCGCCGCATCCGACATCCTCAATCCGCTGGCGCCGTTCGCCGCCTATATCGCGCTGGTCGCTTCGGTTGCCGCCGCCGTCATCGCCATTGCCATCGTTCTGCGGCTGGTGCTGGCCGCCAAGGCGCTGCCGGCGCTGATCTTTGCCACCAGCGCTGCCGCCGTCGCCGGCGGCGTCTATGGCCTGCAGCAGCAGTCCAATTCGCAGAACGGTGTGATCGCCGGCCTGGTGCCGGCCATCGCCCAGTTGCAGCAGCAGATGGGCATCGTCTCGGCCAGGGTGGCCAGGATCGAGCAAACGGTAACCGAGACGAAGCTGGCGGTCGACCAGGTCAAGCAATCGACCGACGCGGTGGCGAAGAAGACCGAGGAAATTGCGTCGACCCAGCAGCAGCAGGCTGAGCAGGGCGCGCAGACGCAAAAGTCGGTAGAGGCGGTCAAGCAGACGACCGAAACGCTCGCTGCCGGCCAGCAGAAACAGGCCGAGCAGGCGGATAAGCTTCAGGCGACCACCGAGCAGATCGCCGCCTCGATCGACACCATCGCCAAGGGCTTTGCCGCATTGGCCGCGCAGGGCGGGACGATCGCCGAGCCGAAGCGGCCGGACGAATTCTATCACAATGCCCGCGTCTACGAGCTTTCCGGCGACATGCTGAATGCGCGGCGCTCCTATCTCGCTTTCGCCGGTTTCGACGTCGACGCCGTCGATCCCTACACACGCTTCGCCACCCTGCTGCGCGTGCAGGACGGCAAGGCCGGCGCCCGCGAAGTGTTCGGCGCCCTGGCCGACAAGGCCAAGGCGCTGTCGATCAAGCTGGTCCATATCCTGCAGTTCGACGATGCCCAGCGTCTCGACAAGCTCAACGCCTTCATCGCCGCCAATCCGGATTTCGCACCGGCCTATTACCTGCTCGCGCAGGAGTTTTCCGAGGATCGCCTCGGCGTCCAGTCGCTGTCCGACAAGCGCAGCGAGGCCGAGGCGCTGACCAGGTTCGTCTCCTATGAAAAGGAAGGCGGGCTGCTCAAATATTTCGTCGACCAGACGCAGCTCGCCGACTGGCTCGACCGCAGCCGTACCCGCCTGACGGCGCTTGGCGACGTGCTCGACCCAGCACGCTTTGCCCCGACGCTGACGCCGATGCGCTCCAATGCCGGCTGGACGATCTCCATCTCGCTGCCCGAGGCCGCGACCGGCATTTCCTGGCGCATGGGTGTGTCAGGTCCGTTCACCGACACCGGGCTGATGGCGATGAACGACCAGCGCACCGGCAAGCCGATGCCCAATCCGAGCTTCGAATTGCCCGACAGCACCACGGCCACCATCATCGGGGTCAAATATCTCGATCTCAGGGGCCGCGAGACCGGGCCGTTCGACATAAGTTTCGATCCGGACGCGGCGCTGCAACAGGGCAACAAACAGATCCTCGACCAGTTCTGGACGTCGTGGATCGCCTTCGACGCCAGCGGCAATCACGGCCTGGTCTATTTCTCCCAGATGCTGTCATTCCGCTGCGGCATCAGGGAGGTGCGCTACAGCTTGAACGGCACGGCGCTCGACAAGGAGATCAAGCTGCCGCCTTGCGACAAGAAGGACCCGTACGCCATTCCTTATGACTACCAGCCTTACTTCAAGGTCGCCGACAACGTGACGTCGATGGCGGTGCAGGTCACCTACACCGACGGCACCAAGTCGCCGGTGCGCGAGTATAAGCGGCAGTAGGCGTCCACCCTTCCCCTTGTGGGGAGGGTCGATCCGCGTAGCGGATCGGGGTGGGGGTCCTTGTAGGGCGCTACCCCCGCCCCGTCGAACAATCTCCGCTTCGCGTCGAGCGCTTGCCGACCCTCCCCACAAGGGGGAGGGTAAAAATCGCCCTGATGCAAAATGCCGGTCGCTGTGCTTGCGCATCCGTCACGGAGCGGGTTTGTTCGCTGCCATCAGAATCAGCAGGTGCGCGGATGGATACGGTCACGATCAAGGCAAAGGGCATTTCGGTCACGCTCGATCTCACTGTCGGCCATATCGCCGACATGACGGTCGACAGCGATGGCCGCCAGCTGAAGCCGCTGCACCGCGCGCCCTGGATCGATGCCGGCGAGACGCTGCCGCCGGATCTGCCTCAAGGCACGGTGCGGCTGTCTGGCGATTTCCTATGCGCACCGTTTTCGGCCAGCGACATCGAGGCCGCACCGCTGCATGGCTGGCCGGCCAACAGCCCCTGGGATGTCACCGTCAGCGAAGCGACATCCGACGGCTGGCGGGCCGTCTTCCGGTTGCGCCGCACGGTGATGGGCGCGACGGTCGACAAGATCTTCACGCTCCGCAACAGTCATCCCTTTCTCTATCAGGAGCATGTCTTTTCCGGCGGTTCCGGAGCGGTCTCCGCCGCCCACCATCCGATGGCGGCGATGCGCGATGGCGGCCGGCTGGCCTTTTCGCCGAAGCGCTTTGCCGGGACACTGGACGCACCGCTGGAGCCCGATCCGGCCCGCGGCCGCTTCAAGCTTTCCTATCCCGCCCGCTCGACCGATCTGACGCGCTTTCCAGCCACTGGCGGCGGCACGCTCGATCTCACCGACTACCGCATGGAGGATGAGCGCGAGGATTTCATCACCCTGGTCGAAGCCGATCATGACGGTCCGGGCTGGACGGCGCTGGCGCGCCGGGCCGAACAGGATCTGGTGCTGGTGCTGAAGAACCCGGCGGAGCTTCCGGTCACCATGCTGTGGTTCAGCAATGGCGGCCGCGACTACGCGCCGTGGAGCAGCCGCCATCGCGGCGTGCTCGGCATCGAGGACGGCCGCGCCGCCATCGGCCATGCCGCATCGATCGACGACAATTGGCTGAAGCGCGAAGGGGTCGCGACCGCTTTTACCCTCGGCGGCGAAGTCTCCTTCCGCCATGTCATCGGCACGCTGCCGCTGGCGAGCGGCGAGCCGCCGCGCGCTATCGGGACAGCCTCAGGTCACATGCATCTCACCGGAGCCGATGGTTCGACCCGCGATGTCGCATTCGACAGCGATTTCCTGCGGATCGGCCAGCCCGGCTGATTTTCGAACGCTGGCCCTGCCCCTCACCTGCCTGCCGGCATCCTCGACACACGGCACATGGAGCTTGTCCGCCGCACCGCCGCGCCAACCAATCTGCTTGGCGCTGCGGCGGACGCATAGGGGGAGAAGTGTTACCCATCTATCGGCTGCACACCGGCAGGCGACGAGGGGCAGCGCTGACGTGGCGGATGTCGTGAGATTGCCCAAATCGCGGTTTGAAATTTCCTCAAACTGCCGACAAGATGCAAAGCATAACTGGAAGCGCCCAATGTCCGAAATCGCCCATCTCGCCGCCACCATCTTCAAGCGCGCTGGCAAGGCGAAACGCTTCATCGTCGCCATTGCCGGCCCGCCCGGCGCCGGCAAGTCGACGCTCTCGGCCGGCCTGCATGATCTGTTGCCGGAGGGCGCGGCTGAAGTCGTGCCGATGGACGGCTTCCACTATGATGACATCGTGCTCGACCAGCGCGGCCTGCGGTCAAGAAAGGGCGCGCCGGAGACTTTCGACTTCGCCGGCTTCGAGACGCTGTTGAAGCGCATCCGTTCGGGCGAGCCAGACATCGCCATTCCGGTGTTCGACCGCAGCATGGAATTGTCGCGCGCCGCCGCCTCCATCGTTGCCGCCGAGACCAAGTTCATCCTGGTCGAAGGCAATTACCTCCTGCTGGACGAGGAGCCGTGGTCGCGGCTGGCGCCGCTGTTCGACTTCACCATCTTTGTCGATGTGCCGCGTGCCGAACTCGAGCGCCGCCTTCTGGTGCGCTGGCACGAGCATGGCCGCTCCGACGAAGACGCCCGCGCTTGGATCGCTTCCAACGACATGCCCAACATCGATCGCGTGCTCGGCCGTCGCAGGTCCGCCGACCTGGTTGTTGGCGATCCCGCATAGTTCGCTGGACTTCGGAACGGGAACCTTAAGACTTTCAGGTCGTTATCTCTCATCGGCAATCGTGCCGCCGTGAGGGAACCGTCAGATGGCAACCAAGGCAAAAACACCCGCCAAGAGCAAGACCGCTCAACCCAAAGCCAGGCAGGCAAAGGCCACGCAGGCGAAGGCAGGCGCCGGCCCGGCGATCGCCGAGCGGTCCAAGGACGCAAAGCCGGCTTTCGGCAAAGCGGCGCCAAAGAAGGTAGAACCGGTGGCGACGGCAAAGGTGACGGCGAAAACCGCCAAACCCAAGAAGCCGGCAAGCAGCGGCTCGGTGGCCGGCGGCGCGATGCGCACCGTCAAGGCGACCGCCAATGTCGCCGCTGGTGCGGTGGCGGCGACAGCCAGGGGCGCTGCGTCGCTCGCTGCGTCCGTCATCGGCAAGGGCGGCTCGAAAAGCAAGGCCAAGGCGAAATAGACCCGGCTGCTTCGGCTGGCCGAGGTCAATTCCTGGCGGGAATGGTCAGGCCGCGCTGCACCGCGGGCCGCGCCAGCCCGCGCTCCAGCCATGCCGCGACGGTGGGGAAGTCGTCGAAGCCGACGAGTTCGCGCGCCTCGTAGAAGCCGATCAGATTGCGCACCCAGCCCAGCATCGAAATGTCGGCGATGGTATAGTCGTCGTCCATGATCCAGGTTCGACCCTTCAGCCGCGTCTCCAGCACCCCGATCAGCCGCCGCGATTCATTGCGGTAGCGATCCAGCGGCCGCTTGTCGGCGATCTCGCGTCCGGCGAATTTGTTGAAAAACCCGACCTGTCCGAAAATCGGCCCGATCGCCGCCATCTGGAAGAACACCCATTGGATGGTCTCGTAGCGCCGCGCCGGATCGGCAGGGATCAGCTTGCCGGTCTTGTCGGTGAGGTAGAGCAGGATGGCGCCGGATTCGAACAGGCCGAATGGCCTGCCGCCCGGCCCGTCGGGGTCGATGATCGCGGGTATCTTGCCGTTCGGGTTCAGCGACAGGAATTCCGGCGTCCAGCTCTGGTCCTTGCCGATATCCACCAGATGCGCCTCGTAGGGGAGGCCGAGTTCTTCCAGCGCGATCGAGACTTTCACCCCATTCGGCGTCGTCGCGGAATAGAGCTGCAGGCGGTCGGGGTGGCTGGCCGGCCAGCGCTTGGTGATCGGAAAGGCGGACAGGTCGGTCATCGAAAGCTCCGGTCGGGAATTTGGCGCGGTATCGCGCCGTCTGGCGAGTTGCGAAGGATTATCCTCGGCTTCTTTGCCGATCAACCGGTCGAAGGTGCACACACCGTCTTCGCAGTCATTCAGGGCCAGTCGCTCAGGCCAGTCGCTTGCCGTCAGACCGCCTTGAACGCCACCACGGCATTGGTGCCGCCGAAGGCAAAACCGTTGCTGATCGCCGCGCGCACCTTGCGCTCGCGCGCCACATTCGGCGTGATGTCGAGATCGCAGTCGGGGTCGGCCTGCCGGAAATTGGCCGTCGGCGGCACGATGCCTTCGCGGATCGCCATCACGCAGGCGATCATTTCCAGGCCGCCCGAGGCGCCGAGGCAATGGGCATGCATCGACTTGGTCGACGACACCGACAGCTTATAGGCATGGTCGCCGAAGACGCGCTTGATTGCCGCCGTCTCGATCTGGTCGTTGGCCTTGGTGCCGGTGCCGTGGGCGTTGAGATAGTCGACGTCCTCGGGATTGAGCCCGGCGTCCGCCAGGCAGGCGCGCATCGCCGCCGTCGGTCCCTCGACAGTCGGCGCGACGATATCGGAAGCGTCGGCGGAAAGGCCGGCTCCAGCAAATTCGGCCAGAATGGTCGCGCCGCGCGCCATGGCGTGTTCATACGTTTCCAGCACCGCCATTCCAGCACCTTCGCCGAGCGACAGGCCTTGGCGATCGGCCGAGAACGGCCGGCAGGTATCGGGCGCCAGCACCCGCAGGGCCTCCCAGCCCTTCAGGATGCCCCAAAGCAGCGGCGCGTCGGTGCCGCCGGCGACCATGACATCGGCGCGGCCGAGCCGGATCTGGTCGACCGCCGAGGCAAAGGCGTGATTGGACGAGGAGCAGGCCGAAGTGACGCCGAACACCGGCCCGCGCAGGCCGAGATTCATGCTGACATGGCCGGATGCCGCACTCGGCATCACTTTCGGCACGGTGAAGATGCCGGCCCGGTTCTTGCCGTCGACCAGGATGGCGCGATAGTTCTCCTCGATCGCCTCCCAGCCGCAGACGCCGACGCCGACAACCGCGCCCATCCGGTAGGTGGTTGCTTCAGTCGATGTCAGGCCGGCATGCTGCATGGCTTCGCGCGCGGCAATCGTCGCCAAAAGGCTGAAGCGGTCCATCGACACGGTCTGCTTGTGGCTGATGCCATGGTCGGGCAGCGTCTTGATTTCGCAGCCGACCTTGACCTTCAAATCATGCAAACCGGGATTGCTGATTTGACCGATGGCCGATCGGCCGGCCCGCATTTCGTTCCAGATTGCAGGCGCATTGGCGCCGAGCCCGCATATGCCGCCGATGCCGGTAATGACGACGCGCTTTTGCATTCAGCTCAGGCTTTTTTCGCAATCAGCGCGCGAACAGCCTCAACCATATCGCCGACATTCTTGAGATTGCTCCAGGCATCGACCGTGTTCATCTCGATCTCGATGCCGTACTGCTCCTCGAGATCGAAGATGATCTCGGTCAGTTCCAGGGAATGGATGCCAAGCGCGGTCAATTCCGTATTGGTGGTGATCTCTTCGCCACCGGGCTCCGCATGTGCCCTGATCTTGGCGATGATTTCCGTTGCCAGCTCGTCAGCCATTCGATTCCTTCCCCAATTTTATAACGTCGCGGTGCCGATTGGTTGGCGCCCCTGTTGCCTGGACTGAAATCGCCGTCGCCTTCAAAAACCCGCCAGGCGCAGCATGACCGTTCCAAAGAGGCTCCCTCTATAGAAACGGAAACGCTGTCAAGCAACAAGCTATATCAACAAGCACCATATCGACAAAGCGCCGGGAGTGCTTAACGTTAGCGCCGTGGATACGTTGCAGCATGTCTTGATCTCAGCTCTTCCGGCCCAGCGCGCGGCCGGGGCGGCCCGGCTTGCGTGCGGCGTCAGGGATGGACGCACCCGGCTTTTGCGCCTCTATCAGGACGGCTCGGCCAAAATCCGCATGCCGGCCGTTGCGGCCGATCCGCTCGAAGCCGTGCTCATCAACACCGCCGGCGGTCTGACCGGCGGCGATCGGCTCGGCTGGGAAATCGATGTCGGGCCAGGTGCCTCCGCCTCGATAACCACCCAGGCCTGCGAAAAGATCTATCGTGCCGCTAGCGACCGCGCCGAAGTTCGGGTGAAGCTCAGCGTCGGCGCGGGCGGGCGTATCGCCTGGCTGCCCCAGGAAACCATCGTCTTCGACCGCTCGGCCTTTGCCCGCACGCTCGAGGTCGAGCTTGCCGCAGGCGCCGAGGCATTACTGCTTGAAGCCACCATATTCGGCCGCCTCGCCATGGGCGAAGAGGCCGCGCACGGCCATTTCCACGACCGTTGGCGTGTCCGCCAGGATGGTGCGCTCGTTCATGCCGAGGATTCCCGCATCGGGCCGGCTATCGCGGCGGCACTTGGCCGCCCGGCGGTCGCCGGCGGCGCCATTGCCGCTGCGACGCTGCTGATGGTTTCGCCGCAGGCCGAAGGCTTGCTCGATGCGGCCCGCGACATCATCGGCGCCGACGGCGATGCCAGCGCCTGGAGCGTCAAAAAATCTGGCAAGCTTCTTGCGAGGCTGTTTGCCGAGGACGGCTACCAGCTGCGCAAGCGGCTGGTTCCGCTCGTCGAACTGCTCAACGGGCGGGCGGGTCTGCCCAAATTATGGTCACTCTGAGCCAAATCCAGGCCAAATCCAGGAAAGCGCATGAACCTGACGCCGCGTGAAAAGGACAAGCTGCTCATCGCCATGGCGGCGATCGTGGCGCGCAAGCGGCTGGAACGCGGCGTCAAGCTCAATCACCCCGAAGCGATCGCGCTGATCACCGATTTCGTCGTCGAGGGCGCCCGCGACGGCCGCCCGGTCGCCGAACTGATGGAGGCCGGCGCCCATGTCATCACCCGCGCGCAGGTGATGGAAGGCATCGCCGAGATGATCCACGACGTGCAGGTCGAGGCGACCTTTCCCGACGGCACCAAGTTGGTGACCGTTCACGAACCGATCAGGTGAGGAGAAAAACGATGCTGGAGCTGCGACCGAATTGCGAATGCTGCGACAAGGACCTGCCGCCGGAAGCGGCGGACGCGCTGATCTGCACCTTTGAATGCACCTTCTGCGCTGACTGCGCTGAACATGTGCTGGGCGGCGTCTGCCCGAACTGCGGCGGCAATTTTTCCGCACGCCCGATCCGCCCAGTGGAGAAACTGGTGAAATATCCGGCCTCGACCCAACGCGTGCTCAAGGCCGAGGGCTGCGGCCCGCGCAAGGCTGCGTGATTGTTTTCGTGACTTCGAAGGGAAGACCGATGATCTCTGCTTCAACCAAACGCACCACGCTTGCAGCGATCCTGCTGCTGGCGGCGGCGATGCCCGCCTATGCCCATGTCGGCATCGGCACCACCTCGTCCTTCGCGGCGGGCTTCGCGCATCCGCTGTCCGGCCTCGAGCATATGACCGTCATGGTCGCCGTCGGCCTGTGGGCGGCGCTCAAGGGCGGCAAGGCGATCTGGGCCTGGCCGCTGGCCTTTGTCGGCGTCATGCTGGTCGGCGGCGCGCTCGGCATGCTCCACGTGCCGGTGCCTTTCGTCGAACCGGGCATCCTTGCCTCCGTCGTCGCGCTTGGCTTGCTGGTGGCGTTGGCGGTCGATCTGCCGGTCTCGGCCGGAGTCGCCATCATCGGCCTGTTCGCGCTGTTCCATGGCCATGCCCACGGCACCGAAGTGCCGGAAAATGCAGGTGGGCTTGACTATATGGCCGGCTTTGCCGTTGCCACCGCACTTCTCCATGCCATGGGCATCGCTGCCGGCCTTGGCCTCGGCATGCGCTTTCGCGGGCTTGCCCGCGCCGCTGGCGCCGCTTGTGCTGCAGTCGGCGGCGGCCTGGTCTTCGGCGTTTTGTGAGGCTAACGATGATTCCCGGCGAAATCATCACCGCAAGCGGCGACATCGAGCTCAACAAGGGGCTGCCGACGGTGACGCTGAAGGTCGCCAACAGCGGCGACCGGCCGATCCAGGTCGGCAGCCACTACCATTTCTTCGAGACCAATGAGGGGTTGAAATTCGACCGCGACAAAGCGCGCGGCATGCGTCTGGACATTGCCGCCGGCACCGCGATGCGCTTCGAACCGGGACAAGAGCGGGACGTCACGCTGGTGCCGCTCGGCGGAAAACGCGAGGTCTACGGCTTTCAGCAGAAAATCATGGGCAGGCTGTGAGATCGACGGGGTCGAGCGCCCGGACGTCAGTTCGACGGCCTGGCCGCCGCGTAGATGACGATTCTTGCCGAGCCGTCGAATTCCACGGCAAGGACGTCTTCCGCAAGCACGCGCCGCGAATCGATGGCGTTGAACAGCAAGGCGTTGGCGTCGATCTCCTTCCGCAGTTCCGCAATGTCGTCCTGATGCTGTTCGACCTTGCTCTCGACGGCCGGCGGCGGGCCGCCTTCGCTGCGTGCCGCGTCGGTGAGGAAGACGATATCGACGGTATCGAGCTTGGATGTCTTGCGCACGGCACCGATGTTGTCACGCGTCCGCTCGATCGCGGTGATGATCTTTTTGGTCTGCGTCTCCGTCCGCGCCTCTTCCTGCCGGACATCGGAGCCCACAATCCGGTTGACAGTGTCAGCCCGGTTGACTGTGTCAGCGCTTTCAAGACCTTGCGCGGCTTGCGGGCCGAAAGCCGCGAGAAACGCGCAAGCGGCAATGGCGTGGAGCCATCTGGCGTCGGCAAGGGGAATGGTAGGCATCGCTCGCTCCTGGCAGACTTTTCTGCGCAACGCCGTTCGGCGCCAAAGGGACGAAACGGCTCCCGTCCGGCGAAGGTTCCCTCCGGGATAGGGCCAGCGGGCCGGATGCCGGCCCGCCATGCCCTGTCGTCAGCTTGCCTTCTTGGTGACGATGGTCAGCGCGCCATCGGTGGTCATGCTGGCGGCGACCACCTGTGCCGAGGTGAGTCCCTTGGCTTCGAGCGCCGACTTGATCTGCGGCGTCGCGTCGATCGAAGAGCGCAGTTTCTGCAGCCCGGCATCGCCACGCTGGGCGATCACCTGATTGACCTGCGTCTGGGTGGCCTTGGGCAATTCGCTGATATCGACGATGTTGACCTTCTGGATTGCCGGCGCCGCCGGCTGAGCGCTGGGCGCCGCCGGCTTCGGTTGCGGCGTGGGCTGCTGCTGGGCGCCGGCTACGGTTGCGGAGGCCAGCGTGGCGGCGGCTGCAAGAACGATGATCTTGCGCATGTATTTTCCTTTCATCGATTTGGCCAAGGGTTTGGCAAACAGGCGGTTTGGGTGGCAGGGCCACCTCAACGGCCAAATGGGATCAGAAGGTGTCGCCGAGCGGGTCATTGCATGACCATTGGATGGCGACGATGTGGAGTTCGGCTGCGGCCGGGCTCTCGTTTGGGGAGCATTGACTGATGGCTAGAATTACCCGCGCCGCCTACGCGCAGATGTATGGCCCGACGGTCGGCGACAGAGTGCGCCTGGCCGACACCGAGCTGTTTATCGAGGTCGAAAAGGACCTCACCGTCCATGGCGAGGAGGTGAAATTCGGCGGCGGCAAGGTCATCCGCGACGGCATGGGCCAGAGCCAGGTGTCGCGCGCCGGCGGCGCGGTCGACACGGTCATCACCAACGCGCTGGTGGTCGATGCCACGGCCGGCATCTTCAAGGCCGATATAGGTCTCAGGGACGGCCGCATCGCGGCGATCGGCAAGGCCGGCAATCCCGACACGCAGGACGGTGTCACCATCATCATCGGCCCCGGTACCGAGATCATCGCCGGCGAGGGCAAGATCCTGACCGCCGGCGGCTTCGACGCGCACATCCACTTCATCTGCCCGCAGCAGATCGACGAAGCGCTGATGTCGGGCATCACCACCATGCTCGGCGGCGGCACCGGCCCGGCGCATGGCACGTTGGCCACCACCTGCACGCCCGGACCCTGGCACATGGCGCGCATGATCCAGTCCTTCGACGCTTTCCCGATGAACATCGGCCTGTCCGGAAAGGGCAACGCCTCGCTGCCGGCGGCGCTCGAGGAAATGGTGCTGGGCGGGGCCTGCTCGCTGAAGCTGCACGAGGACTGGGGCACGACGCCGGCGGCCATCGACTGCTGCCTGTCGGTTGCCGACGATTACGACGTGCAGGTGATGATCCACACCGACACGCTGAACGAATCCGGCTTTGTGGAGAACACCGTCGCCGCCATCAAGGGCCGCACCATCCACGCCTTCCACACCGAAGGCGCCGGCGGCGGCCATGCGCCCGATATCATCAAGGTCTGCGGCCTGCCCAACGTCATTCCGTCTTCGACCAACCCGACCCGGCCCTACACCGTCAACACGCTGGCCGAGCATCTCGACATGCTGATGGTGTGCCATCATCTGTCGCCGTCGATCCCTGAAGACATCGCCTTTGCCGAAAGCCGCATCCGCAAGGAGACCATCGCGGCGGAAGACATTTTGCACGATATCGGCGCCTTCTCGATCATCTCGTCGGACTCGCAGGCCATGGGCCGTGTCGGCGAGGTGGCGATCCGCACCTGGCAGACCGCCGACAAGATGAAGCGCCAGCGCGGGTCATTGCCGCAGGAGACCGGCAACAACGACAATTTCCGCGTCCGCCGCTACATCGCCAAATACACCATCAACCCGGCCATCGCGCATGGGCTGTCCAGGGACATCGGGTCGATCGCGGTCGGCAAGCGCGCCGATCTGGTGCTGTGGAACCCAGCCTTCTTCGGCGTCAAACCGGACATGGTGCTGATCGGCGGCATGATAGCCGCAGCCCCGATGGGCGACCCCAACGCCTCTATCCCGACCCCCCAGCCCATGCACTACCGCCCGATGTTCGGCGCCTATGGCAAGGCCAGGACCAACTCGTCGGTGACCTTCGTTTCGAAGGCGGCGCTGGAGTCCGGCCTGCATGGCAGGCTCGGCGTCGACAAGCAGTTCGTCGCGGTCGAAAATACCCGCGGCGGCATCGGCAAGCACTCGATGATCCTCAACGACGCCACGCCGCATATCGAGGTCGATCCCGAAACCTATGAGGTTCGCGCCGATGGCGAACTCTTGACTTGCGAGCCGGCAACCGTGCTGCCGATGGCGCAGCGGTATTTCCTGTTTTGAGGCGAGGGGTGATTTGATCGACCCGGCA
Organism: Mesorhizobium sp. M1004; assembly: GCF_040318795.1. Taxonomy (NCBI): domain Bacteria; kingdom Pseudomonadati; phylum Pseudomonadota; class Alphaproteobacteria; order Hyphomicrobiales; family Phyllobacteriaceae; genus Mesorhizobium; species Mesorhizobium sp. M1004. The sequence continues at coordinate 15,274 of NZ_JAMYNB010000002.1, forward strand.
AATTCCATTGCGAGCCGGTCGGTGCCGCCGCAATATGCGGCTCAAAGAAACCGCGTAGCAGGTCATGGCCACCGAAATAGCCTCCGCCCACGACATCTTCCCGCATATCCGCATCGTCATGGGCATGGTGATCGGACTTGGCGTCGCTCGCCTGCTGTCGGGGGTGGCGCGAATCGTCCAGCATCCCGGCCAGTACAGGCTCTATCCCGTGCACCTCGGCTGGGTCGCCTCCATGCTGTTGCTGCTGGTGCATTTCTGGTGGTGGGAGTTCGGCCTCTACACCATAGAGGTCTGGACTTTCGGCAAGTACCTGTTCCTGATCTTCTACGCCATCACGCTGTTCCTGCTGTGCGCGCTGCTGTTTCCGGATTCGATGCTCGACTACACCAGCTACGAGGATTTCTTCTATTCGCGCCGTGGCTGGTTCTTCGGCCTGCTGGCGGCCACCTATCTGCTCGATGTTGTCGACACGCTGCTGAAAGGTCCCGAGCATTTCGCCCGCTACGGCAATGAATATCTGTTCCGAACGCCGGTTTTCGTGGTGTTTTGCATTGCCGCCATACTGGTGCGTGACCGCCGTTTCCACATCGCCTTCGTCGCCGGCACGCTGATTTACCAAATATCGTTCATCCTGCGGCTCTTCGACACCATCGTCTGAACAGTGGCTATGGTTTAGGGTCGCAGGAAAGAGGGTTCAACCATGTACAAGGCCATCGGATCGCGTGGATCCCGCGTCAGCCGCGTTCTGTGGATGCTCGAGGAACTCGGGCAGCCCTATGAATTCGTCGAGGTGAAATTGCGTTCGCCCGAAGCCTATGCGCTCAACCCGTCGGGCAAGGTGCCGATCCTGATCGATGGGGAACTGACGGTGACCGATTCGGCGGCAATCTGCGTCTATCTCGCCGACAAGCACGCCGACAAAGGCATGGGCGCCAATCCAGGTGTGGCCGGACGCGCCGAGATGGATTCCTGGATGCATTTTGCCCAGAGCGAATTCGAAGCGCCGCTGTGGAACAAGCTGCGCCACCGCTTCCTGCTGCCCAAGGAAGTGCGGGTCGATGTCGGTCCTGCCGCCGCCTACGATTTCGCCTCCGAGACCAAGGCGCTGGACGGCCGGCTGGGCAACAGGCCGTTTGCGCTGGGCGACCGATTTTCCGCCGTCGACGTGCTGTTGGGCGACATGGGCGGCTGGGCCCGAGCCGGAAAATTCCCGATCGAGTCCGAGCGCGTCAACGCGTATTTCGACCGCGTCTTGGCGCGGCCTGCCCGGGCACGGGCGCAAGCCAATGGCGGAGCCATGCGATGAAACTCAACCTCAACACCGACTTCACCAAATTCCCGCGCGCCGTCTCGGTGCTGACGGCCGGCACTGCCGGTAGCGTGCCGCCATCCGGCCGTGCCGTGCTGCCCCATGACGAGCGCCATCTGCGCCGCCGCGCCATCGAACTTGCCGACGGCAGCAAGGTGCTGGTCGACCTGCCGGAGCCTGTCACCCTGAACCATGGCGACCGGCTGGTGCTGGAGGACGGTGGTTATATCGAAATCATCGCAGCGCCCGAAGAGGTCTACGACATCCGCGCCCGCGACGCCGTGCATCTGACCGAACTTGCCTGGCATATCGGCAACCGGCATCTGGCGGCAGCGATCGAGGCCGGCCGCATCCTGATTTTGCGCGACCACGTCATCAAGGCGATGCTGGAAGGTCTCGGCGCCACGGTGCGCGACGTTTCCGAGCCGTTCAAGCCGGTGCGCGGCGCCTATTCCGCGCAAGGTGCGCATGGCCACGATCACGGTCATGCCCATGCTCATGCCGAAGCGCATTCCCATGATGGGCATTCCCACGCACACAGCGAGTCGCATTCGCACAGCCATTCCCATGACGGGCATCATCACGATCATGACTGACCAGCCATCCGGCATCGCTTTGCTGCGGCTCATGGCGTGGCTGTCGCCGGCCTTTCCGGTCGGCGGCTTTGCCTACAGCCATGGTCTCGAACGCGCCGGGCAAGACGGGCTGGTTGCCGATACCGCCAGCCTCGCCTCCTGGCTGGAGACGCTGGTCGAGATGGGCTCGGGCTGGAACGACGCCGTGCTCTTCACGGAAGCCTGGCGTCGCGCCCGCGACGGCGGCGATCTCCATGAAATTGCCGATCTCGCCGAAGCGCTGGCCGGCTCGCGTGAGCGTCACACCGAAACCATGCTGCAAGGCGCCGCCTTCCTGAAAGCGGCAGCGGCGTGGGCGAATCCGGTGATGGGCCGCCTGCCGGCCGAATGCGCCTACTGTGTCGCCGTCGGCGCCGCTGCCGGCGGCAACGGTTTCGCGCTTCAGGACGCGATGTCGGCCTTCCTGCAGGCCTTCTTCTCCAACCTCGTCCAGGCGGCGATCCGACTCGGCATCGTCGGCCAGACGGACGCTATGGCCTTGCTCGCCGGCTTCGAGCCGCTGGCGCTGTCGACGGCCGCGCGCGCCGCCGGCTCGACATTGGACGATCTCGGCGGCTGCGCCTTCATCTCCGACATCATGGCGATGAAGCACGAGACGCAGTATTCCAGGCTGTTCCGCTCATGATCGTCCTCGCCTTCGCCCTCTCGGCCGTCCTGCTGCTGATCACCGCGCTGCATGTCTATTGGGGCCTTGGCGGCATCTGGCCGGGCAGGGACGGCGTCTCCTGCGCCCACGCCGTCGTCGGCTTTCGCGGCGTCGACGAGATGCCGACGCCGTTTCCCTGTTTCGCCGTTGCCGCGTGCCTGTGCCTCGCAACCCTGTGGCCGCTGGCGCTGACCGGGGTCTTCGCCTCCCCCTTTCCAAGGGAGGGCCTTGCCGCCACAGCGCTGCTCATCGGGCTCGTCTTCCTCGGCCGCGGCATTGCCGGCTTCACGCCGTGGTGGCGCCGTCTGGCGCCGGAACAGCCTTTTGCGCGGCTCGATATCAGCTTCTATTCGCCGCTCTGCCTGTTGATCGGGCTCAGCTTCGCCATCCTCGCCATCACGGAGTTTTCGGCATGACGGAGTTTTCGGTATGACTCAGGCAAACGGTCCCCTGCGTATCGGCATCGGCGGTCCCGTCGGCTCCGGCAAGACGACGCTCACCGAAAAGCTCTGCAAGGCGCTGCGCGACGATTTCTCCATCGCCGTCGTCACCAACGACATCTACACCAAGGAAGACGCCATGATGCTGGCCCGCCTGCAGGCGCTGCCTGAGGACCGCATCGTCGGCGTGGAGACCGGCGGCTGCCCGCACACCGCCATCCGTGAGGACGCCTCGATCAATTTGCAGGCGATCGCCGGACTGAACAGGAAATTCCCCGATCTCGACATCGTCTTCATCGAATCCGGCGGCGACAATCTTGCCGCCACCTTCTCGCCGGACCTTGCCGACCTGACCCTCTATGTCATCTCGGTTTGCCAGGGCGAGGAAATCCCCAGGAAGGGCGGGCCGGCGATCACCCGTTCCGATTTCCTGGTCATCAACAAGAGCGATCTGGCGCCCTATGTAAACGTCAACCTCGATGTCATGGAGAGCGACGCCGCCCGAATGCGGGGCAAGCGCCCGTTCGGCTTCACCGATCTATCGCGCGGCAAGGGACTGCAGGAAGTCATCGACTTCATCGTCGAACATGGCGGGCTGCAGTCGGCCCGCTCGGCGGCCTGACCCAGTACTTACCGGTTGCTGGTCGGCATTGGGCGCGGCATTCTCGGGGAAATGGAGGATTTTTTGATGAGCATCGCCCGTTTGCAGAAAGAGCCGCTGACCAACCTGCCCTATTATGAGGAGCGCGTCGACCTTGCCGCCGCCTTCCGCTGGACGGCGCGGCTCAACATGCATGAAGCCGTGGCCAACCACTTCTCGCTGTCGGTCAACGAGGCCGGCAGCAAATTCCTGATGAACCCCAACCAGGTGCATTTCTCGCGCATCAAGGCGAGCGACCTTTTGCTGATCGACGCCAACGATCCCGAGACATTGTCCGGCCCGAATGCGCCCGACCCGACCGCCTGGGGTCTGCACGGCGCCATTCACCGCAACGTGCCGCATGCGCGCTGCGCCATGCATGTGCATTCCATTCATGCCACTGTGCTTGCATCGCTGGCCGACTCGACTCTGCCGCCGATCGACCAGAACTCGGCCATGTTCTTCAACCGCCACGTCGTCGATGCCCACTATGGCGGGCTGGCCTTCGAGGAGGAAGGCGAGCGCTGCTCGCAACTGCTCACCGACCCGAAAGTCAAAGTGATGGTGATGGGCAATCACGGCGTCATGGTCATCGGCGACACCGTTGCCGACGCCTTCAACCGCATGTTCTATTTCGAGCGTGCCGCCGAGACCTACATCAAGGCGCTGTGGACCGGCCGTCCGCTGCGCACGCTCTCCGACGCCATTGCCGAAAAGACCGCCAGCGAAATGGACGACTATCCCGGCCAGGCGGAGCGCCATCTCGCCGAGCTGAAGGCGATCCTCGACGAGGAGGAGCCGGTGTACCGCAGCTAAGCGACCATCCGTGCTTCTCTCGTTTACGCTACGCACTCACCTTCTGTGATTTGTTATGACTGATCGGCGTAAGGTTGATTGCCAGGTGGTTCCCCCAATCCGTCGCTGCTTCGCAGCGCCACCTTTCCCCCTCCGGAGGGAAGGAAGGGAGCCTTTCTGGACGAGCGTTTGACGGCAAAAAGCTTGGCGCCTTTCCTCTACCCCGTCGATCGGGGGGTCCGAAGGACGGGCGAGACCCGTGGCTCGCCCCGGCAGGGTGGCTCGGCGAAGCCGAGACGGGGGTCGACCAGCGCAACATTAGACAATGCATGGCCAAGCTGAAGGGAGGATGAGGGGCAGCGCCGACGTTCATAGGCTCACTCAGAGTCCCAACTGAGCCCGCAACTCTTCCGCACTGTTGATCACGACAGCGCCCTTCGGTCCTGCCATCGGCGCTTCCGGCCAGAAGATCGTCCGCATCCCCGCGGCCAGGCCTGATGTGGCGCCGGTAACGCTGTCGTCGACGGCCACCGCGTCTGAAGGATCGACGCCGGCCAGCCACGCGGCGCGCAGGAACGGTTCGGGATGCGGCTTGCCTTCGCGCACGTCGTTTCGGCTGATCGTGCGCATGCCGGGATAGATCAGGCCGACGGCGCTCAGATTTGCATCGACGATCACCCGGTCGGAATTGGACACCACCGCCTGCTGCACGCCGAGCGCGCGCAACTCGTTGAACACTTCGATCGCGCCGGGGCGCGGCTTCAGCGTCTCGGCCATCGGCATGTAGTGATCGTATTTGCGCACGATCCAGTCGTCGAAGGGCAGGTCGAGGCCGAACTCGCTGCGCAGCATCTCGTAGACCGGTGCGGCGGCGACGCCCAGCACCCGCTCATGCAGGTCGGCCGGCGGCGTGATACCGACGCTGCGCAGCGCCGCCACCAAGGCCGCCTCGTGCAGCGGCTCGCTGTCGACCAGCGTGCCGTCCATATCCCAGAAAACCGCTTTCGGCGTCATGCGAGGCTCCTTTGCCGATCCCCTTAAAGCGTTTGTATCAGGAGATAAACCGCCGAGCCCGTCCGCTGGCGATTTTCGCTGGGTTGGTTGCCGCGCGGCGGCCGGATCGAAGCAGCAAGCAATTGTCTTCCCGATTGAACAATTGCGCGCCGACACATTCCCTGCAAGACTACGACGCTTCGCCCAAGGGCGCGCAAAGGGGCAGGGCTGGAGGCACATTTTGAATTCGCGGCAAGATGGCGGCAGCAGCAGGCTGGACGAGGCAGCGCGCGCCGGCTGGCTTTATTATGTTGCCGGCAACACCCAGGACCAGATCGCCGCCACGCTCGGCATTTCCCGGCAGACGGCGCAGCGGCTGGTGTCGCTGGCGGTGTCGGAGGGGCTGATCAAGGTTCGCGTCGATCACCCGATCGCCAATTGCCTTGATCTCGCAGCTAGACTGAAGTCACGCTTCGCGCTCGACCTCGTCGAAGTGGTGCCGAGCGATCCAACCTCATCCTCGACCACGATCGGCATTGCCGAGGCGGCCGCGGCCGAGATCGAGCGGCGGCTGCGGTCACCGACGCCCATCGTCTTGGCCATCGGCACCGGCCGCACGCTGAAGGCGGCGATCGAGCAATTGCCGCCGATGGAATGCTCGCAGCACAAGGTTGTGTCCTTGACCGGCAACATCTCGCCCGACGGTTCGGCCGCCTTCTACAACGTCATCTTCACCATGGCCGACCGGGTCAAGGCGCGCTCGTTCCCGATGCCGCTGCCGGTCATCGCCTCGTCGCCGGAAGAGCGCGAGATGCTGCTTGCCCAGCCGATGATCCAACCGACGCTGGCGCTGGCCGCGGAAGCCGACGTGACCTTTGTCGGCATCGGCGATCTCGGCCCGAAGGCGCCGCTCTACGAGGACGGTTTTATCTCGGAAAGCGAGCTGAAGGCGTTGCAAAAGGCTGGCGGCGTCGCCGAGATCGTCGGCTGGGTGTTCGATCGGGAAGGCCGCATGATCGAGGGCATCACCAACGACCGGGTATCGTCGGCAGCCTTGCCGTCACGCGAAAAGTCGCTGGTCATTGCACTCGCCATGGGCGAACGCAAATTGCCGGGCATCCTGGCTGCGGTGAACCGCCGGCTGGTCAATGGCCTCATCACCGACGAGCGGACCGCCACGGCCCTACTCGACGGCGCCTGATCTGGTGATAAAATCGGCACTGCTATTTGTGCCGTCCGCAAACATCATTTCCATCGAGGAAACCCATGTCGCGCTGCAGATGCGGCGACAATTCCCTGACGTCGACATAGCTGCGGCGGCGGCGTACCAGCAGGGAAAATTCGTGCGCCAGCACGGAAAACCAGCTCCGCGCCGGGGCCGAATGCAGCTTTTCCTGTACCGTGGTCATGATCTTCAGCCTCCGCTATGCTCGAACTGGATTGTTCCTCGACACCAAATATCAGTCTGATCGGCTCCGGCTTCCAATCAAACGTCGATCAAGACCCATAAGGAGGGCTTATGCCCGATCTCAAGGCACCACAGCTCGCCCAGTTGCCGCCGCTGCAGGCCATCAGGGTGTTCGAAGCCGTCGCGCGGCATCTCTCCTTCACCAAGGCCGCGCAGGAACTCGGCATGACGCAGGCCGCCGCCAGCTACCAGATCAAGCTTCTGGAAGAGCGCATCGGTTCGCCGCTGTTCCTGCGCCAGCCGCGCCAGATTGTGCTGACGGAACCCGGCCAGCGCCTGGCGCCCGCCGTCAGCGAGGCGTTCAGCCTGCTCTCAAGCGCCTATTCCGCCGCGCGTGGGGGCGCCGATGGTGTGCTGTGTGTCTCGACGCTGCTGACCTTTGCCTCGAACTGGCTGGCGCAGCATCTCGGCTCCTTCCAGGTCGCGCATCCGTCGCTGGCGGTGCGCGTCGATACCTCGAACAGGGTGATCGATTTTGCCCGCGAGGACATGGACATCGCTATCCGCTCCGGCAGCGGCAAGTGGCCTGGAGTGGAGACCCATCTTTTGTTCAAGGCCGATTTCACCCCGGTGCTGAGCCCGGCACTCGCTGCCACCATCGGTGGCGTCCACGAACCCGCCGACCTGTTCAAGCTGCCCATTCTCGATCCCGGCGACATCTGGTGGCGGGAATGGTTCGCCCTTGCCGGCGTTCCGGCGGACGAACTTGCCAGGCGCACCGGCACCAGCATGGGCGCGCAGGCCTATGAGGCGAACGCGGCCATCGCCGGCCATGGTGTGGCGATCCTGACCACCGCATTGTTCAAGACCGAGCTCGCCGCCGGCCGCCTGATCCAGCCCTTCGACCTGGTCGGCGACGACGGCCACGCCTATTGGCTGGTCTACCCGACGGCGCGTCGCAACGTGCCGAAGATAAAAGCCTTCCGGGACTGGATCCTGGCCGAGATCGCCTGCGCCTGAGGGCGAGCGACTCGCGGATTGATTTCCGAGATGCAAAGCGAGCCATGGATCCGCGACGAATGCTCGCTTTCGCGGACAAACAGCTGCGATCGGGCCACCCGGTTAACCAAGCTTGACAAAAACGCTGTCGGTATCACTCGCCCGGCATAGGCTTGTGCTTGTGACGACCCAATTGAGCAGGATCAATCGTCTGCAGATTGAAACAGGGTCGATCAGCCGGCTGATGAAAGTCTATCGCGTCGAAGAAATCGAAAACAACACCGTGCGCACGACGCAGGTGATCGAAGCATTTACGCCGTTTCAAGCTGCCGTGAAGGCAATCGGCCGGGAAGTTAGGCTGCGCAAGGACGAGCCCAGCTGGATCCAGGTGACGGAAGTGCTGACCAGAGCCAAGCAAACACGCGACGGCAGGGTTTTCGAATATTCCGTCGGAAGCTACCCGTCCCACGGCTGACGGGCTGGGCCCTATCGCTCCCTTGGCGCCATGATTGGGTTGCGATGGGTCGGCATCAACCCGCTCTCACATCCCGTGCAAACAGCTTCCCAAATCCATTCAATATCCTCTACGCGCGCAACGCCGCGCTCCGCCTTGCGTGCTGCGCTGCAGCATCGAATCTGGCTTGACATAATTTATGCCAAGTGAGTAATTGCCCATTACCAAGGCAAATGCTCATCTTGGTTCATGGGAGGAATTTGATGAAACTGCGCACGCTCACCCTGGGCTTGTTGTCGGCCAGCGCTTTCGCTTTTGCCGCACACGCCGAATCCATCACCATCGCCACGGTCAACAATGGCGACATGGTCCGCATGCAAAAGCTGACGGACGACTTCACCAAGGCGAACCCCGACATCCAGCTGAACTGGGTCACGCTCGAAGAGAACGTGCTGCGCGAGCGCGTCACCACCGACATCGCAACCAAGGGCGGCCAGTATGACGTGATGACGATCGGCACCTACGAGGTTCCGATCTGGGCCAAGCAGAGCTGGCTGTTGCCGCTCGACAAGCTCGGCGACGACTATGACGCCAAGGACATCATCCCGGCCATCGCCGGCGGCCTCTCGGTCGACGGCAAGCTCTATGCCGCGCCCTTCTACGGCGAAAGCTCCTTCGTCATGTACCGCAAGGACCTGATCGAGAAGGCCGGGCTGACCATGCCCGATGCCCCGACGTGGGACTTCATCAAGCAGGCGGCCGACAAGATGACCGACCGCGCCAATGGCGTGAACGGCGTATGCCTGCGCGGCAAGGCCGGCTGGGGCGAGAACACGGCGTTCCTGACGGCCATGTCCAACTCGTTTGGCGCCCGCTGGTTCGACGAGAACTGGAAGCCGCAGTTCGACCAACCGGAATGGAAGAACACACTGCAGTTCTATGTCGACCTGATGAAGGCCGACGGTCCGGAAGGCGCTTCGTCCAACGGCTTCAACGAGAATCTGGCTCTGTTCCAGCAAGGCAAGTGCGGCATGTGGATCGACGCCACCGTGGCGGCGTCCTTCGTCTCGGATCCGAAGGCCTCGAAGGTGGCCGACAAGGTCGGTTATGCTTTGGCGCCGGACAATGGCCTCGGCAAGCGCGCCAACTGGCTCTGGGCATGGTCGCTGGCGATCCCCGCAGGCACGCAGAAGGCGGAATCCGCCCAGAAGTTCGTCTCATGGGCGACCAGCAAGCACTATGCCGAACTGGTCGCTTCCAAGGAAGGCTGGGCCAACGTTCCTCCGGGAACGCGTTCCTCGCTCTACGCCAATCCCGAGTACCAGAAGGCGGCCCCGTTCGCCAAGATGACGCTGGACTCGATCAATGCCGCCGATCCGGCGCATCCGACGGTCAAGCCGGTGCCCTATGTCGGTGTGCAGTTCGTCGCCATTCCTGAGTTCCAGGGCCTCGGCACAACCGTTGGCCAGCTGTTCTCGGCGGCGCTCGCCGGCCAGACCAGCGTAGACGACGCGCTCAAGCAGGCGCAGGACGCCGCCACGGCGACCATGACCGAAGGCGGTTATATCAAGTAAGGCTCCTCCCGGTGCCGAACGCCGGTCGCCTCCTGACCGGCGATGGCCGCCCGAGTCCCAGTTCGGGCGGCCGCTTTTTCCCCGCTGTGAAAATTCAGTCCGACTAGTGAAGGGTGACCGTCATGGCTACTCAGCAGACCCGTTCGCTTGCCCGCTTCATGATGGCGCCGTCCGTCGTGTTGCTGTTCGTCTGGATGATCGTGCCGCTGGTCATCACCTTCTGGTTCTCCTTCCAGCAATACAATCCGCTGAACCCGATCCGCGACGGCTTCGTCTGGTTCTCGAACTACTCGCTGTTCTATTCCAACCCGGCATTCCTGCAATCGATCCTGAACACGCTCGTCCTGGTCGGCAGCGTGCTGCTGATCACCGTGATCGGCGGCATCATGCTGGCGCTGTTGATCGATCAGCCGATGTGGGGACAGGGGATCGTGCGCATCCTCGTCATCTCTCCGTTCTTCGTCATGCCGCCGGTGGCTGCACTTGTCTGGAAGAACATGATCATGCACCCGCAATACGGCGTCTTTGCCGACATTGCGCGCTTCTTCGGCGCTCAGCCAATCGACTGGTTCGGGCAGCACCCGATGCTGGCCATCATCATCATCGTCGCCTGGCAATGGCTGCCCTTCGCAACGCTGATCCTTTTGACCGCCCTGCAGTCGCTCGACGGCGAGCAGAAGGAAGCCGCCGAGATGGACGGCGCTGGCTTCGTCAGCCGCTTCATCTATCTGACGCTGCCGCACATGTCGCGCGCCATCACCGTCGTCATCCTGATCCAGACCATCTTCCTGCTGTCGGTCTATGCCGAAATCCTGGTCACCACCAATGGCGGACCCGGCTATGCCTCCACCAACCTGCCCTTCCTCGTCTACCAGAAGGCATTGCTGGAGTTCAAAATCGGCCAGGCATCGGCCGGCGGTGTCATCGCCGTCATTCTCGCCAACATCGTCGCCTTCTTCGCCATGCGCGCGGTCGGCAAGAACCTGGACAAGTAAGGGAGGATACGATGGCACGTGCAGTCACCACCCAACACAAGGTCATTGCGACAGGCGCCGCCTGGATCGTCGCGCTGCTGATCTTCTTCCCGATCCTCTACACGATCATCACCTCGTTCAAGTCGGAGCAGGAGGCCATCCAGGGCTTCGCGCTGATCCCGTCGGGGACGTTCGAGAGCTATACCGAGGTCCAGGCGCAGAGCGGCTACTTCAAGTTCTTCTTCAACTCGGTGCTGCTCTCGGTCGGCTCGACCATCCTGGCCCTGATAGTCGCGGTTCCGGCCGCCTGGTCGATGGCCTTCTCGCCGGGCAAGTGGACCAAGGACATCCTGATGTGGATGCTCTCGACCAAGATGATGCCGGCGGTTGCCGTGCTGTTCCCGATCTACCTCATCTTCCGCGATGCCGGACTGCTCGACAGCCGCATCGGCCTGATGATCATGCTGATGCTGATCAACCTGCCCATCGTGATCTGGATGCTCTACACCTACTTCCGCGAAATCCCCGGCGAGATCCTGGAAGCGGCACGCATGGACGGCGCCACCTTGTGGGGCGAGATCGTCTATGTGCTGACCCCCATGGCCGTGCCGGGCATCGCATCGACCATGCTGCTCAACATCATCCTGGCGTGGAACGAAGCGTTCTGGACCATCCGCCTGACCACCACCGAGGCGGCGCCGCTGACGGCCTTCATCAGTTCGTTCTCGAGCCCGCAAGGCCTGTTCTGGGCCAAGCTTTCGGCGGCCTCGACGCTGGCCATCGCCCCCATCCTGATCATGGGCTGGTTCAGCCAGAAGCAGCTGGTGCGCGGCCTGACATTCGGCGCGGTAAAATAACGGACGTTGCCTGAAGCAATCCGGCCAAATAACCCCTCGGGGAGGAAACCATGGGAAACATCACGCTCAAGAACGTCTCCAAGCATTTCGGATCGACGGTCATCATTCCAGGCCTCGACCTCGTCATCGAGAATGGCGAGTTCGTCGTCTTCGTCGGGCCGTCGGGTTGCGGCAAGTCCACGTTGCTGCGCCTCATTGCCGGGCTCGAGGACACCAGCGGGGGCACCATCAACATCGATGGCCGTGACGTCACCGGCGAGGCGCCGGCCAAGCGCAAGCTGGCCATGGTATTCCAGTCCTATGCGCTCTATCCGCATATGACGGTGGCCAAGAACATCGGCTTCCCGCTGAAGATGGCGGGCGAGGATGTGGCGACGATCGACAAGAAGGTGAAGGACGCAGCCCGGGTCCTCAACCTCACCAACTATCTCGAACGCCGGCCCGGCCAGCTCTCCGGCGGCCAGCGGCAACGCGTCGCCATCGGCCGCGCCATCGTGCGCCAGCCCTCGGCCTTCCTGTTCGACGAGCCGCTGTCCAACCTCGATGCCGCACTGCGCGGCACCATGCGGCTCGAAATCAGCGAGCTCCACCATCAGCTCAAGACGACGATGGTCTACGTCACCCACGACCAGATCGAAGCCATGACCATGGCCGACAAGATCGTCGTGCTCAACGCCGGCAACATCGAACAGGTCGGCTCGCCGATGGAACTCTACAAGTCGCCGAAGAACCTGTTCGTGGCGGGCTTCATCGGTTCGCCGAAAATGAACCTGATCGAAGGTGCGCCGGCCGCCAAATACAATGCCAAGACCATCGGCATTCGTCCCGAGCATATGGGGATATCGACCACGGCGGGCGACTGGAAAGCCCTTGTCGGCGTCGCCGAGCATCTGGGCTCCGACACCTTCCTGCATGTCCAGGCCGACGGCGTCGGTCCGCTGACGGTACGCGCCGATGGCGAACTGGCCGTACGCCACGGCGACACCATCTACCTGACGCCCGACAAGGTCCGGATGCATCGCTTCGGCCCCGATGGAAAGGCGCTGACGCAGTGAGACTGACGGGCAAATCGGCGCTGATCACCGGATCCGCGCGCGGCATCGGCAGGGCTTTTGCCGAAGCCTATACGCGCGAGGGTGCCACGGTGGCCATTGCCGACATCAATCTGGCGGCTGCCGAAAAGACGGCCGCCGAGATTGGCGCCAACGCCTATCCGGTCAGGCTCGACGTCAGCGACCTTGCTTCGATCCAGGCGGCGGTCAAGGCGGTCGAAAAGACCGGCGGCCTCGACATACTGATCAACAATGCTGCCTTGTTCGACCTGGCGCCGATCGTCGAGATCACCAAAGCGAGCTACGACAAATTGTTCTCCGTCAACGTCGCCGGCACCTTGTTCATGCTGCAGGCAGCGGCGCGTTCGATGATCGCAAGGGGCAAGGGCGGCAAGATCATCAACATCGCCAGCCAGGCAGGACGCCGCGGCGAGCCGCTGGTCGCCGTCTATTGCGCCACCAAGGCCGCGGTGATTTCGCTGACCCAGTCCGCCGGGCTCGACCTGATCAAGCACCGCATCAACGTCAATGGCATCGCGCCCGGCGTCGTCGACAGCGATATGTGGGATGAGGTCGATGCGCTGTTTGCCAAATATGAGAACCGGCCGAAGGGCGAGAAGAAGCGGCTGGTCGGCGAGGGCGTGCCCTATGGCCGCATGGGCAAGCCGGAGGACCTGACCGGCATGGCGGTCTTCCTGGCCAGCGACGACGCCGAATACATCGTCGCCCAGACCTACAATGTCGATGGCGGCCAATGGATGAGTTGATGGGCCGGGATCACGAAGGCCGCAGCCCGGCCAAAAGGGTAAAAAAATGACCGTGAAACTCTCCTCCTCGATCCTCTCGGAACTCCCCGCCAAGGTCGCCGGTCCCAGATATGATCGCTCCAGGCTCAAACCCGGTATCGTCCATTTCGGCGTCGGCAATTTCCATCGCTCGCATCAGGCGGTCTACCTCGACGATCTCTTCAATTCAGGCATCGGCCATGACTGGGCGCTGGTCGGCGCCGGGGTCTTCGAGGGCGAAAAAATCGGCCGTTCCAAGCTGCAGGAGCAGGACTGGCTGACCACCGTGGTCGAGCAGGATTCCGACCATATGAGCGCCCGCGTCACCGGCGTTATGATCGACTTCCTGACGCCCGGCGATGCCGATGCCATCATCGACCAGCTCGCCGATCCGGCGATCAAGATCGTCTCGCTGACCATCACGGAAGGCGGTTATTTCATCGATCCGGCCTCCGGCAAGTTCAACCCGACCCACCCCGACATCGTCGCCGACGCACAGGCAGGCACGACGCCGAAGACGGTGTTCGGCCTCATCCTTGCGGGCCTGATACGCCGCCGGGCCGACGGCATCGTGCCGTTCACCGTCATGTCCTGCGACAACATCCCTCACAATGGCCATGTCACCTCGGATGGCGTCATCGGCCTCGCCCGGCTGATCGATGAGGATCTGGCAAACTGGGTCAGCGACAATGTCGCCTTTCCCAACGGCATGGTCGACCGCATCACCCCCGCCACCTCCGACCGCGAGCGCGGCATTCTCGCCACCGAGTTCGGCCTTGAGGACAACTGGCCGGTGTTCTGCGAGCCGTTCAGGCAATGGGTGCTGGAGGATCATTTCACCGACGGCCGCCCGCCGCTGGAAAAGGTCGGTGTGCAATTCGTGAGGGATGTCGCGCCCTATGAGCTGATGAAGATCCGCATCCTCAATGGCGGTCATGCCACGATCGCTTATCCCGCAGGGTTGATGGACATCCATTTCGTCCATGAGGCGATGCAGGAGCCGCTGGTGCGCGGCTTCCTCGCCAAGCTCGAGCATGACGAGATCATCCCGACCGTGCCGCCGGTGCCGGACACCGTGCTGGAGGATTATTACCAACTCATCGAGCACCGCTTTTCCAACCCGAAGATCGGCGACACCATCCGTCGGCTTTGCCTCGACGGTTCCAACCGGCAGCCGAAATTCATCATCCCGACCATTGCCGACCGGCTGAAGGCCAGCAAAGGCGTCGCGGGTCTGGCGCTCGAGTCGGCGCTGTGGTGCCGCTACTGTTTCGGCACCACCGACAGCGGCGCGGTCATCGAGGCCAACGACCCGAGCTGGGACCGGCTGCAGGCAAGCGCGAAGGCGGCGAAGGACAGGCCCGGTGCCTGGCTTGCGATGGAGGATATCTATGGCGGTGTCGGCCGCTCGGCGCCGTTCGCCGAGGCCTTTGCCCATGCGCTCAACGTCTTGTGGGCGAATGGCACGCGCGCGACGCTGACGCGCTACATCTCCGGCAAGCTCTGACGCCAGCCGCAATGACGCCCGAACTGGTCATCTTCGACTGTGACGGCGTGCTGGTCGACAGCGAGGCGCTGTCGGTTTCGGCTCTGCTCGGCATGATCTCTGCCGCCGGGGGCTCGGTCAGCGAAGATACCGCCTACGAGCATTTCCTCGGCAAGAGCATGAAGAGCGTGCGCGAGATACTTCTTCGCGATTTCACCATCGACATCACCGACGTGCATCTTACCGACATGCGGGTCGAACTGATGCGCAAATTCCGCGAGGAGCTGAAGCCGATTCCCGGCATCGGCGACATCCTGCCGAGGCTGGGCGTGCCCTGCTGCGTCGCGTCCTCCGGCACGCTCGACCGGATACGCTACGCGCTCGACGTCACCGGTCTGCTCGGCCTGCTCGAGCCGCATCTGTTCAGCGCCGCCATGGTCGCGCGCGGCAAGCCGGCGCCGGATCTTTTTCTCCATGCCGCCGCCGCCATGGGCGCGCATCCCGGTAATTGCATCGTAATCGAGGACAGCCCGGCTGGCATATCAGCGGCGCGTGCGGCCGGCATGCGCGTCTTTGCTTTCACCGGCGGTTCGCACGCCGGCAACCCGGCCTTGAAAGCGCGGCTTGCGTCGAGTGAACCGGACTTTATATTCGCGGACATGCTGCAATTGCCCGATCTGATTGCAGGCTAGAGCATGATGCCGAAAAGTGTGAAGCGGTTTTCGGACGACATCATGCTCTACTTCTTTGATTTAGAGACGGATTCAGATTTCGGGTCGAACAGACCTGAAATCATCCGGCTCTAGGGAGCGAGAGTAAAAGCATCTTGACGAAAAGCTTCGTTTGCGCGGTCGATGTCGGCACCGGGAGCGCCCGCGCGGGCATTCTCGATACGTCAGGCACCTTGCTCGGCCGCGCCGAGCATCCGATCGTCATGAACCAGCCGAAGGCCGATCACGCCGAGCACAATTCGCAGGATATCTGGTCGGCGGTCTGCATCGCGGTGCGTGCCGCGCGCGAAAAGGCCGGTGTGTCAGCCGACGATATTGTCGGCATGTCGTTCGACGCCACCTGCTCGCTGGTGGTGCTGGACAGGAATGCCGGCCAGCTCAGCGTCTCGGTGACGGGCGAACGGCGCTGGGACACCATCGTCTGGCTCGACCATCGCGCCATCGCCGAGGCAGATGAATGCACCGATAGCGGCCACGCCGTACTCGACTATATCGGTGGCGTCATGTCGCCGGAAATGGCGACGCCGAAGCTGATGTGGCTGAAGCGCAATCTGCCGGGAACTTGGCATGAAGCCGGCTACCTATTCGACCTCACCGATTTCCTGACCTGGAAGGCGACCGGGTCGCTGGCGCGCTCGCAATGCACGCTGACCGCCAAATGGACCTATCTGGCGCATGAGGAAACCGGCTGGCGCCGTGACTTCTTCGACAGGGTCGGGCTTGGCGATCTGTTCGAACACGGCAGCCTGCCGGAGAAGGCAAGTGCTGTCGGCGCAGACATCGGCACGCTCACCCCTGAAGCGGCGGCGGAGTTGGGCTTGAGCGAAAACTGTCGGGTCGGCGCCGGCGTCATCGATGCCTATGCCGGCGCGCTTGGCGTGCTCGGCGGCTTTGCTGGCGACGAGCAGAATATCGGCCGCCATCTGGCATTGATCGCCGGCACCTCGTCCTGCGTCATGGCCATGTCGCCCGATCCGCAGCCTTTCGCCGGCGTCTGGGGTCCATACTATGGCGCCGCACTGCCAAAACTCTGGCTGTCGGAAGGCGGCCAGTCGGCGACCGGTGCGCTGCTCGACCATATCATCCGCTGGCACGGCGCCGGCGGCGAGCCGGACGCGGCCATGCATGCAAAAATCGCCAGGCGCGTCGCCGAACTGCGCAGCACCGAAGGTGACAAGCTGGCGGCAAGGCTGCATGTGCTGCCGGATTTCCATGGCAACCGCTCGCCGCTTGCCGATCCGCATGCGGTCGGTGTGGTCAGCGGGCTGACGCTGGATTCCTCCTTCGACAGTCTGTGCAAGCTGTATTGGCGCACCGCCGTCGGCATCGCGCTCGGCGTGCGCCATGTGCTGGAGGCGCTGAACGAGAACGGCTATCTCATAGACACGCTGCATGTCACCGGCGGCCACACCAAGAACCCGTTGCTGATGGAGCTCTATGCCGACGCCACCGGCTGCGCGGTGATCGAGCCGCTGGCCGACGAAGCCGTTCTGCTCGGCACCGGCATGGTCGCCGCCACCGCGGCCGGTCTGTTCCCGGACCTGAATGCCGCTTGCGTCGCCATGCAGCAAGGCGGCAGGGCGCGCACCTCGAACCCGGCCGCGTCAGGCCGCTTCGACCGCGACTACAAGATTTTCCTCGAAATGCACCGCCAGCGGCAGGAGCTCGACGCCATCAGCTAGAGCAATTCCAGGAAAAATGTGAAACGGTTTTCCGTCCGGAATTGCGTACCAAATCTAGGCCTCCTCTCGCCGGCGCAAGGATGCGCCGGTCGCCGCGTCGAACAGATGCACGCTCTCCTCCTCGAATGTGTAGCGCACAGGCGCGCGCAACCCCGGGCATTCGCGGGCCGATACCAATGCGCCGACCTCCTTGCCGCCGCAGGCGAACGTCACCAGCGCGTCATTGCCATGGAACTCGATGAGGTCGGCGGTGCCTTGCAGAAGATTGATGCTCTGAGCGCCGGCGGTCTTCAGGTCCGGCGGTCGGATTCCAAGCACGGCGCGCTGGACGCCGCGTAGATCGAAGCCCGAGCCTTCTATGGAGAAGCTCGAGCCGCCGCCTGTCAGCGTCCAGCGTTCGTCCTTCCGCCCGACGGCCACGTCGATGAAATTCATGTTCGGCGTACCGATGAAGCCGGCGACGAACAGATTGCCCGGCTGGCGATAGATCTCCGCAGGCGAGCCGATCTGTTCGATAACGCCATCCCTGAGCAGCACGATCCGGTCGGCCAGCGTCATCGCTTCCAACTGATCGTGGGTGACATAGACGGTGGTGGTCTTCAGCGACTGATGCAGCCGGGCGATCTCGACCCGCATGTGGTTGCGCAGCTTGGCATCTAGATTGGACAGCGGCTCGTCGAACAGGAACACTTTCGGCGTCTTGATCATGGCGCGCGCAATCGCCACGCGCTGCTGCTGGCCGCCGGAAAGTTCGGTCGGCTTGCGGGCGAGGTAAGGTTCGAGGCCGAGCGTCGTTGCCACCGCCTCGACCCGCTTCCGGATCTCGGCCGGGGGCACTTTCTGTCGCTTGAGCCCAAAGGCGATGTTGTCGAAGATCGTCATATGCGGGTAGAGCGCATAGTTCTGGAAAACCATGGCAATGCCGCGCTCGCCGGGCTCGAGATCGTTGACCACTTTGCCGCCGATCGACACTTCCCCGCCGCTGATATCCTCCAGTCCGGCCAGCATCCTGAGCAAGGTCGACTTGCCGCAGCCGGACGGGCCGAGGAATACGACGAATTCGTGCTCCTCGATCGAGAGATTGAGGTCGCGGATGACGGTGGTGGCGCCGTAAGCCTTGTCGACATGGGAGCAAACGATCGCGGACATGGTCAGCCCTTCTCGCCGGTAAGAAGGATTTGCAGCTTGACGTCTTGCGGCTTGCCTTGCGCCGCCCGCTCGAAGGCCTCGATGCTGTCCGAGAAATCATAAGTGCCGGTGATCAGCGGCTTGAGGTCGACCTTCCCCGAGGCGATCAGCTGCAGCGCGCGGTCGAAGATGTTGGCGTAACGGAACACCGTCTCGATGCGCACTTCCTTGGAGATCGCCGCCGGAACGTTGAGGCTGACCGGTTCGACCGGCAGTCCGACCAGCACCACCGCGCCGCCCGGCCGCACGACATCGAACAGGTCGGCGAATGCCTTCGGGCTGCCGCTCGCCTCGAACACGATATCCGCGCCCCAATTGTCGGTCGCGGCGGAGACTGCGTCGACCAGCGATTGCTCACCTATATTGACCGGCACGATGCCGGGATATTGCGCGGCAATCTTGAGCTTGGGTGCGGAAAAATCGGAGATCAGCACCTTCGAGCAGCCGCCGGCCAGCGCCGCCAGCGCGATCATGATGCCGATCGGGCCGCAGCCGACGACGACGGCGACGTCGCCAGGCACGATGCGGGCGCGGCTCGCCGCCTGCATGCCGATAGCAAAGGGTTCGACCATCGCGCCTTCGGCGAAGGTGACATTGTCCGGCAGTCTGTAGGTGAAGGCGGCCGGGTGCACGGCATAGGGCGCCAGCACGCCATGCACCGGCGGTGTCGCCCAGAAGCTGACATCGGGATCGACATTATAGATGCCGAGCCTCGTCGCGCGCGACGACAGGTTCGGCACGCCCGGCTCCATGCAGACGCGGTCGCCGACCTTCAGCGTGCCGACATTGGCGCCGATCTCAACGATCGTTCCCGCGGCTTCGTGGCCGAGCACCATCGGGGCCCGCACGACATAGCTGCCGATCGCGCCATGGGTGTAATAGTGCACGTCGCTGCCGCAGACGCCGACCGTGTGGATGGCGATCTTGACATCGCCCGGTCCGACGTCGAGCGGCAGCGCGATCTCGCGCAGCGACAGTTCGCCTTTTTTCTCAAGCACCAGTGCCCGCATAGGTAAGTCCTCGCATCAAGTCTTTTTTTGCCGGAAAACGGAATTCAGGAAGCCGCTGAGCACGCCGAGGAACAGCAGCGGCGGTAGCGACAACAGCACGACCGAGGCGTTGAGGATTCCCCACGGCACGTTCATGCCTTGCTGTGAAAGTTCGGAAGCGACGATCGGCAATGTCTTGGCGTTGGAACTGGACAGCATCAGCGCGATCAGGAATTCGTTCCACACCAGCACGAAGCTGAAGGCGACGGCGCCGATCAGCGAGCGCGCCGCTACCGGCAGCGCAATGCGCCAGAACACCGAGTAAGCGCCGTAGCCGTCGACGAAAGCGGCTTCCTCGATTTCCTTCGGCACGGCCTGGAAGGCGGGAATGGCGAGCCACATGATCACCGAGATGGTGAGCAGCGAATAGGTGACGATCAGCGCCGGCAAGGTGTCGTAGAGCCCGATCTGCAGCCAGATCACCATCAGCGGAATGGCGACTGCCACCGGGGGCAGGAAGCGCAGCGACAACACGAAGAACTGGATGTCGCCAGCGAAGCGATTGGGATAGCGCGCCACCGCATAGGCTGCCGGAAGGCCGAGCATGACGCCGATCAGCACGGCGACGCCGCAGGAAATGACCGAGTTATAGAGACCAGTCATGACGCTGTCGCGGCCGATGATGTAGCTGATATTGTCGAAGGTCGGGGTAAACACCAGGCGCGGCACGCGGGTGATGATGTCGACATTGTTCTTCAGCGAATTGACCGCCGTCCAGGCGAGCGGAAACACCGCCATGAAGCCGGCGAAGGCCAGGATGATCTTGCCGATGAGGCGGCCCGGTCTCATGCGATACGGCCTCATGCCTGCACCCGCTTCCACAGCATGGTGAAGGTGATGACAGTCGCGATCATCATCAGCACCGCCATGGCCGAGGCATAGGACACCTTGCCGGATTCGATGAAGCCTTGCGAGAAGGCGTACATGTCGAGCGTCTCGGTCGCCACGCCCGGCCCGCCGCGCGTCATCACATAAATCAGGTCGAAGGAGCGCAGCGATTCGATCATCTTGACGAACATCAGGCTGATCAGCGGCGCCTTCAGCATAGGCAAGGTCACATAGGCATGGATCTGCCAGCGTTTGGCGTGGTCGAGCCGCGCCGCTTCGATCGGCTGCGGCGGCAAGGTCTCCAGAAGCTTCAGCACGATGACCGCGAAGAACAGTCCCCACTGCCAGACATCGACCGAGGCGACGGCAAACAGGGCCGTCGCTGGCTTCGAAAGCGGGTCGAAGATCAGCCCGCCGGTGATCAGCCGGTAGGGGTAGGTGGCGATGCCGTAGAGCGGATGATAGGCGAACTTCCACACGAAAGCCGCCGACACGCGCGGCAACAGCACCGGGATGATGAACAGCAGGCAGTAGATGTTGCGCAGCCGCGGCGACGCCACTTCGAACATCAGCACGCCGAGCCCGATGGCCACCATCATCGTTGCCACGACGGTGACGATTTCCCACTTCACCGAAACCCAGACCGCGTTGAGGAAACGCCGGTCGGCGAACAGGTCGATGAAGTTCGACAACCAGACCCAGGAATAGTCCGAGGAACTCAGCTCGCGGTTCTGCAGGGCGATGACGATGGCGTAGAGCGTCGGCACCATCGACAGCACCAGAAGAATGGCGAGCGTCGGAACCAGAAACGTCACGGGCAGGGAAGAGCGTCGGCGCATGGCCTATCCTCGGGCTGTGCCTTTTTGGAGAGACCCGCGGCGCACAGTCCCGGCATCCAGTCGAATGCCCCGGACCGCGCGCCGCGGACGGGAGGATTACTTCTTCTTCACCAGCTCGTTGGCGTAGGCCTCGAGTTCGTCGAGGCCGCCCTTGACGTCGGTGCGCGTGCCGGTGACCAGCTCTTCCAGGATGATGCCCCAGCGGTCGCCGAGATCCGGCCAGCGCGGATCCTGCCAGAAGTTCACCGCCGTCACCTTGCCGGTATCGGCAAGCGCCTGGCCGAGATCGGCGCCGTAAATGTCGGCGAACTCCTTGCTGGACAGCACGCTGGTGCGGTTGAGCTCGCCGAATTGGTGCGCGTCGAGCCGGCGCTTCTCGTTCTCCTTCGACGTCGCCCAGGCGATGAACAGGCCGGCGCATTGCTTCGCGGCGTCATCGGCATTGGCCTTGGCGGCGATGGCGAGGCCGTGGCCGTAGCCGCCGCCGGTCAGTGGCGAGGGCGGCGGCAGGAAGCCGATCTTGCCGACCACTTGCGAGGTCTTCGGGTCGACCGCC
This sequence comes from Mesorhizobium sp. M1004, assembly GCF_040318795.1. Classification (NCBI taxonomy): domain Bacteria; kingdom Pseudomonadati; phylum Pseudomonadota; class Alphaproteobacteria; order Hyphomicrobiales; family Phyllobacteriaceae; genus Mesorhizobium; species Mesorhizobium sp. M1004. The sequence continues at coordinate 37,194 of NZ_JAMYNB010000002.1, forward strand.
ATGCCCGACAGCGGCGTCGATTCGACCAAGATGGCAACCTGGCCCGACAGGAAGGCGCCGGTCGATTCATCCCAGCTGCCGGTCTGCGTGCCGGGCGCTGAATCCTTGAACAGTTTAAGATAGGTCTCGGTTGCTTTGACCGCGGCCTCGGAGTTGAAAGCCGGCTTGTCACCGTCGAACCATTTTCCGCCATAGGCCTTGAAGAACGGCATCCAGCGCCAGACATTGGCGCCCGAGCCACGCGCGCCGCGCAGCGCGATGCCGTACATGCCCTTGTCGGGATCGGTCAGCTTCGGCACGTCGGCGATCAACTCGTCCAGCGTCTTCGGCGGCTGGATGCCGGCGGCTTCCAGAATGTCCTTGCGGTAGACCATCAGGTCGCCGCCGCCGGTCAGCGGCGCGAACCACACCTTGCCGTCATAGGTGGCGACCTTCTGCCGGCCCGGGTCGAAATCGGCGTAGTCGTAGTCAGCCGGGTAATAGTCGGTGAGCGGCACGATCCATTTCGACGAGGCGAACAGCGCCACATTGGCTTCGTCGACATAGTAGACGTTGTAGTTGCCCACCGTGGACGCATCGGCGCGCGATTTTGCCCGGCGGTCGTTCTCGTTGAGATAGTCGATCTGGAAGCTGGCGCCGGCCAGTTTCTGGAACTCGTCCTTGGACGCCTCCAGCAGCGTCAGCCCGTCACGCGGTTGCGCCAGCACCTTGACCGGCGCCGAGCAGACCGGCGCCGCCAGCGCCATGGTCGAGAGGGTCGTGGTAAGCATGAAAGCTGCGCTTATGCTCGCAGCGAGCCGAATTGGTTTCATTGATTTTCTCCTCCAGGAACAGTCGCAGGAAGCGGAAGTCTTCGGTTGCGCGATCCTCGCCATCGCCCGAGCGACAAGCCACCCATCGCCAAAATGAGGAGTTGCTAAAGGCCGCGCTAGAAGCCCCGTTGCAGCACACCTGTACTTTTATGCATTGTGCGCTGCAAATCCGGCCCGCCTGCACGACCTCTGTCACATGAGTACCGATGGAGTGAGGAAGGCCGGTTTTCAGGCGCGCATCGTCATCCGCTGCTTCGACAGCTTGCGGTAGGATGACGGCGTCATCCGGTGCTTGCGCAGGAAGGCGCGGTTGAAGTTGGAGATGTTCATGTAGCCGACCTGGAAGCAGATGTCGGTGATCGGAGTATCGGTGTCCGCCAGCAGCTTGCAGGCTTGCCAGAGCCGGAGCTTGGCGATGTGGTCGCTGAAACTGTTGCCGGTGTTCTTCTGGAAGAAGCGCGAAAACGTGCTTTCGCTCATCCCCGCCAGCTCCGCCGCCTCCGGCAGCTTCAGGTCCTCGGCGAAGTGCTGGAAGAGATAGGTCAGCGTGCGCTGGATGATGTCCAGCGAGGTTGCGTCGAGCGCGGGTGAGAAATCCGGCGAGGACAAAAGCTCGTATTCGTCTGTCCTGGCCAGCAGATCGACCAGTTCGAGGAAGAGGCAAAACCGGGCGAGCCCGTGCACGGTGCCCATCCGTTCCATCAGCGCAGCGCCGTCGAGCGCGGCGCGGCCATGGAAGACGATGCCGCGCAGCGATCGCTCCAGGAACGGTTCCAGTTCGCGCAGCTCCGGCAGCAGTCCCGCCGAGCCGCGCAGCCGCTGCGGATCGAATTGCAGCACGATGTCGCGTCCTTCGATCAGCTCGCCGGGTTGCACCGATGTCACCCAGTCATGCGGCAGCCCGCCGCCGACGATGCTCAGGTAGCCCGGCCCGAATTCGCCGATGTGATCGCCGACCAGCGCGACCCCGGAAGACTTCCTCAGGAGATGGATCTCGTATTCCGGATGAAAATTCCAGACATTGCGCTCCCAGGGATAGTCGTCGAGCCGCCACAGGAAACTGTCGCTCGCCTCGGTGACGATGTGCTCGAAAGCCGGCACCGTGCGAGGGATCGCGGCCGTGTTCTTTCTGCGCCTGAATGCCATCGTCTGCTCTCCGGGGCGTATGAGGAAGCGACTGGTTTCGGGTAATCCGTAGCAGTCTGTCGCCCGCAAGTGAACGATGTCTGCCTCAGCGATTTCAACGCCGGCTCTCGATGATCTCAATGAAGCGGGCGAACAGCCCGGCTTGGGATTTGATGCCGAGTTTGCGGTGGATGTTGCGGCGGTGAACCTTCACCGTTCCCGGCACGATGCGCATGGCTCTTGCGACCGACTCGGTGGAATGCCCCTGCAGCACCAGATCGACGACATGCTTTTCGCGCGGGGTCAGCGACAGGCTTTCCCAAATGTGTGCGCGGTCGAACTCGTTGACTGCGGCGATCGTCTCGCCCTGCTCCGCTTCGTCCTGCTCCTCGGCCGAAAGTGCGGGCCAGCGCAACCGGGCGAAGTTGATGACCGCCGGCGCCATGTCGCGCAGCAGCCTGGCATCGGCGGTGCCGAAGGGACCCGAGGCGTGCAATCGCATCAGCGACAGCACCAGCGCATCCTTGCCGGGCAGCGGCACGAAGAAGCCGACCTCCTCGGCCAGCCTTGTCTGGCTATAGTAGGTGCGAAAATACTCGCTGGCATAGAAGCGGTCGGGCGCCAGTTCGCGCATGCGCCAGAACCCCTCCTTGCGCTCCACCGCCGCGTGATGAAATGGGTCGAGCAGATAAGGTCCTTCCTGATAGAGCGTGACGAAGACATGGCTCTCGGCCGGCGAGAAGGTTTCGAACAGCAGCGGCGGTCGCGATGCGCCGCGATAGCCGAAGATAACGCAGTGGTCGAAGCTGACATGCTGGCTCAGCCAATCGACCATTGCCTGGCCGAACATTTCGCCGCTGGTCTCTCGCGTTGCCGCGACAAGGGCTGCGAGCCGGCTGTATTCGTCGCTGCGGGACGCACTCAACCTATACCCCCTCAAACGAGAAAATAGATCAGATATACCACCTGCGAGGTATATACTAGCCGCCATTGGCTCTGGTAGCGTCCTGAAATAGCCCTGTTGCTGGAGCCAGCACTTTGACCGCAGTGCCCGACATCGAGTTTCGCGGCGTCACCAAGCGCTATGGCGCCGTGACCGCTGTCAGCGGCATCGATCTGGCTGTGCCGCCCTCCGCCTTTGTCGCCCTTCTCGGACCGTCCGGCTGCGGCAAGACCACATGCCTGCGCATGATCGGCGGCTTCGAGCAGCCGAGCGAAGGCCAGGTGTTCATCCGCGGCCAAGACATGGCCGGCACACCGCCCTATCGCCGCCCGGTCAACATGGTGTTCCAGCAATATGCGCTGTTTCCGCACCTCGATGTCCAAGCCAATGTATCCTACGGGCTGCGCCAGGCACGGCCACGCCTGTCGTCGCAGGAAATCGGCCGGCGCGCCGGCGAGGCGCTCGAAATGGTGCGGCTCGCCGGCTATGGCCGCCGCAAGATCCACGAACTCTCCGGCGGCCAGCAGCAGCGCGTCGCGCTGGCGCGCGCACTGGTCAACAAGCCGGCCGTGCTGTTGCTCGACGAGCCGCTGGCGGCGCTCGACAAGAAACTGCGCACCGATATGCAGATCGAGTTGCAGAACCTGCAGCGCGAGATCGGCATCACCTTCGTGCTGGTCACCCACGACCAGGAGGAAGCGCTGTCGATGAGCGACTTCGTCTGCGTCATGAATGGCGGCCGCATCGTACAGCTCGGCCAGCCGAGCGAGATCTATGACGAGCCGGCCGACCTGTTCGTCGCCGACTTCGTCGGCAAGACCAATCTGTTGAGCGGCAAGGTTGCCGGGCATACAGGCGATCTTGTCAATGTGGCGCTGACGGACGGAACCGTCATTGCCGCGCGCAAACGAACCGCCTTGCAGCAGGGCGAGACCGTTTCTGTCAGCCTGCGTCCTGAATCGCTAAGCCTCGGCTCCACCAAAGGCAGCCCTTTCAAGGGCATCGTGCGCAACCGGATCTTCTTGGGCTCGACGGCGGAATACGCCATCGAGGTGCAGGGCATCGGAACGCTGCTGGCCAAGGCCGACCATGTGATCGGCCATGGCAATCTCTTCAAGCCGGGCGAACCCGTCGCCATCGGCTTTGCCTCTGGGACGCCGCTGGCGTTTCCGGAGAACAAGAACAACGGGACCAACCAGAGGGTAGCAAAAAATGTCGAAATCATATCGTGACGGACTGCCGATTAGCCCCGAGAACTTCGTCGACCAGCTGATGCGCCTGAAGCGCGGCTCGATCGGCCGCCGCGATTTCCTCGGCATCACCGGCCTGGGCATCGCAACCGCGGTGATGGCGCGCGAGCTCGGCATCATGCCGACGCCGGCCTTCGCCGCCGAAAACCTCGGCGACCGCATGTCGATCGCCACCTGGCCGAACTATCACGACCCGCAGACCTTCGAGAATTTCAAGAAGGACACCGGCGTCGCCGTCGAGGTCAACGTCTTCGGCTCCAATGAGGAGATGCTTGCCAAGCTGCAGGCCGGCGCCTCGGGCTGGAGCCTGTTCGTGCCGACCAACTACACGATCTCGACCTACAAGAAACTCGGCATCATCGATCCGCTCGACATGGCCAAGCTGCCGAATTTCGACGGCTCCCAGGAGGACCCGCGCTTCACCTCGGAAGGCACGATCGACGGCACGACCTACGCGGTGCCGAAGAACTGGGGCACCACCGGCTTCGCCGTCAACACCAAGAAGCTGGCCAAGCCGATGACGAGCTGGAAGGAGTTCTGGGACATCGCCATGGCTGAGGGCGATGGCCGCACCATGGTGCATGACTACCAGCTGACCACCATCGGCAACGCGCTGAAATATTACGGTTATTCCTTCAACTCGCTGAAGCAGGACGAGCTCGCCAAGGCCGAGGAGCTGCTGCTCAAGGTCAAGCCGCATCTGTTCGCGGTCTCGTCCGACTACCAGCCGGGAATGCGGGCGGGCGACGCCTGGATGACCATGTGCTGGACGAATGACGGCGCGCAGTTGCATCGCGATATCCCGGAGATCGCCTACGTGCTGGGCAAGGAGGGCGGCGAAATCTGGACCGATTTCTACGCCATCCCGAAGGACGCGCCGAACAAGCCGGCCGGCTATGCCTTGCTTAACTATCTGATGACCCCTGAGGTCGCGGTGAAGGAGCATCTCGCCAATGGCGCGCCCTCGACCGACGCACGCGTCAACAAGCTGTTGCCCAAGGAAGTGCTCGACAATCCGATCCTCTATCCGGCGGCGGACCTGTTAACGCCGCTGGAATTCGGTGCAGCGGCGACGCTGACCGATCCCGGCCGCGCCGAGCTGATGGCGCGCTTCAAGTCGGCCTGATGCCGACCTGACGCAAACGGAAACCGGTGGGCCTATGTCCGCCGGCATCGGGGCGGTTTCCATGCACGGCAACAGATTTCGGTATAACATCCTGACAGCGCTGCTGCTCGCTCCGGCTACAGCGTGGCTGGTGGTGTTTCTGGTGTTGCCGTTCGTCGCCATTGCCGTGTTCAGCGTCGGCGAGCGGGCGCCGGAGGGCGGCTACCAGGCCGCCTTCACGCTGGCGCAATATGCCAACCTCCCGGCGCGGGCGACTGCCTTCTGGAACACGATGATGCTGGCGCCGGTGGGCGCGCTTGCCTGCCTGCTCGTCGCCTACCCCGTCGCCTACTACCTTGCCCTGAAGGCGCCGCAACGCTGGCGGCTGATCCTGCTTGCGCTCGTCGTCATTCCGTTCTGGACCAGCCTTTTGATGCGTACCTATGCCTGGATGTACATTCTGGGCGGACGCGGCATTCCCGCGCTGCTGGCCTTTGTCGGTATCGAGGATGTCAGGCTGATCAACACGCCGGGCGCCGTGCTGCTCGGCATCGTCTATGGCTATCTGCCGCTGATGATCCTGCCGATCTATGTCAGTCTCGAGCGGCTCGACCGAAGGCTGCTGGAAGCCTCCGCCGATCTCGGCGCGACCCCGCTCTCAACCTTTCTGGGGGTGACGCTGAAGCTGTCGCTGCCGGGCGTCATGACCGGCTTCTCACTGGTCATGATCCTGCTGCTTGGCGAATACCTGATCCCGACGCTGCTTGGCGGCGGCAAGGTGTTCTTCATAGGCAATGCGCTGGTCGACCTGTTCCTGCAGTCGCGCAACTGGCCGTTCGGATCGGCCATCGCCATCACGCTGGTGGCGGTTTCGGTGGTGGTGCTGATCGCGGCAAACCGTATCTCGACACGGGTGTCGGGCGCCCGCAGGGTGGATCTGATCTGATGCGCGCCTTCGTCACCGCCGTCTTCGCCTTTCTCTATCTGCCGATCGCGCTGGTCGTGCTGTTTTCCTTCAACGCCGGCCGCCATGCCAGCGAGTTCACCGGCTTTTCGGTGCAGTGGTACGGCACGGCGCTGTCGAACCCGTTCCTGGTCGAGGCGTTGAAGAACAGCCTGTTCATCGCCACCACCAGCGCCCTTCTGGCGGCGGTGTGCGGCACGGCGGCGGCACTCGGCCTGGCGCGGGTGGGGCTCAGAACCCGCGCCGTCTTCGACGCGCTGATGGGTGCCGCGATCGTCGTTCCCGGCGTCGTCATCGGCATCTCGACGCTCGTCGCGCTGGTCCAGTTGTTTGGCGTGCTCAACCCGTTCCTCGCCTCGATCTGGCCAAACGACCAGCCGCCACGCCTGTCGCTCGGCTATGGATCGATCATCGCCGCGCATGGCCTGTTTTCGATGGCGCTGGTAACGATGATTGTCGGCACGCGTCTCGCCAGCCTCGACCGCAACCTGGTCGAGGCCTCGAGCGATCTCTACGCCACGCCGCTGACGACGTTTCGCTCGATCGTGCTGCCGCAGATCATGCCGGCGATGATCGCCGGCTTCCTGCTCGCCTTCACCTTCTCCTTCGACGATTTCATCGTCGCCTTCTTCGTCGCCGGCGCGCAGACGACGCTGCCGATCTATGTCTTCGCCTCGATCCGGCGCGGCGTGACGCCGGAAATCAACGCCATCGCCACCATCGTGCTCGTCGCCTCGGTTCTTCTGGTGGTGCTTGCCCAATGGCAGCTGCGCCAGCGCCAGCCGTCAAACTGAACAAGCCATCCAGCTGAAAGACAAATTCATGATCCTTAGAGACCGCATCGCCGTGGTGACGGGCGCCGGTTCCGGCATCGGCCGCGCCGGCGCCATGATCATGGCCAGGGAAGGCGCTGTGGTGGTCATCGCCGACTGGGATAAGGCCAGCGGCGAGACGACAGCGGCGGACATCCGGGCAGTGGGCGGGCAGGCCGAGGCGATTGTCACCGACGTCTCTGACGACGCGGCGGTCGGACAGCTCATCACCGGCACGCTCGGCAAGTATGGCCGCATCGACATCCTGCACAATCACGCCGGCATCCAGGTCGGCGGCACGCTGACCGAGGTCGAGGTCGATGGCATGGATGCGTCCTGGCGCATCAATGTACGGGCGCAGTTCCTGTCCGCGCGGCTGGCCATGCCGGCGATGGTCGCGCAAGGCGGCGGCGTCATCCTCAACACGGCCTCGAATTCCGGCGTGTTCTACGACCGCGAGATGATCGCCTACGCGACGTCGAAACATGCGGTGGTGGCGATGACCAGGCAGATGTCGCTCGACTATGCCCGGCACAATGTGCGCGTCAACGCGCTCTGCCCGGGCTGGGTCGACACGCCTTTCAACGAGCCGTTCATCGCCCAGATGGGCGGGCGCGAGGCGATCGAAACCTATGTCCGCACCAGGATTCCGATGGGGCGCTGGGCGAGCGCCGAAGAGATCGCCGAAGCGATCCTGTTCCTCGTCTCCGACCGCTCATCCTTCATGACCGGCCAGGCGCTGGTGATCGACGGCGGCGAAAGCATCGGTTGATCCAAGGGCGGTCGGTAGGAATGGTTCCCGCCTCTGGCTCAATCGCCGGCTGCCCGTCGTCCCTTGCCTTCATGTCGCATTTCGTCCAATAGAACGACGCAAACGCCGCGAAACCGAAGGTTTTGCCGTTTGGAAGTGCGGCTTCCGGCCTCGTTGCCGACGCGCCGCAACCGGAAAGAGCAGGACAATGTCTGCGATCGAAGCCGGCGCTCGTGCGCCGGAAAATCTTTGGCGTCAGGAAATCAGGGCGACGCTGGCGCTGGCCTGGCCGATGGTGCTCACCAATCTCGGCCAGACCGCGATGACCGCCACAGACGTCATGATGATGGGTCGTCTGGGCGCCGATACGCTGGCCAGCGGCGCGCTCGGCGCCAACCTCTATTTCATGCCGCTGATCTTCGGCCTCGGCCTGATGCTGGCGACCTCGCCGATGATCGCCACCGAGCTTGGCCGCCGGCGCTATTCGGTGCGCGATTTGCGCCGCACCGTGCGCCAAGGCCTGTGGCTGGCGATCCTGATCTCGATCCCGATCTGGGTCGTGTTGTGGCATGGCGAGGCCATTCTGCTTGCCATGGGCCAAGAGCCGGCATTGGCGCATCAGGCCGGCATCTATCTGCGCTGGTTGGAATGGGCGGTGCTGCCTTTCTACGGCTATATCGTGCTGCGTTCCTTCATCTCGGCGCTGGAGCGGCCGGGCTGGGCGCTGATCATCGTCTTCGTCGCCGTCGCCTGCAACGCCTTCTTCAACTGGGTGTTCATGTTCGGCAATCTCGGCGTCACCTCGATGGGCATTGCCGGTTCGGGGCTGGCGACCACGCTGTCGAGCACGCTGATGTTCTGCGGCCTGGCAGCCGTGGTGATGCTGGAGAAGAAGTTCCGCCGCTACCGCCTGTTCGGCCGCTTTTGGCGCTCCGACTGGCCGCGTTTCAAGGGTCTGCTGCGGCTCGGCATGCCGATCGCCGGCATCCTCGCCTTCGAGGTGACGATCTTCAACGCGGCAGCCCTGCTGATGGGCCTGATCGATGCGGACTCGCTGGCCGCGCACGCCATCGCAATCCAGATCGCCTCGATCTCCTTCATGGTGCCGCTCGGCCTCAACCAGGCCGTCACCGTGCGCGTCGGGCTGGCCCATGGCGCAGGCAATCCGGCAGGCGTTTCGCGCGCCGGCTGGACCGCCTTCGTCATCGGCGTCTCGTCCATGGCGCTGATGGCGCTGGTGATGGTGCTGTGGCCGCATCTGTTGATCAGCGCCTTCATCGACATGACCGATCCGGCCAATGCCAGGGTGATCGCGCTGGCCGTGTCGTTCCTTGCCTTTGCGGCGCTGTTCCAGATCTTCGACGGCGCGCAGGCCGTTGCCGCCGGCATGCTGCGCGGCCTGCACGACACCAAGGTGCCGATGATCTATGCCGCCATCGGCTATTGGGGCATCGGCCTGCCGCTCGGCGTGCTGCTCGCCTTCCATTTCGGCCTGCACGGCGTCGGCATCTGGATCGGCCTGGCGTCAGGTCTGGCCGTGGTGGCGGTGCTGCTCCTCGCGCGCTGGCTGCGGCGCGACCGCATAGCACCGCCGCTTGTCTTTGGGCATTGACGGCGAACCAAGCGGTCCGCCAACTGCCCGAAGCAGTCACTGCAGAGCAGATGTCTGGTATCGCTTTGGGCCGAAAGCTGCCGGTCGGCTTGCGACGCGCAGGTTAAATAGCGGACCATGCGAAAACGCCCCTGGCAGAGTACTTCAACGGCGGAACTCCTGAAATTGCGTCAGTCGCAATCGAGGTCTTCCCATTGTTGGAAATGGAGACCAAGGTGGCCACATGGAGCACTTAAATACGCAAACATTTGTGCTCGTGTCGACATTGATCATGGTCGGCCAAAACCTCGATCACCCGGCATTCGCCGACTCTACCATGGCGGCAGCCTTCAACCATCAGCTCGAGCTCGGCCTGCAAGGCTTTCAGGCTGCGGATACGCTGCGCAACGTCGGCGAGCCGTGCTTGGGCAATGGCGTCAGCAGTTGCACAAGGCTGTAAAGGGTTATCCTGCAAATCAAGTAGAGTGCGGATCGCTTCGATATCGAAGCCCAGTTCGCGGGAATGGCGAATAAACGCTAACCGGCGCAAGTCGCCACCTTCATATTGACGGCGGTTGCCGTCACTTCGCGCTGGCGCGGCAAGCAACCCTATCTGCTCGTAATAGCGAATGGTCGGTACTTTCACGCCGCTTTGGCGGGCGGCTTCGCCAATGGTCACTCCATTCAGCATATTTCGCTTGCTCCTCTAGTCGCTAGAGGATGTAGCGTCGCAGTCAAACGATACAAGAGGAATGTTATGACCGCGCTTCAAGCACAAACCCGTTATCGCGTCGAAGGCATGGATTGTGCCGGTTGCGCCACCAAAATCGATAAGGCGGTACGTCGCATCCCTGGCGTCGAAGATGTCAGCGTGTCCGTCACCGCCGGCACCATGACGGTCAGGCACACGCCCGAGAGTGACCTCGCCGAACTTGAAAAGAAGGTGACTGGCCTCGGCTACACGGTTGCCGAACTCAAGGTAAAGGGAAAGGTCGGGCTGGACGGGGCAGAGCACCATCACAATGACCACGACGATGCGGGCGACTACCATGCGGGCCATGCTCACGCCAGCCACGATCAGGTCAGCGAAAGTCAAGATGACCGCGAGGAGGGAATAGAGGGCCTTCACGGGCACGACCGCGCGCCAACCTCGGGGCCGTGGTGGAAGAGTCCCAAGGGTCGCCTGACGATCGCCAGCGGCGCCGCGCTGGTCCTTGCGTTTGCCATTCACTATGTGTGGCCGGCGTCCGGGGTGTGGGTCTTTATCGCGGCCATGCTGGTTGGCCTGGTGCCTATCGCCAAACGGGCCGTCATGGCCGCCGTCGCAGGCATTCCCTTCACCATCGAAATGCTCATGACCATAGCGGCCGTCGGTGCGGTCATTATCGGCGCCGGCCAGGAAGCTGCCACTGTGGTCTTCCTGTTCCTTGTCGGTGAGCTTCTCGAGGGCGTTGCCGCCGGAAAGGCGCGCTCGAGCATTCAAGCGCTGACCACGCTGGTCCCGAAAACGGCCTTCATTGAAAAGGGCGGCAAGACGCGCGAGGTGCCGGCCGAAAGCCTTGAAGTAGGCGCCATGATCATGGTGCGGCCGGGTGACCGGATTCCCGCCGATGGCGAGATCACCGAGGGTGAGAGCGCGATCGACGAATCCCCGGTGTCAGGCGAGAGCGTGCCGGTGCGCAAATGCGTCGGCGACAAGGTTTTCGCCGGCACCATCAATGGCGACGCTGTTTTGCGCATCAAGGTCACCGCCGTTGCCTCCGATAACACCATCGCGCGCGTCGTCAAGCTGGTCGAGGAAGCCCAGGAGAGCAAGGCGCCAACTGAGCGGTTCGTCGACCGCTTCTCGCGCTGGTACACGCCTGCTGTGGTCGGCGTGGCCGCGATGGTGGCCGTGGTTCCACCTCTCGTTTTCGGCGGCAACTGGAACGAATGGATCTACAAAGGCCTCGCCCTGTTGCTCATCGGCTGCCCCTGTGCCCTGGTCATCTCGGTCCCGGCGGCAATCGCCGCGTCGCTCTCGGCTGGCGCCAAGCGCGGCCTACTGATGAAGGGCGGGGCGGTCCTCGAGGTTCTCGGCAAGGTCACCGCCGTGGCGCTTGACAAGACCGGCACGCTCACGCTCGGCAAGCCCCAGGTCACCGACGTGGTTTCTTTCGGAAAATCGGAGGCCGAAGTGCTGCGTCTTGCTGCCGCCTTGGAGACCGGCTCAAGCCATCCGCTTGCCATCGCCATCCTCGCAAAGGCGTCTGCAGACAAGGTTCAGGCTCCGGCCGTGTCCAAAGCGCAGGCTCTAGGTGGCAAGGGGGTCAAGGCGAACGTGGAAGGCACCGAAGTTTTCCTTGCATCGCCACAGGCGGCCGAGGATACGGCGAAGCTCACTGAGGTTCAAAAGTCTCAAATCGCCGCGCTCAATGACGAAGGCAAAACCGTTTCGGTCGTCCTCGTCGACAACAAGGTGGCGGGCGCCATTGCAATGCGTGATGAACCGCGCCCGGACGCTTTCGCTGGTCTCAAGGCGCTGACGGATTCCGGCATTAAGACCATCATGCTGACGGGCGACAACAAGCGGACAGCTGCCGCGATCGGCAAGCAACTCGGCATCGAGGTCCGCGCCGCGCTACTGCCAGAAGACAAGCAGCGTATTGTCGGAGAGCTGAAGGGAGAGGGCCTCATTGTGGCCAAGGTCGGCGATGGCATTAATGACGCGCCAGCCCTTGCGGCCGCCGATGTTGGTATTGCGATGGGCGGCGGCACTGACGTGGCTCTCGAAACCGCTGATGCAGCGGTGCTGCATGGCCGTGTCGGCGACGTTGCCGCGATGATTGCGCTGTCGAAGGCGACCATGGCCAACATCAAACAGAACATAACCATGGCCCTCGGCCTCAAGGCCGTCTTCCTCGTGACCACGGTCTTGGGAATCACCGGCCTGTGGCCGGCGATCATGGCCGATACCGGCGCGACCGTGCTGGTGACGGCCAATGCCATGCGCCTCCTGCGTTGGAAAGGGGCAGCATGACGGCGGTGCCGCACCATGTGCTAGACTTGCGAAATGGCTGGTGCACACCGGCTTCGCCGCACCAGCCATATCGCTGAAGATCAAGCAGGCCTGGGCCGGGACGGCCCGTACAGGCGACGCGATCGAGGGGTGCTGTTACAAATGATTGCGCTCAGCTCCCGTCCGACGACATCGCGCCGAGCAGCCGGCGTATATCGCCGAACCTGGCGATCGAGCCGAACACCAGTGCCGCCACCGCCACGAAGAACACCGAGACCGAAGCCATGGTCGGCGTGTAGCCGTAGCGCAGCGCGTTGAAGATCTTGATGGGCAGCGTCTCGGTGGTGAAGCCGATCGTCATGTAGGCGACGATGTATTCGTTGAGCGACAAGACGAAGGCGAAGGCGTAGCCCGAGACGAGGTAGGGCAGGATCAACGGCAGCACCACGGTTTTCAGCACTGTGCGGTCATCGGCGCCCATGGTCGCCGCGGCCTCGACCAGCGAGCGGTCGATCGAGGCAAAGCCGAGCGACAGCGTCACCAGCGGCAGCGTCACGAAGAAGATGGCGTGGCTGATTATGGCGGTGAAGAACTGGCCGAACAGCCCGACCGTCGCCCAGAAGGAGAGGAAGCCGAGCGCGGTGATGACCGGCGGCAGGATGAAGGGGGCAAGCCCCAGCACCTGGAAGATGTTCGCCCATGGCGCGATGCGCCGCCACAGGAACCAGGCCAGGGGCAGCGCGACCGCCACGGCAATGGCTGCCGAGCAGACGGCCAGCGTCACCGAATGGATCAGCGCCAGCCGCCATTCCGGATCGGTGAAGATCTGGGCGTACCAGGCGAGCGAGAAGCCGACCGGGGGGAAGCTGAGCTCCTGCCGCGAATTCACCGACACGCCGGCGACGACGATCAGCGGCGCCGCCAGGAACAGCGCGACGATGGTGAAATAGACACGGCGCAGCAAGGTCGCGGTCATAGGGCGTTCTCCCTTCGTCCGACGAGCAGCGTCAGTCCGACCAGCGCCAGCGAGATCAGCACCAGGAACACCGCCATCGCGGCTGCGAACGGCATGTTGGACTGGTAGATCGCCTGGTCGGTGATCAGCACCGACAGCGTCCAGTGTTGCGGGCGTCCCAGAATCTGCGGTAGCAGATAGGAGCCGAGCGCAAAGACGAAGACCATGATCAGCGTCGCCACGATGGTGTTGCGCAGCGCCGGCGCGACGACGTTGAAGAAGGCCCGGATAGGCGAGGCGCCGAGCGTGCGCGCGGCCTCTAACAGAGTCGGATCGAGGCGGACCAAAGCGGGGTAAAGCACCAGGATCGTATAGGGCAGCGCCTGGTAAACCATGCCGGTCAGCACCGCGCCGAAGGTCGGCAGCAGCGCCACCGGCTTGTCCATCAGCCCGATCGCCACGAACAGATTGGTGATGCCCGCCGTGCGCGAAAACAGCGTCGACCAGGCAAAGCCGATGATGACTTCCGACAGCGACAGCACCGACAGCAGGCCGACCAGCCATAGCGTCTGCACGCGGCGCGGCCGGCGGGTCAGGAGGTAGGTGAAGGGGAAGGCGATGGCCACGCAGCAGACGGCGACCAGCACCGCCAGCAGCAGCGAAAAGCCGAGCACGCCGCCGAAGAACACCGACAGGAAGCGGGCGTAATTGTCGAACACGAAATCCGGCGTGTAGAAACCGGACGGGTTGCGCTTGAAGAAGCTCACCGCGATCATCGTCGAGAAGGGCACGACGAAGAAGACTATCAGCATCAGCGCCGGAAAGAACAGCGGCGTGTAGTCGGCTAGCGACTTCGGAGCCTCGCGTCTCATGCGCCGAGCACCACGCAGCTGCCGGGCGGCAGCGTTACGCCGACCTTGGCGCCGACCGGCACGTCATGCCGTTCGCGCGGCGTCGTCACGGCAATGATGCTGGTGCCGCCGACATCGACGAAGGTCTCGATGGTGCCGCCGAGATCGCGAACGAAACTCACCTCGCCGGTAATGGCCGAGCCGCCGGGGCTGCCGAGATGCACATCCTCGGGGCGGACCGATACAGACGCTTTAGTCTGACCCGCCGGCATGGCAAGACCTGGAATGGCTGTGCCCAGAATGGTGGTACGCCCGGTGCTGTCGATCTCGGCCGGCAGCAGATTGGTGATGCCGATGAAGTCGGCGACGAAGGCGTCGGCCGGCTTGCGGTAGATCTCGATCGGCGGCGCCGCCTGCAGGATCCTGCCGTGGCCCATGACGACGACGAGGTCGGCCATGGTCATGGCTTCGCGCTGGTCGTGGGTGACGACGATGGTGGTGATGCCTAACCGCTGCTGCAACTGGCGCAGTTCCACCTGCATGGCCTCGCGCAGTTTGGCGTCGAGCGCCGACAGCGGCTCGTCGAGCAGGAACAGTTTCGGCGACAGCGCCAAGGCCCGTGCAATTGCCACGCGCTGGCGCTGACCGCCCGACAGTTTGGCCACCGGGCGGTCGGCAAAGCCGGTCAGATGGATGAGGCCTAGCAACTCGTCGACGCGCTTCTTCTGCTCCTCCTTCGAGGCGCCGCGAATGCGCAGCGCATAGGCGATGTTGTCGCCGACAGAGAGATGCGGAAACAGCGCCAGCGACTGGAACACCATGCCGAGATTGCGCTTGTGCGTCGGCAAAGGCGTGATGTCCTCGCCGTCGAGCACGATGGCGCCGCTGGTCGGCTCCTCCAGTCCGGCAATCATGCGCAGCAGCGTGGTCTTGCCGCAGCCCGATGGGCCGAGCAGACACACGAACGTGCCATGCGGCACGTTGAGCTGGACATTGTCGACGGCGGCGAAGTTGCCGAATTTTTTGGTGACGGCGTTGATATCTAGTCCGGACATGCTCATCCCTCTCAGGCTGTGCGCTGGAGCAATTCCAGGAAATGGCCGCCGGAGGAAATCCGGCGGCCGATCAGTTTTCAAGCGGAACGGGCGGCTCAGCCGACGATCAGCTCGGTCCACTTCTGGTTGATCCAGTCGGCCTTCGACGTATAGAGGTCATAGCGCGGGATGATCGGATCGATATCCGACGACACCGCGGCGAACTCTTCCGGCTTGAGGTCGAGCACCTCTTTCTTCAGCGTCGGCGTGGTGCCGACCTTGCGCGACATCAGACCCTGCATCGACGGCTGGCTCATATAGTCGATGAATGCATGCGCCTCGTCGACCTTGGTCGAGGCGCGCGACAGCACCCAATTGCCGGAGTCCTGGATGCCGCCTTCCTTCGGGAAGGTCGAGCGGACATGGAAGCCGTCGGCGACCGCGAGGCCGGTGACGTCGTGATAATACTGGCCCATCGGGATCTCGCCCGACTTCAGCGCCTGCTCGAACTGCGCCTCGTCGCGATACCACAGCCGGACATTCGGCTTGAGCTCGGCGAGCTTTTCGAACGCCTTGTTCAGTCCGTCCTCGGTGTCGAGCGCATTGGTGCCGCCCATGAAGGTCTTGGCTGTCACTTCGAGCAGGAACGAGTTCGAGGCAAGTGCCAGAAGGCCAAGCTTGTCCTCATTGGCCTTGTCCCACAGCGTCTCCCATGAGGTCGGCGCATCTTTGTAGACATCGGTGTTGGAGACCAGCGTGATCCACCAGGCGACGGCGCCGATGCCGGCAACGCGACCATCCGGATATTTGTTGACGAAGCGCGGCAACAAATCGTTGTAGTGCTTGAACTTCGACGTATCGAGCGGCGTCCACAATTCGGTCGACTGGCCCTTTAGCGTCGAGGTCTGCGACATCATCGAAAGGTCGGCCGGCGCCTGGCCGGCCTTGGACGCTTGTTCGAGCTGCACCAGCCAGGCTTCGCCGGTCGGCTCGGCGACCGATTCCACTGCAATGCCGGTGGCCTTGGTAAAATCTGGGAAGACGTGCTCGTCAAAGGATTTCTTGAAATAGCCGCCATAGACGCCGACCTTCAGCGACTTGTCCTGCGCGCGCAGGATCGACGGCATGGCCAGCACGCCGGCTGTAGCGAGGCCCGCACCAAGCACGCCGCGCCGTGTCAGGGATTTTCCAATCAGTCTGTTCATCTGGTTTCTCCTCAGTTGATGCCGTTCTATTCCGGCAGGTTCCCTTCACGCACTGTCGCCGCCTGGCGTCAGTGGGCCGCCGCTCGTTGTTCGAGCGTACGGGCGTATTGCGTCAGTGGAAAGCACATGACGAAGAAGATCAGCGCCACCAGCCCGTAGACCTTGAACGGTTCGAAGGTGGCGTTGTTGATGGCGTTGGAGGTTCTGACCAGCTCCTCGAAGCCGATGATCGAGGTCAGCGCCGTCGATTTGATCAACTGCACCAGGAAGCCGATGATCGGCGCCCTTGTGATCGAGAAGGCCTGCGGCAGGATGATCAGCCGGAGCTCCTGCAGACGGTGCAGGCCAAGGCTGGCGCCGGCGTCCCACTGCCCGCGCGGCAGCGCATCGACGCCGCTGCGCCAGATCTCGGCCAGATAGGCGCTGGCGAAGAAGGTCAGGCCGAGCACGGCGGCAGTCCATGGCTCGATGCGCAGGCCGAGCATCGGCAGGCCGAAGAACATCAGGAACAGCTGCATCAACAGCGGCGTTCCCTGGAACAGGGCGATGTAGCCGGAAGCGACCCGCTGGCTCCATTTATTCTCTCCGATCCTGAAGAACAGCACGATCAGCCCGACCAGCGCGCCGCCGACAAAGGCCGCCAGTGACAACAGCACCGTCCAGCGGGCGGCGAGCAGCAGATTGCGAACGATGTCCCAGAAGGTGAATTCGATCATGTGACACCTGCCCCCAATACGCGGCGCCCGCCTGTGACCAGCAGCCGGCGCAAGGCCATGGACAGGACGAGGTAGACCAGGGTCACGACGAAATAGGTTTCGAAGGACCGGAAGGTGCGGGCTTGCAGCATGTCGGCCTCATAGGTCAGCTCGCGCACGGCGATCTGCGACACCACGGCCGATTCCAGCATCATGATGACGATCTGGCTGGTCAGCGCCGGGTAGATCACCTTGAGCGCCTGCGGCAGCACGATCTTGATGAACACCTGGCGCGGTCTCAAGCCCAGTGCAAGCGCTGCTTCCGTTTGTCCGCCGGGCACGGCATCGAGACCGGCGCCGACGATTTCAATGGTGTAGGCTGCCATGTTGAGCGTCATTGCCAACATGGCTGCCAGGATCGGATCGAGCCTTATGCCGAGGCTGGGCAGGCCGAAGAAGATGAAGAACAGCTGCACCAGGAACGGCGTGTTGCGCATCACCTCGACATAGACCGCGATGGCGCGCTTCACGAATACCGGGCCGTTGCGCCGGCCGGCAGCGCCCAGGATGCTGAGCAGCGTGCCCACGAGCGTGGTCACGACGATCAACAGGATCGTCGTGGCCGCGCCGCGCGCGATGTCGCCCACAGCACCTGGGAGCCAGGCAAAAGCCACGAGAACTCAATCCTTGAGGTTGTCGGGATTGAGCGGCGTCTTCAGCCAGACCTTCGAGCTCTCGTCGAGCTTGCCGTTGGCCAGCATCTTGGCAACCGCATCATTGACCGCCGTCTTCAGCCGGTCCTCTTTTTTGTTGAGGCCGATATGCGAAGGCGAGGTCAAGAGCTGGAACTTCTGCTCCGGCTTCAGCGCGTCCTGCTTGGCCAGCACCTGGGCGCCGACATCATTGCCGACCACCATCAGCTGGGTCTGGCCGGAGATGAAGGCCTGGATGACGGAATTGTAGTTGTCGAAGCGCTTGATGTCGGCCGATGACGGCGCCGCTTCGGTCAACGACGTATCCTCGAGCGTGCCGCGATTGACGGCGATCGACTTGTCGGCGAGATCTTCCTTGCCTTTGATCGAAAGCGCTGCCGGACCGATGACGGCGATGTAGTAGGGCGCATAGGCGGCGGCGAAATCGATCACCTCCTCGCGCTCCTTGGAATAGCCGACGCTCATCAGGATATCGACGCGCTTGTCGGTGAGATACGGGATGCGGTTCTGGCCGGTGACGCTGACCAGATTGAGCTTCACCTTGAGTGAATCGGCGATCGCCTGCGCGACGTCGACGTCGTAACCCTTGATGCTCATATCGGCGCTGGCCGAGGAGAAGGGTGGAAAGTCGGAGAAGATGCCGACATTGATGGCGCCGGCCTTGGTGATGTCGTCGACGGCGTCGGCATTGGCCGGGGAGGCGAAGCCGAGGCCGGCGAGCATCAGCGCGGCGGCGATGGTTGATTTCATTTGGATTGTCATTGGTATTCCCCTTCTGGAAGCTTGTTTGTTTTGGAAACGGCCGCCGGCTCCAGCGCGGCGGCCGCCTTTGCATGTGAAATCCGTCAGGCCCCCTTGCCGGTGATCGCCGGGCTGAACACCATCAGGCTCAGGATCTCGAACAGGACCTGGGCGCCGACATGGGCGGTGTTGGTGGTCGCGTCATATTGCGGCGCCACCTCGACGACATCGCCGCCGACAATGTTGAGACCTTTCAAGCCGCGCAGCAGTTCGAGCACCTCGCGCGTCGTCAGGCCGCCTATTTCCGGCGTGCCGGTACCCGGCGCGAAGGCCGGATCGACACTGTCGACGTCGAAGGAAATGTAGGTCGGGCCGTCGCCGACTATTCTGCGCGCCTTCTCGATGATGGCCGGAATGCCGAGACCCGTCACCTCTTCGGCATGCACGACCGTCATGCCGGATTCATAGGTGAACTCCCACAGATACTCCGCCGAGCCGCGGATGCCGATCTGGATGGTGCGGGTGGGGTCGAGCACGCCGTCCAGCACCGCGTTGCGGAACGGTCCGCCATGATGGAACTTGGTCATGTCGAACAGCCCGCTTGTGTCGCAATGAGCGTCGATGTGGATCATGCCGACCGGCGCCTTTTTGCCGACCGCCTTCAGGATCGGATGGCTGATCGAGTGGTCGCCTCCGACCGAGAGCGGCAGCACGCCGGCATCGACGATCTGGTTGGTGCGGCGCTCGATATCTTCGTGGCTGACCTCCAGCCGGTAGCGGCTGCGGAACGGCGTATCGCCGATGTCGGCGACGCGCAGCTCATGCGTCGGCGCGCATTCCAGCACATGATTGTAAGGGCCGATGCGCTCGATGGCGCGCAGCGCCCTTGGCCCGAAGCGCGAGCCGGGCCGGTTGGTGACGCCGAGATCCATCGGCACGCCGATGATCGCCACCTGCAAATCGCCGAAATCCGGATTGTCGGCAGCGATTTCACGGTAGGGCGCGGCGAGGAAGGTGGGGATGCCGGCATAGGGCGCCAGCCTTGTGCCGCTCTTGGAGAAGATCTTGTCCGCGACCTTGCGGAACTTCGGGTCGAACATCTCGCCGCCATGGCTCTCGCCATACTTGCGGCGCAAGGCTTCCAGCTTGCCTCTGTCATAACCCATGTCGGTCTCCTCCTGCGGGCTGATGCATGCGGCCGTGGCGACATCTGCGAACTGACCATCATCCGGCCGGGTCGCTGTCCCGCTGGCTGCCTGTAGATTTCACGTCATTGATGCTGTTGACCTGCCAAAGTGTCCGGCAGCCGCATTGAAAAATCAATTGATATTGTTACGGTGCTGATTGTGAGAAAATCTCACAGAGTATCCGGTTGCTCATGGCCAAGCGTCTGCCCCCCTTGAATCCCTTGCGCGCCTTCGAGGCGACGGCGCGGCATGCCTCGCTGACCAAGGCGGCGAGTGAGCTCAACGTCACCCACGGCGCAATCAGCCACCAGATCAAGGCGCTCGAGCAATCACTCGGCGTAAAACTGTTCGAACGCACCGGACAGCGGGTAAAGCTCACCCCGCACGGCGCCGAATTGCTGCCGGCGGTCTCGACCGCCTTCGACGGCATCGCCGCCGCCACCCAGCGCATGACCAGGCCAGCCAGCGCCGGTACGCTGTCGGTCTCCTGCGTGCCGGCGCTGCTGCTTCTGTGGATGACGCCGCGGCTCGGCAGCTTCATGGCGCAATATCCTGATATCAGGTTGACGCTGATCCCGTCCAACGACCCCAAGGACATCCGCGCCCCACAGGTCGATGTCTGCGTGCTCTATGGCGACGGCAGCTGGACCGATTGCTGGATGCGCAAATGGTCGGGCCTCGAACTGTTCCCGGTGGTCAGCCCGACGCTGATCAACAACCGGCCGCTCCGCATCTGCCGGGATCTTGCTGGCCATGTCATCCTGCATGGCGATGATGGCCGCGAATGGCACACCTGGCTGGCCGCCGCCGATGGGCTCGACCTCGAACGTGGCCGCCGCCACCATCTCGGCGACGCCCGTACGGCGATCGAAGCCGCGGTGCACGGACATGGCGTGGCTCTCGGCGATTCCGTCACCGCCAGCATGCTGCTCGCCAGGGGCCTGCTGGTGGCGCCGTTCAGCCTGTCGGTGCCGGCGGTCGATGATTTCTACGTCGTCTGCCGCAACGAGATGCGTTCGGCGCCTATCGTGCAATTGTTCGTCGACTGGCTGTTTGCCGAAAAGGAACAGGCCGACAGCCGGGCCGACGCGCCGGTGGCCGGCCGCATCGGCAGCCGCAGGAAGCGTCCGGCGCTGCGGGTGGTGGGCGCCAAGAGTTGAGGCTGGACCTGAGCGGCTGCTTTTTGTCGGGCCAGCCCGGAAAGCGGGAGGCGCTTTCAAAAATTCAATGCTAATAAGCTCTTGCCCGGCAATTCCAGGAAAACTGTGCGGCGGTTTCCCGTCCGGAATTGCGTAAGAAAGACGTGAGCAGCGAAGGCGACGGCAGGACATGGCAAGAACCGATATAGCGCGGCGCGTCTACAACCACACCTGGAAGCTGGACCCGATCGTCCGCAGCCTGCTCGACACCGATTTCTACAAGCTTCTGATGCTGCAGATGATCTGGGGCATGTACCCCAAGGTCGACGCCACCTTTTCGCTGATCAACCGCACCACCTCGGTGCGCCTGGCCGACGACATCGACGAAGGCGAATTGCGCGACCAGCTCGACCATGCCCGCACGCTGCGCTTCTCCAAGAAGGAGATGATCTGGCTTGGCGGTAACAATTTCTATGGCCGCAAGCAGATCTTCGAGCCGGAATTCCTCGCCTGGCTGGAAGGTTTTCGGCTGCCCGACTACGAGCTGTCCAAGCGCGACGGTCAGTACGAGCTCTCCTTCAGCGGTCCCTGGATGTACACCACCCTGTGGGAAATCCCGGCGCTGGCGATCATCAATGAGCTTCGTTCCCGCGCCGCCATGCGCGCCTTCGGTCCCTTCGCGCTTGACGTGCTCTATGCACGCGCCAAGGGGAAGATGTGGGCCAAGACCGAACGCTTGAAGGCGCTGCCCGGCATCCGCATCTCCGATTTCGGCACCCGCCGCCGCCATTCCTTCCTGTGGCAGCGCTGGTGCGTCGAGGCGCTCAAGGAAGGCATTGGCGAAGCCTTCACCGGCACCTCGAACGTGCTGCTGGCCATGGACAACGACCTCGAAGCGCTCGGCACCAACGCGCATGAATTGCCGATGGTTTTTGCCGCCCTTGCCAAGTCGGAAAAGGAATTGAAGGAATCGCCCTACAAGGTGCTGCAGGACTGGCAGCGCTATTACGGCGGCAACCTGCTGATCGTGCTGCCCGACGCTTTCGGCACCGCATCCTTCCTGCGCGACGCCCCGGACTGGGTCGCCGACTGGACCGGCTTCCGCCCCGACAGCGCGCCGCCGATCGAAGGCGGCGAAAAAATCATCGACTGGTGGCGCGAGAAGGGCAAGGACCCCAGGCAGAAGCTGCTGATCTTCTCCGACGGTCTCGAGGTCGAAACCATCGAGGAGACCTACAGGCACTTCAAGGGCAAGGTGCGCATGTCCTTCGGCTGGGGCACCAACCTCACCAACGATTTCGAAGGCTGCGCGCCGACCGAAACCAACAGCCTGGATGCGATATCGCTGGTCTGCAAGGTGACGGAGGCCAATGGCCGGCCGGCGGTGAAGCTGTCGGACAATCCGGCGAAAGCGACGGGCGACAAGAAGGAGATCGAGCGCTATCTCCGGATTTTTGGGGCGAAGGACCGCGTGGAGCAGCTGGTCAAGGTTTGAGGGTCGGCGGGTGCCTTGCTGGACGAAATGGAAATCGCGATAGCGTGAGTTGCCGCCCACCCCCCTCTGTCCTGCCGGACATCTCCCCCGCAAGGGGGGAGATTGGCAGCATCGAGTACCGCGCCTCTTTCTTTACCCTTGAAAGTTGGCGAAAGCCCCGGCGACATCCAATCTCCCCCCTTGCGGGGGAGATGGCCGGCAGGCCAGAGGGGGGTGTGAAGGATCGCGTCAGGCTGACATATGTCGCCTGCTCCCCCACCCTCACACTCCTCCCCACCCCTGCCTTCGCCCACGCCTCCGACCGCGGCCACGTCCTCCTCCTCCCGACCGGCTACTACATCGCCGGCGGCGCGCTTGCCGTCGCGGTAAGCTTCCTCGTCCTCGCCCTGCTGCCACCCGCAACCCTCGACCGCTTCTGGCGCCGCCGCCTGCCGCTCTTCCCATTCGCCGACACCCCTCGCACAATCATCAGCCTCATCTCCTTTGCCGGTTTCGCAACGCTCATCGCCGCCGGCCTGTTCGGCAGCCGCGACCCGCTCTCCAATCCGCTGCCCCTGACCATCTGGACGCTGCTCTGGGTCGGCCTTGCCATCGCGCAAGGCCTGTTCGGCGATGTCTGGTCGTGGCCGAATCCATGGTATGGCCCGTGGCGGATCGTAAGCCGCCTGTTCAAGCTTCGTGGCGGTGAGGGACAGAAATTGCGTTTGCCTTCATGGCTCGGCTGCTGGCCAGCCGTTATCCTGTTCTTCGCCTTTGCCTGGTTCGAGCTGATCGACCCGGCGCCCGACGACCCGGCGCGGCTGGCCTATGCCGCCGGCCTCTACTGGTTGCTTACCTTCATCGCCATGCTCGCCTTCGGCTACCGCGATTGGAGCCGGCGCGGCGAATTCCTGACGGTGTTCTTCGCCATGGTGGCGCGCTTCGCCATCGTCGAGCGCAATGAACACGGGCGGCTCGCTCTCTGCTGGCCGGGCTCAAAACTGCTCGGCGCGGCACCCCTGCCGGCAAGCGGCATCGCTTTCCTGCTGCTCAGCCTGTCATCGGTGTCCTTCGACGGCCTGTCGAAAACCTTCTTCTGGCTCGGCCTGTCCGGCATCAACCCGCTGGAATATCCCGGCCGCACCGCGCTCATCGGCATTAGCAGCTTCGGCCTCGTGCTGACCTTCGTTCTGCTGGCGGCGGCATTCCTGCTGGCCGTCATCCTCGGCCAGCGCCTCGCCGGCAGCCGACATTCCCTCCGCGAGGCCGCCAGGCTGCTGGTGTGGTCGATCGTGCCGATCGCGCTCGCCTATCATGTCGCGCACTATCTGACGGCGCTGCTGGTCGACGGCCAGTATGCGATCGCCGCTCTGTCCGACCCGTTCGCGCTGGGATGGAACCTGTTCGGCGCCGCCGACATGCAGATCGAGGCCGGCATCGTCGCCGGGGCCCACTCCGCCTGGTGGCTGTGGAACCTGCAGGCCGGCATCATCATCGCCGGCCATATGCTGGCGGTGCTCGTTGCCCATGGACTGGCCTGGCGACTGCACCAGGTGCCATCGCGCGCCGCCCTCAGCCAGTTGCCGCTCACCATGCTGATGATTGCCTACACGATCTTCGGCCTGTGGTTGCTTGCCACGCCGACGGCCGGATGAGACAAGCTGATCAACATGCCTTTGCGGAAAGCCCGCTTGCAAGCTCTGTGCTTTGGTGATTTAGTTTGTACACATGCAATTTCTGCCCCTCCTGCAAGGGAGTGGCCTTGCCTCGTTACAGACAGTCAAAACTCAAAAACAGGGGAACTGCCGTGACTGACAAGAATGGGTTTTTCGATCTCTCCAAATCCACCCTTAGCCGCCGCACCGCGCTGAAAGGTCTCGCCGCCGGCGCCGGGCTGACGCTCGCGCCCGGCTTCGTCCGCTACAGCCAGGCGCAGAGTTCGGCGCCAATCAAGATCGGCTTCCAGTCGCACCGCACCGGCATCGGCGCCGCCTATGGCCGCTGGTACGAAAAGACCAGTGCCGCCGCGGTCAAGGCGATCAACGATGCCGGCGGCATCAACGGCCGGCCGGTCGAACTGGTGATCGAGGATGACGGCACCGATCCCGGCCGTGGCGCCGAAGTGGTCGGCAAGTTCGCCACCCAGCACAAGACCGACATCGTCTTCGGCACGCTGTTCTCGCATGTCGTGATCGGCTCGGCGCCGGCCGCCGGCGAAAACAAGATCCCTTATTTCGTCGTCAGCGAAGGCCACCATGTCGCTTCGACCAAGCTCAACCGCTACGTCTTCCAGCCCGGCATCACCGATGTGAAGAGCCAGATCCAGTCGATGGCGCCATGGATCGCGGCCAATGCCGGCAAGAAGGTGACGCAGATCTTCCCGGATTTCGCCTTCGGCTACGACCATCGCGACTACCTGCCGCCGGCGCTGAAGGCGCAAGGCGCCGAGGTCATCGCCCAGATCGCCATCCCGCCGACAGAGTCGTCTTTTACGAAATACTTCCCGCAGATACCGGCCGAGACCGAAGTCATCTACCACGTGATGGTCGGCCCGGCCGTGCTCACCTTCGTCAAGGAACTCGGCGAGTTCTACGGCTCCAACCGGCCGCAGCTGTTCGGCTTCATCGATTCGCTCGAAGCCACCGACATCAACAGCCCCGGCCTCGAATTCCTGGACGGCAGCCATTTCTGGGAAGGCTCGCCGCGCTATGCCCAGGCCAATGACTCGGCCGCGCAGAAAGCCTACCGCGCCGCCGTTGGCATCGACGAAAATGGCGCTGCCGTCGGCGACCCCAAGGACGTCTCCACCGCCGCCCACATGTTCGGCTGCTGGGAGACGCTCTATGTCGTCAAGAAGGCGATGGAAGACGCCGGCTACAAGGGCCTGGAAGACCGCGCCAAGCTGGTCGAGGCGACCGAGGCGCTGACCGAATTCGCCGAAGGGCCGGAGCATCCGCAGGGGCCGAAGACCTTCAACGGCAAGATCCACCAGTGTTTTGGCATCCAGAACATCTCCAAGGTCGAAGGTGGCAAGCTGAATGTCGTCCACAAGACCAAGATCGAGGACGGGCTTTACGAGGCCGAAGGGGATTATACGACGCAGGCGCTGTGAGGCGCCTTACCCTCCCCCTTGTGGGGAGGGTCGGCACGCAAGCTTCGCACTTTTGCGAAGCTTGCGAGACGGGGTGGGGGTCGCGACGGCCCGTGCCCAACCCCCACCCGACCGCTGCGCGGTCACCCTCCCCACAAGGGGAGGGTAAGGGCGCCCTGAATGCATTTCGGACCCCATCTCCTCCTCGCCGCCCTCGAAGGCCTTGTCACCTCAGCCGTGCTGGCGCTGACGGCGCTTGGGCTGTCGCTGGTGTTCGGCGTCATGCGCGTCGTCAACGTCGCCCATGGCGAGTTCTTCATGCTGGGCGCGGTGCTGGCCTGGGCGATCTCGACGGCGATACCCGGCCATCCCACGCTCGGCTTCCTGGCGGCGCTGGTGATTGCGCCGCTGATTGTCGGCGCCATTGCGCTGGTAGCCGAGCGGCTTGTGCTGCGGCGGCTCAATTACAATCCGGAAGCCACCATCGTCGCCACGATCGGCATGCTCTACATCATCCAGCAGCTGGCGTTGAGCTTCTATGGCCCGGAAGCCCGCCCGGTGGAGCCGCCCTTCAGCTACCGCATCCTTTTGCCCTGGTTCGGCTATTCCGGCTACAAGCTGTCGATCATTGCCGCTTCGGCCCTTCTGCTCATCGCCACCTGGCTGGTGCTGACGCGCACCAAGATCGGCCTCATCATGCGCGCCACCCAATATGACAGCGAGACGGCGCAGGCCTTCGGCATTCCGGTCGCCCGCGTCTATGCCGGCGTCTTCGCGCTCGGCGCCATGCTGGCGGCCATCGCCGCCGTGCTGATCGTGCCGATCAGTCAGGCGCACTACCTGATGGGGCAGGACCCGCTGCTGTTGTCCTTCATCGTCGTCATCATCGGCGGCCTCGGCTCGCTGCGCGGCACCGTCGTTGCCGCCGTGCTGATCGGCCTGTCCGATGGCATCATCTCGGTGTTCTTCTCGCCGACTTTGGCCAAGATCATAGCCACGCTGCTGGTGGCCATGGTGCTGGTGTTCAGGCCGCAAGGCCTGTTCGGGCAGGCGCCGCGATGAGCGAAGCTTCGCCGGCAAAAGCGTATGCATTGCATATCGGCGCCATCGCGCTGCTGTTCGCCCTGAGCTTCGTCCTGCCGGATTATCATCACGGCCTGCTCGCCCGCATCATGGTGCTGGCGGTGTTCGCCATGGGCTACAACATGCTGTTCGGCTATGTCGGCCTGCTCAGCCTCGGCCACGCCATGTTCTTCGCCGCCGGGCTCTATGGCGCTGGTCTCGCCGTCATCCATCTCGGCTGGAGCGTGCCTTTGGCTTTCCTCGCCGGTATCGCCTGCGGCGCGCTGCTGGCACTTGTGATCGGCCTGCTGGCGCTGCGCACCACCGGCGTCGCCTTCATGATCGTCACCATGATGTTCGCGCAGGTGTTTTACCTCACCATCCTCTATTTCGCCGCCTGGACCGGCGGCGACCAGGGTCTGGTGGTGCCGCAGCCGGCGCGGGTTCTGGCCTTCGGCTCGACATCGCTCGACCTCACCAACCCGACCGTGCGCTACATGAGCGCGCTGGCGCTGTTCTCGGTCGTGCTGCTGATCACCCTCGCCATCGTCCGCTCCCGCTATGGCCGCGTGCTGGTCGCGGTGCGCGAGAACGAGGAGCGCACGAAAATGCTGGGCTACGACACCTTCTCCAACAAGCTGATCGCCGTCGTCGTCTCCGGCACCATCTGCGCCGCCTCGGGTGCGGCCTATGCGCTGCTGTTCGGCTATGTCGGCTCGAGCTTTGCCTCGGTGCAGTATTCCATCCTGCCGCTGCTCTGGGTGCTGCTCGGCGGCGCCGCCACGACGCTGGGCGCGCTGCTCGGCACGGTGTTCATGTACTATGTCATCGACACCGCCAGCGGCTACACCTCCGCCTATCTCCTGATCGTCGGTATTGCGCTCATCCTGCTGGTGCTGTTTTTCCCCAAAGGCATTCTGGGCACCATCCGCCAGCGCTGGCTCGGGTGGCTGCCATGATGCCGTTGCTGACCACCAAAGGCCTGGCGCGCAGTTTCGGCGGCCTGCGCGCCGTCGACGGTGTCGATTTTCAGCTGATGCCGGGCGAGATCCGCGCCGTCATCGGTCCCAATGGCGCTGGCAAAACCACCTTCGTCAGCCTGGTCAGCGGCCGCATTCAGCCATCGTCCGGCATGATCGTCTTCGACGGCGCCGACATCACCAGCCAGCCGGCCTATCTCAGGGTGCGCCGGGGCATCGCCTACACCTTCCAGATCACCAGCGTCTTCGCCAACCTCTCTGCCTACGATAATGTCGCGCTGCCGGTGCAGCGCACGCTGACCGATGCCCGCTCGAAAGGTGCGGTGCGCACCGGCGTCATGGCCGCGCTGGAACGCACCGGACTGGCCGGCCGCGCCCATATGCCGGCCGGCCAGCTTTCCTACGGCCATCAGCGCCTGCTGGAAGTGGCAATGGGCCTGGCGCTGAAGCCGCGGCTTTTGATCCTCGACGAGCCGACGCAAGGGCTGGCCGACAGCGAGATCGACAATTTCATCGAACTGGTGCGCGAGATCGCCAAGAGCGCCACCGTGCTTTTGATCGAGCACAACATGCCTGTCGTCATGCAGCTGGCCGACCGCATCACGGTCTTCAACGCCGGCAGGATCCTGGCCGAAGGCACGCCCGAACAGGTTCGCGCCAACACACAGGTGCAGGAAGCCTATCTGGGGACGGCGCCATGAGCGAAGCCCCCAAGACTGAAGCCCACGAGACTGAAGCGCTGACTATCTCCAGGCTCGACTGCTTCTATGGCGAGGTTCAGGTGCTCTATGGGCTCGACCTAGTGCTCAACAAGGGCGAGGTGCTGTGCCTGTTCGGTCGCAACGGCGCCGGCAAGACGACGACGCTGAAAGCGATCATGGGGCTGGTTCGGTCGAGCGCCGGTTCGATCCGGCTCGCCGGCAAGGAGTTGACCGGCCTGGCGGCGCATGAGGTGCCCAAGGCCGGCGTCGCCTATGTGCCCCAGGGCAGGCGGCTGTTCGCCGAGATGACGGTGGCGGAAAACATCGAGATCGGCCTGATGGCGCGCGGCAAGGGAAGAGCGACGCGCGAGAGCGTGCTCGACCTCTTCCCGCTGCTGCGCCAGCGGCTGCGGCAGCGCTCCGGCACTTTGTCCGGTGGCGAACAGCAGATGCTGGCCATGGCCCGCGCGCTTTGTCTGGAGCCGCAGGTGCTGTTGCTAGACGAGCCGACCGAAGGGCTGATGCCGTCGATGATCGCCAAGATCCGCGAGACGGTGGTGAAGCTGCGTGAGCTAGGTGTCTCCACCATTCTGGTCGAACAGCGCGTCGACGCCGTGCTGTCGGTCGCCGACCGCGTCTGCTTCATCGAAAACGGCCGCAACCGCGAGACCGTCGATGTCGAGCAATTGCGCGCCGACCCATCGGCAGTCAGGCGCTATGTCGGCGTCGGCTGATCAGCCGAAAAACAGGAACCCGGCGATCAAAAAGATCGGGATCAGCACCAGCCCTGACCATGCCATGTAGCCGAAGAAGCCCGGCATCTTCACACCGCGGTGTCGGGCGATGGCGTAGACCATGAAGTTGGGTGCATTGCCGATATAGGTGTTGGCCCCCATGAACACCGCGCCGGCCGAGATCGCGGCCAGCGTCGAGGCCGCCTCCGTCATCAGGTGCCGCGCGTCGCCGCCTGCGAGTTCGAAGAACACCAGATAGGTCGGCGCATTGTCGAGGAAGGACGACAGCCCGCCGGTCAGCCAGAAATAGGCGAGATCATTGGGCTGCCCGGTGGGTGACGTCACCAGCGCGACCAGCGGCGCCAGCGCGCCGTCATGGCCGGCGCGAAGGATGGCAATGACCGGCACGATGCAGATGAAGATGCCAGCAAACAGTTTCGCCACCTCCGCGATCGGGCCCCAGGTGAAGCCGTTGGCCTCGCGATGGCTCTTGAGTGACACGACAAGCGACAGTCCGGCGAGCCCCAGGATAATGGCGTCGCGCGCCAGGTTCTGCAGTTCGA
This sequence comes from Mesorhizobium sp. M1004, assembly GCF_040318795.1. Lineage (NCBI taxonomy): Bacteria > Pseudomonadati > Pseudomonadota > Alphaproteobacteria > Hyphomicrobiales > Phyllobacteriaceae > Mesorhizobium > Mesorhizobium sp. M1004. Next base: position 66,670 of record NZ_JAMYNB010000002.1, read on the forward strand.
GGCTCACGCCCAGCACTGAAAAGCTCACGCCCGGCTTCCACGCTGCCGACAGCAGGATCGCGGCAATGACGCCGGCCAGCAGCGGCAGATTGGCCAGGCCGCGAAGGCGCACCTTCGTATCCGGCGTCGGATCCTTGATCTTCGGCGCGCCGCCTTCACGGCGATGCAGCATGATGTCGATGGCCAGGAAGACAAGCAGCACCAGGCCGCCGGTAAACAGCGTCTCGCGCCAGAGGTTCGCCGACGTCCAGAAGAAGTCGACGCCGCGCAGGAAGCCGACGAACAATGGCGGGTCGCCCAAGGGCGTCAACGAGCCGCCGATGTTGGACACCAGGAAGATGAAGAAGATGACGACATGGGCGTTGAACTGCCGGTTGTCGTTGGCGCGCAGCATCGGCCGGATCAGGATCATCGAGGCGCCGGTGGTGCCGATCACCGAGGCCAGCATCGCCCCGACGAGCAGCAGCCCGGCATTGACCAGCGGCGTGCCATGGATGTTGCCGGCGACAAGGATGCCGCCCGAAATGGTGTAGAGCGCGAACAGCAGGATAATGAAGGACATGTATTCGGTGAGCAGCGTGTGCAGCACGGCTTCACCGGCTACCGGAACGCCGAATGCAACCATCAGCGGGATGACCGCCAGCGCTGCCCAGCCGGCGGCGATCTTGCCGTAATGATGCTCCCAGACATAGTGGAACAGCAGCGGTCCGGTGGCGATCGAGAGCAGCAGGCCGGCGAAAGGCAGCGCCCACCACAGCGACATGGCAGCATCGGGCAGGCCGCGGGCCTCGGCCGCGAAGGCCATTTGCGGAGACACAGCGGAAGCGAGTACACCTGCCGCGAAAGCCTTCCCCAACTGTGTGCAGCCCCCTCGATGCGTCACGATCCAGTCACTCCGAGATCGGGTCTTCGAGCTTCACCCCGGCATCGCGCATCCTCTTCAGCATCGCCTCGACCGAACCGTTTAGATCGATGCCGCGGCACGCGTCGAGCCGCACCGTCGTCTTGAAGCCTTGCTTGACCGCGTCGAGGGCCGAAAAGGCAACGCAGAAGTCGGTCGCCAGGCCAACCAGGGTCACACTGTCGATGCTGCGCTCCTTGAGGTAGCCGGCGAGCCCCGTCGGCGTCTTGTGGTCGTTCTCGAAGAAGGCGGAGTAGCTGTCGATATCAGGGCGAAATCCCTTGCGGATCACCAGCTCGGCCTTGGTCCAGGCGAGCCCCGAGTGAAAATCCGAGCCGAGGCTGCCCTGGATGCAATGGTCCGGCCACAGCGTCTGCGGCCCATAGGGCATCTCGATCGCGCTAAAGGGCTGCGCCCCCGGATGGCTGGAGGCAAAGCTCGAATGTCCGGCCGGGTGCCAGTCCTGCGTCAGCACGACATGCTCGGCATGCCGAATCAGATCGTTGACCAGCGGCACGATTTCGTCGCCGCCGGCAACCGCCAGTGCGCCGCCGGGGCAGAAGTCGTTTTGCAGGTCGATGACAACAAGCGCTTCGTCGGCCATGGCGCCTCTCCTCTTCTACGTCTCGAACGGGGGATCGAGTGAAATACGCCGCTGATGCGACCGGATGCTGAAACTTGACCGGATGGCCGCCTGCGTCAACCTCTGCAAGCGTAAGAAATGCTTGGCGGCCGGGTTCCCTTAAACTCCGGCTTTGACAATTTCCGCCAGCTTGATATCATTTGCATACGAATGAATTTGGCCTGATCAGACACTGGCGGGTTCGGGAAGTCCCCACCTTTGAAGGCCCCAATGGGAAGGCCGATTTTTTTGGAAGGCAAAGCGTGATCCGTTACGCGAAACCCACCACGCTCGACGAGGCGCTCGCTCTGCTGGGCGAGGGCGCCTGGCGCGTGCTTGCCGGCGGCACCGATTTCTATCCAGCGCAGGGCGCCAAACCGTTCCGCGACAATGTTCTCGATATTAACGGCCTGCACTCGCTGCGCGGCATTGCCGAGACCGAAACCCATTGGGTTTTGGGCGCCCGCGCCACCTGGACCGACCTTGTCCGCCATCCATTGCCGGCGGCTTTCGATGCGCTGAAGCAGGCCGCGCGCGAAGTGGGCTCCCTGCAGATCCAGAATGTCGCCTCGATCGCCGGCAATCTCTGCAATGCTTCGCCTGCCGCCGATGGCGTTCCGGGACTGCTGGTGCTGGACGCCGAGGTCGAGCTGCGCTCTGCAGCCGGGACGCGTCATCTGCCGCTGCAGGAGTTCATTCTCGGCAACCGCCGCACCGCGCTGCTACCGGGCGAGCTGGTTACCGCCATCCGGGTGCCGAAGCCCAGGGCCACCGGCACGTCGGCCTTCGTCAAGCTCGGTGCGCGGCGCTACCTCGTCATCTCCATCGCCATGGTGGCGGCGCGCCTCGTTGCCGAGGATGGCATGGTCATGGAAGCCGCTGTCGCGGTCGGGTCCTGCTCGGCCGTGGCCAAGCGGCTCGCCGCTGTCGAAGCCGTGCTGGTGGGCAAGCCTGTCGGCCCGGCACTCGCCGATGCGCTCCTGTCCGCGCCGATGGCCGAGCTCTCGCCGATTGCCGACGTGCGCGGCAGCGCCGAATACCGGCTCGACGCAGCGCGCGAGCTTGTCGCCCGCGCCGTGCTGAGGGCTTGCGGACTGACGAACGACAACAGCATGGTGGCGGCATGAGCCACTCCGAGATGATTGAAGCCCTGCCCGACCTCGTGCCGGGCGTCGGCCTCGATCGCGCCGAGATCGCCTTCGCCGTCAATGGCGCCGCCGTCTCGGTCAATGTGCCGCCGCTGCGCCGTCTGTCGCAGGTTTTGCGCGACGAATTGCAGCTGACGGGCACCAAGGTTGGCTGCGATGCCGGCGATTGCGGCGCCTGCACGGTGCTGGTCGACGGCGACGCCGTCTGCGCCTGCCTGATGCCGGCGGCCTCCGCAGCCGGGACGTCCGTAACGACCGTCGAAGGCCTCGCCAATGGCCGGCTCTCGGCTCTGCAGGCGTCCTTCCTGGCACATGGCGCCGCGCAATGCGGCATCTGCACGCCGGCGCTGCTGGTCGCGGCAACGGCGCTGGTGGATGGCACGCCGAATCCGACCGAGACCGAGGTGCAGGATGCGCTGGGTGGCATCCTGTGCCGTTGCACCGGGTACAGAAAGATCATTGCGGCAGTGATGGATGCGGGACGGTTCGAGACGTCGACCGACGGCGCTGCCCCTCATCCGCCTGCCGGCACCTTCACCCCGTATAGTGACGGGGAGAAGGGAAGTGCTCCAGCGCCGACGCTCCCCTCTCCCCGTTCTTCACGGGAAGAGGGTAAGGGTGAGGGGCAGCGCCAACGTCATTCGTTGGAATTCAACTTTGAACGTAGAATGCCAACCACAGGGAATGCTGTAGGCGCCTCCCCGGTCCGGCTCGACGGCGTGCCAAAAGTCACCGGCGCTGAAAAATTCGGCGCCGATGCCTTTCCCGCCGATGCGCTGGCCGTGCTGGTGGTCCGCTCGCCGCATTATCATGCCGGCTTCGCCTTCGGCGACCTGGAGGGCTGGGTGAAGTCGCATCCCGGCATCGCCGGCGTCTTCACCGCCGCCGACATTCCGGGAAAAAACTGTTTCGGCGTCATCGGTCCGTTTGCCGACCAGCCGGCGCTGGCCGAAGGCTTTGCGCGGCTGCGCGGCGAGGCAGTGGCGCTGGTCGCCGGCGAGCGCGAGGCCATGCTCGATCTCGACCTCCAGGATTTCCCGGTCCGCTGGACCGAGCTGCCGCATTTTCTGCAGCCCGGCGACGCGCAGGCAGAAGGGGCGGCGCTCATCCACGCGAACCGCCCGGCCAATTTGTTGACCAAGGGCTTTGTCGAGCGCGGCGACCCCGAGGCGGCGCTTGGCGAGGCTGCCTTCACAGTGTCCGGTGCCATCGACACCTCCTATGTCGAGCACGCCTATATCGAGCCGGAAGCCGGCCATGCCTACATGGACGGCGACACGCTGGTCGTCGTCGCCTGCACCCAGGCCCCCTACATGGATCGCGACGAAACGGCGAAGGTGCTCGGTCTTGCCGTCGACAAGGTGCGCATCGTGCCGACCGCGACCGGCGGCGGCTTCGGCTCGAAACTGGACGTTTCACTGCAGCCGCTCATCGGCCTTGTGGCACTGAAAACCGGCCGGCCGGCGGCGCTTGCCTACACCCGCACCGAATCGATGATGTCGACCACCAAGCGCCACCCCGCCGAGATGAAGGCGACGATCGGCACTGACGCCGAGGGCCATGTCACCGGCATGATCTTTTCCGGCGATTTCAACACCGGCGCCTATGCCAGCTGGGGCCCGACCGTCGCCAACCGCGTGCCGGTGCATGCCTCCGGTCCCTATGCGACGCCGAATTACCGCGCCGAAGGCCGCGCCATCCACACCCACGGGCCGATTTCCGGCGCCTTCCGCGGCTTCGGCGTGCCGCAGGCGACGATCATGCAGGAGACGCTCTATGATGAGCTCGCCGGCAAGCTGGGCATGGACCGGCTCGATTTTCGGCTGAAGAACTGCCTTCGGAACGGATCCGAAACGGTTACCGGACAGCGACTGGAGTCGGGCGTCGGCATATTCGAGTGCCTCGACTCCTTGCGGCCGCATTGGGCTCGCGCGAAGGCCGACGCAGATACATTCAACAATGCCAATACGAGCAAAAAGCGCGGCGTCGGCATCGCGTCCTGCTGGTATGGCTGCGGCAACACCTCGCTGCCCAATCCGTCGACCATCCGGGTCGGTATCTCGCCAGAGGGGGAGGTCATCCTGCATCAGGGCGCCGTCGATATCGGCCAGGGCTCCAACACCGTCATTGCCCAGATCTGCGCCGACGCACTTGACCTGCCGCTGGAAAAATTCAAGCTGAGAAGCGCCGACACCGCGATCAGCCCGGACGCCGGCAAAACATCGGCCTCGCGCCAGACTTTTGTCACCGGCAAGGCGGCCGAAAAAGCCGGCCGCGCCTTGCGCGAAAAGATCCTGCGCTTTGCCAATGTCTCGGAGAACGCGGCCCTGCAATTGGACGGTCCGGTGATCGTCATTCGTGAGGGCGAAGCCACTCGGCGTATCGATCTCGCCGCGCTCGATGTCGATGCGGACAGTTTCGTCTTTCGCGCTGAGGAGACCTACGATCCGCCGACGCTGCCGCTCGATGCCAAGGGCCAGGGCAAGCCTTACGCCGTCTACGGCTATGGCGCGCAGATCGCCGAACTCGAGGTCGACCTCAAGCTCGGCACGGTGAAGCTCTTGAAAATCACCGCCGCGCACGATGTCGGCAAGGCTATCAACCCGCTGCTGGTCGAAGGCCAGATCGAAGGCGGCATCGCGCAAGGCATCGGCATGGCGCTGATGGAGGAATACATCCCCGGCCGCACCGAGAATTTGCACGACTATCTCATCCCGACCATCGGCGATGTGCCTGAGATCGAGCACATATTGATCGAGGTTCCCGATCCGGAGGGACCGTTCGGCGCCAAGGGCCTGGGCGAGCATGTGCTGATCCCGACCGCGCCCGCCATCCTCAACGCCATACGCCACGCCACCGGCGTTCTCATCACCAAGGTTCCGGCGACGCCGACGCGCATCCGCGCCGCCATCCGCGAAAAAGATGGCATCCGCGACAAGGAGGCACGCCGATGAGCGAGCTTGCCGAACGCTTCGAAACCCACGATCCGGGCGAAAAGCTGGTGGCGGAAAAGATCCGCTGCGATGCCTGTCCGGTGATGTGCTACATCGCCGATGGCCGCACCGGCGCCTGCGACCGCTACGGCAATGTCGGTGGCCGAATCGTGCGCATGGACCCGCTGACCATCCTCGACCATGCGGCAGAGAGTGGCGCCGCGGTCGTGCCCTTCACCGCCGAGGGCGAGCAATGGGACGGCGAACTGGTCAACACCGGCCGCCGCTTCGTCACTGCGATCGGCGCCGGCACCACCTATCCCGACTACAAGCCGGCCCCCTTCATCGTCAGCCAGGAGGTCGAGGGCGTCGATCTGGTGACCGTGGTCACCGAAGGCATTTTTTCGTACTGCGGCGTCAAGGTGAAGATCGACACCGACCGCCATCTCGGTCCCGAAACGGCAATCGTGCGCGCGCAAGGCGAGCCGATCGGCCACGTCACGACAGGCGAGTATGGCTCGCAGATGCTGTCGCTGGGCGGCGTGCATCATCTGACCGGCGGCTCCAAGGGCGAAGGCCGGGCAACCTGTGACGCGATGCTCAGTCTGTGCAATCGCAAGCCGGTCGAACTGACCATCGATGGCGGCGCCACCATCATCGTCGAAGCCGGCAAACCACCTGTCATCGACGGCAAGCAGGAACACCGTATGCGGGTCGGCTGCGGCTCGGCCACGATCGGCATGTTCGCCACGCAATGGCGCGGCCTAGTCGACGAGGTGGTGGTGGTCGACGACCACATCACCGGCGTCGTCTCCGAGCATCAGGCCGGCAAGGTGCTGGGCTGGCAGGACACCGGCATCAAGATCATCGGCCGCCGTTCGACGCCGGGCCGCTATTTCAAGGTTTCCGAGCCCGGCCTCGGCTGGGGCGGCACCTCGATTTCCGACCCGCTGTCGATCCTCGGCGGATGGAACGCCAAGAAGGGCGCCCGCCCCGGCCTGTCGCTGCTGATGGTGTCGACCACCGGCGAGCAGTTCGCCTATTACGAGCTCGACGACGAGTTGAAGCCGGTGGAAAAACCGTTCCCCGAGCGGCTGCAGAAATCGGTCGGCCTGATCGAGGACAATTGCGAGCCGGCGCTCTGCACCGTGCTGTTCATCGGCGGCGCCGGCGGTTCGCTGCGCGCCGGCGTCACCGAAAACCCGGTCAATCTCACCCGCTCGGTGCAGGGCTTGAATACCTATGTTACCGTTGGCGGCGCGCCGGTCTATGTCTGGCCGGGCGGCGGCATCACGCTGATGGTCGACGTCATGCGCGTGCCGGAAGGCGCCTTCGGCTATGTGCCGACGCCGGCGCTGGTGGCGCCGATCGAATTCACGCTACGCCGCGACGACTATGTCCGGCTGGGCGGCTACGAGGCCGAGATACGCAGCGTCGAGGATATCGTTGCCAAAGGCGGCGAATATCTCAACCCGCGCCGCGGCTCAGGCGCCGAGGCCCACAATCCATGGCCGCCGCTGGCGCAGTTGCGCCGCGTCGGCTCGAACGGGGCCTCTTGATGCAAGGCCCGCAAGTCCACTGGCTGCAGGACGGCAAGCGGCTGCACCTCAACCACGGGCCGATCGACCTGATCGTCGAAGCCTTTGGTGAGGCGGCTGAGTGTCGTGCCGCCTACGATCAGGCGATCGAGCGCTTCCAGACGATCCTGATCGAGTTGGTCGAGGAGCTTCCCGAATTGCGGCTGCCGGCATTTTTCCTGGCGCCGCGCACCTTCGCCGGCCCGACCGCGCGGCGCATGGAAGCAGCCGTCATGCCGTTGGCGGAATGCTTCATCACGCCGATGGCCGCCGTCGCGGGATCGGTAGCCGACGAAATGCTCTCGGCATTGCTTGCCGGTCGCAAGCTCGACCGGGCCTATGTCAACAATGGCGGCGACAGCGCCCTCCATATCGGCAAGGGCCAGTCGATGAACCTGGCGATCGCCGGCACCGGCAACGGCATGGCCGACCGCCTCACCATTCGCTCGGCGGACGGCGTGCGCGGCGTCGCCACCAGCGGCTGGCGCGGCCGTTCGTTCTCGCTTGGCATTGCCGACGCCGTCACCGTGCTGGCGCACACCGGCGCCGAGGCCGATGCGGCCGCGACACTCATTGCCAACGCCGTCGACCTGCCCGGCAATCCCGCCATCAAGCGCATTCCCGCGCAGGACTTGGCGCCCGACAGCGATCTCGGCGCGCGGCTGGTGACACAAGCCGTCGGCATGCTCGCGCGTGGCGATGTGGAGCGGGCGCTGGACAATGGCCTTGCCGTCGCCGAAGATTTTCGCCGGCGCGGCCTGATTGCCGCATCGGCGCTGTTTCTAGGTGGGGAAGCCCGCATCAGTGGTTCCATGGCGCTTGCCGCGCCCAACAAAAATCCAGGGAAGGAAGTTGCCCATGCCTGAGTTTCCGATCCGCAAGATCGCGGTTCTGACCGAAGAGATCTTTCACGATGGCGGGCCGGTCGCTGCTCTGCCGCGCCGCCGCGCTGCAGCCGTGGCGCTGGTGAAGAACCCGTTCGCCGGCCGCTACGTCGAAGAACTGCAGAGCGCCATGGACGATCTGAAGCCGCTTGGCCTGCTGCTCACCGACAAGCTCATTGCCGCATTGGGTGGCGACATCAAGCAGATCGACGCCTACGGCAAGGGCACCATCGTCGGCTCGTCGGGGGAGCTGGAGCACGGCGCGCTGTGGCACGTTCCTGGCGGCTACGCCATGCGCGAGCGGCTGGGCGACGCCAAGGCGATCGTGCCGTCGGCAACCAAGGTCGGGGCGTTCGGCTCGCGGCTCGACGTGCCGCTCGGCCACACCAACGCCGCCTATGTCCGCAGCCATTTCGACGCCATGGAGGTCGGCATCAGCGACGGGCCGCGTGCCGACGAAATCCTGTTTTGCCTCGCCATGAGCTGCGGCCCGCGCGTGCATGACCGCATGGGCGGCCTGGCTGCAGGCGACATCAAGGTCTGGGATGGCTTGCGATGAGCGGCGGGGACAATCTGCTGAAACTGGTCGAGGCCGAAGAGCCCGACGAACATGACTACCGCCTGCAGGAGCAGGTCGGCTTCATCCTGCGCAAGGCGCATCAGCGCCATGTCTCGATCTTTGCCGCCCAGATCAGCGACCTGACGCCGCCGCAATTCGCTGCACTTGCCAAGCTGCACGATGTCGGCGAGACCTCGCAGAACCAGTTGGGCACGCTGATCGCCATGGATGCGGCGACGGTCAAGGGCGTCATCGACCGGCTGAAGGCGCGAGGCCTGGTAGACCTGACCAAGCACGAGGTCGACAAGAGGCGGCTGCTGGTCAACCTCACGCCAGAGGGACGCGAGGCGATCGAACGGCTGATCCCGTTGGCCCGCGCCATCACCCAGGAAACGCTGGCGCCGCTGACCGCCAAGGAAGCGGCCACCTTTATGCGGCTGCTGGCAAAGTTGGCCTGAGCAATCAGGCGCGCAGTCTCGTGCCTTCTGGATCGAAGAACGGCATCGGCGCCACCACCGCGCGTGTCCGCTTGCCGTCAATGTCGATGCTGAGTTCGGTGCCGATGGCGGTGAACGGCAGCCGCAGATGCGCGGTCGCCAGCACCTTGCCCAGCGAATAGCCGTGATCGCTGTAGGTGACGACGCCGGCATCCTCGCCGTCGGCGAAAACCCTGGCATCCGTCGCGGCCGGCTTGTCACCGTCGAGAATCAGCCCGGTCCAGCGTTCGTCGAGCCCCTTGCCGCGAATTGTGAGCAATGCCTCGCGGCCGATGAACTCGCCCTTGTCGAACTTGATCCAGCGATCGAGCCCGACATGGAAGGGCGTACGGCTCTCGTCCATGTCGATGCCATGCGCCGGATAGGCCTTTTCCAGCCCGAGCGTGAACATGGCCAGCACGCCGTATGGCTTCAGGCCGAAATCGCTACCGGTCCGCATCAGCGCGTCCCAGACGGAAGTGGCCTCGTCCGCCGGCACGAACAGTTCGAAGCCGAGCTCGCCGGTCACCCCGGTGCGTGAGATCAGGACTTTGGTCTCGCTGACGCGCCCTGAAGTGAACGCCCAGCGTTTCAACTCATCGAGATCGGCATCCGAAACCAGTGCTTTCAGCAGCTCGCGTGAGCGCGGCCCCTGTATGGTCGGGAAGGCGACGGCCGCGGTGATGTCGGTGACATAGGCCTTTCGCGCTTCAGCATGATGCTGCAGCCAGGGCAGCATCTTCAGCCGGTTGACCGAACCGGTCACCAGCATGAAATGCTCCGATCCCAGCCGGAACACGGTGAGGTCGTCCATGATGCCGCCATCGTCGCGGCAGACGGTGGAATAGCGCACCTGGCCGGGGCTCATCGCGGCCGCATCGTTGACGATGATGTGGTTGACCAGCGCCTCGGCTTCCGCCCCCTTGATGTCCATCTTGCCCATGGTGCTGAGATCCTGCACGCCGACATTCTTGCGCGTGTTCAGATGCTCGTCGGCGATGCCGGAATAAGTTTTGGCCGAGACGAAGTCGCCGCCGACCCGGCCCATCGTGGCGCCGAGGCCAACGATGCTGGTGTAGAAAGGGGAGCGCCGCTCAACCAAGAAACTTCTCCGTCATCTCATGAAAACGGCAGCGCCGGGTGGCGCTGCCGAGGTCGGGTTGGCTGAGGGATTAACCCCCGTAGACGTCGAAGGCGAAGTACTTGTCGTTGATTTCCTTGTACTTGCCGTTGGCGCGCAGCGCCTCGATTGCGGTATTGAACTTGTCGGCCAGTTCCTTGTTGCCCTTTTGCAGGGCGATGCCGACGCCGGGGCCGTGAATGGCCGGATCGGCGGTCAGCGTGCCGAGCAATTTGCAGCAGGCGCCGTCGGGCTTCTTCAGCCATTCGGTCAGGATGATCGAGCCGTCCATCATCGCGTCGAGCCGGCCATTGGCCATGTCGGTGCGGGCGTCGTCGCCGGTCGGATAGGCCTTGACGGTCGAGCCGGAGTATTTCTGCTCGGCGAAATTCTGGTGGATGGTGGCGCTCTGAACGCCGAGCACCTTGCCCTTCAGGTCGTCAGGCGACGTCCCGGCGATGGTCGAATCCTTCGGCACGGCGATGGCCGGCGGCGTCTGGTAGTATTTGTGCGTGAACTCCACCTTCTCGGCGCGTTCCGGCGTGATGGTGATATTGATGATGGCGTCGAACTTGCCGGCCTGCAGCGCCGGGATCGAGCCATCGAAATCCTGCACGGAGAATTCGCACTCGGCCTTCATCTCGGCGCACAGCGCCTTGCCGAGGTCGATGTCGAAGCCGCCCAGCGTGCCGTCCGAATTGGCATAGTTGAAGGGCGGATAGGCGCCCTCGGTCCCGATCCTGAGTTTCTCGGCGGAGGCAGCACCGGTCCCAAGCAGCAGGGCGGCGGAAGCGGCAAGCACGAAACGACCGAAAAGACGCATGCTCCTGATCTCCGTTGACTAAGCAATTCCAGGGAAGGTGTTGGCGGTTTCCCGTCCGGAATTGCGCGAAAACAAGGATAGAAGTCTATGGTCTTTTGCAGGCCCCACGGAGACGGAAACGACATGCTCTGCGGCGATCACGGCGTGGCAAGCCGTCCTTCCCCAGGAATCTTACTGTGATCTAAATTACAGACCGATCATGGACATGGGCGCATGCTCAGCTGGAAGTAGACGGTCGTGGGAGGGACCTGGGGATGGACCAGCAGGAATTCGTGCAGGAAGCCGCGCAGCGGCGCATAGACGACGACATCGCCAAGCGCATCAGGGTTCACCAGGCCAACATCGAGCGGCTCGAAACCGCAAGGGAAAGTGCCGGCAATCTCGAGGCGGCCGTCGCCAACCGGCCGCTGGTGATGCTGGCGCAGGGCGATTCCTGGTTCGACTATCCGCTGACCGGGAACGGATTTCCGTTCGTCGACACCGATGTGATCGCGCAGCTGCGCCGCATCGGCTCGATGCCGCCGACCATCCTCAACCTTGCCCATCATGGCGATGCGGCGACCGACGAGATGTCGCTGCCCAAGCAGCAGCGCATGATCGCCGCCCTGCGCAACAAGGCCAACTGGCTGGACGGCAAGCCCGATGCCATCCTGTTCTCTGCCGGTGGCAACGACATTGCCGGCGACCAGTTCTGCATCTTCCTCGACTTCAATGACGGCCACGCCCCCGGGCTGAACAAGAACCGCTTCACCAAGGCGCTCGGCATGGTCGAGGCCTGCTATCTCGATTTGTTCGCGCTGCGCGACCGCGTCGCGCCAGGCGTGCCGATCTTTGGCCATTGCTATGATTTTCCGATCCCGAACGGAGCGCATCCGTCCTGTGTCGGCCCGTGGCTGAAACCGTCGCTCGATTTCTGCAACTGGACGGTCGCCAAGGGCACGGTCATCGTTCACGACGCGCTGGCGGCGTTCCGCGATGTGGTGAAGCGCCTGGCCGACGATCCCAACAACAATTTCCATCTGGTCGACACGCAGGGAACGTTGAAGGTGGCCGACTGGGCCAACGAACTGCATCCCGATCCCGCCGGCTTCAAGAAGATCGCGCAAAAATTCGCCGATGCGCTGAAGGCCAAGCTGCAGACCTGACGCGGCTCGGGCCTGTCGGCTGTCAGGTTCCGAACAGCTCTTTGGCTTGTTCATCGGTGTAGTAACCAAGCCTGATGTCTTCGGCGACCAGTTTCGGGTCGCGCTCACGCGGATCGCCATAGCCGCCGCCCCCGGGCGTGCCGACGCGCACGCGGTCGCCGGCCTTGAGCGCGATGTCCTGTTCCTTGGACAGATGCGGCGGTACGTGGGCTTCGCCGCCGCGGAACACGGTCACCGTGTTCACCGCGCCGTCCTTGCCGCCGAGCGCGCCTTGCGGGCCGAAACGGCCATGGTCCATGACGAAGGACGCGCGCGCCTCGCCTCGCAAGATCTCGACCTCATAGGCGAGGCCAAAACCGCCGCGCTGCTTGCCGGCGCCGCCCGAGCCTTCGCGCAAGGCATAGTGGCGGTAGAGAACCGGAAATGCCTGCTCCATGATCTCGACCGGCGGTGATTTGGAAATGCCGATGGTCGAGCAGCCATTGGTCAGCCCGTCATGGTCTGAATTGCCGCCATAGCCGCCGCCGGAGATCTGATACATCACATAGTCGCGGCCGCGCGCCGGATCGTTGCCGCCCAGCGCGAAATTGCCGCTGGAGCCGGCGGGCGCGGCCGTCACCTTGTCTGGCAGCGCCTGCACCATCGCGGCGAACACCGCCTCGGCGATGCGCTGCGAGACTTCAGCCGCGCAGCCCGAGACCGGCCGCGGGTATTTGGCGTCGAGGAAGGTGCCTTCCGGCCGCTTGACGATCAGGGGCTCGAAGGCGCCGGCGCTGATCGGCACATCAGGAAAAATATGGCGCATGGCGAGATAGACCGACGACAATGTCGTCGCCAGCACGCTGTTCATCGGCCCCGCGCATGGTTTTGACGAGCCGGTAAAATCGAAGGTCAGCGTGTCGCCCTGCTTCTCGACGGCGAGCGCGATGGTCAGCGGTTCGTTGACCACGCCGTCCGAGTCGACAAAGGCCTTCGAACTGTATGTGCCGTCGGGAATGGCGGAGATGTTGGCGCGCATCTGCTCGGCGGCGCGGCGACGCAGTTCGGCGATGGCCCCGACGACAGTTTCGTCGCCGTAACGATCGAGGATTCCATTGAGCCGGTCCTGACCGATCAGCAGTGCTGCGGCCTGCGCTCTTATATCGCCGATGCGCTGGTCGGCGACGCGGATGTTGGAGCAGATGATGGCGTAGATTTCCGTGTCCAGCACGCCCTTCTTGAACAGCTTGACCGGCGGCAGCCGCAGGCCTTCCTGCTCGACGGCTGTGGCGGAAGCGGAGAAGCCGCCCGGCACCGAGCCACCGATATCGGGCCAGTGGCCGGTATTCGATAGCCAGCAAAATATCTTGCCGTCGCGGTAGACCGGCATGGCGAAGCGCACGTCCATCAGATGCGTGCCGCCGAGATAGGGATCGTTGACGATGTAGATGTCGCCGGGTTCCGGCGGCAGGCAGCGGCCGTTGGCGATCATCTCGATCACCGTCCTGGTCGAATACTGCATGACGCCGACGAACACCGGCAGGCCCTGGCTGCCTTGTGCGATCAACGAGCCGTCGACGGCGGAGTAGATGCCGTCGGAGCGGTCATTGGCTTCGGCGATGACAGGCGAGAAGGCAGCGCGGGAGAAAGTAAGATCCATCTCGTCGCAGACCTGCTGCAAGGCTGCCTGCAGGACCGAAAGCGTGATGGCGTCGAGCTTTTGCATCTCAGGCCTCGCCTATATCGATGATGATGTTGCCGTCGGCGTCCGATCTTGCGCGGTCGCCGGGTTCGAGCACGGTGGTGGCGTCCATCTGTTCGAGGATCGCCGGCCCTTCGATGACGGCATCGGGCGGCAACTTTTCGCGTGCGTATATCGGCGTATCGTGCCAGCGCCCTGCGTACCAGACAGGCCTTGTTTCGCGCAGCGCCTCGTCTAGCGTCTTTGTACGTCCGGCCGGGTCGATCAGCCGTGACAGGTCGATCGCCGGCCGCACGCCCGTCACCGACGTGTTGAGGTTGACCAGATTGGCGCGGATCTCCGGCAACTCGACCTTGAAGCGGGCGAAATAGGCTTTTTCGAACAGCGCCTGCAACTCTTGCCTTGTCACCGATGAAGACGGCAGCGCCACGTTGATGATGTGGGTTTGGCCGACGAACTGCATGTCGGCAGAGTGCGTGACGCGGATCGTTTCCGGCTTCACCGCTTCCTTGCCGATCAGTTCCTCGCCTTCCCCGCGGTGACGTTCCAGCACCTCGCGAAGCCTGGCTTCATCGAGCACGGCGACCGGCTGGTTGATGGTGTTGACGAAGTCATGGCGCAGATCGGCCACGACGCAGCCGAGCGCATTGGTGATGCCCGGACGCGCCGGCACCAGCACACGGGGCAGGCCGAGTTCGCGCGCCAGGGCGGAGGCATGCAGCGGCCCGGCGCCACCGAAGGCGAACAGCGCGAAATCGCGCGGATCATGGCCGCGCGACACCGAGACCATGCGGATGGCGCCGGCCATTTTCATGTTGCCGAGCCGCAGGATTGCACCCGCCGCCTCGACGCCGGAGAGGCCGGTGGCCTTGCCTATTCTGTCTTCGAAGATCCCGGTGACCCGCTCGACGGTGACCGGATTTTCGACCGCCAGCAGCTTCTTCGGCGCCAGCCGCCCGAGCACCAGATTGGCATCGGTGATGGTCGGCTCGGCTCCACCACGACCGTAGCAGATCGGGCCGGGATTGGCGCCAGCACTTTCCGGGCCGATCTGGATCAGGCCGGCCGCATCGACGCGGGCGATCGAGCCGCCGCCGGCACCGACCGTATGCACCGCCACCATCGGCACGTGGATCGGCATCGCATATTCGATCTCGATCTCGTTGGAGACCGCCGGCTCGGCGTTGCGGATCAGCGCCACATCGGTCGAGGTGCCGCCCATGTCGTAGGTGACGAGGTTTTCAAAGCCGGCGCGCTTGCCCGTATAGGCGGCGGCGATGACGCCGGAAGCCGGGCCGGACATCACGGTCTTGGCCGATTCGCGGGTGACGAAACGGGCCGAGATCATGCCGCCATTGCCGTTCATGATCAGGAAGTCGCGGGCATAGCCCTTGGCGGCCAATTCCTTGCGCAGCCGCTCGACATAACGCTCGAGGATCGGCTGCACCGAGGCGTTGACCGCGGCGGTAACGCCGCGCTCGAATTCGCGGGCTTCCGACAGCAGCGCATGGCCAGTCGTGATGTAGCCGTTCGGCCAAAGCTCGGCGGCGATTTCGGCCGCGCGCCGCTCATGTCCAGGGTTGGCGTAGGAATGCAGGAAATGGATGACGAGGGACTCGCAGCCGGCCCCGATCAGCGTCTTCACGGCGTCGCGCATCTCGGCCTCGTCGAGCGGCGTGCGCACCGCGCCCGACGCCTCGACGCGCTCCGACACTTCGAGCCGGAGATCGCGCGGGATGATCGGAACGAAGCTTCCGGTCATGCCATAGGGCTGCGGCCGTGTGCGGCGGCCAAGCTCGATCACGTCGCGAAAACCGCGCGTGGTGATCATGCCGGTTTTCGCCAGCCTGCGTTCCAGCACCGCATTGGTGGTGGTGGTCGTGCCATGCACGATGAGGTCGATGCCGTCTATGGCAAAGCCTGTGGCGCCCAGCGCTGAAACCACGCCGAACGCCTGATTGTCGACCGTCGTCGGCGTCTTGGCGATATGCACCTTTCCGCCGTCATTTCCGTCGATCAAAATGAGGTCGGTGAAGGTTCCGCCAACATCGATGCCGGCAACGACGTGACCCAGGGAATCCGGTTGTTGCACCGAAAAATTCTCTTTCATTGTCGAAATCCGAAATGGCGGAACTACGAATATGCCGCAGTTTGGAAAGCTGTTTTAGCGTGGTATCTTGACACAAATATCGTTTGTATACTAATAAATCTGAGACACAAGAGCTCACTGCTTTGGAGTGTGTGAACGGCACGCCGGGACCTGAAGGGTCTGGGCGCGCAGGAAACGGTTTGGCGCCCGCACAGGCGTGGGCAAGACAGAGTTGGATTTGATGAACACCACATCCGCACTCAACACAGCCGGCGCCCGTCCGCTGCAGTTTCCGATTCCGGCCAATGTCTATGCCGAAACCGTCGTCTCGGTGAAGCATTACACCGACCGCCTGTTCTCGTTCCGCATCACCCGTCCGCAGTCGCTGCGCTTCCGCTCCGGCGAGTTCGTCATGATCGGGCTGCCCAATGCCGAAAAGCCGGTGTACCGCGCCTATTCGGTGGCAAGCCCGGCCTGGGACGAAGAGCTGGAATTCTTCTCCATCAAGGTGCCGGACGGTCCGCTGACCTCCGAACTGCAGAAGATCCAGGTCGGCGACACCGTCATCATGCGCCAGAAGTCGACCGGCACGCTGGTCGTCGACGCGCTGACCCCGGCAAAGCGCCTGTTCATGATCTCGACCGGCACCGGCATTGCGCCCTTCGCCAGCCTTCTGCGCGACCCCGATACCTACGAAAAATTCGATCAGGTCATCCTGACCCACACCTGCCGCGACAATGCCGAACTGACCTATGGCCAGGAGCTGGTGGCGGCGCTCGAGAACGATCCGCTGATCGGCGAACTTACCGGCGGCCGGGTCACGCTCTACAACTCAACGACCCGCGAAGAATCGGCGCGCATGGGCCGCATCACGGCGCTGATCGGCTCCGGCAAATTCTACGCCGACCTCGGCATCGAGAAGCTCAATCCGGAGACGGACCGCATCATGATCTGCGGCTCGATGCATATGCTGAAGGACGTCAAGGAAATGGCCGAAAGCCTCGGCTTCCATGAGGGCTCGCTCAGCCATCCCTCGACCTTCGTCGTCGAGCGCGCTTTCGTCGGCTGACATCAGCCGGCGCTTCGGCGCCTGCTTCTCGATTGGAATTTTGACCATGCGGTCAGATTCAGCTGCTTTCGCCGCCTTTTTCCGCTATGACCGCTTGAAGGACTCGTGAAGCGATGCTTCACGGGCTATCTTCGGTGTGCGTCGCCTAAAGCCGCCGTGCGGTCCGGGAGCAACGACACGCACCACGACGTAAAATCGTCGAGCGAAAGGGCAGGAGATGAGCAGCACAATCCGCGAAGCCGATCTCGGCGCGTCCAAGGTCACGCCGCTGCCGGCACGTGCGGCCGCCAACACGCCCGTGCCGCAATCGCATGGCATCGCCCGCAACACCGGCATGCGGCTCGATCTCGGCTTCATGGAATCGGTGCGCTCGGTCAACCGCTCGGCGCTGGAACGCAGGGTCGCCAGCCTCACAAAGCGGCGCTCGATCAAGGCTGACAACCAGGCCGCATGGCTGCTGCGCGCGGTCTCCTGCATGGATTTGACGACGCTGAATTCCAACGACACCGAAGAGCGCGTGCGCCGCCTGTGCGCCAAGGCGATCAACCCGTTCCGCCGCGACATCGTCGAGGGGCTTGGCATCGAGGGCGAAAAAATCCGGCCGGCAGCGGTCTGCGTCTATCATCCATTCGTCGCGACGGCTGTTGATGCCGTGCGCGGCACCGGCATCCATGTCGCCGCCGTCTCCACCGCTTTCCCGCACGGCCTTGCGCCGCTGTCGACCCGCCTGCAGGAGATCGAGGCTTCGGTGCGCGACGGCGCCGACGAGATCGACGTCGTCATCCCGCGCGGCCTCGTCTTCGGCGCCAAATGGCAGGAGCTCTACAACGAGATCGTCTCGATGCGCGAAGCCTGCGGCGATGCGCATTTGAAGGTCATCCTCGGCACCGGCGACCTCGCCACGTTGCGAAATGTCATGCTGGCCTCGATGGTGGCGATGATGGCCGGCGCCGATTTCATCAAGACCTCGACCGGCAAGGAAAGCGTCAACGCCACACTGCCCGTCGGCCTTGCCATGGTGCGCGCGATCCGAGCCTATTTCGAGGAGACCGGCTTTCTCATCGGCTTCAAGCCGGCCGGCGGCATCTCTACAGCCAAGGCTTCGCTCGACTGGCTGGTGCTGATGAAGGAGGAGCTCGGCCGGCCATGGCTGGAGCCAGACCTGTTCCGCTTCGGCGCCTCGAGCCTGCTGACCGATATCGAGCGCCAGCTCGAGCATCATCTGACCGGGCATTATTCGGCCAACCACCGCCACGCAATGGCGTGAGGCGGGTGAAGGCCTTGAACGCCGAGTTTTTTCGCGCCCCCCTCTGTCCTCCCGGACATCTCCCCCACCTGGGGGGAGATTGGCTATCATTGACGATTTCGCCAGTCGTCGACGTTTCGAAGCCGACAGGCGCGAAGGCTAATCTCCCTCCTTGTGGGGGAGATGTCCGGCAGGACAGAGGGGGGCGCCACAGAGCGCCTGCCAAGACGATTATCTGGAGCGCGTCATGAACATTCTCGAACGCTATCACGCCATGGAATACGGCCCGGCGCCGGAAGCCCGCACCGAGGCCGATGCCTGGCTTGCCGGACGCGATTTCGGCAAGGCGCTGTTCATCGATGGCGGCTGGAAGGCGGCCGCCAGCGGCAAGACTTTCGAGACCAGCGAACCCTCCTCCGGCAAGCTACTGGCCAAGATCTCCGATGCCGGCGCCGCCGATATCGACGCAGCCGTTGCCGCAGCCACCAAGGCGTTGCCGAAATGGTCGGCGTCCTCCGGCTACCAGCGCGCAAAAGTGCTCTATGCCATCGGCCGCGCCATGCAGCGCCATCAGCGCCTGCTCGCGGTGTTGGAATCCATCGACAATGGCAAGCCGATCCGCGAAAGCCGCGACATCGACGTGCCGCTGGCCATCCGCCATTTCATCCATCACGCCGGCTGGGCGCAGGCTCTAGACAAGGATTTCCCCGGCCACAAGGGCGTCGGTGTCGTCGGCCAGATCATTCCGTGGAATTTCCCGCTGCTGATGCTGGCCTGGAAGATCGCGCCGGCGCTCGCCGCCGGCTGCACGGTGGTGCTGAAGCCGGCCGAGTTCACGCCGCTCACGGCCATCCTGTTCGCCGAGATCTGCGAGCGCGCCGGCGTGCCCAAGGGCGTCGTCAACATCGTCCAGGGTGGACCTGAAGCGGGCGTCGCCATCGTCAACCATCCCGGCGTCCAGAAGATCGCCTTCACCGGCTCCTCGGAAGTCGGCAAGATCATCAGGAAAGCCACGGCCGGATCGGGCAAGAAACTGTCTCTGGAACTCGGCGGCAAGTCGGCCTTCATCGTCTTCGAGGACGCCGATCTCGACAGCGCCGTCGAAGGACTGGTCGACGGCATCTGGTTCAACCAGGGCCAGGTCTGCTGCGCCGGGTCACGGCTTCTGGTGCAGGAAGGCATTGCCGATGCCTTGATCGCCAAGGTCAAGGTCAGGATGAGCCGGCTTCGCGTCGGCAGCCCGCTCGACAAGAACACCGATATCGGCCCGCTGGTCGACGCCACACAGCTCGACCGCGTCAAGGGCCTGGTCGCAGAAGGCGCCAGACAGGGCGCCGTCTGCTGGCAGCCCGACGCAGTGCTGCCGTCTTCCGGCTACTACCACCTGCCGACGCTCGCCACCGGTGTTTCGCCGGCAAATATATTGGCGCAGGAAGAGGTGTTCGGTCCGGTTCTGGCCACCATGACCTTCCGCAACACCGAGGAAGCGATCGAGCTTGCCAACAACACGCGCTATGGGCTGGCCGCCTCGGTGTGGAGCGAAAACATCAATCTCGCGCTGCATGTCGCGCCGCAATTGAAGGCCGGCGTCGTCTGGGTCAACGGCACCAACATGTTCGACGCCGCCTGCGGCTTCGGCGGCTATCGCGAAAGCGGCTTTGGCCGCGAGGGCGGGCGCGAGGGCATGTTCGAATATCTCTCGGCAAAACTGCCGCTTGGTCCCGTGATCAAGCCGGCGACCTCTTCGGCGCAGCCCGTCGAGCAATCGGATGGCGGCGCCATCGATCGTACGGCCAAACTGTTCATCGGCGGCAAGCAGGTGCGGCCCGATGGTAATTATTCGCTTTCTGTCGCCACTGCCAGGGGCAAGCTGGCCGGCGAAGTCGGTCTCGGCAGCCGCAAGGACATCCGCGACGCCGTTGCCGCCGCCCGCGCCTGCAAGGCCTGGACGGAAGCGACCGCCTACAACCGTTCCCAGGTGCTCTTTTATCTCGCCGAAAACCTGTCCGGCCGCACCGGCGAATTTACCGCACGCTTGTCCGAACTGACCGGCGCCAACGCCAAGGCCGCGCGGGAGGAAGTGGAACAATCGATCGAGCGCCTGTTCCTCTATGCCGGCCTTGCCGACAAGTATGAGGGCAGGGTGCATCAGCCACCGGCCCGCGCCGTCACGCTCGCTTTGCACGAGCCGGTCGGCGTCCTCGGCATCGTCGCCCCGGACAGCGCGCCGCTGCTCGGCTTGATCTCCCTGATCGCACCTGCGCTTGCCATGGGCAACACGGTGGTGGCCGTGCCGTCGGAAAAATACCCGCTGCTTGCCACCGATCTCTACCAGGTGATCGAATATTCCGACGTTCCGGCAGGCGCCATCAACATCGTCACCGGCCGCACGGCGGAGCTTGCCGGCGTGCTGGCCAAGCATGACGATGTCGACGGGCTCTGGCTGTTTGCCGATGCCGACACTTGCGCCAAGGCGGAGGCCGATTCCGTCGGCAATCTCAAGCGCGTCTGGACCGGCAACGGCCGCAGCCTCGACTGGGCGTCCGACGAGGCCGCCGGCGATGCCCTGCTGCGCCGCGCCGTCGAAGTGAAGAACGTCTGGGTGCCATACGGCGACTAATGCCGCCGAAGCGCGCTGTGCTTGAGTGAACCATGGCAGCGTGACTCGTTGTCCGGTTGTCATACATGTTGTTGCATCAGAGCAAGCGATGTGCATTACATCAGCCGTCGCGAAGGTGATCGCGTTCGGGCTTGACGCTTGGACATGTGTTCTTTAACCAGAAAAAACATTTGTTATTTAAGGACTGATGGATTGTGCAGGCCGCATAGTCGCGCCTGTCTGGCACAGGACGCCCCAGTCAGCCGGCAGTAAATCGGGCCGAGCAGTGGCCAAAGAGGGCGAGGAGAAACGCATGGCGGATCTAGCAGGCAAGGTCGTTGTCGTCACCGCGGCGGCACAAGGCATCGGCAGAGCGAGCGCATTGGCCTTCGCCAAGGCAGGTGCCATCGTGCACGCCACCGACATCAACGAGGCGCTGCTGGCCGAACTCGCCAAGACCTCCGGCATCAAGACCCGCAAGCTCGACGTTCTCAACGACGATGCGGTGGCATCCGGCTTCGCCGAAATCGGCCGCGTCGACGTGCTGTTCAACTGCGCCGGCTTCGTCCATTCCGGGTCCATCCTCGAGATGAAGGATGCCGATCTCGACTTCGCCTTCAACCTCAATGTCCGCGCCATGATCCGCACCATTCGGGCGGTACTGCCCGGCATGCTGGAGCGCGGCGATGGCTCGATCATCAACATGTCGTCCGTCGCCGGCGCCGGCAAGGGCGTGCCCAACCGCTTCGCCTATGGCGTCTCCAAGGCGGCCGTGATCGGTCTCACCAAGGCGGTTGCCGCGGACTATGTCGCCAAGGGCATTCGCTGCAACGCCATCTGCCCCGGCACCGTAGAGAGCCCGTCGCTGCAGGACCGCATGCATGCGCAGGGCGATTACGAGGCGGCCCGCGCAGCCTTCATTGCCCGCCAGCCGATGGGCCGTCTCGGCACGCCCGAGGAAATCGCCGACCTTGCCGTCTACCTCGCCGGCGCCACTTACACCTCGGGGCAGGCCTATAATATCGACGGCGGCTGGTCGATCTGAGCATAGTCTCGATACGCAGGTTCCGGGTCGACCAGTCCTAAAGTCCGGCTTGCCCCAGGTCGGATCCGTTAGCCAGAGTCGGCCAGTCCTCGTCGCTATGGCAGAGTGAGTTGAAAACGGCCTTGGGCCGCAATTTGGAGAGCAAGATGAAACTGCTGCGCTATGGCGAGATAGGGAGCGAACGCCCCGGCCTGCTCGATGCGGATGGAACGATCCGCGATCTTTCGGGTCATGTCACCGACATTGCCGGCAAGGCGCTCGATCCGGCGTCGCTCGAGACATTGTCGAAGCTCGATCCGAACTCGCTGCCGGCGGTTTCCGGCAAGCCGCGCCTCGGCGCCTGCGTCGCAGGCACGGGCAAGTTCATCTGCATCGGCCTGAATTATTCCGACCATGCCGCCGAAACCGGCGCCACCGTGCCGCCGGAGCCGATCATCTTCATGAAGGCGAGCTCGGCCATTGTCGGTCCCGACGATGACGTGCTGATCCCGCGCGGTTCGGAAAAGACCGACTGGGAGGTTGAACTCGCCGTGGTCATCGGCAGAAAAGCCAAATATGTCAGCGAAGCCGAGGCGCTGGATTATGTCGCCGGCTATGCCGTTGCCCATGACGTGTCCGAGCGAGCCTTCCAGGCCGAGCGCCAGGGCCAGTGGACCAAGGGCAAGAGCTGCGACACGTTCGGTCCGACCGGGCCGTGGCTTGTCACCAAGGACGAGGTTGCCGATCCGCAGAACCTCAAAATGTGGCTGACGGTCAACGGCAAGACGATGCAGAACGGCTCGACCAGGACCATGGTCTACGGCGTCGCCTATCTCGTTTCCTATCTCAGCCAGTTCATGTCGCTGCATCCTGGCGACATCATCTCCACCGGCACCCCGCCCGGCGTTGGGCTGGGCATGAAGCCGCCGGTGTTCTTGAAGGCTGGCGATGTGGTGGAACTGGGCATCGAGGGGCTCGGCCAGCAGAAGCAGACCTTCAAGGCGGATGTTTAGCCATCTCTTCTCTTGAGCGTTTCACCGTTTGGCGGCGAAACGCTCAATCTCTTTGTTTCCCCGGCGGCTGGCGCCACTTGTCAGCGCCAGCCGAGAGCCGGCGCGACGTGCTTCAGGATCGCCTCGATGACGTGGGCGTTGTACTCGACGCCGAGCTGGTTGGGGACGGTCAGAAGCAGCGTGTCGGCCTCGGCGATCGCTTCGTCCTCTTTCAGCTGATCGATCAGCACATCGGGCTCCGCGGCATAGGAGCGGCCGAAGACGGCAAGCTTCTCAGGCTCGATATAGCCGAAATGATCTTCGCTGCTGCCGCCGCCGAAATAGGCGCGGTCGCGGTCGTTCACCAGCGCAAAGATGCTGCGGCTGACCGACACGCGCGGCTCGCGCGCACGGCCGGCCTCCTTCCACGCCGCGCGATAAGCGCGGATCTGTTCGGCCTGCTGGATGTGGAGCGGCTGGCCGCTCTCATCGAACTTCAGCGTCGAACTTTGCAGGTTCATGCCGAGCTTGCCCGCCCATTCGGCGGTCGCGTTGGTAGCGGCGCCCCACCAGATCCGGTCGCGCAGGCCGGCCGAGAATGGCTCGAGCCGCAGCATTCCCGGAGGATTGGGGAACATCGGCCGCGGATTGGGTTGCGCGAAACCTTCGCCGCGCAGCACATTCAGGAAAACCTCGGCATGATTGCGCGCCATGTCGGCATCGCTTTTGCCGTCCTGCGGCACGTAGCCGAAGTAGCGCCAGCCCTCGATCACCTGCTCCGGCGAACCGCGGCTGATGCCAAGCTGCAGCCGGCCACCGGCGATCAGGTCGGCAGCACCCGCATCCTCGGCCATATACAGCGGATTCTCATAGCGCATGTCGATGACGGCGGTGCCGATCTCGATGCGGCTGGTGCGGGCGCCGACCGCAGCCAGAAGCGGAAACGGCGAAGCGAGCTGGCGGGCAAAATGATGGACGCGGAAATAGGCGCCGTCCGCGCCCAGCTCCTCGGCGGCGACGGCCAGGTCGATCGACTGCAGCAGCGCGTCGGACGCTGAGCGCGTCTGCGATTGCGACGAGGGCGACCAATGGCCGAAGGAAAGAAAGCCGATCTTCTTCATGCGCGCATCCTGTTCTTTGATTCCAGTTGCCTACTTCGTCGCCCACGCGATCGGGTTCAATCGACACTCACACAACGCAGTGTCAATGCCGCCGGCCCTTGACGGTTTCGCGACGATACCCATCGGTGCGCAAAGGACCAAGGCCATGGTCCCCGGCGATGCCTTGCGCGACCGCGTCAGCATCTGCCGCGGCGCTTTTGGGGCCAAATGAACCAACCAAAGGCGATGTACCGCAAACTCCATTCGCTTCAGAGCCCGGTTTTGAAATCTTCTCGCTCATTTAATTCTACAAAATCGGTAGGCTTAATGCGGATAGTGCGTTTGCGAGAAGGAGCCTCGGATGTCAAAAAAGCTGGTGGTGGGGTTGTCCGGCAACCTGACCCGTCCGTCAAAGACGAAGGCATTCGTCAGCCACATCGCCGGTGAGGTGGCGAGCCGGGCCGGCTCGGCTTTGAGCGTTTTCGACATCGAGGATCTCGGCCCGTCCTTTGCGCCTGCAAGACAGCTTGGCGATCTCGATCCGGCGGCGCGCGGTATTATCGAGCAGCTGCTCGGCGCCGACGTGCTGGTGGTCGGCTCCCCGACCTTCAAGGGCAGCTACACCGGGCTGTTCAAGCACTTCTTCGACCTGCTCGACCCGTCGTCGCTGCGCGGCAAGCCGATCATCCTGGCGGCAACAGGCGGCGGCGAGCGTCATTCGCTTGTCGTCGAACACCAGTTGCGGCCGTTGTTCGGCTTCTTCGAGGCGCAGACCCTGCCGACCGCGATCTACGCCTCGGACAAGGACTTTGCCGATGGCGTGCTGGTGTCAGAGGCAGTCAAGGCGCGAGCCCGGCAGGCGGTCGCCGAGGCATGCCGGGTGGCCGGCGTGCCCTACAGCGTCGTCCTTGCCGCCTGAACCACGATCCGCGACGCAATATTCCATCCCGCATAGACCAGAAGGACGCCTGCAATGACTCGAGCCAGCAAGTCCGATAGCAGGCCGCGGCAGATCAAGCTCGGCGCTTTCCTGCCCGGCGGCGGGCAGCATATCGCCGCCTGGCGTCATCCCGATGCGCCGGCCGACGGCGCCACCAATTTCGAGTTCCACAAGCAGCTGGCGCTGACCGCCGAGCGCGGCCTGTTCGACGCCTATTTCCTGGCCGACAACCTGACCGTCGGCCTCGGCGCCCGCGAGGGCGGCAACGCCAAGATCGCCGGCTTCGAGCCGGTGACGCTGTTTGCGGCGCTGGCGCCGCTGACGACGCATCTCGGCTTCATCGCAACGGCGTCCACCACTTATGAGGAGCCTTACACGCTGGCGCGCAAATTCGCTTCGCTCGACCTGTTGTCGAACGGCCGCGCCGGCTGGAACGTGGTGACCTCGGCCGGCGACGAAACGGCACGCAATTTCAACCGCGACGTCCAGCCCAGCCATGCCGAGCGCTATGCCAGGGCGCATGAGCATGTCGAGACGGTCAAGGCGCTGTGGGACAGCTGGGAGGATGACGCCTTCATCCGCGACAAGCAGTCGGGCCGTTTCTACGACAAGGACAGATTGCACGACATCGACCACAAGGGCGAGCATTTCAGCGTCAAGGGTCCGCTCAACGTGCCGCGCCCGGTGCAAGGACATCCGGTTGTCGTACAAGCGGGGCAGTCGGAAGACGGCCGTGGGCTTGCCGCGCACTCGGCCGAGGTCATCTTCACGGCCCATCAGAAGCTCGAGACGGCGCAGGAATTCTACCGCGACATCAAGGCGCGCGTGGCTGAAGTCGGCCGCGATCCCGACCAGGTGCTGATCATGCCGGGCGTCGCGCCCTTCGTCGGCCGCACCGAGGACGAGGCCCGCGCCAAATACCAACAGCTCAACGACCTTATCCTGCCCGAGGACGGTGTTGCGCTCCTCAACGGTCTTGCCGGCCAGACGCTCGACATCAGGGGCTATCCGCTCGACGGCCCGTTGCCGCCGAGCAAGGAAACCGAAGGCATGAAGAGCCGCCAGGCGCTGATCCGGCAGATTGCCGACGAGCACAATTTCAGCATCCGCCAGCTTTACCAATGGGTAGCGACGGCGCGCGGCCACTACACCATCGTCGGCAGCGTCAGGCAGGTCGCCGATCAGCTGGAGGAATGGTTCACCAGCGACGCGGCCGACGGCTTCAACATCCTGCCGCCCTGGCTGCCCGGCGCGCTCGACGATTTCGTCGACCTGGTCATTCCCGAGCTGCAGCGGCGCGGCCTGTTCCGCACGGCTTACGAAGGCCGCACGCTGCGCGAGAATCTCGGCCTCAGGCGCCCGGAAAATCCATGGACCGTCGCCCGCTCGACCGTCCTTGCCGCCGAATGACCTTGGCATCGAAGGGGTGAAGCAATGACGTTGCAGCACATCGATCGGCAAATCACGGTTCGCCGCAGTGGTGGCGAAACCGGGCTCGGCACCGACTTTCTGCGCCTCGGCGGCCGGGCTGCTGTTCGCTTCCTGAAGCGCTACGGCGTGCTTGCCGGCTTCCTGGCGCTCTGGCAGGTGGCGAGCAGCGTCGGCTGGGTCAACGCGGCGGTGCTGCCGCCGATCGACATGATCGTCGTCGCACTCTGGAAGGGGCTTGCCGGCGGCAGCCTGCTCGGCGACATCGCCATCAGCCTGCAACGCGCCGGCATCGCCTTTGCGGCAGCTGTCGCCGTTGCCATTCCGCTCGGCCTGTTCATGGGCCAGGTGCGCCCGGTCGAAACCGCGCTCGATCCGATCCTGCAGGTGTTCCGGCAGACGTCGGCGCTGGCGCTCTATCCGGTGTTCATCCTGCTCTTGGGACTTGGCGAGACCTCGAAGATCTTCGTCATCTTCTGGGCGACGCTGTTTCCGCTGCTGCTCAACACCACCAGCGGCGTCAAGGAAGTCGATCCCAAGCTGCTTGAAATGGCGCGCGTCTATGGTGCGAGCCGGCTCACCGTGTTTCGCCGCGTCGTACTGCCGGGCGCCGTGCCGTCGATCTTCGTCGGCTTGCGGCTGAGCGCCACCACGGCGCTGCTGCTGCTGATCGCGTCCGAGATGATCGGTGCCAACAAGGGCATCGGCTTCCAGGTGATGAACGCGCAGTACAATTTCCAGATCCCGCTGATGTTTGCGGCAATCGTCATCCTCGCCGGGCTTGGCCTGATCGCCAACCAGGCATTGGTCACCCTGCAGCGGCGGCTCTGTCGCTGGAGCAATCCTGTCAACTGAGCAGTCCGCCCCTCACCGTTTACCTCCAGGAAGGACCCGATCATGAAAATCACCCGCCGTTCGCTGCTTGCCGGCGCGCCGCTTGCCGCCGGCCTCATCGCCGCCGGCCTGCCGCGCATGGCCTTTGCGCAAGCCGCAGCCGTCAAGTTCCGCTACCTCGCCAGCCGTGGCAGCATCTCCCCGCACGAGCTGGCCGACGAGCTTGGCTACTTCAAAGGGCTCGGCGTCGAGCTGGAGAATGTCGGCTATTCCTCGGGTGGACCGGAATCGCTGTTTGCGCTGTCTTCCGGCAGCGTCGACATCGGCTCGGCCGCCACCGCGGCGGTGATCAACTCAATCTCGGGCGGCAACGACTTCGTCGCGGCGTATCCGAGCAACGGCATCAACAAGGATGTGAAGAGCGTCTTCTACGTGCTGGAAGACAGCCCGATCAAATCGATCGCCGACATTGCCGGCAAGACCATCTCGGTCAACACGCTCGGCGCTCATCTCGACTATACGGTGCGTGAGGCCCTGCACAGCGTCGGCCTGCCGCCGACCGCCGCCAACCTCATTGTCGTGCCCGGCCCGCAGCTTGAGCAGACGCTGCGCTCGCGCCAGGTCGACATTGCCGGCCTCGGCTACTGGCAGGCGACCTTTGCCGGCGCGCTGGTCGCCAATGGCGGCGTGCGCGGCGTGTTCGACGACACGCAGGTGCTCGGCGAACTCGCCGGCGGCTTCGTCGTACTCAGGCGCGACTTCATTGCCGCCAACCCGGATGCGGCGCGCAACTTCGTCGAACAGTCGGCGCGCGCCTCGGACTGGTCGCGCCAGAACCCGGACGAAGCCCGCAAGGTGCTGGCCACTATCCTCGACAAGCGCGGTGAAAACGGCGATCTCGCCCGCTACTGGACCGGCTTTGGTCTGCGCGAAGGTGCACAGGCGACCGACCGCGACATCGACTTCTGGGTCGCCGTGCTGGAGCGCGACGGCCGTCTGGCCCAGGGCAAGCTGAAAGCCGCCGACATCCTGTACCGGCCCGGCGAAATGAAGATCAACTGAGCTTTGAAATAGCTGAGAGACAAGATGGCCGGTTCCAACCGTGGCGGAGAGGTCTCGATCCGCGACCTCTCCAAATCCTTCAGCCTCGGCGGGCGCCAGCTTGCCGTGCTGCGGACGCTCAACCTCGACATTCGTTCGGGGGAATGCCTGGTCATTGTCGGCGCCAGCGGCTCCGGCAAGACCACGCTGCTGCGTATTCTGGCCGGGCTGGAGGCGGCCGACAGCGGCGGTGTCGCGATCGACGGCCAGCCGGTGCATGGCGTCGGCGCCGAGCGTGCCGTGATCTTCCAGGAGCCGCGGCTGCTGCCGTGGCTGAGCGTGCTCGGCAATGTCGCGTTCGGCCTCGAAGTGCGCGGTGTTCCCAAGAGGCAGGCCGAGGAACGCGCCCGCTTCTACGTCGCCCTGGTCGGCCTTGCCGAATTCGCCGATGCTTTTCCGAGCCAGCTTTCCGGCGGCATGGCGCAGCGCGTCGGCATCGCCCGGGCGCTCACCGTGCAGCCCGAAATCCTTCTGCTCGACGAGCCGCTGGGGGCGCTGGACGCCATGACCAAGATCGGCATGCAGGAGGAACTGGCGCGCATCTGGAGCGAGGAGAACGTCACCATGGTGATGGTCACCCACGATCTGGAGGAGGCGATCTATCTGGCTGACCGGGTGCTGATCCTGCCCAAGGAGAAAGGCGGCGCGGCGCGGTTGATCGACATCGACCTGCCACGCCCGCGCGAGCGCAGCGAGAGCCGCTTCGTGCGCTATCGCGAAGAACTGCTGCGCGAATTCGGCCTGCATTGATCAAGGGAAGGAGCCAGCCGTGGCTTCCCCGGAAGATTAGCTCTCGCGATTACTGCTTGGTGAACGTGCCCGTATAGGTGCGGTCGGCAAGCCCATAGGTGACGGCCAGCGTTCCGTCCGCCTGAATGACCGCGCTGACGTCCGCGCCATTGGGAAGGCGCCGCAGTTTCAACGTGTTGCCGAAAATCTTGCCTTCGCCGTCGGCCACGCCCGGTTTGTTGTCGCCGACATCGCCCCAAGCATAGCTGGCGGTGACATTGCCGCCGCGCGTAATCGTCAGCACAGCGAGCTTGCCATCATACATCCCGTCCAACTGTCCGCCCCATATGCCGGAAAACGCGACATACTTGGCCGGGACTCCTTCGCCGGGCGGCATAACCCGCACAGATGGATCGAGGACCGCCGCACCATCCGGAGCAGAGATCGCGGCAGGCGCCATGGGCTGAGGTGCGGGCGTTGGCGGCGGCGATGATGGTTCAGGCGCCGACTGGCAGGCGACAAGCACGAATGCCGCGAAACCGAGCGTCGGAAAAAGACTGTTTGGTGGAGCCAATCGGGATCGAACCGACGACCTCTTGAATGCCATTCAAGCGCTCTCCCAACTGAGCTATGGCCCCACTCCGGCAGTCAGCCGTCGCCGTTGCCGGCGAGAGGTCCGGCGCGGGTTTCAGGACCGCGCCGTTTAGTGCAGGCGGCTTCTAACCCCGCCTTCCCTGAAGATCAAGCCTTCGAGGGCCGCTTTTTCGTCATAGCCCGTCAACGCCGCTAAATGCATGCGTTCGAAGCGTTCCTAGACTTCGTCGTCGTCATCGCCGACGCCGATCATGTCGGCGACGTCGTCGTCTTCTTCCTCTTCGTCGGCAAGGAAAGTATCGTCCTCATCGTCGCCTAGATCGACATCGTCCTCGTCGTCGCCCAGATCGGGAAGCTCGTCGCCGGCCTTGACGTCTTCGTCGGCCTCTTCAAGCGAGACGACTTCAACGCCTTCTTCTTCCTCGGCGTCCACTTCCTTCTCGGCCACTTCCTCTTCCTCTTCGAGGGCGGCGATCTTGCCGTCCTCGAAATAGGAACGCGGATACGTCTTGCCCGTATAGGGCGAGACGATAGGGTCCTTGTTCAGGTCGTAGAATTTTCGGCCCGTTTCAGGGTCGACACGCTTTGTGCCAAGTTCGTTTTTTGCCACGTCAAGCCTCGTCAGTAAAAGAGTGGTCCCCTTAACCACAGTTTACCGCGCTGTCAAAGCGAAAAGCCGGCGTCACAAAACCAAGCACTGAAAGGCCTCGCGCCAAGCGACGACCATGGGGATGACCATTGGTGCCCGCCGTGATACGAGACCGCCGCAACAAATGAAAAGCGCCGGTGCGCCGGCATTCCGTCCAGGGAAATTCCATGTCTCACGCCGCCGCTGCCAAGCCGGCCACCGCCCGCAAATCATCCGCCCTTTCCGGCACCGCTCGCGTGCCGGGCGACAAGTCGATTTCGCACCGTTCCATGATGTTCGGCGGCCTTGCCTCCGGCGAAACCCGCGTCACCGGCCTGCTCGAAGGCGAGGATGTGATGCGCACGGCGGCCGCCATGAAGGCGATGGGCGCGCATGTCGAGAAGCGCGGCGCCGAGTGGGTGATCCGCGGCACCGGAAATGGCGCGCTGCTGCAGCCGGAAGGCCCGCTCGATTTCGGCAATGCCGGCACCGGCTCCCGCCTCACAATGGGCCTCGTCGGCACTTACGACATGGAAACGACCTTCATCGGCGACGCATCGCTGTCGGGACGGCCGATGGGCCGCGTGCTCGAACCCTTGCGCCAGATGGGCGTGCAGGTGCTGAAGGCGACGCCGGGCGACCGCATGCCGATCACGCTGCATGGGCCGAAACACGCCGCACCCATTACCTACCGCGTGCCGATGGCCTCGGCGCAGGTGAAGTCGGCCGTGCTGCTGGCAGGCCTCAACACGCCCGGCATCACCACCGTGATCGAACCGGTGATGACGCGCGATCATACCGAAAAGATGCTTAGGGGATTTGGCGCCAATCTCTCGGTCGAGACCGACGAGCGCGGCGTGCGCCACATCTTCATCGAGGGCCAGGGCAAATTGACGGGGCAGACCATCGCCGTGCCCGGCGACCCCTCCTCGGCCGGCTTCCCGCTGGTCGCGGCACTGATCGTGCCGGGTTCGGACATCGTCATCGAGAACGTGCTGATGAACCCCACCCGCACCGGCCTGCTTCTAACGTTGCAGGAAATGGGCGGCCAGATCGACATCTTGAACCCGCGCAATGCCGGCGGCGAGGATGTTGCCGATCTGCGCGTGCGCTACTCCGAGCTCAAGGGCGTCACCGTGCCGCCCGAGCGGGCGCCGTCTATGATCGACGAATACCCGGTGCTGGCTGTTGCCGCGAGCTTCGCCGAGGGCGAGACGCTTATGCAGGGGCTGGAAGAGTTGCGGGTGAAGGAATCCGACCGACTGGCAGCGGTTGCCAATGGGCTGAAGCTCAACGGCGTCGACTGCACCGAAGGCGAAGCTTCGCTCGCGGTGCGCGGAAAGCCCGGCGGCAAGGGGCTGGGCGGCCATCCCAATGGCCAGGACACGACGGTGCAGACGCATCTCGACCATCGTATCGCCATGAGCTTCCTGGTAATGGGGCTGGCAACGGAAAAGCCGGTAACCATCGACGACGCCGCAATGATCGCGACGAGCTTCCCGGAGTTCATGGGGCTGATGACGGGGCTGGGCGCGGAGATTGGGTAGGTTGATGCCAAGCGCAAAGCAAGCAGAGATGTCGGCAGGACAGAGGGGGGCGCGAAGGATCGCGGCGTCTGTCTTTTTCATCGAGCCTTTCGATCGTGTTGGCCCGCCAATGACCTTCACCATCGCCATCGACGGCCCGGCCGGCGCCGGCAAGGGCACGCTGGCCCGCCGGCTGGCCGACCACTACCGTCTCAACCTGCTCGACACCGGCCTCTCTTATCGCGCGGTCGCCCATGCGTTGATCCGGCACGCGCTGCCGCTCGACAATGTCTCGGCCGCCGAAACCGCTGCCCGCCAGGTCGATCTAGCCAAGCTCGACCGGGCGGTCTTGTCGGCGCATGCTGTCGGCGAAGCGGCTTCGAAGGTAGCGGTTTACCCTACCGTTCGGCGCATCCTGGTCGAAAAGCAGCGCGATTTCGCCAAAACGCCGCCGGGCGCGGTGCTCGACGGGCGCGACATCGGCACGGTCGTGTGCCCTGACGCCGACATAAAACTCTATGTGACGGCGAGTGCGCAGGTGCGGGCGCAGCGCCGGCTGGCGGAAATCGAGAGCATCGGCGGCACTGCCAATTTCGCCGAAATCCTTGCCGATATCATGCGCCGCGACGAGCGCGACATGGGCCGCGCCGACTCGCCGCTGAAGCCGGCGGCGGACGCGCACTTGCTTGATACCTCCGAAATGGCTATAGAGGCCGCGTTTCTAGCGGCCAAAGCGATCATCGACGACGCCCTGGCCAAGAGAGACAAAGCCTGATCCAGGGTTTTCCCGCTCCACCGATTGCCGGAAGCGAAGAAAATACCCATATCGGGCACGAACCAGCCTGCCAGCATTCTTCATGCGCCGGAATTGCCGCTTAGGCGGCCCAGGG
Source organism: Mesorhizobium sp. M1004 (assembly GCF_040318795.1). Taxonomy (NCBI): domain Bacteria; kingdom Pseudomonadati; phylum Pseudomonadota; class Alphaproteobacteria; order Hyphomicrobiales; family Phyllobacteriaceae; genus Mesorhizobium; species Mesorhizobium sp. M1004. Next base: position 99,328 of record NZ_JAMYNB010000002.1, read on the forward strand.
CTTTTGTAGCCCGGAACGCCGGCAGGCCAACGCAACGCTAACCCACGGCGCCCGTCCCGCTTCAGATGCGGGGCACTCCAGGAGAAAATATGTCAGCTGCAAATCCCACTCGCGACGATTTCGCGAGCCTGCTCGAAGAATCATTTACCACCGGTCACTCCGGCGAAGGTCAGGTCGTCAAGGGCACGATCCTGGCGATCGAAAAAGACATGGCCATCATCGATGTCGGCCTCAAGGTCGAAGGCCGCGTGCCGCTGAAGGAATTCGGCGTCAAGGGCAAGGACTCGACGCTCAAGGTCGGCGACACGGTCGAGGTCATGGTCGAGCGCATCGAAAACGCGCTGGGCGAAGCCGTCCTGTCGCGCGACAAGGCCCGCCGCGAAGAGAGCTGGGTCAAGCTCGAAGAGAAGTTCACCAAGGGTGAGCGCGTCGAAGGCGTCATCTTCAACCAGGTCAAGGGCGGCTTCACTGTCGACCTCGACGGCGCCGTGGCCTTTCTGCCGCGCAGCCAGGTCGATATCCGCCCAATCCGCGACGTCTCCCCGCTGATGCACAACCCGCAGCCCTTCGAGATCCTCAAGATGGATCGCCGCCGCGGCAACATCGTTGTGTCGCGCCGCACCGTGCTCGAGGAAAGCCGCGCCGAACAGCGTTCGGAAATCGTGCAGAACCTCGAAGAGGGCCAGGTTGTCGAAGGCGTCGTCAAGAACATCACCGATTACGGTGCGTTCGTCGACCTCGGCGGCATCGATGGCCTGCTGCATGTCACCGACATGGCATGGCGCCGCGTCAACCACCCGACCGAGATCCTCAACATCGGTCAGACGGTCAAGGTGCAGATCATCCGCATCAACCAGGAAACCCACCGCATCTCGCTCGGCATGAAGCAGCTCGAGAGCGATCCGTGGTCCGAGATCGGCACCAAGTTCCCGATCGGCAAGAAGATCAAGGGTACCGTCACCAACATCACCGACTACGGCGCGTTCGTCGAGCTGGAGCCGGGCATCGAAGGCCTCATCCACGTTTCGGAAATGTCGTGGACCAAGAAGAACGTGCACCCGGGCAAGATCCTGTCGACGACGCAGGAAGTCGACGTGGTCGTGCTCGAGGTCGATCCGGCCAAGCGCCGCATCTCGCTCGGCCTCAAGCAGACGCTCGAGAATCCGTGGCAGGCTTTTGCCGCGAGCCATCCGGTCGGCAGCCAGGTCGAGGGCGAGGTCAAGAACAAGACCGAGTTCGGCCTGTTCATCGGCCTTGAAGGCGACGTGGACGGCATGGTGCACCTCTCGGACCTCGACTGGACCCGTCCGGGCGAGCAGGTCATCGAAGAGTACAATCGCGGCGACATGGTCAAGGCGCAGGTGCTCGACGTCGACATCGACAAGGAGCGCATCTCGCTCGGCATCAAGCAGCTGGCCAAGGATACGGTCGGCGAAGCGGCGACTTCAGGCGAACTGCGCAAGAACGCGGTCGTCACCTGCGAAGTCACCGGCATCAAGGATGGCGGCCTGGAAGTGCGGCTGGTCGACAGCGGCATAGAGACCTTCATCAAGCGCAACGACCTCAGCCGTGACCGTGACGAGCAGCGCCCCGAGCGCTTCTCGGTCGGCCAGAAGCTGGACGCCCGCGTCATCGCCTTCGACAAGAAGACCCGCAAGCTGCAGGTCTCGATCAAGGCGCTGGAAATCGCCGAAGAGAAGGAAGCCGTCGCACAGTACGGCTCTACCGACTCCGGCGCTTCGCTGGGCGACATCCTTGGCGCCGCGCTGAAGAAGCAGGGCAGCTAAGCCGCTTTGCGCGCAGCGCGTAAGCCGCTTCGCGCAAGCGTAAGCCTCGGCTGCGCCTCGCGCGCAGCCTGAACAAGAAAACCCGCGGGCCGCAAGGCTCGCGGGTTTTTCATGCTCGGCTGCGCGATTGGCACAAGACTAAGACCGTGCAACCCCTTCAATTCCGCACGCGCGGTTGTAGGCTCGGCCGTCGTTGCAGACGTAAACACGGAAGGCCCTTCGGGCAACAGAGAAGCATGCGGATGAAGGTCGTCGAACTCTATCGCTATCCGGTCAAGAGCCTGCGCGGCCATGCCGTGCCGAGCGCCGACATCGAGACAATGGGCATGGAAGGCGACCGCCGCTGGATGGTCGTCGACAAGGATGGGCAGTTCCTCACCATTCGCCAGATACCCGATATGACGACGATCGACGTCGAGCATCGCGGAACGGGCGTCCTGTTGAAACATGACAGGCATGGCTCGCACTTCGTCGAGGCACCGGCTCCCGGCACCGCGCTCCGGCAAGTCAAGATCTGGAAGGATATGGTTGCCGCGCGGCCGGGCGATCCGGCCGCCGGCGCCTATCTCTCGGCTATTGTTGGCCGGCCCGTCGATCTCGTCTATTTCGACGATCCGCGAAACCGGCCGGTCGATGCGGAATTCGGCCAGCCTGGCGATTACGTCGGCTTTGCCGACGGTTTTCCGCTGCTGATCGCCACGACGGGCTCGCTGAACCATCTGAACAGCCATCTTGCCAAGCCTATCGAGATGGCGCGGTTCCGGCCAAACATCGTCGTCGACGCAGAAGGCGCATGGCCTGAAGACAGCTGGAAGACGATCCGCATCGGCACGGTGGAGTTGCGGATCGCAAAGCCCTGCTCGCGCTGCGTCATCACCACCCGAGATCCGTTGAGCGGCGAGCAGCCGGACCCGAGCGAGCCGTTGCAGACGCTTGGCAAACTCCACCGCTCCGCCAAGGGCGGCATCATCTTCGGCCAGAATGCCATTCCCAACAACGCCGGCGCGATCGCCATCGGCGACGCAGTCGAGGTCGTGGAAGTGGGGGTCTCGAACCTGACGTAATCGCAGGCCTTCTAATGCCGTGGAGGCGTCGGCGGTCGCCATGATTGGATGGCCAACCTCCGCTGTAGATCAGGCGAGGTCGGCAAAGGCCGCCATCGGAAGCCAAACCAAATGAGCCGCTCTGGGCGGCGGAACTTCAGGCGCGGCCGTAGAGCGGCACCAGCGTGCCGTTCATCGCCAGATTGGCCGGTGATGCCAGATAGGCGATTGCCTCGGCGGCGGCTTCGAGGCTGACCCATTTGCCGAAATCGGCGTCTGGCATGTCGGCGCGGTTGGCCGGCGTATCGAGCGTCGAGGGCGCCACCGCGTTGACCAGTATGCCTTTGTGCTTCAGCTCTTCCGCCATCGCCACGGTCATCGCTGCCACTGCCGCTTTGCTGGCGGCATAGGCGACCATGCCGGCGCCTCGGCGCGGATCGAGCCCAGCACGCGCCGTGACATTGACGATGCGGCCTGCAGTGGCCGAGCCCAGCATGGAGCGCACCGCAGCGCGGCAGCACAGAAAGGCGGTGCGGGCGTTGGTGTCCATCATTTCGGCAAAGGATGCGGATTCGATCTTCTCGACCGGGGCTGCGGCAAAGCCGCCGGCCAGATGGATGGAGGCCCACAATTCGGGGACGCTGTCATAGAAGGCATCGACCTTGGCAGGATCGGCGAGATCGACATTGTGCGCCAGCCGGACGCGATCATGGGCCGCGAAGGGGAAATGCGAGGGGGCCGACGCGTGGGCATTGGGCACATGGCAGATCGCGCCGTCCGCCAGCAATTTGCCGACGACCGCGGCACCCAGCGCCCCGGTGCCACCGGTCACCACGATATGCTTGCCCTGAACTGTTTCCGTCATCCTGGACGCTCCTGTCGTTTCTTATGATTATGCCGCTTGTCGTGCCGCGCCGACGCAGAGCGTCGCGCCTTTTGCACGATCACTCAACCGACATCTCGACATGGCAGTTGTTGCGTCTTTGCATCGCTCGAAGCCGCCGACCGCCCCTTCCGACCCCCCGCGCATGGACATCCGGCGCAGGGCCAGGCGTCAGTCGATGGTGATTTCGATGACGTGCGGCAGTCTGGTTGCGCGTGCGCGCTTGAGCGCATCGGCGAGACCGGCAGTACCGGCAAGCCGCTCGGCTGATATACCATAGGCCTCGGCCAGCTTGCAGAAATCCGGCGGCGCCGGGGACACGCCGACCGGCTCGACGCCGACATCGAGCATCGACGTTTCGATCTCGCGATAGCCTCTGTTGTTCCAGACGACGAAGATGACCGGTGCGGGTGCATCGAGCGCCGCGCCCAGCTCCGGCAAGGTGAACTGAAAGCCGCCGTCGCCGGTGAGGCAAACCACCGGCACGCCGGGCATGGCGAGCGCTGCGCCGATCGCCGCCGGCGGCCCGTAGCCGAGCGCGCCGAAACCGGTGGCGGCGTTGAACCAGCCGCCTGGCCGGTCATGGTCGTAATAGAGATTGGCGGCGTAGATCGGCTGGGTGGAATCGCCGACGATGATGGCGCCCGGCAGTGCGTCGCGGATGGTTTCCACCGCACGCACCTGCGCGGCATAGGCCGGGCTGAGCTCGGCAAAGGCCGCCTTTCTCGACGCGGCTGCGCGGCTCTCGCCGTCCTTCGCTGCGGCATGATCAGGGTGGAGCGCGCCTAGCAGTGCACCAAGCGCCTCCGCGCAATCGGCCTGGATGCCGACGCTCACCGGGCGGCGGGCGAGCTGGTCGGCGCCGATATCGATGCGGATCAGATCGGCGGGCAGCACGAAGCCGCCGTCGCTGTAACCGTCATAGTCGGTCGGGCCGAATTCGGTGCCGGCGGCGATGACCAGATCGGCGTCTGCCATCAGCGCACGCACCGCCTTCAGGCTGGGGCTGGCCGGCACGCAAAGCGGATGCGCGTGCAGCAGACCGCGCGCATTGGCGGTCTGGACGACAGGTGCGCCGAGCCGCTCGGCCAGGCGCTGCAGTGGCTGTTCGGCGCGCTTGGCGCCGCCACCGGCAAGGATCAGCGGCCGGCGCGCGGCTGCGATCAGTCTGGCGGCCTCGGCAATGGCTGCGCCATCCGGCGCCGGCGGCGCTGCATTGGTGAGCGAAGCAGCGATGCCGTCGGCCGGTTTGACCATGACGTCGGTCGGGATCTCGATATGGACGGGGCCCGGCCGCGACGACGAAAACAGCGCGAAGGCCCGCGCCAAAGCGCCAGGCAATTCGCTGGCCTCGGTGACACGCTGCGAAAACAGCGCCACCTTCTCCATCATGCCGCGCTGGTCCGGCAGTTCGTGCAGGAAGCCCAGCCCCTTTCCCAGCGTCGGCATCGCGTTGACGCCCGAAATCACCAGCATCGGCACCGAATCGGCGCGCGCCTGGCCCATTGCGGTGATGGTGTTGGTCAGCCCCGGTCCGGTGATGACAAAGGCAACGCCCGCCCGGCCGCTGGCGCGGGCATAGCCGTCGGCCATGAAGCCGGCGCCCTGTTCGTGACGCGGCGTGACATGGCGTATCTTCGAGCGCGCCAGCCCGCGGTAAAGCTCGACAGTGTGGACGCCAGGAATGCCGAAAACGGTGTCGACGCCATGCGCTTCGAGCAGCGTGATCAGCGCTTCGCCGATGGTGGTCATGGGTTCTCTCCCTTTTGCGGCGCGAGGCCGAGCTCGGCCTCTATGGCTTTGACGCCGATCGCCGCCAATTCTCCAGGCGAGAACATCTCTGCGGCCAGACAGCCTTCGATCCAGAGCCCGTCGATGATCGCGTTGATCGCAATGGCATGGTGGCGCAGCTCATTCGCGTCCGGCCTGCGTCGTTCGGCGCCGAGCACTTCGGCGACGACCGCTTCCACCTCGTTGCGAAAGCCGAGATAGCCTTCGCGGTGGGCGCGAGCCAGGCTCGGATCCGCGCCGGCGCGGCCGATGAAGGTTGCCCACAGCGAAAACACGCGTGCATCGATGATCGGCGCGTTGAGGTTGGCGGCAACGAAGGCCGCAAGGCGCTGGCGCGGCGCGGCGTCTTCCATGAGCAATGCCGCCTTCGCCTGCTCCGTCATGCGGCCCATCAGCGCCGCGTACGCTTCCTGCAGCAAGTCTTCCTTGCCGGGGAAATAGTGCCGGATCAGCCCGGCGGTGACGCCGGCGCGGAGTGCGATGGTGCGCAGGCTGGCGCCCTCCAGCCCATGTTCGGCCACGCTGTCCAGGGTCGCGTCGATCAAATCCTGCCGCCGCCGCTCCTCGCCCTCGCGGCGGAACTTGCGGCGCTCATTCATTGGCGCAGGATGGGCCGCGTCAGGCATGTCGGCCCACCTTCGCAGGCGATGCAGAGCGCATCCGCCTCGAAGATTTGAACCGTGCAGCCGGCGGCTTCCATCGCGGCCCTGGTCTTGGGAAAGCCGGCCACGGCAATGACCTTGTGCGGGCTGGTCGGCAGCACGTTCAGGCTGAGGCCGTTGGACGCGGCAAACTCTTCGGCGTCGCCCTCGACCAGCCGGATGCCGCGCGCCTTCAGCAACTGATAGAACGGAGCCGGCAAAAGCGGTGAATAGACCAGGGCCAGGTCGTCGGCCAGCGGGCTGATCACCGACATCAGATGCAGGCACGCCTCCTCGCCCTGCCACAGCGGCAGATCGAAGCCGTAGACGGAAATGCCGAGCGGCGTCAGCAGGTTGGAAACCTGCTGTATGCCTTCCTGGTTGGAGCGCACCCCGCGCCCGATTACCAGCGTGTTTTTATCCAGCCATACGCAATCGCCGCCTTCGACCTGGCCGGGCGCCTCGACGCGGCCGAGGATAGGAATACCCAGGCGTGTGTAGGTTTCCTCATGCAGCGATGGCTCCCGGGCGCGCAATGGCTTGCCCATGGACAGGATCAGCGCGCCGCGGTCGGTCATCAGCGACGGGTCGTGGGTGAATACGGAATCCGACAGCCCGTCGGCCTTGTCATCGATCCATTCGATTTCGGCGCCGGACGCCGTCACCAGCTCAGCGAGAGCCGCGTGCTGCGCCGCCGCTTTCGCCGGGTCGAAACCCGGGCCATAGTGCCAGATAGCCCGGTCGGCACCGCGCATGGCATTGGCCGCCGACCGCATCAGCACGCGCCGCAACGGCGCCGCCATGGACTGTGATCCGAAAGCGCTCATCGGTGCCCTTTTCAATGCCGTGTTCAGGGTGAAAAAAATGGAAGAAATTTCATCGGAGGCTATTTATACACTTGCACAATAAGGCCGCAAGTGCCGTAATGAGCGGGATTGACGGGCTCGCGCTGTTGGGTCCATGCTGAAGTCTGGAGTGGGCATTACAGCGTATGTTGATTAGCCGGATAGACGTTCGACGATCTGCCGTGGACCCTGTGGCAGAGGTTCCCCGGTGAGCGCGGCGGGAACCGCCGCATTCCAATCCGGCAAGGCGCAGGACGGCGCCGCCGAGGCCATCCATGTCGAGAACCTGCACAAGAAATTCGGCCAGCTGCATGTGCTGAAAGGCGTTTCGCTGTCGGCGCGCGACGGCGAGGTGATCGCCATTATCGGCGGCTCGGGTTCCGGCAAGTCGACGCTGCTGCGCTGCATCAACTGCCTGGAAAATCCGACCAGCGGCATCATCCGCGTCAATGGCGAGGAGATCAAACTCAAGGCCGACAGCCACGGCCACACCGTGCCTGCCGACCGCCGGCAGATCGAACGCATCCGCGCCAAGCTCGGCATGGTGTTCCAGAACTTCAACCTGTGGAGCCACATGACGCTGATCGAGAACGTCATCGAGGTTCCGGTGCATGTTCTGGGCGTCAGGCGCGACGTGGCGATCAGGGAAGCCGAAAAGCTTTTGGCGCGCGTCGGCCTCGCCGAAAAGCGCGACGTCTATCCGGCCTATCTCTCGGGCGGCCAGCAGCAGCGCGCGGCGATCGCCCGCGCCCTGGCCATCAACCCGCGCGTCATGCTGTTCGACGAGCCGACCTCGGCGCTGGACCCGGAGCTGGTCGGCGAGGTGCTGAAGGTGATCGGCGACCTGGCGCGCGAGGGCCGCACCATGGTGCTGGTCACGCATGAAATGAAATTCGCCCGCGAGGTCGCGACCCATGTCGTCTACCTCTGCAACGGGCTGGTCGAGGAAGAGGGGCCGCCGGAGCAGATATTCGGCGCACCGAAATCCGAAAGGCTGAAGCAGTTCATCCGCAACATCGGCTAGGAAGGCCGGGACGGAAGAAAACCGGGAACCAACAACAAACTGGGAGTCGTGACATGAAGACTGTTCTGAAAACATTCGCCGCAGCGCTGCTGCTCGGCGTCGCCGCCATGGGCGTGGCCAAGGCCGATCCGGTCAAGATCGGCGTCGCCGCCGAGCCCTATCCGCCCTTCACCTCGCCGGACGCTTCCGGCAAATGGGTTGGCTGGGAAATCGAGTTCATCGACGCCGTCTGCGCCGAGGAGAAGCTCGACTGCGTCATCACGCCTGTCGCCTGGGACGGCATCATCCCGGCGCTGACGACCAAGAAGATTGACGTCATCGCCAGTTCGATGTCGATCACCGCCGAACGCGAGAAGACCATCGACTTCTCGGATAAGTACTACAACACGCCGACCGCCATCATCGGACCGAAGGACCAGAAATTCGGCGCCACGCCGGACGATCTCAAGGGCAAAGTGCTCGGCGTGCAGGTGTCGACCACCCATTCGGCCTATGCGAAGAAGCATTTCGGGCCCACGGCCGCCGAGATCAAGGAATACCAGACGCAGGACGAAGCCAACAACGATCTGGCCGCAGGCCGCCTCGACGCCGTCCAGGCGGATTCGATCGCGCTCGACGCATTTCTGAAGTCGGACCAGGGCAAGGCCTGCTGCGATCTGAAGGGCATGGTGGCTCCGGACGATGAAGTGCTCGGACCGGGCGTGGGCGCCGGCGTGCGCAAGGAAGACACCGACCTTAAGGCCAAGATCAACGCCGGCATCAAGGCGATCCGCTCGAACGGCAAATATGACGAGATATCGAAGAAATACTTCGATTTCGACATTTACGGTGGTGGCGGCGCGCAGTCGAACTGACGATCCTCGCATGAGCTAGGGGGCATGTCGTCAGCGCCATGCCTCCCTGCCCGATCTTCCCAGACATGCTTGCCGCCGGCGCTGCCGTCGGCGGTGGTTGAAGCCAGCAATCCGGGGGCGACGCTGATCGACGCACTTCTTTCGGCCTCGGCGGCCGGCACAATCGAGCTTCTTTCGCCCAATCCGCCGGGCTGGGGCGGCACGCTCTTGCTTGGGCTGCTCCATTCGATCGAGATCGCGCTCGGCGCCACGGTCCTTGGTCTCCTGATCGGCACCGGTGGCGCCTTTGGCAAACTTTACGGCGGGCCGGTCGTACGCGACTTGCTGGCGGTTTACACCACCATCGTGCGCGCCGTGCCCGAACTGGTGCTGATCCTGCTGCTCTATTATGCCGGAACAGACCTGATTAACCAGGCGCTGACGGCAATGGGCTACCAGCGCGTCGACGTCAGCGGCCTTGCGGCAGGCATCGCCGTGCTCGGCTTTGTCCAGGGCGCCTATTCGACCGAAGTGATCCGTGGCGCCATCCTGGCCATACCGCAGGGCCAGATCGAAGCCGCTCGCGCCTATGGCATGTCACCCGGGCTCATGCTGCGGCGCATCACCTTGCCGGCGATGCTGCCCTTCGCCATACCCGGGCTCGCCAATCTGTGGCTGATCGCCACCAAGGATACGGCCCTTCTGGCAGTCGTTGGCTTTTACGAGCTGGCGCTGGCGACGCGGCAGGCGGCGGGCGTCACCAAAGCCTATTTCACCTTCTTTTTCGCCGCGGGCGTGCTCTATCTCATCTTGTCGCTGGTCTCCAACCTGCTCATCGGCCGCCTCGAGGCCTGGTCGCGGCGCGGTATGCCGTCGCTCAAGGATGCGCGCTGATGGCCGGAGAAGCGACCATCATCAATGTTGCCGCGCGGACGTCGCTGTGGCTGCAGCCGCATCGCATGGTGCTGATCCTGATCGCGATCGTGCTGGTGCTGAGCGCCGCCTTCTTCATGCGCTGGGACTGGCTGCCGCAATATTATGAAATGGGGCTTCTCGGCATCTGGCGGTCGCTGTGGATCCTGGCCGTCACCTGCTTTCTCGGCTTCCTGCTCGCCGTGCCGCTCGGGCTCGCTCAGGCCGCCGGCTCTTTCTGGTTTTCCGCGCCCGCCAGGACATTCTGCACCGTCATCAGGGGCACGCCGCTGCTGATCCAGCTATGGCTGCTCTATTACGGGCTGGGCTCGCTGTTTCCGCAATTTCCCTGGATCCGCGAATCCTGGATGTGGCCGTATCTGAGGCAAGCCTGGCCTTATGGCGTGCTGGCACTGACCTTGTCCTTCGCCGGCTATGAGGGCGAAGTAATGCGCGGCGCCTTTGCCGGCGTGCCGAAGGGGCAGTTAGAGGCAGCCCGCGCCTTCGGCATGAGCCGCTGGAAGATTTTCCGCCGCATCTGGCTGCCGCAGGCCATCTACCGGGCGCTGCCGACGCTGACCGGCGAAACCGTGCTGCAGCTGAAATCGACGCCGTTGGTGGCGACGATCAGCGTCATCGACATCTTCGCCGTCTCGTCCAAGGTCCGGCAGGACACCTATCTCACCTACGAACCCTTGCTGCTTTTGGCGCTGATCTACATGATCATCACGGGCATACTGGTGTTTGCATTCAGCAAGATCGAGGCGCGGATTCCGAACAAGGTGGGCTAGGGAATAGTGAGTAGGCAGTGGTGAGTAGTCAGCATATGACCGGGAAACCGCTTGCTTTCGCTACTCCCTACTGACTACTCCCTACTCACTCACCACCAATCGGGTCCGCACCATGCAACTCTCTCTCGACCAGGCAACAGGGCTGTGCCGGATGGCGGCGCTCGGCGCCGGCGCCAATGAGGAGGCGGCGAGGTCGCTCACCGCCTCGATCATTGCCGCCGAGGCGGAAGGGCTTTCGACCGTCGGGCTGACCCATTTCATCGATTACCTCGAAGCGCTGGAAGCCGGCCGCATCGACGGCAATGCCGATCCGGTGATCACCAGGCCGGCGCTCGCCGTCTATCTCTCCGATGCGCGTGGCGGCCTCGCTCATACCGGCTTCGACCGCACCATCGACGACCTCGCCAAGGCGGCAAAGCTGTTCGGCGTCGCCATCTTCTCGCAGAAGAACGCTTATACCTGCGGCGCACTAGGCTATTTCACCGGGCGTCTGGCGCAATTGGGATTGGTCTCCTTCGCCGCCACCAACGGGCCGGCGGTGCTGGCAGGCTCGGGCTCGGTCAAGCCGGTCTATTGCACCAACCCGATGTCGTTTGCGGCACCCGCCGCCGATGGCGCGCCGCTGGTCATCGACCAGTCGTCGAGCGCCACGGCGTTCGTCAACATCCGCAAGGCGGCCGAGGACGGCAAGAAGATCCCCGAAGGCTGGGCGCTGGACGCCAGCGGCAACCCGACCACCGATCCGGCCGCGGCCATGAAGGGCGCCATGCTGGCCTTCGGCGGCCAGCGCGGCGCCAACATCGCGCTGATGGTCGAAGTGCTGGCGGCTGGCCTGTCGGGCGCCAACTGGTCGCTCGACGCGCCCTGGTTCTCCGGCGGACCGGACAGCCCGGGAACCGGCCTGTTCGTGCTCGCCGTCGAGCCCAAGCTGCTCGACCCGGATTTCGAGCAACGCATGAAGGACCAGCTCGACCGGCTGCGCCGGCGCTTTGGCGTGCACGTGCCGGGCCGGGCGCGGGCCGAAGCGGCCGAGAAGGCGCAGGCGCGCGGCATCAATGCCCCCAAAGCCGTGGTGCAGCGCATTTCCGAGTTCGCCGAGCGCTATTCGGGCTGAAGCGGTCCTGCGACAACGAATTTTTACGCGACCTGACTGAACCTTCTACCGATCGCAACGACCAATAGCTGCCGGGTCGGGTTTGCCCGGTCGGTGTCTTCTGTCGGATGCGTTTAGGGCCCGGGCGGGCGTATGCCGTCTCAGGTTATCCGCCCCGTTGCGCTCTGTCTCGACCGTTGCGTCACCCGGAAAACCCGCTTCGGCGGGGTTTTCTGCGTTCGTGCTCTGTGTGCTAAAACATGATGGCGGAAGTTAACTTTTGTTAACTTGACTTGCCGGGAACCATCGGGCGTTTGCAAGGGATCGTCACAACAACAGGAGCTACGATGTCCGCAACCACCGACGCTTCCCGCGGCAAACTTATCGTTCCGGTGTTTGGCCGCCTGTATTCGTCGCTGCATGATGGCGCCGAAACCCTTCTGCGCGTCGTCGCCGGCGGGTTTCTCACCATTCACGGCTCGCAGAAGATCACCAACCCTTTCGGCGCCGCCGAGATGGTCGAAGGCCTCGGCTTCTATCCCGGCGCGTTCTGGTCGTTGCTTTTGTCCTGCACCGAATTCTTCGGCGGCATTCTGATCGCCATCGGCCTGTTGACTCGGCCCGCCGCCTTTGCCGGCATGATCGTGCTGCTGGTCACCGTCTGGTTCCACTGGATCACTGTCGGCCAGGGCTTTTCCGGCGCTGAAAAGTCGCTTCTATGGGCGGCGATCCTGCTGTTCTTCGTTATCTGCGGCGGCAACCGCCAGTCGGTCGACGCGCGCATCGGCAAGGCGTTCTGAAGGGTCTATAAGAGGGTGGCAGCGACGACGCGTCACCCTTTGCCTTTGGCGCAAAACGGACTATGAAACGGCTTCAGCCAAGCTTTCGAGCGCCGGAGCCAGCCATGACCGAAATCCTGCAGATCCCCAAGCTCGTGGTCGTCTTCGGCGGCTCCGGCTTCGTCGGCCGCCACATCGTGCGGGCGCTGGCCAAGCGCGGCTACCGCATCAGGGTGGGGGTGCGCCGGCCCGATCTCGCGGGACATCTGCAGCCCCTCGGCAATGTCGGCCAGATCCAGCCGGTGCAGGCCAATGTGCGCGTGCGCTGGTCGGTCGACCGCGCCGTGCAGGGCGCCGACCATGTCATCAATCTGGTCGCCATCCCGTATGAAAGCGGCCGGCAGAAATTCAACACCGTGCACGAATTCGGCGCCCGCGCCGTCGCCGAAGCCGCGCGCTCGGTCGGCGCAGGGCTCACCCATATTTCGGCGCTGGGCGCCGACCTCAACGCCGAGTCCGATTATGCGCGCACCAAGGCGCTCGGCGAAAAGGCTGTCCTGGAGACGATCCCGGACGCCGTCATCTTCCGTCCGTCGATCAATTTCGGACCCGAGGACAGTTTCTTCAACCGCTTCGCCGACATGGCGCGCTATTCGCCGGTGCTGCCGCTAATCGGCGGCGGCCAGACCAAGTTCCAGCCGGTCTATGTCGGCGATGTCGCCGAAGCAGTGGCGCGTTCGGTCGAGGGCAAGATCAAGGGCGGCCAGATCTATGAACTCGGCGGGCCGCAAGTGCTCACCTTCAAGCAGTGCATGGAAGAGCTGCTCACCGTCATCGAGCGCAAGCGGCTCCTGGTGCCGGTGCCGTGGTGGATGGCCAATCTGCAGGCCTCGATCCTCGGCCTGCTGCCCAACCCGTTGCTGACCAAGGACCAGGTGCTGCTGCTGCGCCAGCCCAATATTGTGTCGGAGGAGGCCAACAAGGCCAACCGGAACCTTGCCGGCCTCGACATCCAGCCGCAGTCTATCGGCACAATCCTGCCCAGCTATCTCTGGCGCTTCCGCGCCGCAGGCCAGTTCCAGCGCAAGCCTGCCGGGATCGCGTAACAAGGCGTTGCGCCGTTAAACGCGCCGCGTGACCTGCATCGGCAGGCCGCCTTGCGGCTGTGTCGTCAGTTTCTGCACCGGCCACGGCTTGGTCTCGGCGGTCACATCGAAGCGGAAGCGCGACAGCATGATGGCCAGCGCAATGATCGCCTCCTGCATGGCGAAGCTGGCGCCGATGCAGATGCGCGGACCGGCGCCGAACGGCAGATACTGGAAGCGGTCGATCTTCTCGCGGTTTCCCGGATGGAAGCGTTCGGGCATGAAGGCGTCGGGCATGTCCCACAGTTTTCTGTGGCGGTGGACGACCCAAGGCATCACCAGTACGGCCGCGCGCTTGGGGAGCACCAGATCGTTCCAGGTCTCCGTCTCGATCGGCTCGCGGTTGATCGACGGCGCCGGCGGATAAAGCCGCAGCGCCTCCTCGAAGGCGGCGCGGGTGAACGGCATTGCCTCGAGCCATTTCGTTGGGTCGGGTTCGCGCGCCAGCACGGCCTCGATCTCGCGCTCGACCTTTTCGCGCTCCCACGGCGCTTCGGCGAGGCAGTAGATCGTCCAGCCCAGTGCCCGCGCGGTGGTCTCGTGGCCGGCGCCGATGAAGGTGATGATGTTGTCCTCGACTTCCGCCCGCGTCAGCCCGTCGGGGCCTTCGGCGCGCAGCAGAAGCGTCAGGAAATCCTGCGGCGCGGTGTCGGGGTCGCGCTTCAGCCGCTCCTCGCGCATCTTGACCGTATCGGTGACGATCTTGCGGAAATAGGCCATGGTCTTGCGGCCGCGGATGCGGGTCAGCCGCGGCAGCCATTCGGGCGCGCGCAACAGGTCGAGCGGATCGACGCGGCCCATGGTCTCGAACAGGCGGTCGATCTCCTGCGCGAAACTGCCGGGCTCGCCCGCAATCTCGCCCGAAAACAGCGTCTCGGCCAGGATATCGTAGGTGAGCAGCGTCATGTCATGGGCGACATCGGTCATGCCGCCTTCGTCATAGCGGGCGACGAACTGCATCGTGCGGCGCAGCATCGGCTCGGCGAAGCCGAAGATATGCCGCGGCGTGAACACCGGCGCCATCGCCTTGCGCGAGCGCTTCCACACCTCGCCTTCGGCGGTCAACAGCCCGTCGCGCAAGATCGGTCGCAGGATCATCTGGCGCACCGTCGCCATCTTGTAGTTCTTGGCGTTGTCGATCAGCACGTGGCGGATAAGGCCGGGATCGTTGGCGACGATCAGATGCCCGCCGACGCCATTCGCCGAAATCCAGGGCTCGTTGTAGGTGTGCTCGCCCCACAGTTCGAGCGGATTGCGGTAGACGATCCGCATCATCTCCAGCGTCGAAGGCGGCGTCGTGCGCGGCCTGGGCGCCGGCGGCACGAAGGGGACGGGCTGCGTGTCCATGAGGTGCTCCGCTGATAGCTCAGATGTAGTGGCTGGCAATCCGGGCGTCCATGTGACCGAACGGCAAACTGAAACGCTGTAGCGAGAATGCCTCGACAGACAATCTGTTCATCGGATCGTGACCGCCTGTGAAACGCTCGCGCCTTGTCCAATAGGGCACTCTGCCGTAGGTGATAGTCACTAACAGATACTGCCACCAGGAGAGCCCGCTTGAAGCACCAGCTGAACATCATCATCGGCAGCACGCGGCCGGGCCGCGCCGGGCCGGTCTTCGCCCATTGGCTGGAGGATTTTGCCCGCGAGCACGGCAAATTCGAACCGGTGCTGACCGACATTGCCACGTTCCATCTGCCGGTTCTGGACGAGCCGCATCATCCAAAACTCGGCAAATACGAGAAGGACCATACGAAGGCCTGGTCGAAGGCAATCGACGCCGCCGACGCCTTTGTCTTCGTGGCGCCGGAATACAATTATTTCGTCGCTCCGGCGATCGTCAACGCGATCGATTATCTATCGCGCGAGTGGAAATACAAACCCGCCGCCATCTTCAGCTATGGCGGCGTTTCCGGAGGCCTGCGCGCCGCGCAGGCGCTGAAGCCGCTGCTGACCGCGGTGGGCGTCATGCCCATCTCGGAAGGCGTCGCGCTGCCGATGTATCAGAAACTGCTGGAGAGCGACGGCTCCTTCCAGGCTAGTGAGCAGGTAGAGGGTGGGACCAAGACCATGCTGGACGAGCTCTCGCGCTGGAGCGAGGCGCTGAAGCCGATGCGGGCTGCGTAACGCAGCCGGCCCCGGCTTGCTCATGCCATAAAGAGGTGGAATGGTCGGCAGGTGACTGAGCCGGGGGCGGTTCGATTTGCGCCTGTTGTTTGCCTTGCTGTTGATGCTTGCGACCACCGCCACGGCGGTGGCGGAGCGGCGCGTGGCGTTGGTCATTGCCGAGGACGACTATCGGCTGGTGCGGCCGCTCTCCAATCCGGTCAATGACGGCGAGGCGATGGAAGCGGCGCTGAAGAAGCTCGGCTTCGAAGTCGTGCTTGAGACCAATCGTGATCTCAGGCGCATGCGCCGGGCTCTCGACGATTTTCGCGAGGACGCTAAGGGCGCCGACGTGGCGCTGGTGTATTTCTCCGGCCATGGCGTCGAAATCTCCGGCGACAACCGGCTGCTGCCGGTCGATGCCGATGCCTCCTCGCTCGACCAGCTGGAGAAGACCAGCCTGCCGCTGGAGGAAGTGCGCGATGCGGTTGCCGCCACGGCGAAGGTCGGGCTGATTGTGCTCGACGCCTGCCGCAGCGATCCGTTCACAGACGGCAACGGCGACGGGCGTGGCGCCACATCGCTGATCAAGGACCTGGTGGACAAGATCAAGCCGGGCCTCGGACGCGTCGGCAAGGCGGAAAACATCCTGTTCGCCTTTTCGGCGGCGCCCGGCGAGACGGCTGCCGACGGTACCGGTGCGAATTCGCCCTTTACAGCGGCGCTGATCAAATACCTCGGCACCGACGGGCTCGAAATCCGCTCGGTGCTGACGCTGGTGCAGCAGGAGGTCTACGACCTTTCGCGCGGAAAACAGCTGCCCTACGTCGAGAGCGGGCTGCCGAAGCTGTTCTTCGCCTCGGCGGCCAAGGAACAACTGCCGGAGCGCGAGCGGCTGTTGCTTGCCATGGCCGATGTGACGCCGGAAATGCGCGGCGCGGTCGAACGGGTCGCCAGCGATGCCGACATGCCGCTGGCGCCGCTCTATGGCGCGCTGATCAGTTCCGACACCAGCCATCTCTCCGGCGAAAGCCTGGACGCCAAGCTGCGCGAGGCGGCCGACGCCTTCGTCAAGGTGCGCGGCGAGATGAAGACGCTGGCCGCCGACGACCCGCAGGTGACCGAACTGCGCCGCCAGGCCGAGGAACAGTTGGCGCTCGGCGCTTTCGATGGCGCACGCGTGATCCTCGCCAAGGCCGCCGACGTCGACAATGTCTCGCGCCAGGCGTTGAAGGCCAATTTCGTCAGCCGCACCCTGTCCGAAGCCGCGACGCGATTTCTCTCGGGCGGCGCGGCGCGTGCCACCCTGGACTATGCAACCGCCATCAAGGACTATGAAACGGTGCTGGCGCTCTATGGCGAAGCCGGGCAGACCTCGCTCAGCCTGGAACAGGCCGACCGCCAAAGCCGCACGCTGGAAGAGCTCGGCATCCTCTACACAACGGTCGGCAACACCGACGCCGCCAGCCGCGCCTTTGCGGCGCTGGTCGCCAATCTTGAGCAGCGAGCGCGCCAGGAAACCGATCCGAGCGTCAAGCGCGACCTGGCCATCGGCCATATCAAGTTCGCCAACATCAAGATGGCGCAAGGCGATCTGCCGGCCTCCCTGCAAAACTATGAGGCGGCCAGGGACATGTTGCAGGGCCTGACCACAGACGTGCCGGACAAGAAGGACTGGCTCGGCGATCTCGCCATGGCCAATGACAAGATCGGCAATGTGCTGGCCACGCAAGGCGACGTGGGTGCGGCAGCCCAGGCCTACCAGCAAAGCCTGTCCATCAAGCAGCAATTGGCCGATGCCGAGCCGAACAGCGTCTATCTGCTGCGCGACCTGACCATTACCTACGACGAAATCGGCGGTCTTGCCCGTACCGCCGGCCAGCTGGATGGCGCCCAGACTGCATTCGAAGAGAGCCTGAGAATTCGGCTGGCGCTGGCGCAGAACAACCCCGACGACCCCAGGCATCAGCGCGCCGTCTCCGTCAGCTACACAAGGATCGGCGACGTCCTGCGCGAGCGTGGCGACGCTGCGGGCGCGCTCGACGCCTACAACAAGAGTCAAATAATCGCCGAAGCGCTGGTGCGCCGCGACTCAAACGACACCGATTTGAAGCGCGACCTGTCGGTCGGTTACGCCAAGATCGGCAATGCTTACGGCGACCAGAAGGACTGGCCACTCGCGTTGGAGGCCTACCAGCAGGCGCTGGCCACGGCGCGAGACCTTGCCGCCAGCGACCCAGGCAACACCGATTGGCAGCGCGACCTGTCGGTCTGTCTGGAAAAAATTGCCGGCGTGTTTGATGCCCAGGGCGATATCGCCGGTGCTTTGCAGAACTACCAGGACAGTCTCGTCATTGCCGACCGGTTGGCAAATCTCGACCCGGGCAATTCCGACTGGCAGCGCGACCTGTCGATCACGTTCGAGGAAATAGGCCTGCTGGAGACCAAGCAGCGCCACTATGAGGGCTCGAAGAAGGCCTTCGAAGCCAGCCTGGCCATCCGCCAGCGGTTGGCCCTGTCCGATCCGGACAATGCGATCTGGCAATTCGATCTGGTACAGGCCTACATCAACTATGCCTATGTGGCGAAGAATCCGAAGGCTGTGTTGTCGCAGGCGCTAGACCTGACGCTGGAGCTTGACCGCACAGGCAAACTGGCGCCGAGGGACAAACCCACGATCAAATATCTGCGCCGTCTTCTGGCCAAATTGAAAGCCGCGAAAAAATAGCCGGCTGCCAGCTCGGGATTCAGCCCTGAAATGCCCGCAAACCTTGGAAAAACCGCCTTTTGCGCCTATATCTAGGACATCAAAGCGGCGTGATTCGAAGCCATTTTTTCGCGCTGAGCATGCGGCATCAATCAGACAGGTTTTCATGAGCGATCAAAGCGACAACGCCAACGGCGCTGAGGCCGAATACGGCGCCGATTCCATCAAGGTTTTGAAGGGGTTGGACGCTGTCCGCAAGCGGCCGGGCATGTATATCGGCGACACCGACGACGGCTCGGGCCTGCATCACATGGTCTATGAGGTGGTCGACAACGCCATCGACGAGGCGCTGGCCGGCCATGCCGACCTGGTCACGGTGACGCTTAATCCCGACGGTTCGGTCACCGTTATCGACAATGGCCGCGGGATTCCGACCGATATTCACACTGGCGAAGGCATTTCGGCGGCCGAAGTGATCATGACGCAGCTGCATGCCGGCGGCAAATTCGACCAGAATTCCTACAAGGTGTCTGGCGGCCTGCACGGCGTCGGCGTCTCGGTGGTCAATGCGCTGTCGGCCTGGCTGAAGCTGAAAATCCGCCGCAACGGCCAGATTTTCGAGATGAGCTTCACGCATGGCAATGCCGATGCGCCGCTCAAGGCCACCGGCAGCTATGAGCAGAACAAGCAGCCCGGCACCTATGAGGGCCGCAGCGGTTCCGAGATCACCTTCTTTCCGTCGTCCGAAACCTTCACCATGGTCGAATTCGACTTCGGCACGCTGGAGCACCGGCTGCGCGAGCTCGCCTTCCTGAATTCCGGGGTGCGCATCATTTTGACCGATGCCCGCCATGCCGATCTCGTGCGCCACGAACTGCACTATGATGGCGGCCTGGAAGAGTTCGTCAAATATCTCGACCGGGTCAAGAAACCGCTGATCGACAAGCCGATCGCCATCAAGGCCGAGCGCGACGGCATCACCGTCGAAGTGGCGATGTGGTGGAACGACAGCTACCACGAGAACGTGCTGGCCTTCACCAACAACATCCCGCAGCGCGATGGCGGCACCCATCTGGCCGGCTTCCGTGGCGCGCTGACGCGCCAGATCACCGGCTATGGCGAATCGTCGGGCCTGACCAAGAAGGAAAAGGTGGCGCTGATCGGCGACGACTGCCGCGAAGGCCTGACGGCGGTGCTGTCGGTCAAGGTGCCCGACCCGAAATTCTCCTCGCAGACCAAGGACAAGCTGGTCTCGTCAGAGGTGCGGCCCGTGGTCGAAGGCCTGGTCAACGAGGCGCTTGGCACATGGCTGGAAGAACACCCGACCGAGGGCAAGGTGGTCATCGACAAGGTGATCCAGGCGGCCGCGGCGCGTGAAGCCGCGCGCAAGGCCCGCGACATCACCCGCAAAAGCTCGCTCGGCGTCACCTCTCTGCCCGGCAAGCTTGCCGACTGCCAGGAACGCGACCCGGCGAAATCCGAAATCTTCATCGTCGAGGGTGACTCGGCCGGCGGCTCCGCCAAGGGCGGCCGTTCGCGCCAGAACCAGGCGATCCTGCCGCTGCGCGGCAAGATCCTCAATGTCGAGCGCGCCCGCTTCGACCGCATGCTAGGCTCCGAGATGATCGGCACGCTGATCACCGCGCTCGGCACCTCGATCGGCAAGGACGAGTTCAACGCCGACAAATTGCGCTACCACAAGATCATCCTGATGACCGACGCCGACGTCGACGGCGCCCATATCAGGACCTTGCTGCTCACCTTCTTCTTCCGCCAGATGCCGGAGCTGATCGAGCGCGGCCATCTCTACATCGCCCAGCCGCCGCTCTACAAAGTGACGCGCGGAAAAAGCTCGCAATACATCAAGGACGAGAGCGCCTTCGAGGAATTCCTGATCGGCTCCGGGCTGGAAGAGGCGTCGCTGACGCTTGCCTCCGGCGAGGCGCGGGCCGGACAGGATCTGCGCGGCTCGATCGACGATGCACTGGCAGTACGCCAGCTCATCAACGGGCTGCATACGCGCTACAACAGGGGTGTGGTCGAACAGGCGGCGATCGCCGGTGCGCTCAATGCCGATGTGCTGAACGATCTCGGCCGCGCCAACGCCATGGCCGAACGCGTCGCCCAGCGCCTCGACATCATCGCCGAGGACACCGAGCGCGGCTGGACCGGCCGGCTGTCGACCTCCAATGAAGGCGTCGGCGGCTACGTGTTCGAACGCACGGTGCGCAGCGTCAAGGAATTCGCGCAGCTCGATGCCGGGCTGATAAATTCAGCCGACGCACGCCAGCTCGACCGCTATGCCCCGCGCCTCATGGAAGTCTATGGCGAGCCGCCGGTGCTGCGCCGCAAGGATGTCTCCGAAACCATTTCGGGGCCGCTGGCGCTGCTCAACGCGGTGTTTGCGACCGGCCGCAAGGGCCTGACTATGCAGCGCTACAAGGGCCTCGGCGAGATGAACGCCGAGCAGCTCTGGGAAACCACGCTCGACCCGAATGTGCGCTCGCTGCTGCAGGTCAAGGTGAATGACGCAACCGATGCTGACAGCTTGTTCTCGCGGCTGATGGGCGACGAGGTCGAGCCGCGGCGCGAATTCATCCAGGACAATGCGCTGTCGGTGGCCAATCTGGACATTTGATGGCGGGGGCCTTGCCGCCGAAGCTCCACTCCGGGGTCAGGCCTTTGGTTCCAGCTTTCGCCCGAGGTCCACCACGTCGCGCAGCACTTGCAGATGCGAGCGCGGCGCGGTGCCCGCCGGCGGGGCGATTTCAACGCCGTTTGCCGTCGATGACCAATAAAGCGTGTGCGTGAAGATACGGCCAAGTGAGCTGCGAAGCTCGATCTGGATGTTCTCCACACCGGGGCCGAAGTTTTCCGTCATCGGACCGGAAATCGGATCGCCTGTCGCCCAGCCATTGCCGCGGTCGTAGACGTTGGTCCAGCGCGTTGCCGCAAACACCGCGCCATGATGCACTGCGCGCTGCGCCTTGCCTTGGCTGTGTCCTTCCCGGTAAAGCACGGTGCCGCCGGGGCGCCCGTCATCGGCAATCGGCGGGCAGGCCGAGAACAGGCGCTCGGCAAGGCCACGCCTGAATTCCGCGAGATTGTAGGTCACCAGGAATTCGCTGTGGGAGAGCGGACTGCCAAGCGTGACGAAATCGCTGATCTTCCAGGGCAGCGGGTGGTCGGCGTCCTTGGCCCGAAGCTGCTGGTAGAGCGCCCATTGGCCGCGCCGGAACCCGGCGAGGTCTTCAAGGTTCTTTGGCCACGCTGACCCATCAGAGCCGAGCGTTGCCTTGTCGATGGCCTCGACCGCCGCCAGTTTGGCCTTGTCGCGGACCGCTTCCAGCCTTCGCGGCCGGAACTCGGCCCACAGGATCTGCAGCAAATCATAGGCGATGATCGACCCCAGGCTGTGCGAGACTAGCACGATGCGGTCGTAAGCATCGTCCTTCATCAGCGTCTTGAGCAACGTCAGGCCGCGGTCGCGGATCAGCGCACGCTTCTCGATCGTCGCCGCCTCGGCGCGCACATAAGCGGCGACGTCACCGAAATAGGGCAGGGCGAACTGATCCACCGCCCAGATGACAAAAGAAGCGAAGGTGGTGATCATCAGGCCGGTCGTCAAGGTAACGGCCTGTTGCCAGACCGATGTTGCCAGCACGAGTGCTGCGCCCAGAATGACGATAACGATCAGAAGTGTGGCGACGTAAAGCTTGCGGGCGTCGAGCGGAATGTCGGCGGGCTTGCGCCACAACAGGTTCGTAACCCAGGCGGCCAGCCGGCCGCGCGTCGTGCCTTGCGTGATGTCGGCCCAATAAAGCTCGTAGAAATCGGTACGGCGGCCATCGACGTCGTAGGGCGTGGTGATGCGGCGCAGCTCGTGTGACTTGGTCCGGCTGTCGGGCGTGATCCAGCTCTGGTTGATCGTGGCGCCGGAAACGGCCGGATCGGGAATCTGGGCGTAGGGTGGAGCACGGGTGGGATCGCTGCTCCAGACCGCCTGGACGAATCCCCTCAGCGTACCCATCGGCCGCTGCTCGCCCATGCCGTGCACGATCACCACCGCCTGGCCGGGCTGCGCCTTTTTGTAAGCCAGCGATGCGACAGTCTTGGGCATCAGCGTCTCCGTTGACGACATCCGACGGCGGGATCGCTCATGCTACCCCCGGCTCACCGAGCCAACAATACACGGCAGCCCATGTGGAACTCCGTGAACCAATCCACAGTTTCGCAGTCGTGCCTCGGGCCGCGCGGAAAATGGTTCCGTTCCCGGCAAGCAAATCATTTCATTGCCCTTCGGAACGGAAATCGCTCAGGAACATTGTGACGACATCGATCAATTTCTCGCAGGGAGGCTCTTTATGGGACGCGGTATTTTGCTCTGGTTGCTCGGTATTCCGATCCCGATCATCATTCTCATCATGCTGTTCGTACGGTAGGAGGCGTCGATGCAGTCCACCGTATCGGCTGTCGACGTATCCGCCTCAACAGAATCCTCCGCCCCGGCCGTCAGCTGGGGTCCGATCATCGCCGGCGCCTTCGCGGCCTCGACGCTGACCTTCATCCTCATGCTGCTCGGTTCGGGGCTGGGGCTGACCATGGTCTCGCCGTGGTCCGGCGCCAGTGCCTCGCTGACCACCTTCGCGGCGTCCGGCGCCATCTGGCTCATCATCGTGCAATGGCTGTCCTCCGGGGTCGGTGGCTATCTTGCCGGACGCCTGCGCACCAAATGGGTCGGCATCCACACCGACGAGGTCTATTTCCGTGACACCGCGCACGGCCTCCTCGCCTGGGCGCTGGCGACATTGCTGGTCGTCGGCATTCTCGGGTCGGCGCTGTCGGCAGTGCTTGGTTCAGGCGTGCAGGCGGCTTCTACTGTTGCCTCGGGCGCCGCCATGGGTGCTTCGGCCAGCGCGTCCGCCAATGCCGGCAGCGCACCGGCCGACAATGCGACATCCTATCTCGTGGATACGCTGTTCCGTCCGGCTGATGCCGCCAGGCTCGCGGCGGCCAATCCGGACAGCGATGCGGCTGCGGCCGGGCAGGCTTCGCGCATCCTCATCGCCAGTGCGGCGGCAGGCGAAATTTCGGCTGACGACAAGACCTATCTGTCGCAGCTCGTCGCCGCCCGCACCGGGCTTTCCGAGGCTGACGCCAAGGCGCGTGTCGACGCCCTGGTGGCCAGGGTCGAGGACGCCAAGGTCAAGGCCAAGCAGGCCGCCGACGCCGCCCGGAAAGGCAGCGCCACCTTCGCACTGCTTGGCGCCCTGTCGCTGGTTATCGGCGCCTTCATCGCCAGCGCTGCGGCAGCACTGGGCGGAAGGCAGCGCGACGACGAGGAAGCGGTTTTCCTGACCAGCCGCTGAACCGGTCTTCAACATAGAAAAGCCCGGTCGAACCGGGCTTTTTTGTTTCCGATGATGGACCAAACCTTCCAGTGGAAGGTTGCGGCGGGATCAGTGATCCATCGCCTTGACGATTTCCTCGGTCATCTTCTTGGCGTCGCCGAGCAGCATCATGGTGCCGTCCTTGTAGAACAGCGTGTTGTCGATGCCGGCATAGCCGGAGCCGAGCGAGCGCTTGACGAACAGGCAGGTGCGGGCCTTGTCGACGTCGAGGATCGGCATGCCGTAGATCGGCGACGACTTGTCGTCGCGGGCGGACGGATTGGTGACGTCGTTGGCGCCGATGACATAGGCGACATCGGCCTGCGCGAACTCGGAGTTGATGTCTTCCAGTTCGAACACTTCGTCATAGGGAACATTGGCTTCGGCGAGCAGCACGTTCATGTGGCCGGGCATGCGGCCGGCCACGGGGTGGATGGCGTATTTGACATCCACGCCATTGGCCTTGAGCTTGTCGGCCATTTCGCGCAGCGCGTGCTGGGCCTGGGCGACCGCCATGCCGTAGCCCGGCACGATGATGACCTTCTGTGCGTTCATCATCAGATAGGCAGCGTCGTCGGCCGAGCCCTGCTTGACCGTGCGTTCGATGCCGTCATCGGCAACCGCCGCGGTCTCGCCGCCGAAGCCGCCGAGGATGACCGAGATGAACGACCGGTTCATGCCCTTGCACATGATGTAGGACAGGATGGCGCCGGACGAGCCGACCAGCGCGCCGGTGATGATCAACGCCAGATTGCCAAGCGTGAAGCCGAGTGCCGCGGCGGCCCAGCCGGAATAAGAATTCAGCATCGAGACGACGACCGGCATGTCGGCGCCGCCGATCGGGATGATCAAGAGGACGCCGAGCGCCAGCGACGCCGCGACGATCAGCCAGAACACCAGCTTGGCCTCGGTGGTGACCAGAAGCACGATCAGCACGATCAGCGCGATGCCGAGGACCGCGTTGATGATGTGACGGCCGCCGATCATGATCGGCTTGCCCGACATGCGGCCATCGAGCTTGAGGAAGGCGATGACGGAGCCGGTGAAAGTGATGGCGCCGATGGCAACGCCAAGGCTCATCTCGATCAGCGCCTGGGCGTGGATGTCGCCATTCGTGCCGATGCCGAAACTTTCCGGCGCGTAGATGGCGGCTGCCGCGACCATGACGGCGGCAAGGCCGACCAGCGAGTGGAAGGCGGCGACCAGCTGCGGCATCGACGTCATGGCGATGCGGCGCGCTGTAACGGCGCCGACGCCGCCGCCGATGGCCAGACCAAGCACGATCAGGCCGAAGCGCCCGGCGGACGGAGTCGCCAGCGCCAGCGTGGTGGCGATGGCAATGCCCATGCCGATCATGCCGTAGAGATTGCCTTGGCGGCTGGTGGTCGGATGAGATAGGCCGCGAAGCGCCATGATGAACAGGACGCCGGAGACCAGGTAGAGGAAGGACGCGAAGTTGGCGTTCATGGCGCTCTACCGGTCCTTCTTCTTGTACATGGCCAGCATGCGCTGGGTGACCAGGAAGCCGCCAAAGATGTTGACCGAGACCAGCATCAGCGCGACGAAGCCGAAGCCGGTGGCAATGCCGGAGGCCGAGATGCCGACGGCCAGCAGCGCGCCGACGACGATGACCGAGGAGATGGCGTTGGTGACCGCCATCAGCGGCGTGTGCAGCGCCGGCGTCACCGACCAGACGACGTAGTATCCGACGAAGATCGCAAGTACGAAGATGGCAAAGCGGAAGACGAAGGGATCGATGGCGCCGCCGGACAGTGCGTGCGCGGCATCGCCCGCCGCATCGGCGCCACCGGGCGCGGTGGCCAGGTTCTGCACAGCCAGCCGGACGGCGGCACTTGCCTGGTCGAGCTGATCGAGGGCTTTCTGCAAGGTCTGATCCATCACTCGATCCCCTTCGGCTTGGCGGCGGACTTGCCGGCAGTGGCTTTGTCGGACGCCTTTTTCGGTGCAGCCTTCTTCGGCGTGGCATCAGCCACCATGGTCTCCGCCGGAATGGCCGCCGGTTCGACATGGGGCTGTTCCGCCGCCTTGGCGAAGGCCGGATGCACCACGCGGCCAGCGTCGGTCAGCATCGTCGCCTTGACCAGATCGTCTTCGCGGTTGATGGCTAGCGTCTTGCTGGTCTTGTCGACCAGCGTCTCGAGGAAGGCGAACAGGTTCCTGGCGTAGAGCAGCGAGGCCGATGCGGCGACGCGGCCGGGCACGTTGAGGTGGCCGACGATTTTCACGCCATTGGCCGTGGTCACCACCTGGCCTGCAACTGCGCCTTCGACATTGCCGCCGCGCTCGACGGCGAGGTCGACGATCACCGAGCCCGGCTTCATCGAGGCGACCATCGCCGCCGATACCAGCTTCGGCGCCGGACGGCCGGGGATCAGCGCCGTGGTGATGACGATGTCCTGCTTGGCGATGTGCTCAGCGGTGAGCGCTGCCTGCTTGGCCTGGTACTCCTTCGACATTTCCTTGGCGTAGCCGCCGGCGGTCTCGGCCGCCTTGAACTCCTCGTCCTCGACGGCGAGGAACTTTGCGCCGAGCGACGCCACCTGTTCCTTGGCGGCGGGACGAACGTCGGTGGCGGTGACGACGGCGCCGAGACGGCGCGCCGTGGCGATCGCCTGCAGGCCGGCAACGCCGACGCCCATAATGAAGATCTTCGCCGCCGGCACGGTGCCGGCCGCCGTCATCATCATCGGCAGCGCGCGGTCATACTCCGATGCGCCGTCGATCACGGCCTGGTAGCCGGCGAGATTGGCCTGCGACGACAGCACGTCCATCGACTGGGCGCGGGTGATGCGCGGCATGAATTCCATCGAGAAGGCGGTGATCCCAGCCTCGGCAAGCGCCGCGACCGCGGCGTCATTGCCGTAGGGATCCATGATGGCAATGACCGCCGCACCCGATTTGTAGCCCTTCAACTCGGCATCGGTCGGCCGGCGCACCTTCAGCACTACATTCGCCCGGCTCGCATCCGAAGCCTTGCCGATCGCGGCGCCCGCCTTGGCGAACTCCTCATCGGGAATGCGCGACCTGGTGCCGGCGCCCGTCTCGACGGTGACGTCGAAGCCCAGCGCCGCCAGCCGCTTCACGGTATCGGGCGAGGCCGCGACACGAGGCTCGCTGGCATCGAGCTCGCGAGGGATGAAAACCGTCTGTCCCACCGCATGATCCTTTCGGCTGGAACCTGTTTGCGCAAGAGTGCGGCTTTGCGAAAGAGTGCGGCCGGATGTCCGGCTACGCCCTTGGCAAGGGTCTGAAGAGACTATCGGAGAATGAAGGCGCCGAGGGCGAGGATCAGCACGAACAGGATGGTCGCGGAGAAGAAGCCGCCTGCGAAGAAGCCGAAAGCCATGGCCAGGAGCAGGGCGCCGCAGAACAGCGAGCCGTATTTGGCCAGCGCCAGAAAGCCATGATAGGTGCGGTCATGTTCGGCATAGTCCATCTTCGCGCCCAGTTCGACAGGACCGGTCGGCGTGTGATCAGCCATAGGAATACCCCTTCGAAGACATCTTTGAGGCACATAGCGAAAAGCCGGGCCAAGAGCAATGGCGCTATTGCCGCACGACCAGTGACAACAGCCTCAAAGGAATGTTGAAAGCCGGCGGTAGGGCTTGTCGCCGGCCTAACGTCGAACGTTTTGCGTTTCAACCGGCCAGATGCGGAAACAGCCCGAGCAGCCCAATGACGATCAGATAGAGCGCGACGATGTAGTTGAGCAGCCGCGGCATCACCAGGATCAGCACGCCGGCAATCAGCGAGATCAGCGGGGTCAGTGCTAGCTCGGGAATATGCATGTCGGTTCCTTTCTATGGCCGCGTCGGGGTCGTGACGTCCAGAACGCCGAAGCGGCCGGAAAGCTCCTCGCACCGGGCGCTAAAGTGCGCCGGCTTTGCCGACATTACGCTGCTTCGCGAAAATATTTGGCGGTGGGCAGGATGGTCAGCGGCGCGAGCTCGCCGGCCGGCGCCTTGGCAAACAGCATACGCCGCTCCAGCGCCGTCGACTGGAAGAAGGGAAAGCGCTCCAGCGTCGGGGCCATGTTCTGCTCGCAGATCGATTCATAGAAGAAGATCGGCATGGTGAAGGGCGGGTAGAGGCGCGGCTCGCCGACCTGCACCGATCCGAAGATGCGATGATAGAAGGCCGTGTGCTCCTCGCGGATCATCGAAATGCAGCTGGTGGCGTTGAAGAAGGTGTTGGCGATAACCGCGAGCCGCAGCGTGACATAGGGCAGGGCGCGGTTGGCCGACGACATTTGCGGATCGATCGCCAACCGGCTCGGGTCGATGAAGGTTTCACCGCGCGCCAGCCGCAGCAGCAGCCGGTCGCCGAAAACGGTCATGATCGGCGCTTCGGGGGTCTCACGGGTCAAATGGTGGAGCCTGACGGTGCTGACCAGCTCGCCATCCATGAAGACGCCGAAACAGTAGCAATTGCGCACTTCGTCAAGGTGATCGACGAGCTTCTGTTCGGTAATGGTATCAAGCAGGCCGTGTGTATGAAAGGCCTTGTAGCGCAGCCGGTAGACCGCTTCGAGATCCTCGCCGCTTTCGCAGCGCCGGTATTCGACACGATCGAGGACGTCGAGGACGTTGCGGGCGAACAAGGAAGGCGGGCCAGATTTGACTGCCGCACCCGAAAGCACACCTGACTGATGCGTGTCCATTACTTCCCCTCGTACCGCCGCAGGAGAACAATACCGGACGACCGAAGGAACAAGAAGATGAAACTCTAATCGTCTGTGTTTACCGATCATTAACCTTAACAATCAGTTAACGCCTAGACAATACAACGCTTTTTAGACGGGCTTTTCAAGCGCAATTTAATGACGGGTCAGGGCGTGGCGAGTTTTGCCGCCGGCCGCAGCTCGGCGGCGAAAGGCCAGGTCACGTTGGACATGGTCTCTATGCCCGAGGCACTGAGTGCTGCGCCAAACAGGAAGCCCTGGACGAGGTCCGGCTTGACCGAATGCACCAGGATCTTCAGCTGTTCGAAGGTTTCCACACCTTCGATGGTGACGGTCAGCCCGAGCACGCGGGTCAGGTCGACGATGCCCTTCAACAAGTCGAGCGAACGCTTGTTTTGGGTCACGTCCATCAGGAACGAACGGTCGATCTTGATCTTGTCGAGCGGCAGCTTGTGGAGGTAGCTCAGGCTTGAATAGCCGGTGCCGAAATCGTCGAGCGCGATGCGCACGCCAAGCTGCTTCAGTTCCTCGATATACTGGCGCGTTAGCGATTTGTCGTCGAGCAGCGCGGTTTCGGTGACTTCGATCTCGAGGCGGCCGGCGGCGAGCCCCGAAGTGGCAAGCGCGTCGCGAACCTTCTGGACAACGTCGCGGTTGCGGAAATCCTTGGCCGAAAGGTTGACCGAGACGCTGGTCTGGCCCGGCCATTTGGCGCATTCGGCGCAGGCAGCCGCGAGCACAAAAGTGCTGATCTCGGAAATGATGCCCATTTCTTCGGCCAGCGGAATGAAGATGCTGGGCGAAACCGGCCCGAGATCGGGATGATCCCAGCGGCACAGGGCCTCGCAGCTGGCGATGCGCATGGTGTTCATCGCCACGATCGGCTGATAGACCACCCGCAGCGCCTTGCCTTCGACCGCCGTGCGCAGATCGGCCTTCATCAGCTGGCGGTTGCGGAACGCCGCATCCATCGCTGCCTCGAACAGCCGCCAGTTGTTCTTGCCGAGTTCCTTGGCCTTGTAGAGCGCCAGATCGGCCTTGACGATCATGGCGTCGACATCGGTGTCCTCGACCCTGGACAGCACGGCGCCCGCGCTTGCCTGGATGCGCAGACCGTGGCCTGCGACGTCGACCTCGCCCTGCAGATCGGCAAAGATCTGGTCGAGCAGGCCCGTCAGATGGCTTTCATCCTCGACGCGGTCGAAGAAGATCATGAACTCGTCGCCGCCGAAACGGCTGACATTGACGCCTTGCCCGGCGACGGCCGCCAGCCGCTCGGCAACGGCATAGATAAGTCCGTCGCCGACCGGATGGCCAAGGGTGTCGTTGACGCTCTTGAAATCGTCGAGATCGAGCACCGCCAGGGCACACAGGCGGTCGCGGCTGCCCGACGCCATGGCCTCGCCGACCAGCTCATGGAAATACGCGCGGTTCGGCAGGCCGGTAAGGCTGTCATATCGCGCCATGAAGCGGATTTTTTCCTCAGCCTCGACACGGGCGGTGACGTCCTCGAAGGTGATGACACCGAGGTCCTGATTGCCTTCACGGGCCGAGAACTCGTAGTGCTGGCCATTGGAGAAGGAGACCAGCACCTTGCGGTCGCGGCCCTCGCGCAAGGCGCGCGTCAGCTGCGCTTCGACATAACGACAGTCTTTCGGCGCCAGCATGCCGCCGGCGACGCCGCGCAGGAGCAGCGAATGGATCGACCGCCCGAGCAGTTGGTCGGGCGAGCGCAGCGACATCAGATGCGCGGCTTCGGCATTGCCGACCACGACCTTGCCGTCGGGGCCGAGCATGACCAGGCCATGCGACATGGTGTTGAGCGCGCGGTTGAAGCGCTCGGCGAGCCTGGCGGCCGTCTTGCGCTCCGAAATGGCGTTGAACAGCACGGTGCGGACGTGGCTGGCCATCCGGGTGATGATGAAGATGAACGGCACTATGTAGAGGCCGAGGATGAAATCGCCGAGATGTCCCTTGAGCATCAGCCCGACCGCGATCGGCAGCACGACCGTGAAGGCCTGCACCGCAACCATGGTCTTGGAGCCGTAATTGCGGCCGACAATGGTCACCGTCGAGCCCATTATGACGGCGATGGCGGCACTTTCCCCGAAGACATCGGGAATGAGATAGATTGAGGTGAAGCAGAAAAGCCCCATGAAGAAAGCCTGGATGGTGCCGCCAACCAGGTAGTAGCGTTCCCACTTCTTGGCTTGTTCATAAGTTTCGAAACTGCCTATGCGCAGGCCTTTGCGGATGCCGTAATAACGGTAAAGGCCGGCCGCAAGCATAAGCGCGGCCAATGCAAGATAGGCCGGATGCCCCGAGGTAAAATAAACCAGAATGCCGATGAGGCCATGGCAAAATGCGCCAATCAGCAGGATCCCGGGATCGTTGAACAACGATCGCACGAACCCAGCATAGACGTCCTCACCTATCTCTGCGGCTTTGTTTTCTTGCATGGCCTGCGGTGTCGCACGAACCGCAGTCATGTCACATTCGCCTTAAGAAAGGTTTAGAGATGCCGTTCCGACGCCTGGCGTCAAGTCGGCTCCATCGGCGTAAACCGCGAAAATTCGTGTTCAGGTAAACAAGGCGTATCGATCACTCGGCGGCCTGAAGTTCAGGCCGCGCCGGCGTGTTGGCCAGCCGCTCGACAAGCCTTGTGCGCTCGCCCTCTGCCTTTTCGGCGCTGGCTTGCCTGACATGGCCGTAGCCGCGAATGAGCGCCGGCACCGAGACAAGGGCGATGGCGGCCTCGATCCTGCCTGGCGCAAGTGCTTTGGCGACAAGCTCCAGATCGGCCTCATAGCGGGCCAGAAGCTGCCGCTCCATGCGCCGCTCGGCGCTGTAGCCGAACACGTCGAAGGCCGTGCCGCGCAGGCTTTTCAGCGCCGCCAGCAGGCGAAAACCCTTCATCATCCACGGGCCGAAGCTCGATTTCCTCGGCTTGCCGTCATTGCTGCGCCTGCCCATGATCGGCGGCGCCAGATGAAATTCGAGCTTTTCGTAGCTCTGGAACTGTTTTGACAGCTCCATAGCGAAGGAGCCGTCAGTGTAGAGCCGCGCCACCTCATATTCGTCCTTGATCGCCATCAGCTTGAACAGATTTTTGGCGGCTGCCTCGGTCACCGCGGTCGAGCCGGGCACGGCCTTTGCCTCGGCGGCACGCAGGACCGCCAGCCGCTCGACATAGCGCCTGCCATAGGCGGCATTCTGATAGGCAGAGAGGAAAGCGACGCGGCGGGCGATGATATCGTCCAGCGTCTCGGCGATCTCAGTGGCCTTGCTCGGTTGCGCGATGAGGCCGCGCACAAACTCCGGCTGATGCGCGGCGCGCCGGCCCCAGCGGAAGGCGGCGATGTTCATCGCCACCGCCTCGCCATTCAATTCAATCGCTCTTTCAACGGCTTGCGCCGACAGCGGCAGCCCGCCATGCTGGAAGGCGAAGCCGAGCATGAACATGTTGGCGCCGAGCGAATTGCCGAACAATTGGGTGGCGGTGCGCGTGGCGTCGAAGAAATGCGTCTTGTCTTCGCCGGCGGCAGCACGGATCGCCTTCTTCAGGCGCTCGATCGGCAGCGAGAAATCGGCCGAACGGGCGAATTCGCCGGGCATGATCTCGGCGGTGTTGGCGAGGAAGATGGTATGGCCTTCGCGCACTGCGGCCAGCACCTTCTTGGCGCCCGAGACGACGAGGTCGCAGCCGAGCACCAGGTCCGCCTTGCCGGCCGAAACGCGGATCGCGTGGATGTCGTCCGGAGTGCGGGCGATGCGGACATGGGTGAACACCGAGCCGCCCTTCTGGGCGAGGCCGGCCATGTCGATCATGCCGCAGCCCTTGTCCTCAAGATGGGCGGCCATGCCGAGCACAGCACCTATGGTGACGACGCCGGTGCCGCCGACGCCGTCGATGATCGCCGCCCAACCCTCGCTACCGAGCGGGAATTCGGTCGGCACCGGCACGCCGTCAAGCGGGTCGGAGCGGCCGGCAATGCCTTCGGCCTTCCTGATCTTGGCGCCGTGCACGGTGATGAAGGACGGGCAGAAGCCGTTGACGCAGGAGAAATCCTTGTTGCAGCTCGACTGGTCTATTCTGCGCTTGCGGCCGAACTCGGTTTCGACCGGCTGGATCGAGACGCAGTTCGATTGCACCCCGCAATCGCCGCAGCCCTCGCAGACCAGTTCGTTGATGAAGACCCGCTTGTCGGGATCCGGGAAGGTGCCGCGCTTGCGGCGGCGGCGCTTTTCGGCGGCGCAGGTCTGGTCGTAGAGCAGCACCGAGACGCCCTTGACGTCGCGCAGCTCGCGCTGGACGAGGTCGAGGTCGTCGCGGTGGTGGATGGTGGCGCCGGAGGGGAATTCGGCCTTCCCCGCATATTTGTCCGGCTCGTCGGTGACGATGGCGATGCGCTCGACGCCTTCGGCGCGCACCTGCCTGGCGATCATGTCGACAGTCAGGCCGCCCTCATGCGGCTGGCCGCCGGTCATGGCGACGGCGTCGTTGTAGAGGATCTTGTAGGTGATGTTGGCATCGGTCGACAGCGCGAAGCGGATCGCCAGCGTGCCGGAGTGATTGTAGGTCCCGTCGCCGAGATTCTGGAAAATGTGGCCGCGCTTGGAGAATGGCGCCTGGCCGACCCATTGTGCGCCCTCGCCGCCCATGGCGGTGAAGCCGACCGTGTTGCGGTCCATCCACAGCGCCATGAAATGGCAGCCGATACCGGCGGCGGCGATCGAGCCGTCCGGCACCTTGGTCGAGGAATTGTGCGGGCAGCCGGAGCAGAAGAACGGCGTGCGCGAACCGATATCGCTGGTGTCGGCAAGCATCGCCTGGAACTGGCGCAGCTTTGCCACCTTGGCAGTGATCTCTTCCGAAGGGCCGATTGTGCGCAGGATGCGCTCGCCCAGCGCAATGGCGATCTCGTTGGGGTCAAGCGCGCCCTTGGCCGGGAACAGCCAGTCGCCGCGCTCGTCCTTCTTGCCGACGATCGCCGGCTGGGTGGCGGTGCCGTAGAGGTTTTCGCGCAGCTGCACCTCGATCAGCGAGCGCTTCTCCTCGACGACGACAATGGTGTCGAGGCCGCGGGCGAATTCGGCGATATGCTGCAGGTCGAGCGGCCAGGGGCAGCCGACCTTGAACAGGCGGATGCCGATGCGGTTGGCGGCGGCCTCGTCGATGCCGATGTCTTCCAGCGCCTGGCGGACATCGAGATAGCTCTTGCCGAGCGTGATGATACCGAGCTTCGGCGCGCGGCCGCCCGAATAGACGATGCGGTTCAGGCGGTTGGCATGGATGAAGGCGGACGCAGCGGCGCGCTTGTATTCATGCAGCCGCTCCTCCTGGCCGAGCATGTCGATCTCGTTGCGGATGTTGAGGCCGCCGGGCGGCATATCGAACTCCGGCACGACGATGTTCAGGCGCTCGAGCGCGGCATCGACCGAGGCCGTCGATTCGATGTTGTCCTTGA
The DNA here is from genome assembly GCF_040318795.1 of Mesorhizobium sp. M1004. Taxonomy (NCBI): domain Bacteria; kingdom Pseudomonadati; phylum Pseudomonadota; class Alphaproteobacteria; order Hyphomicrobiales; family Phyllobacteriaceae; genus Mesorhizobium; species Mesorhizobium sp. M1004. The sequence goes on from NZ_JAMYNB010000002.1 coordinate 133,268, forward strand.
CGCATTTGATAGCCGCCCAGGTGCCGGCGAAGCGCGACATGGCAAAGCCGTAGAGGCCGTAGTCGATGATCTCCTGAACTCCGGCCGGATTGAGGATCGGCACCATGGTGTCGACGAACAGGAATTCGGTGGCGTGCGCATTGGTCGATGATTCGGCCATATGGTCGTCGCCCATCAGCGCAAGCACGCCGCCATGCTTCGACGATCCCGCGAGGTTGGCGTGGCGGAAAACGTCGCCGGAGCGGTCGACGCCCGGTCCCTTGCCGTACCAGACCGAAAACACCCCGTCATGCTTGCCTTCGCCCAGCAATTCCGTCTGCTGAGAGCCCCAGCAGGCGGTGGCGGCAAGCTCCTCGTTGAGGCCGGGCTGGAAGACGATGTCGGCCTGCGCCAGCTGCTTTTTCGCCCGCCACAGCTGCATATCGAGGCCGCCGAGCGGCGAGCCGCGATAACCGGACACGAAGCCGGCCGTGTTGAGGCCGGCCCGGCGGTCGCGCTCGCGCTGCATCAAAAGCATGCGGATGACCGCCTGTGCGCCGGACAGGAAGATGCGCTCCTTGCCAAGATCGAACTTGTCGTCGAGCGCGACGTCGTGCAGCGTCATCAGGCATTTCCTCTGCGGAGACAGCACCGGGGGCGCGCAGCCAACGTAGGAGTGAGATGGCGCAGTCTTTCTCCGCTTGCAAGGCAGGTCAAACGAAATCGAAAGTGCCAGGCAAAGCGCAACGAACGATCCGCTGCCGTCGCGTATCCGGCACGAAATCGGTCCGCGGCGGTTGTCCGGCAACCAAAAATTTCCACGCAGTCGCGCCGGGCAAAGACGCGTCAGCCTTTCGAGCAATCCGGCTTCGGCTCACCCGGCAGCTTGCCGTCGGGATGGCCGGCAAGATCGGGATTGGCCGTATAGAGCTGGTCGACCACCAGCGGCCGGTCGGGAAGGATCGACTGGTCCTCGCTCGACATCAGCGTGGTGTCGATCTTCTGCAGGAACGTGCCGTCAGGACCCCTGATGCTGATCGAAATCGCATAGGGCTTGTCCTTGACGATACAGGTCAGCGCCGGGCTTTCCAGGCTGACCTTGGCGAGCTTCGGCCAGACCTTCTGCTCGATCACCAGGGGAGGACCGCCGGCAGGATTCTGGAAGCTGGCGACCGCCACCTGGCCTTCGCCCATCGGCTGCAGGGGCCGCAGCGTCACGACATAGGTCGCCCGGGCAAGGCGGTAGTTGAAGACGACGACCTTGCCGGAAACCTCGAACAGCTTGCCGTCGCCGCCGGTGTCGCGGCAGGCGCCAAGCGCAACGGCTGCAATGAGCGCTGCACCGACAAGGATCGAACGAAAAACAGCCCTAGGCATTGTTGACCCCATGGGCCACCGTGCGGCGGCGGCGATAGTGACGGCTTGCTTTCTGGCGGTTGCCGCACACAGCCATATCGCACCAAAGGCGGCTGGAATTGCGGCTCCTGTCGAGAAACAGCCAGCTGCAATTGGGACAGATCCTGAGCCTGGCGACCGCGTCGTCGCGCAGCAGCGACAAGGCCGAAACCGCCAGCGCCGCCTCGAACGCGATCGGCGTCGCCGGATCGCCGAACGGTCTGCCCGGGGCGCCGATTTCGGCCGGGCTCCGATCGAGGCCGTTGGCGCAGGCCTTGAGAAAAGCGGAGAGGTCGCCGGCGGCAAGCGCACCTTTCGACACCGCGCCGCGAAACAGGCAGTCGGTCGTCTCGCGGATCGCCAGCACCACCGGAGCGATGCTGTCCGGCGAGGTCGCCTCCAACGGTCTGCCGCCAAGCTCGGCACCGCGAAAGCCGGTTGCGGCGTTGGCGAAGCGCGCGATCTCGGCCGGATCGGCAAAACGGTCGAAAGTCTTTTCCGGATCGTTGCGCAACACCACGGTGTTGGCCGTATCGAGCGCAAGAATGCCGCCGGTGAAGCGATGCGGGGTCCAGGATACCGTCATGCCGGAAATCTAACCGATAAATCGCGTTTGACAAGTTAGATTTACGATGCAAACCTTGGCGCGGGCTCCGGCGCCCGGAAAGCTGTCTATGCTCTATTTCTTCCAACAGGTGCTGAACGGGCTGCATTCCGGCGCGCTCTATGCGCTGCTTGCCTTCGGCTACGTGCTGACCAATGGCATCCTGCACCGGACCAATCTCGCCTATGGCGCGCTGTTCGCCTTTTGCGGCCAGACGATGATCCTGACCGTGGCCTTCGGCTATCAGGTATTGTGGCTGACCTTGCTGGCGGCAGTGGTGCTCGGCGTCGTCACGGCTTTCCTTTATGCCGCGCTGATCGGCCACGTGCTGTCGCGCAGCGTCTTCGAACCGCTGGCCGACCGCACGCCCAATGCCATTGTGGTGACGACGCTCGGCATCCTGCTGGTGCTGTCGGAAGCAAGCCGTATCGCCGCCGACACGCATGATTGGTGGCTGCCGCCGATGCTGGCGCAGCCCATCGTTTTTGCTCAGGATGCCGGCTTCCAGGCGACGCTGACGCTGGTCCAGCTCATCGATTGCGCGGTGGTTCTGGCGGCAATCATGCTCGCTGCATGGGCGTTTGCCCGCTCGGGCTTCGGCCGCCGCTGGCGCGCCGTCTCCGACGATCCCAAAGCGGCTGCCATGTGCGGCGTGGACGTGCGCGCAGTGTTCCGGCATGCGGTGCTGTTCGGCGGTTTCTGCGCCGCGCTGGCCGGAATCATGGCCGCCCTTTACTACGGCAATGTCAGCTTCGGCTCCGGCCTCGTCTACGGGCTGAAAATCCTGTTCGTGACGGCGGTGGGCGGCTATCTCTCTCCGCCTCGGGCCGCGCTCGGTGCGGCCGCCTTCGGCATGGCGGAGTCGCTATGGGCCGGCTATTTCCCGATCGAATGGCGCGATGGCTGGATGTATCTGTTCCTGGTCGCGGCACTTGTGCTGATCGGTCCCGGCCGCGACCAGCAGAAGATCGCCTGATCGCCGCATCCGCTGTCAGACTTTGGTTGCATGACGCAGCAGCCGGTCGGCACTTATCCCCTGCCTCCCGTCACGACGGCGTTGATCGCGCCCATGCCATGTTGACCCGCCGAACCACGCACGGCATACCGTTGGGCCACAGCGGCGCGACGGAAAATAGGGGAGCCGGCGCGCCTTCGACCTCAGGGAGGAAATGCATGGCAGGGCTGCTCGCTCTATCCAGAACGATCGACCGTATGAACGAGTTCATCGGCCGGTGGATATCGTGGCTGATCCTGCTGGCAATCCTGGTCAGCGCCGCCAATGCCATCATCCGCAAGGTCTTCGACGTCTCGTCGAATGCCTGGCTGGAACTGCAGTGGTACCTGTTCGGCGCCGCCTTCATGCTGGCCGCCGCCTACACGCTGAAACAGAACGACCATATCCGCATCGACATCGTCTACGGCATGTGGTCGCGCCGCGTGCAGCACTGGATCGACCTGCTCGGCCATGTCTTCTTCCTGATGCCGTTCGTGACGCTGATGGTGATCTATTTTATACCCTACGTGTCGCTGTCGTTCCGCAGCGGCGAAATGTCGAACAATTCCGGCGGCCTGATCATCTGGCCGGCCAAGGCGATCCTGCTCGTCGGCTTCTTTCTGCTGGCGCTGCAGGGCATCTCCGAGATCATCAAGAAGATCGCCATCATGCGCGGCGACATGGACGATCCCAATCCGTTCATCTCGGTGCACGAACAGGCCGAGCTCGAGGCGAAAGCCCTTGCCGAAGAAGCCAAGGCGCTCGCCCAGGAGGCGCGCCCATGATCGAGTTCATCGCCCAGAACATGGCGCCGATCATGTTCGCCTCGCTGATCATCTTCCTGCTGATTGGCTATCCCGTCGCTTTCTCGCTCGCCGCAAACGGCCTGATGTTCTTCTTCATCGGCGTTGTGCTGTCGCCCTATTCGGGCGGCTCGATCAACCTGGCGTGGCCGCTGCTGCATGCGCTGCCCGACAATTTCTACGGCAGCCGGGTGATGTCGAACGACACGCTCTTGGCGATCCCGTTCTTCACCTTCATGGGCATCGTGCTCGAACGATCCGGCATGGCCGAGGACCTGCTCGACACGATCGGCCAGCTGTTCGGCCCGGTTCGCGGCGGCCTTGCCTATGCGGTGATCTTCGTCGGTGCGCTGCTGGCAGCAACCACCGGCGTCGTGGCGGCGTCGGTCATCGCCATGGGACTTATCTCGCTGCCGATCATGCTGCGCTACGGCTATGACCGCCGGCTGGCATCGGGCGTCATCGCGGCATCCGGCACGCTGGCGCAGATCATCCCGCCGTCGCTGGTGCTGATCGTTCTGGCCGACCAGCTCGGCCGTTCGGTCGGCGACATGTATGCCGGCGCGCTGATCCCCGGCCTGGTGCTGACCGGCCTTTACACGCTCTACATCCTGATCATGTCGATCGTCCGGCCGAACTCGATGCCGGCGTTGCCGCTGGCGGCCCGCACGCTTGGCCACGGCGTGCTGTCGCTGCTCGCGGCACTGCTGGTGGCAGTCGCGGCTTCCTATGCGGCCTATCGCTACCTTGCGCCGGCGCATGGCGACAATGCCGATATCCTTGGCGCCAGCATCGGGGTGATCCTGATCTATATCGTGGCGATCGCCGACAAGGGCCTGAACATCAACATGATGTCCAGGTTGGCGCAGCAGGTGATCATCGTTTTGATCCCGCCTCTGGCGCTGATCTTCCTGGTGCTGGGCACCATCTTCCTCGGCATCGCCACCCCGACGGAGGGCGGCGCCATGGGCGCGGTTGGCGCCCTGGCGATGGCGGCAATGAAGGGGCGGTTGTCGCTGGATGTCATCAAACAGGCGCTCGCGTCGACCACCAGGCTTTCCTCCTTCGTGCTGTTCATCCTGATCGGCGCGCGGGTGTTCTCGCTGACCTTCTACGGCGTCAACGGCCACGTCTGGGTCGAGCATTTGTTGACGTCGCTGCCGGGCGGCGAAGTCGGCTTCCTGATCGGCGTCAACATCCTGGTCTTCGTGCTCGCCTTCTTCCTCGACTTCTTCGAGCTCGCCTTCATCATCGTACCGCTCTTGGCGCCGGCTGCCGATAAGCTCGGCATCGACCTGATCTGGTTCGGCGTGCTGCTAGGCGTCAACATGCAGACAAGCTTCATGCACCCGCCTTTCGGCTTTGCGCTGTTCTACCTGCGCTCTGTCGCCGCGCGCGTGCCCTATCTCGATCGCCTCACCGGCAAGCAGATCGCGCCGGTGACCACCGGCCAGATCTATTGGGGCGCCGTGCCCTTCGTCTGCATCCAGGTGATCATGATCGGGCTGACCATCGCCTTCCCGCAAATGGTCATGCGCTACAAGGGTGCGGCCGTCGATCCGGGAACGATCGAGATCAACTTGCCTGATATGCCAAGCCTTGCGCCTCTCGGCACACCACCACCAGCCAACGGTGGCCCATCACCCGCGGCGCCACCGTCGAACGATCTCTCGCAGCCGCCGAATTTCGGCGAGACGCCGCCCGCCAAGCCGGCGGCGCCGGCGACCGACCTGTCGCAGCCGCCGAACTTCAACTGATGTGTGAACACTGAGAACCTGAGTGAGGATGTCATGAGAGCCGTGCGCCTGGAAGCCGTGGGCAGCATTGCGCTACGGGAGGTCGACAAGCCTGTTGCGGGACCGCAGGACGTTCTGGTGCGCGTCGAAGCCTGCGGCGTTTGCGGCACCGACCGTCACCTCCTCCACGGCGAATTCCCTTCGAGCCCGCCGGTGACGCTTGGTCACGAATTCTGCGGCATCGTCGAGGCTGTCGGCGATGCGGTTTCCGGCATCGCCATCGGTGACCGTGTTACCGGCGATCCCAACATCTTCTGCGGACGCTGCAGTCATTGTCGGGCCGGCCGGGTCAATTTGTGCAGCAATCTCAGGGCCATCGGCATCCATCGCGACGGCGGCTTCGCCGACTACGTCGTGATGCCGCAGAGCCAGGCCTTTCTTCTGCCTGCGAACCTCGAGCCAACGCATGGCGCCTTCTGCGAGCCGCTGGCCTGCTGCCTGCACGCTGTCGACCTCGCCGGAATCAGACCCGGCGCTGCCGTGGTGGTGCTTGGTGGCGGCGTCATCGGCCTGCTTACCGTGCAATTGGCGAGGCTCGCAGGAGCGGCGACCATCATCCTGTCGACGCGGCAGGCCTCCCGCCGTGCGCTCGCCGAAGAGCTCGGTGCAACGGCGACGGTCGACCCAAACGCGGTCGACCCGATCGAGGCGATCGCCGGCCCAACCGGCCTTGTGCCCGGCGGGGCCGACGTGGTGCTCGAATGCGCCGGTGTCCCCGATACCGTCGAACAATCGATGCGGCTGGCGAAGTCCGGCGGCACGGTGGTGATCGTCGGCGTGATGCCGCAAGGCGTGAAAGTGACCTTCGAACCGTTCGACATCCTGTTTCGCGAGCTGAAGGTTCTCGGCTCGTTCATCAATCCCTTCACCCACAGGCGGGCGACGGACCTTGTCGCGTCCGGCGCAATCGAGATCGACAAGCTCATCTCAAGGCAGGTCGGCCTGGAGGAAGCCGCCTCGGTGATCGCCAATCCGGCAGCGCCCGGCGAGGTCAAGGTGTTGGTGGTGCCGGGCAGGGATTGAAGGGCAGCCTCAATCCTGCGGCGTTGGCGATTGGCGAAACGGCGATGACCGCGCCCCTCTCCCCGTCACTATACGGGGAGAGGATGCCGGCAGGCAGGTAAGGGGCAGCGTCAACGCTTGGATGGATAAGGTATAATTTCGGGCTCAAGGCGCCTACCAGGCCCAAGGCGATCGCCGAAGTTTGCGCCGCCCCTCATCCCCCTGCCGGGACCTTCTCCCCGTATAGTGACGGGGAGAAGGGGCTAATGTTCCTACAGCTTGCCGTTGCGCTGCTGGACCATCATGAAGGTATCGTAATTGTACTCGGCCACCTGGGCCCACAGATAGTGCTCCTTGCGGAAGCCCTTGATCGAGTCCCAGATCTTCTTGAACGGCGCGTTGGTGGCTTCCATTTCGGTGTAGACCTCATTGGCCTTCTCGAAACAGGCGGCCATGATGTCCTGGCTGAACGGGCGCAATTTCGCGCCGCCGGCCACCAGCCGCTTCACTGCTGCAGGATTGAGATAGTCGTATTTCTGCAGCATGTTGGCGTCTGCCGCGTGCGCGGCCGTTTGCACCAGCGACTTGTAGGCCGGCGAAAGCTCTTCGTACTTCGCCTTGTTGAACAGGAGATGTACGGTCGGACCGCCTTCCCACCAGCCGGGATAGTAGTAGTAGGGCGCGACCTTGTAGAAGCCGAGCTTCTCGTCATCATAGGGGCCGACCCATTCGGCGGCGTCGATGGTGCCCTTTTCCAGTGCCGGATAGATGTCGCCACCGGCGATCTGCTGCGGCACGACACCGAGCTTCGAGACCACTTTGCCGGCAAAGCCGCCTATGCGCATCTTGAGGCCGGAGAGGTCGGCGACCGTGTTGATCTCCTTGCGGAACCAGCCGCCCATCTGCACGCCGGTGTTGCCGCCGGGCAGGCCGAACAGGCCTTGCGTGGCGAGAAACTCGTTGAACAGGTCGATGCCGCCGCCATGATAGTGCCAGGCATTCATGCCGCGCGCGTTGAGCGAGAACGGCACCGCCGCACCGAGCGCCCATGTCGGGTCCTTGCCCCAATAATAGTATGACACCGTGTGGCAGGCCTCGACGGTGCCGGCCGTGGTGGCGTCGGCGGCCTGCAGGCCGGGTACGAGTTCGCCGGAGGCGAAGACCTGGACCTGGAAATTGCCGTCCGTCGCCTCAGACAGCATCTTGGAGAAGACTTCGGCGCCGCCATAGATCGTATCGAGTGACTTGGGGAAAGATGACGCCAGCCGCCACGTCACTTTCGGATTGGACTGGGCGATTGCCGGTGCGGCTAGCGTCGCGGCAGCCGCCGCTGCGCCCACGCCGGTGACCCCGGCCTTGCGGATGAATGAACGACGATCCATGCAGAACCTCCCTTTTGGACCAACAAACCGACATCAGGGACATCTCCTCGCGCCCGGTATCGATTTGCCGAAACAATACACGGGCAAGGGGTCGAGTCCAGCATGGCAGCGGGATTTGACGGCGGCGCTGGCGACAAATCCGCGGGCCGGCCAGCCAGCCTGCAACTATAGTCTAACGTTCGCCGCGTGGCCCATGCGAGATGGCGAAACTTGCCATGGAAAAGCGCCTTCGGATCGCCTATTTTGCAGGCACAATAGATAATTCGCTTCGCTCCAAATGGAATCCGGACCCAAATGCACCAGCCGCTCGTCGCCATATCCACCGACGTCCGTCAGTTTGACAACTACACTTGGCATGCCGTCCCGCAGCAATATATCGAGGCAGCACTTTCCGGCGCCGGCGTGTTCCCGCTTTTGGTGCCGTCCTTCGGCGACCGGCTCGATTTCGACGAGCTGTTGTCCTCGGTCGATGGTGTCATGGTCACCGGCTCAAAGTCCAACGTGCATCCCTCGCTCTATGGCGGCGACGCCAGCGAGGCCAACGGCCCCTACGACCCGGCGCGCGATTCCACCACGCTGCCGTTGATCTGCAAGGCGATCGAGCGCGGCGTGCCGCTGCTTGCCATCTGCCGCGGCATCCAGGAGTTGAACGTGGCGCTAGGCGGCACGCTTGGCACCGAGATCCAGGAGCGCGAAGGTTCGCTGGACCATCGCGCGCCGGTGAGCGACAATCAGGACGAACGTTTCGCCATTCACCAGACCATTTCGATCAAGCCGGGCAGTTGCCTGGCCGGTGTATTCGGCGCCAGCGACATCAAGGTCAACTCGCTGCACCGCCAAGGCATCGACCGCCTCGGCTCGAAGCTGCAGGTCGAGGCCGTTGCCGGCGACGGCACGGTCGAGGCCATTTCGGTGAAGGACGCCCGCGCCTTCGCCGTCGGCGTGCAATGGCACCCCGAATACTGGGTCAAGTCGGACAGCAACTCGGCCAAGATCTTTCGCGCTTTCGGCGATGCGGTGCGCCTGCATGCGGCGGCGAAAGCCGGCGCGCGGGCGGCGGCCGAGTAGACATCGGCCACCGGCGCTTTCACTCGCCATCAAGCGATATCAGAACTTGTAGCTGAAGCCCACGCGGACAGTTTGAGTCGTCACCTCGGTCGGGTAAAGCCAAGAACTGTCGGTCGCCGGGTTGTCGGTGAACTTGCCGAAATCGCTGTAGCGATATTCGACACGGGTCGTCCAGTTTTGCGTGAAGGCATATTCCACGCCCCCACCCAGTGTCCAACCTGCTTTTGTATGAGACGAACTGTCTGTCGTTATGCCTTCATCGTAGTGGGTATCGAAATGAGCTATCGCAAGACCGCCCGTTGCATAGAACAGGGCTGGTCCCGTTGCGTAGCCAAGGCGTGCGCGAAGCGAGCCCTGGACATCGATCTTGGTTTTGATGGTGCCGGCAAAGTCTGAATCCACGGAGCCGCTCATTCCCGAGCCTCGATATCGGCCTCGGCACCGAGAACGATCGAATTGAAGGCCTTGTTGTAGCCGAGGTGAATACCGCCGAGCGCTCGGTCAGAGTTCCATGAATCAGCCCAGTCGGAACTGCCGCTACCGATGTTCTGATCGTGGCCTTTGACATCACCCCAGCCGTAGCCAAGCTGCGCGCCCACGTAAAAGCCGCTCCATTCGTAAGCTACTGGAGCCGCGGTAATCGAATCCGCAGCAAAAGCGCAACCCGAAAAGGCCGCAATAATGGTTGACGCAAGAAGGATCGATTTCACGTAGCACCCCCGGATAGAACAGGGGGAAGCCTATCCCGCTTCGGTTGCAATGCAAGGATGTCGGGTCACTTTGAGGCTCCCTCGAAGCACTTTTCCCATCCGCCGTTGCAGAAAGCCCACGGTTTTTGCTCGACAAGCGATCTCCGGCAGATCAATCTTCGGTTGTCGCCAGCGACAGCAGCGGCGTGGCCGGAGCGTAGGATTCGTAGCCGTCGCCATCCGCAACCGAGAAGGTGACGATCGGGTCGGTGCCGTCGGCGCTGAACGCGATCGTGCCGTCCTCGCCCTCTCGCCAGAATTTTGCCCGCTCGATGCCGGGCAGCAGCCCGCGGCAATTCGGCGCCACGGTCAACAGCGACAGGCCATCGTCAATCGCGGCGCCGCGGCTAACCGCGCAGTCGCCTTCGTCGCCATTGGCGACCAGCCTGAAGGTGGTTGCCGGCCTTGCTTCATTGGCCGAACTTTCACTGCTGCCGCCGTGAAACAGCTGAAAGCCGGCGAAAAGTGCCGCTGCCGCAATCGATGCCGGAAGTTTCGTCATCTTGCACTCCGCGCCCCCCGGCGCAGATGCAGAATGATTCCAAAGCGTCAAGTCAACGTTAACGAGTGTGGCAGAGAGCCGCTCAGCTTCGTGGCTTGACTTGCGCCGTCTCAGGCACCGGGGTCAGTGGCCGGCGCTCGCTGAACCAGGATACCAGATTGTCGACGCACAGATCCGCCATGGCGCGGCGCGTATGGTGCGAGGCCGAGCCGACATGGGGCAAAAGCGAGGTTGGCGCCTCCAGCAAAGCCTTGGGCACATTCGGTTCATCGGCGAAAACATCGAGCCCGGCCGCGGCGATGGTGCCGTTGGCAAGCGCTGCGGCGAGGTCTGCCTCGTCGACCGTGCTGCCACGGCCGATGTTGACGAAAACGCCGTTGGCGCCAAGCGCCGCCAGGATTTCGGCATTGACCGCCTTCTCCGTGGAAGCGCCGCCCGGCACTACGGAAATCAGCGTATCGACCGCTTCGGCAAGGCCCTTCAGCGTCGGGTGGTATTCATAAGCCAGACCTTCGACCTTGCGCCTGTTGTGGTAGGCCACCGGCAGCCCGAACGCTTCCAGCCGGCGCGCAATGGCAAGGCCGATGCGGCCCATGCCGAAAATGCCGACATGCCGACCGCGCAAGGTCAGCCGGCTCAGGGGATAGTTGCCCTTCTTCACCCAACTGCCGTCGCGCAGCCATTTCTCGGCCTTGTAAAGTTCACGCACGGTGTTGAGCAAAAGGCCGATCGTGGTGTCGGCGACCTCCTCGGTCAAAACATCGGGGGTGTTGGTGACCATGATGTTTTTCTTGGCCGCATGGCCGGCATCGACCGAATCATAGCCGACGCCGAAGGAGGCGATGAGTTCGAGGTTGGGCAATGCATCCATCAATGCCGCATTGACGCCGGCGAAGGACGCAATGGCGCGCACGTCATGGCGCATCTCCTCGGTGACCAGGGCGGGATCGGCGCGCTCTATCTTGACCCGCTTGAAGGTGCGGTCGATGCGCTCGACCGCATGGTCGTTGAAATGTCCTGGCACCAGAACGGCGACGGTCTGCAACGCATCAGTCTTGGTCATGCACGCTCCACCGGCTTGCCGGTCGACTGGCGCACATGCAGTTCCGGCTTGATCAGTTCCTGTGACGGCCGTACCGCCTGTCCGTTCAGCTTGTCGAGCAGCGCGCTGGCGGCACGGCGGCCGACCTCTCGCTGGCCATTCCAGACTGTGGTGAGCGCCGGTGTCGCGATTGCCGCCTCCTCGAGATCGTCATAGCCGGTGACCGAGATGTCGGCGCCCGGCACCAGGCCGGCGCGGGCAATGCCGTTCATCAGGCCGATGGCGACCAGATCATTCCAGCAGCAAGCGGCGGTTGGCTTGTCTTTAAGCGCCAAAAACTGTCCAGCCGCCTCGAATCCGCCCTGCTTGGTGCGCGGCCCGGCGATGCGCCAGGACGGCCTGACCTCAAGCCCGGCGGCCTCCATGGCGTTGAGATAGCCCTGGTAGCGGTCGCGCCCTGTCGAGGTCTGGTCGGTGCCGCCGATCATGGCGATGCGCTTGTGCCCGAGCGAGATCAGATGATTGGTGGCAAGTGCCGTGCCATAGGCATCGTCACCACGAAACACCGGCACGTCGGCGCCTTCCACGCTGCGTGCGATCAGCACCGCAGGCAGGCCGTTTTCCTCGGCCATGACGATGTCGGAGGCCGGCGTGCCGATGGCCGGGGACATGATGACGCCGTCGGCGCCGAGCTGCAGCAGCGTATCGATGAAGGTGCGTTGCTTTTCCAGCTGGTCGTAGTGATTGGACAGGATGAAGGTCTGCCGGCTGCGATCGAGTTCGCTTTCGATGGAGCGCAGGATCTCGGCGAAGAACGGGTTCATGATGTCGTGCACGACGACGCCGACAATCCCCGAGCGCGAGGTGCGCAGTGAGGCGGCGCGGCGGTTGTAGATATAACCGATGGCCCGCGCATGCTCCTTGATGCGGTCACGCGTGGCGCCTGCGACCAGTGGACTGTCGCGCAAGGCGAGGGAGACCGTGGCCGTGGAGACGCCAAGCGCATCCGCGATCGTCGAAAGCTTGATCTTTTGTGCCAGCCCTTCGCTCCCCGAGTTTTTTAAATTTTTTAAATGCGGCGTTATGCCATCGGATTCGGAGCAAATCAAAGTTTTTTCGCCAGCGCCTCCGCCTCGACATCGACGGTCGTGCGATTGCGCAGCCGCAAACGGTGCTCGCGATGGATGATGTAGAGGCCGCTGGCGACGATGATGGCAGCACCCACCAGCGTCCAGCGGTCGGGGAACTGATGGAAGATGATCCAGCCGGACAGGATCATCCAGACCATCTGCGAATACGGGTAAGGCGCCAGCGCCGTGGTGGTCGCCAGTCGGTAGGCCTGAACCAGCAGCCAGTGGCCGCCGGCGCCGAACACACCCAGCATCACAAGGATAAACCAGTGCCAGCCATCCTGCGGCAGCCCATGCGAGAACGGCAGCATCGGCAGAAGCAGCACGGCCGGCGCCAGCGCTGAAAACAGGATCAGGCTCTCCGAGCTTTCGCTGGCCGACATGCGCCGCGTCATGATGACGTAAAAACTGTTCGACAGCATCGAGCCGAGCGCAAAGAGGTGGCCGACGCCGAACACGCCGACGCCAGGCCTTGTGATCACCAGCACGCCGACAAAGCCCGACAGGATCGCCAGCCAGCGCCGCCAGCCGGCCCATTCACCAAGCAGCGGTCCGGCAAGGGCGGTGATCACCATCGGGCCGAAGAAGTAGATCGAGGTGGTCTCGGCCAATTGCAGTGTCTTGAGCGCCATGACGTTGCACATGGTCGAGCCGAACAGCAGTCCGCCGCGCAGGATGTGGGCCGACAGATTGTTGGCGCGGAAGCGCGACGGCTCGCGCCAGCCGCGCAGAAAAACGCCGACAAGCAGGACATGGACGGTGAAGCGGGCCCAGGCGACGATCAGCGCCGAGACGCCGGCCAGCACCAGATATTTGCTCGAGGTGTCGAGAAAGGTGAAAAAGACATAGGTGGACAGCATGAACAGCATCGCCGCGGGCGGCGTTGCGCTTTCGTCTGATCTTGCGGGAACGTTCAAATGTCAGGCCGGGCAGGGAGGATCAACGCTTAACCTTTGCGGCAATCGCCTGCGCCCGGCAAGCCAAAAGCGACTGGCACAACAGGAGCCGCGCGCAGGCTCAGCGCGGGCCGATCCTATGCCGGCTAAAGCGCCTCGCCGGATGCCACTTGCGCCTGGAGATGAAGCCACAACGCCTGGGCGACGGGTCCATGCGGTCGGTCGCGCCGGCGCACCGCCGCCAGGGTCTCCGTCCGGCCGGGCAGATGTGCACCAGCGATCGAGATCAGCCTCCTATCCCGCAGTTCGTCCTCGATCAGCCATGCCGGCAGATGGCCCCAGGCCAATCCGTGAAGGATCAGTTCCTTCTTCATCAGATGATCCGGCACCGAGCACTGATGCGCACCGTCGACGAGGAAATAGCTCTCCGGCGACGGCCGCCGCGCCGTGTCGCGGATCACGCACTGGGTGAAGGGCCGCATCTGCTCCGGCGCAATCTCGCGGCCAGGCGCGAACGGAAGGAACCCAGGCGCCACCACCGGCACGAGGGGCACCGCGCAGAGATGGATCCGCTCGAGATGCGGATCGGAAGGATCCGCGCGATGGAAGATGAGGTCAGCCTCGCCTTCCATCAACCGTTCGAGCGGACCGCCGACCGCCTCGTACTCCAGGTGCAGGCGTGTCCCGGTGCGTTCGGCAAAGAAGCCGCTGAGCATAGGCAGGATTTGCGGTCGCGGGCACAGATCACCCACGACGACACGCAGGACCGTCTCCTCGCCACTCGCCAACTGGCCCGCATAGGTTCGCAGATGGTCGAGCTCGCGCAATGTCAGCTGCGCTCGCGCGTGAAACTCGCGGCCCGCCTCCGTCAGCCCCACCCGATATCCGCTGCGGTCGAGAAGTGTGAGCCCGAGCAACTGCTCGAGGCGTGCGACAGCGGCGAAGACGGATGGATGCGATCGGTTCAAGGCAAGGGCGGCCGCCTGGAAGCTGCCCTCGCTTGCCACGGCGTCAAAGCACCGTAGGTCGTGGAGTTTCAGACCATTCATTATCGCCAAAACCTACTGAGATTGTCCAATCATAGTAATTTTCCTGGATAATTACGAGGCCTAGGGTGGCTCATTCAAAGGGCGGCGGGAGCATCGAACTCCTTTCGCCAGGGTGAGATGAGGACCAGATGACTGACACGCTTTATTTTACGACGGGCGACGGCTGCCGGATCGCCTATCAGCTGGCGGGGGCCGGCCCTGTGCTTGTGCTCTCGAATTCCATTGCGACGAACCTGCATATGTGGGACCGGCAGCTTGCGGAATTTGCCGGATCTTTCCGGGTGCTGCGCTATGATCTGCGCGGCCACGGCAGTTCCGATGCTCCGGCCGGAGCCTATTCGCTCGATCGGCTGGGCCGCGACGTCCTTGAGCTGCTGGATGCGCTTCAGATCGCCCGCGTGCATTTCTGCGGGCTGTCGCTGGGCGGCTTCGTAGGGCAGTGGCTGGGTATCCATGCCCCGGACCGCATCGAGCGTCTCATCCTTTCCAACACCTCGCCACATCTCGGGCCGGCTTCTTACTTTGACGAGCAGATCCGTACTGTCCTTGCTGCGAGCAACATGTCGGCCGCCGCGGACATGTTCATGCACAACTGGTTTCCCGCCTCGATGCTTGCCGGCCCAAACGAAACCGTCGACGCGTTCCGCGCGATGGTCCTGGCGACGCCGCCCCAAGGTCTCGCGGGATGCTTCGCCGCCGTACGCGATTGCGATCTGCGCCGGACTGTCTCCCTCATTACCGCCCCCACCCTGGTGATCGGTGGAGAAGACGACAAGGTAACGCTGGCAAGCCACAGCGAGGCGATCGCAGCCAGCATCCCCGGCGCCACGCTTACACTGCTTCCGGGCGTCCATATGCTGAACGTCGAGCGGCCGACTGAATTCATGAGCGCCGTTACACGCTTCCTGCTGAATTAGGCGTGCATGCGGGCGCCCTTGGTGATCTTGTCGACGAGTTTCTTGTCGGCACGCAGCGCGATGCCGACGATCTTGGCGTCCTCAGGGCCGAACTCGGCGAAGACGGCGCGGTTGGCCGCATCGAAGCCGGTGGCAAACATCTCCTCGACATAGGCTGACGCCGTCACGCCCCGCTCCAGCGCCTTCCGGTGGATGGAGTTGAGCGTCGGCCCATCGGCCGAAAGCACGATGACCGGCTGGATCGACAGAGGATTGTAAAGGTTGCCGGCGCGGTCGCGGTAGGGTTCGCCGATAATGTCGGGGAATTGCGCGACGACGCCGCTGGTCAGGAAGGCGGCGACGTTGAGCTTTTGCCAGACGGCGAGATCGTCCCGCAGCACGATTGCAAATTTCGTATCGAACACCAAAATGAGGACTCCGGAGCACGCCCATGAAGGGCAGGGATAGGTGATGACGCACGATCTAGACGGTGAGGCGACACAGGGTCTTGGACGTTCGTGCGCGGATGAAGACCGGATCGTCTCGGCGCCAGGCGGCACCGGCATCGAGCGCATCGAGGCGCATTTCCATGGCAACGCCTTCGACCTGCACCGTCATGATACACTTGCCGTCGGCGTGACGCTTTCCGGTGTGCAGCGCTTCCACTACAGGGGCACTGTCAACCACAGCCTGCCCGGCCAGGTTATCGTGCTGCATCCCGACGAAGTGCACGATGGCGGCGCCGGGACCGAGGATGGTCTGCGCTACCGGATCCTCTATCTGGAACCCTCACTGCTGCTCGACTGCCTCGACGGCGCGCCGCTGCCTTTCGTCAGGGATGCTGTGGTCAGCGATCCTGCCTTGCGTGGCACGCTGCTTTCGGCCCTGTCGCCGCTCGATGAGGAACTGGACGAGCTGTTCGTCGCCGATTTCGTTGCGGAGCTGGCGCAGCATCTGGGGCGTCATGCGGGACAGAAAGCAAAGCCGATGGGGAAGTCGGCCTCGCGTGCGGCAGCGCTGGCGCGCGGCTATCTCGAGGAGAATGCCGAGCGGTCCGTTCGTTCCGATGAGCTGGAAGCCGTCACCGGGCTCGACCGCTATGCGCTGTCACGCCATTTTCGCGCGACCTATTCCACCAGCCCGCATCGGTTCCTGCTGATGCGCCGGCTGCAAAAGGCAAGACGGATGATCGAGGTGGGCGAGCCGCTGGCCGAGATTGCCGTTGGCGCCGGCTTCAGCGACCAGAGCCATTTCAACAGGCATTTCAAGAAAGCATTCGGCCTGACGCCCGGCCGCTGGTCGACCCTGGTGCGCGGGCCTTCGGTAGCCGCCTAGGTCAGGAAGATCAATCGTCGATGTCGCCATCGTCGTCGACAAGCACCAGCTCCTCGTTCGACAAATTGGCCTCGATGCGGGCGAGCAGCTTGAACAGCGTCTTCTGTTCTTTCTTGTCGAGGCCCTTCAACGCCTGCTTCTCGGTCTTCTTCACCGACTTCTCGATGGCGTGGATGATCTCGCGGCCGGTGTCGGTGAGAAAGATATGCGCCTGGCGTGCATCCGCGGAAGAGGCGCGCTTTTCCAAAAAGCCCTGGGCCTGCAGCCGGTTGATGGTCTTGGTGATGGTCGGCGGGCGCACGCCGAGGCGGCCGGCGAGATTGCCGGGCGTCTGGCCGTCCTCGCGGTCGAGCGTCAGCATGATCTGGTCCTGGCCGGCATAGAAGCCGTGCGCCAGAAGCCGCGCCGCCAGCGCGGTCCTTGCCAGCCTTGCCGCCGAATGCAGCCGGCTCATCGTTGCAGTCTTGTCCGCCTTGGCCATGGTGATCCCTCTTCGGCCGTACCGGTGCGTGCAGCATAGACGCAGCCGGCCGGTTGGCAATCGACGATCAAAAAGATTCCGGCTTTCGAAACAGCTTTGCCGGCAAGCATTTGTGGTGCTCGAAATGGTGATGCCAGATGTTTATTTCAGTTAGATGACAAACGAGTTTCCGCCAAGGCGATTGCAACGGTTTGACGCGGCGCGGCTTAGCACAGGTCAACGAAGAGGCGTTTCCGGCAACACGTTGATGGTCGGCATCCCTCGCACTCGGCCTCTCGGGTCTACCCATCCGCTTCGTCAATCCTGGGTCAAACACCCAGGCGGTTTGCCTCGTGCAAAAGGCCGGCACACATCCTATATCAGGCCAACAATCCCTTCTTGCGGCCCGCAATTCCGTGGCCCAGCCATTTCGAGGCAAGATATGAGCGAAGCACAGACGCAAATCCCCGTGACCGTTCTCACCGGGTATCTCGGCGCCGGCAAGACGACGCTGCTCAACCGCATCCTGTCGGAAAACCATGGCAAGCGTTATGCCGTCATCGTCAATGAATTCGGCGAGATCGGCATCGACAATGATTTGATCGTGGAATCCGACGAGGAAATCTACGAAATGAACAATGGCTGCGTCTGCTGCACGGTGCGCGGCGACCTGATCCGCGTCGTCGAAGGCCTGATGCGCCGTCCCGGCCGCTTCGACGCCATCGTCGTCGAGACCACCGGCCTCGCCGATCCTGTGCCGGTGGCGCAGACCTTCTTCATGGACGACGACGTGCGCTCCAAGACCAAACTCGACGCTGTCGTGGCTCTGGTCGACGCCAAGCACCTGCCGCTCAGGTTGAAGGATTCCAAGGAAGCCGAGGACCAGATCGCCTTCGCCGATGTTGTCGTGCTGAACAAGACCGACCTGGTGACGCCCGAAGAACTGGCCAAGGTCGAGGCCACCATCCGCGCCATCAACCCGGCGGCCAGGATCCACCGCACCACGCGCGCCGGCGTGGCGCTGTCCGAAGTGCTCGACCGCGGCGCCTTCGACCTGTCGCGCGCATTGGAAAACGACCCGCATTTCCTTGAGGCGCACGATCATGATCACGACCACCATGACCATGACGGGCACGATCACCACGACCATGATCACGACCATCATCATCACGATCACGCGCATCCCTCCGACATCCATGACGTGACCGTGCAGTCGGTGTCGCTGCGCGGCGGCGAGATGGACCCGAAGAAATTCTTCCCGTGGATCGAGAAGATCACTCAGATGGAAGGTCCCAACATCCTGCGGCTGAAAGGCATCATCGCGCTCAAGGGCGACGACGAGCGCTATGTCATCCAAGGCGTGCACATGATCATCGAAGGCGACCACCAGCGCGCTTGGAAAGACGGCGAAAAGCATGAGAGCCGGCTGGTGTTCATCGGCCGCGAGCTTGACGCCGAACGGCTGAAGAAGAGCTTTGACGCCTGCCAGGCGGCTTGATTTCCGGACTCTATGGCGCTAGCGCTGCCCGCTCTTCCTTCTCCCCTTGTGGGAGAAGGTGGCCTCGCGAAGCGAGGTCGGATGAGGGGTGCTCCAGCTCGGCACCGACGGCGATCCGTTCAACACCCCTCATCCGTCTCGGCGCTGCGCGCCGATCCACCTTCTCCCACAAGGGGAGAAGGTTGACGCCAGGCCTGGCCGCCTCAGTGGCTTCCCGGGAGTGGTGACAGCTTCATTGGAATGGTCCTGATGCCCACAGTTGCTCCCCTCGACCTGGAAGGTCACTGCCTTGCCGCCGTCTTCCTCGACAACGTGCCGCATTATGCGCTGGCCGATGGGACAGTTCATAGGCTCGACAACGGCCACAAGACAATTCAGGCCAATGACGGCCTGCTCTCCACGTTCCATGACGCCGCCAACGACCGCCTGATCACCGGCGGCGAGGACGGCAAGATTTTTGCCGTTGCCGCCGGCGGCAATGTCAGCGAACTCGCCAGCGCCGGCAAGAAGTGGATCACCAGCGTCGCCGCCGGGCCGCAAGGCGCTATCGCCTATGCCACAGGCAAGACTGCGTTCGTGCGCTTTGCCGACGGCAAGACCAAAGAGTTTGCCCATCCGCGTTCGGTCGAGGGGCTGGCCTTCTCCCCCAAGGGCATACGCTTCGGCGTCGCCCGCTACAATGGCGCGACGCTGCATTTCCCGGCCGCCGACGGCAAGCCGGTGGAGCTGGAATGGGCCGGTGCCCATACCGGCGTCACCTTCTCGCCGGATGGCGCCTTCCTCGTCACCACCATGCAGGAAAACGCGCTGCATGGCTGGAAGCTCGCCGACGGCAAGCACATGCGCATGACCGGCTATCCCGGCAAGGTCAAAAGCCTGTCGTGGAGCGTGAAGGGCAAATGGCTGGCGAGTTCCGGCGCGCCGGCGGCGATCGTCTGGCCGTTTTCGGGCAAGGACGGCCCGATGGGCAAGGCGCCGCTGGAGCTCGGCACGCGCGGCAACGCCATGGTGACATCGGTTGCCTGCCATCCGAGCCAGGATGTCGTCGCCGTCGGCTATGATGACGGCATGGTCATGGCGGTGCGCTTTACCGATGCCAAAGAGGTGCTGTTGCGCCGCCCGGGCAAGGGCGCCATCACCGCGATGATGTGGGATAAGGAAGAGCGCCGGGTCGCCTTCGGCAGTGCCGCCGGCGACTGCGGCGTCATCGATATCTCGGCGTGACCTATTCGGCTCCGCACGACACCTTGCCGGTCAATTCTTTCGGCTTGCCGTCCTGTTCCGTGTCGGCGGCGTTGTCGTAGACGGCAAGCGTGTACCGGCCGTCATAGACGCCCTCGTCACTGGTCTTGGTCAGGATCGTCAGTTCGACAGAGTTGAATTTATCTCCGAGCTGATGCTCGTGGTAGACGTTCAGCCGCAACTCCTTGTCGTCCAGCCAGTACTGGGTGAGGTCGGAATCCTCGAAGACGGTCTTGCGCAGACTGTCGCCTTCCGGCCGGCCAAGTATCTCGAGATCGCCGCGAAAATTGAAGGTCGGGCCGCCCATACCTCTGGTGACCCCGGCGCCGACCTCGAATTGCACCGCTTTGTCATCGACGGAACACCAGACGCCGCCCGATGCGGAAGCCGCAGCGGCCGACAAGAGTAGCGCAATAGCGCAGATGATCGTCCGCATTTTTCTCCCCAAACCACAGACCCGATCGCATTGGCGCCCGACTGCGCCGGAAGGTCAAGTCTGCCGAACTTGCTGCTGACCCAATGCAGGGCACCAACACGGCCAATTGCGGTTGCCGTCGCCAATTGGGTAGTGTGCCGGCCGAGAGGGATTTCATGCACAGCACGAACAGTTCAAAAGCATCCATCGGCGGTATCAGCCGTGACCGCATCGCTGCATTGCGGACAAGCGAGGCGAACACCTTCCGCAAGGCGCGGCCGAAATCGCAGGCCAAGGTCGGTAACGGCCTGCCAGGCTTCTTCGGCGGTGTGCCGATGCACTGGATGAACGACTGGCCGACGCCATTCCCGATCCTGGTCGAAAGCGCCAAGGGCGCCGCCATCACGGATATCGACGGCAACAGGCTGGACGATTTCTGCCTCGGTGACACCGGCTCGATGTTCGGCCATTCGCCGCCGCCGGTGGCGCGCGCCATCCGCCGCCAGGCCGGGCGCGGCCTGACCTATATGCTGCCTTCGGAAGATGCGCTGGCCATCGGGCCGCTGCTCACACAGCGTTTCGGTCTGCCGTTCTGGCAGATCGCCACCACCGCCACCGACGCCAACCGCTTCGCGCTGCGCGTCGCCCGCGCCGTCACCGGCCGCGAAAAGATACTGGTCTTCAACGGCTGCTATCACGGCTCGGTCGACGAGACGATGGTCCGGATGGTCGACGGCAAGCCCGTGAATCGGCCGGGGCTGGCGGGTGAGTTTCGCGACCTGACCAAGACGGCGAAGGTCATTGAATTCAACGATGTCGCCGCGCTGCAAGCAGCGCTCAAGGACAAGGATGTCGCCTGCGTCATTGCTGAGCCGGTGCTGACCAATTCCTGCATGGTGCTGCCCGATCCGGGTTTTCACGACGCCTTGCGCAAACTGACGCGCGCGGCCGGAACGCTGCTTCTGATAGACGAGACGCACACGATTTCGACTGGACCCGGCGGCTACACCAGGAAATTCGGGCTGCAGCCCGACCTGTTCGTGCTGGGCAAGCCGATCGCCGGCGGCGTGCCGGCAAGCGTGTGGGGCATGAGCGACGAGGCCGCCTCGCGCTATGCCGACTACAATCGAACCAAGGAGCCGGGCTATTCCGGCATGGGCACGACGCTGTCGGCGAACCCGCTGCAGTTCGCAGCCATGCGCGCAACGCTCGAAGAGGTGATGACGCAGGAGAATTATGCCCGGATGGATCGCCTCGCCCTGCGGCTCGATGCCGGGCTGACCGGCGTCATCGATCGCTACAATCTGCCCTGGCATGTCGCCCGCGTCGGCGCCCGCGTCGAGTTCATCTGCGCCCCTGGCCCGCTCAGGAACGGCGCCGAAGCCGAGACTGCCCATGCGCCGGAGCTTGAGGCGGCTATCCATGTCGCGCTGGTCAACCAGGGCGTGCTGATCGCGCCCTTTCACAACATGATGCTGATCTCACCGGCCACCACCGGCGCCCAGGTCAACCGGCTGGTCACCGCCTTCGCCACGGTTGCGGCAAGGCTGACGGCATGAGACAAGCTGCCAAGCCAAACTCGAGTACACTAATCATGACTTCACCTTCGGGCTCGACGCCCGCCGAGGCGCAAGCCTTTCTCGACGCCCATCCCGAAATCGAAGCCTTCGACATCGTCTTGACCGACGCCAACGGGGTCGGCCGCGGCAAGATCGTGCGCCGGCATGAGCTGAAAAGCATCTTCGAGGGCGGCCGCCACATGCCGATCTCGATCCTCGGCCTCGACATCACCGGGGAGGATGTGCACGAAACCGGGCTGATCTGGACGACTGGAGACGGCGATCTCAGGGCATGGCCGATCCCCGGCACGCTGGTGCCGCTTTACGGCACGAACCCGCCGCGCGGCCAGTTGCTGATGGCGATGTACCATCTCGAGGGACAGCCTATGTCGTCGGACCCACGGCTGGCGCTGGCCAGGCAGGTCGACATCTTGGCGGCCAAGGGCCTCTATCCCGCCGGCGCCTTCGAACTCGAATTTTTCCTGCTTGCCAATGAGCGTGACGCCGACGGCAAGGTAAAGCCGGCGGACGCCGTGCTCGACGGCCGCCGCTCGGCCAAGACGGAAGTCTATTCCGTCGACCATCTGCACGGCATGGAGCCGCTGTTTTCCGACATCTATGCCGCGGCTAAGGCGCAAGGCATTCCGGCCGAAACGGTGATTTCCGAATACGCGCCCGGCCAGTACGAGCTGACGCTGAATTACCGCAAGGATGTCATGCGGGCGGCCGACGACCTCGTCATGTTGAAGCGGCTGGTGCGGGCGCAGGCGCGCCGCCATGGTGTCACCGCCTGCTTCATGGCCAAGCCGATCGAAAAATACGCCGGCTCCGGCATGCATTTCCATGTTTCGTTGCAGGACAAGAACGGCCGCAACGTTTTTGCCGAGGCTGGCGGCGAAAGCTGGTCGCTGCCGCTGCTGCAGGGGCTCGGCGGGCTGATCCAGACCATGGCCGAATCGATGCTGGTGTTTGCGCCGCACGCCAATTCCTGGCGGCGCTTCGTCTCGCAGTCCTATGCGCCGGTGGCGCCGACCTGGGGCGTCAACAACCGTTCGGTGGCGCTGCGCATCCCGGCGGGCGACGCCAAAAACCGGCGCATCGAGCACCGGCCGTCGGGTGTCGACGCCAATCCCTACCTGATCGCGGCAACGGTGCTGGCCGGCATCATCAAGGGTCTGGACGAAGGCCTCGACCCCGGCCCCGAAACCACTGGGAATGGCTATGAAGCCGCCGTCACGCGCACGACCATGCCGGTCGACTGGCGCGCCGCGATCGAGGCGGCGCGGGCCTCGAGCTTCCTGAAAGAGGCGCTTGGCGAGGATCTGCATCGCACCTTCGTGGCGATCAAGCAGTCGGAGTATCTGCGCGTCGCCCGCACCGTCAGCGAGCTGGATTACCACCTCTACCTCCATGAGGTCTGAGAGACCGCCTGGAACTCGGGCAGTCGTCCTGCTAGCCCGACGATCAGGCGGCGATTACTTTTTCGCCGCCTGCATCAAATGAGGTGGCGCTGCAGCCTTCAAGAACATATCATGAACGGATGAGCGCACCCACCGTCCGTGAAAAGCTGGCAATCCTGTCTGACGCCGCCAAATACGATGCTTCTTGCGCCTCGTCCGGCTCGGCGAAGAAGGATTCGCTCCAATCCGGCGGTATCGGCTCCACAGAAGGCATGGGCATCTGCCATTCCTACGCGCCGGATGGCCGCTGCATTTCGCTCCTGAAAATCCTGCTCACCAATTTCTGCATTTACGATTGCAGCTACTGCATCAACCGCTCGTCATCGAATGTGCGCCGCGCCCGCTTTAGCATCGACGAGGTGGTGAAGCTGACCATGGACTTTTATCGGCGCAACTACATCGAAGGCCTGTTCCTGTCCTCCGGCGTCATCCGTTCGCCCGACGAGACCATGGCCGAGATGGTGGAGGTGGCGCGGCGGCTGCGGCTGGACGAAAAATTCTCCGGCTATATTCATCTGAAGACCATTCCGGAAAGCTCGGCCGAACTGGTCGAGCAGGCCGGGCTCTACGCCGATCGGCTGTCTATCAACGTCGAACTGCCGACCGATGAGGGCGTCAAGAAACTGGCGCCGGAGAAGAAGCCGGAAACGATCCGGCTTTCCATGGCGAACCTGCGCCGGAAGATGGAGGAAAAGGCCGAGCCGACGCTGAGGACCAAGAAGCGCGAACGCTTTGCGCCCGGAGGTCAGTCGACGCAAATTATTGTCGGCGCCGACAAAACATCCGACGACGGCATTTTGCACACCAGCGCGCGGCTCTATGGCAGCTATCACCTGCGGCGCGTCTATTATTCCGCCTTCAGCCCAATCCCGGATTCGTCATCGTCGCTGCCGCTGCAAAAACCGCCGCTGATGCGCGAGCACCGGCTCTATCAGGCCGACTGGCTGATGCGTTTCTACGGCTTTTCGCAGCCGGAAATCCTCGCCGGCAGCAGCGACGGCATGCTCGATCTCGCCATTGACCCCAAGCTCGCCTGGGCTTTGCGCAATCGGGCGAGGTTTCCCGTCGACATCAACCGCGCCGACCGCGAAGCGCTGCTGCGGGTTCCGGGTCTGGGCACCAAGGTGGTGGCGAAGATCCTTGAAACCCGCCGCCACCGACGCATGCGGCTGGAAGATGTCGGACGGATCTGCCATTCGATCGCCAAGCTGAGGCCCTTCATCATCGCCGAAGGCTGGTCGCCGGGCGGACTCACCGACAAGACAGGCCTGCGCGACACGATCGTAAAGTCCTGCGAACAACTGTCGCTGTTTTGACCATGCAGCCGGCTCAGCTCGACCTTGCCCGATACACTGTCCGGCTAGCGAGCCAGACCGATTTCGCCGGTTGGCGCGATGCGGCACGGCGTCTGGCGCTGAATGAGGTCCGACCTGAGGATATTAGTTGGGGTGTCGGGTCCGACGCCAATGATCCTCAAGATGCCTTGCCGGCGGTGCCAGAGGGCGCGCAGCTTACCGTCCCGCGCGAGTTCATCGCCCATGCCGAAACCGCCTTCTGCCACTCCGACCCCGGCCGGTTTGCCTTTCTCTACTGGATGCTTTGGCGCCTGCGCACCGAGCCGAAACTGCTGGCGATCGCATCCGATCCCGACACCAGGCGGCTCGAAGCCATGGAAAAGGCGGTGCGGCGCGACAGCCATAAGATGCATGCCTTCGTACGCTTCCGGAAGATCGGCGACGGCGAGAACGAGCGCTACGTCGCCTGGTTCGAGCCGGAGCATTTCATTGTCGAGCGCAACGCGGATTTCTTCGTCCGGCGGTTCACCGGCATGCGCTGGACCATCCTGACGCCCTATGCCTCCGCCGACTGGAACGGCGAAAGGCTGGCGATCGGGCCGGGTGCGGCCAAGGGCGATGCACCCGATCAGGACGACACCGAGGCGTTGTGGCTGACCTATTTCGAAAACATCTTCAACCCGGCGCGGCTCAAGGTGAAGGCGATGCAGAAGGAGATGCCGAAGAAATATTGGCGGAACCTTCCCGAGGCCTCGCTCATTCCAGATCTGATCGCAGGAGCGGACGAGGCCGCCAGGGATATGATTGCCAGACTGCCGACAACGCCGGCGCCGCACCACGCCAAGCTGCAGGCAAGACATTGGCCGAAGCCCGAGCCGGCCGAGGCGCCGGATGAAGACGATGCCAAGACGATTTCCGATTTGCGCGAGGCTGCAAAGGGTTGTCGTCGCTGCCCGCTCTGGCGCGACGCGACACAGACCGTGTTCGGCGAGGGGCCGGATGACGCCAAAGTGGTCTTCGTCGGCGAACAACCTGGCGATCAGGAAGATCTCGCCGGCAAACCTTTTGTCGGGCCAGCGGGCAAAGTGTTCGATGCGATTCTCGATGACGCAGGCGTCGACCGGCAAAAAGTCTACGTCACCAACGCCGTCAAGCACTTCAAGTTCGAGCCGCGCGGCAAGCGCCGCATCCACTCGAAGCCAAATACCGGCGAAGTCCAGGCCTGCCGCTGGTGGATCGGCCGGGAGCTTGAGCTGATCAAGCCGGACCTCGCCGTGGCGCTTGGGGCAACGGCGGCGTTGTCGCTGCTGGGCAAGGCCATTGCCGTGACGAAAATGCGCGGCCAGTTGATCGAACGCGAGGATGGCTTGCGCGTGTTCATCACCATCCACCCCTCCTTTATTCTGCGTATTCATGAGCCCGCGGACAAGGAGGCAGAGCGCGAGCGGTTTCTCAGGGATATGAGAGAGGTGAAGCGGCTGATGGGGTCGTGAGATGAGCGAAAGCCTCAGCGACATCGTCATCCGCGGGCGGAGCAAGGAGTGAAGCGACGCAGCGCAGACCCGAGGATTCATGCCGCGACGTTTGGACGCTGCTACGGTGCAGAATTCTGCTCCGCTGCGCTCGACGGCTAACATCACGGAATGGACCCGGGGCTTCGCGACGGAGCTTCGCTCCTGCTTCGCCCAGGGATGACGAAGCTGAGTGGCTTCAGCCAATCACCTACGGTCGTGAAGCCAACGTTGGAAACTTCGGCCGCCACGGCCGAATTAACTGATTAGGATTGCCCTCAGATCATTCACATTCGTACCCGTCGGCCCTGGCACGAACAGATCGCCGATCGCGTTGAACGCCGTCCAGGCATTGTTGCCGGCCAGCATCGCCTTGGCGTCGATGCCGGCGGCACGCATGCGCGAGACAGTTGAGCCATCGGCAAAGGCGCCGGCATTGTCTTCAGAGCCATCGATGCCGTCGGTATCGGCGGCCAATGCATGAATACCTTCCGCGCCGCTGATACCGATGGCAAAGGCGAGCAGGAATTCGGAGTTGCGGCCGCCCTTGCCCCTTTTTCCGTCAACAGGGGCCCGCAAGGTCACGGTCGTCTCGCCGCCGGACAGGATCAGCACCGGCTTTTTGAACGGCCGGTTGCGCGTCGCCACTTCGCGCGCAATGGCTGCATGCACGCCACCGACCTCGCGCGCCTCGCCCTCGATGGAATCGGAGAGGATGACGGCTTCGATGCCCTGCCGTTTTGCCTCAGCGGCTGCCGCTTCCAGCGACACGCCAGCCGAGGCGATCAGGTGCACTTCATTGCGTGAAAAGCGCTGGTCATCCGGATCTGGCGCATCGGCCTCTGGCGAGTTGATGTGCGCCATGACGGCGTCGGGCAGTTTCATGCCGTAGGCCGCTATCGAGGCCAGCGCATCGGCGCGGTTGCCGGAGTCGGGCACGGTCGGGCCGGAGGCCACCAGGGCCGGGTTGTCGCCGGGAATGTCAGAGACAACCAGTGATACCAGTTTGGCCGGCCAGGCGGCAGCTGCCAGCCGGCCGCCCTTGATGGTCGAGAGATGCTTGCGGATTGTGTTCATCGCCGCGATCGGCGCGCCGGAGGCAAGCAGCGCCTCGTTGACGGCGATTTCGTCGGCGAGCGTCAGGCCGGCGGCAGGCGACGGCAGCAGCGCCGATCCTCCGCCCGATATCAGCGCCACTACCAGGTCGTCCGCAGTCAGCCCTTGCACCTTTTCGAGCAGGCGCCGCGACGCCTCAAGACCGGCAGCGTCCGGTACCGGATGTGCCGCCTCGATGATTTCGATGCGCTCGCATCTGGCGCCATAGCCGTAGCGGGTGACGACCAGCCCTTCGATTGGGCCATCCCACACCTTCTCGAACGCGGCCGCCATCTGCGCCGAGCCCTTGCCGGCGCCAATGACAATGGTACGGCCCTTGGGCCTGGCCGGCAGATGATCCCTGATGGTCCGTTCAGGATCGGCAGCGGCAACAGCGGCATTGAAGATCGAGATGAGAAAGGATTTGGGATCGAGCACGGTTATCCTTGGCCGTAACTGGCGGTTTTCAAAATGAGCAAACGTTGGCGCTGCCCCTCACCCTCACCCCGTGAAAGACGGGGAGAGGGGATCGCCAGCGCTCGAGCTTGTCCTTTCTCCCGTCACTATACGGGGAGAAGGTGCCGGCAGGCGGATGAGGGGCAGCGCCAACGTCACGATTTACCTTCCGGCGGCAGCGCCAATTGTGTCCGATCGACGCCGAGATGATCGCACAGTGCATCGACGACGACGCCATGATCCTGGCGTTCCGGCAGGCCGGAGACGGCGATGACGCCAATGACGCCGGCACCCTTTACAGTCACCGGAAACCCGCCGCCGGCCAGTACGTAATCAGCAATATCCAGCCCCTCGCCGACCTTGAAGGTGCGGTCCGGTCGCTGCTGTTCCAGCACCAGACGATAGGTGCTCCTGAGGTAGCGCTTGACCACATTGATCTTGCGTCGTGCCCAGTCGGGGTTGGAGGCGTTTGAACCGGGCATCGCGGCATAAAACAGCGGCCGATCCCACAGCCTGATATCGACAATGATGGGCAGCTTTTCGGCCAGCGCCCGCTCGCGGATCGCCGCGCCGACCTTGAAGGCGACGGCCTCGTCGAAGGCCGGGAAGACCAGCGTCTCTTCCTGTTTCTGGATCAGAGCGATGTCGTCGGCAGCGGCCATTTTGTTCTCCGAAGTCAGTCACAAATCGTGTGTACGACAAGCTCCGCCCGGTCAAGGTCTCGTCGCGGTGGTGGTCTTGCCCCGCCAGGGTCGACCCCCACTCCGTCGAGCTTCTCTCGACACCTCTCCCCCGATCGACAGGGTAGAGGAAGGGCGCCAAGCTGTCCGAACCGGCGCCCGTCCTCCGAAGCAAAGGCTCCCTTCCTCTCCCTCCGGAGGGGGGAGAGGTGGCGCCGCGAAGCGGCGACGGAGTGGGGGAACCACTTGGCAACCAGGCGCAATCATCATCTTGTCCCGCGCGGATGATGGGTCCTACCCCACGATCATATCGATCTTGGCCGGCCGCCCCGCAACATAGACCTCGCGCACCGCGCGGTCGTCGCCCAATGTCTGCAGCAGGAACAGCTCCTCCGCCAGCGTCTCCACAGTCTCCATCCTCAGCCGCATCGCCGGCGTGGCGCGGGCGTCGAGCACGGTGATGTCCGCGTCGGTGCCTTTATCCAGCGTGCCGACCTTGTCCGCCACAGACAGCGCCTCGGCATTGCCACGCGTTATCTGCCAGAAGGACTGGAACGGGTTCAGCTTTTCGCCATTCAGCGCAATCACCTTGTAGCCCTCGTCCATAGTGCGCAGCATCGAATAGTTGGTGCCGCCGCCGACATCGGTGGCGGCAGCGATCCTGAGCGGCTTGTCGCGGCGACGAAAGCGCTGGTAGTCGAACAGGCCGGAGCCGAGGAACAGGTTCGAGGTCGGGCAGAACACCGCCACCGAGCCTGAGTCCGACAGCGCATCGGCCTCTC
Organism: Mesorhizobium sp. M1004; assembly: GCF_040318795.1. Lineage (NCBI taxonomy): Bacteria > Pseudomonadati > Pseudomonadota > Alphaproteobacteria > Hyphomicrobiales > Phyllobacteriaceae > Mesorhizobium > Mesorhizobium sp. M1004. Next base: position 162,343 of record NZ_JAMYNB010000002.1, read on the forward strand.
GTTCCGAGAGATGGATGCAGTGGCCGAACAGGCTCTTTGGCCCCAGCAGGCCATACTGCTCGTAGACATCGGTGTAGTCGCGCGCCTGCGGATAGAGTTTTTGCGTGAAGGCGATTTCGGCGTGGTTTTCCGACAGATGCGTCTGCATGTGGAGGTCGGGGTTTTCGCGGCAGAGCGTGCCGGCCATCTCCAGCTGCTCGGGCGAGGAGGTGATGGCGAAGCGCGGCGTGATCGCATAAAGGTGGCGGCCCTTGCCGTGCCATTCCGCAATCAGCGCCTTCGTATCGTCATAGCCGGATTGCGGCGTGTCGAGCACGCCTGCCGGCGCATTGCGGTCCATCATCACCTTGCCGGCAATGTTGAGCATGCCGCGCGCATGCGATTCGGCAAAGAACGCTTCGGCAGACGCCTTGTGCACCGAGCAGTAGGCGGCGACCGTCGTCGTGCCGTGGCGCACCATCTCGTCCAGGAACAGCCGGGCGATGCGGCGGCCATGCTGGGCGTTGGCGAATTTGGTCTCTTCGGGAAAGGTGTAGGTGTTCAGCCAGTCGAGCAGTTCGGCGCCGTAGGAGGCAATGACCTGCATCTGCGGGAAATGCGCATGCGCATCGATGAAGCCGGGCAGCAGCAGATGCGGCCGATGATCGATCTTTTTCGCACCGTCGCCCGCTTGCTTTTCGACTTCCGTGTAGCTGCCCACGGCAACGATCCGGCCGTCGCGGATCAGCAGGCCGCCATCCTCCTCATAGCGCCAGGCGGCATGGTCGTCGATGGCTTCGGGCCAGCGCAAAAAACTTAGGGTGCGGCCGCGCAGAAGTGTGGAGGTCATCCCTATTTCCCTGCGCCTTCGAACCAGGCGACCAGCAGCGCCCGTTCCTTGTCGCTGATCTGGGTGACGTTGGCGGGCGGCATGGCGTGGCTGCGCCCGGCCTGCAAATAGATTTCACGCGCATGCTCGGCAATGCTGGCGTCGGTGTCGAGCATCACGCCCTTCGGCGCATGGTAGATGCCTTCATAGACCGGCTCGGCCGTATGGCACATCGAGCAGCGGCCAAGCACGGTGTCGCGCACCGCCGGGAAATGCGACGAGGCGATATAGACTTCGGCCGCGGCGGATGCCTTGGGCTCGCCGGTCAGTATTTTCGGCGCTGTCGACAGCCACATGATGATGACGAATAGCACCGCAGCCGCCATCCAGGTCCAGTGGGGGTTGCCGGCACGCTTATGCACGGTGTTGAAATAGTGCCGGATCAAGACGCCGATGATGAACACCAGCGAGGCGATGACCCAGTTGAACTCCGTCGCAAACGCCAGCGGATAGTGGTTCGACAGCATCAGGAACAGCACGGGCAGCGTCAGGTAGTTGTTGTGCAGCGAGCGCTGCTTGGCGATCTTGCCGTATTTCGGGTCGGGCTTTCGGCCGGCAATCAGGTCGGCGACGACGATCTTCTGGTTTGGAATAATCACCATGAAGACATTGGCCGACATGATAGTGGCGGTGATGGCGCCCAGATGCAGGAAAGCGGCGCGGCCGGTGAACAGATGCGTCAGACCCCAGGCGATGAACACCAGAACGCCATAGAGCACCAGCATCAGTCCGGTGTCACTTTTGCCGAGCGGCGACCGGCAGAGCAGATCGTAGACAACCCAGCCGACGCCGATCGTCGCCATCGACAGCAGGATGCCCACGGGAACCGACATGGACAGAACATTGGGGTCGATCAGGAACAGGTCGGCGCCGGCATAGTAGACCACGCACAGCATGGCGAAGCCGGACAGCCAGGTGGCGTAGGATTCCCACTTGAACCAGGTCAGGTGTTCCGGCATTTCGGCCGGCGCCACCAGATATTTCTGGACGTGGTAGAAGCCGCCGCCATGCACCTGCCATTCCTCGCCGAATGCGCCGACCGGCATGCCGGGGCGCTGGCGCAGGCCAAGGTCGAGCGCGACGAAATAGAAGGACGAGCCGATCCAGGCGATGCCGGTGACGACGTGCAGCCAGCGCACGGCGAAACTCAGCCAGTCCCAGAAAATCGCGAAATCCATCATGTGAAATCGTCCCTGCCGATCGGCTGACTTTACGGTGTGGGGCGCAAACGAAAAGAGGCGAGGTGTACGATGACTTTCAAAAAAAAATGGAAAATACTAGGCTGACCACGTACGCCGCCACATAAAGAGCCACGAATGGCCTATCTCGACAACATCGCCGTCTTCGTCCGCGTCGTCGAGCTTGGTAATCTCTCGGCGGCAGGCCGCGACATGCGCATTTCGCCGGCGGTCGCCTCCAACCGCATCAAGGAGCTGGAAAAACACCTCGGCGTGCGGCTGTTCAACCGCACGACACGGCAATTGATGCCGACGGAGCATGGCACGGTGTTCTACTCCGGCGCCAAGCAGGTGCTGGAGGCTATCACCGAGGCGGAAGCCGCGGTTTCGGCGCTTTCCGGCCAACCGCGCGGCACCATCAAGGTGACCGCACCGCTCGGCCTCGGACGGCGGCTGGTGGCGTCGGGCATTCCGGATTTCCACGACAAATACCCCGATATCGAGGTGCGGCTGAGGCTCTCCGACCACAATATCGACATCATGAAGGAAGGCATCGACGTCGCCTTCAAGCTCGGCATCATCGAGGATTCCAGCCTGCGGATGCGCGGCATCATGGAATGTGAACGCGTGCTGGTGGCGGCACCGAAATATCTCGAAGCGCGCGGCGAGCCGGTGGAGCCACAGGAGCTGATCGGCAAGAAGCACGACTGCCTGATGCTGCGCTATTCCGGGGCGCGCGAATATGTCTGGACGCTGCAGACGCCGTCCGGCCCGCAGAAATTCGAGGTGCACGGCCCCTACGACACCGACGATGGCGATGTGCTGACCGGCTGGGCGCTGTCGGGCCGCGGCATCATCAACAAGCCGCGCTTCGAGGTCGAACCCTTCATCCGCGACCGGCGGCTGCAGGTCATCCTGGCCAGCACGCCGCCAACGCCGGTGCAGTTCGCCGCCGTCTATCCGCACAAGAAGCTGCAGGATCCAAAGGTGCGGCTGTTGCTCGACTTCATGGCCGAGCGTTGCCAGCGGCTGATCAAGGATTTGCTGGCCGGCAAGTGAGGGGCTGTTGGCCCAGTCGCCAGGGTTGTCTTACAAGCAGGTGACCTTAGGTTCGCATACGCCGCCCTATGATCGATGGTCCCATGCCGACTGACCAGCAAGCCACAATGCATCTTGCCGTTTCGCTCAACATTACTTCCGGGCAGCCGCTCGGGTTTAGCGACCTGGCCGGCTTTGCCAAGCAAGCGGAAGCGGCGGGGCTGGACATGATTGTCCTCGATGATTCCGCGCCGAACAGCGCCGGGTCGAGTTCTTTCGAAGCGACGACCTTGCTGGCGGCGCTGGCGACGGTGACAAGTCGGATCGGCCTTGTCGCTGCAGCCTCGACGGTGGCTCACCAGCCGTACAATCTGGCGCGCCGTTTTGCTTCGCTCGACATCATCAGCCATGGCCGCGCCGGCTGGCACGCGACCATGGCGCAGGCGCCACGGGAAGCCGCCAATTTCAGCCGGCCGGATGGATTTTCCGACGATGTGTTCCGCCGCCGCACGCAGGAATACATCGGCATCGTTCAGCGCCTGTGGCAGGGCTGGGATGCCGACGCGCTGCTGTTCGACAAGATCGGCGGCCGCTTCCACGATCCCGAAAAAATGCACCTGCTCGACCACAAGGGCGAATTTTTCTCCGTGCGCGGGCCGCTGAACGTCGCGCGCTCGCCGCAGGATACGCCGGTGCTGGTGCTGTCCGGCCTGTCCGAGGCCGACCTGGATATCGCCGCCCGCACCGCCGATGTCGTCCTGCTGGACAGACCCACAGAGGACGCCAAGGCGCGCCATGACGTTCTCAAGCGCCGCGTTGTGGCCTGCGGACGCGATCCGGGTGCGGTCAAGCTGCTGCTGAACGTTGGCGCAGATGTCGCTGCCAACGCGCTCGAAACATTGTTCAGCTCGCAAAGCTGCGACGGGTTCAACATCGCAATACCGCCTGCCGCGATTGACGGTTTCATCGGCCGCGTGCTGCCGGAATTGCAGCGCCGCAGCCTCGTCCGACCGGATTATCCCGGCACCACCTTGCGTTCGCATCTCAGACTTGCCGGAGGAGCGCAATGACCCGCCAGATGAAGCTTGGCGCCTTCCTGTGGGCGACGGGCCACCACATCGCCGCCTGGCGTCACCCCAAGGCGCATGTCACGGCAGGCATCGACATCGATCATTACATCCGGCTGGCGCGCACGGCGGAAGCGGCGAAGTTCGACATGGTGTTCTGCGAGGACGCCGCCGGCCTGCGCGAAGCCAATGTCGGCATCGCCAGCCAGACCTCACGCTCGATCGGCTTCGAGCCGATCAGCCTGCTGTCCGCGCTCGCCGTCCAGACCAGCCGCATCGGCCTCGTTTCGACGGCCTCGACCAGCTACAACGAGCCCTATGGGCTGGCGCGCACCTTTCTCTCGATCGATCATCTGAGTGGTGGCCGGGCTGGCTGGAACCTGGTGACGTCGGCCAGTCCCATCGAAGCCGCCAATTTCGGCGCGACGGGCCTGAAACCGCATGCCGACCGCTACGAGCGGGCGCGCGAATTCGCCGAGGTGGTATCAGGACTTTGGCAAGGCAGCGGCTTTCACGGTCACAACGGCCAGAGCTTTTCGGTGCGCGACTCGCTCGACCTGCCGCGCTCGCCGCAGGGCGCGCCGGTGATGGTGCAGGCCGGCGCCTCGGATGTCGGCCGCGACCTTGCCGCCCGCACCGCCGACGTCGTGTTCACGGCGGCGCAGACCCTCGAGGAAGCCAAGGCCTTTTACGACGACCTCAAGGGCCGTATGGCGGGCTATGGGCGGGAACCCGACGACATCAAGATCATGCCCGGCGTCTCCCCGGTGGTGGCAGACACCGAGGCCGAAGCGCGGGAGAAACAGGAGGAATTGCAGGCGCTGATCCCCGACGATGTCGGCGTGGCGCTACTGTCCAGCTATCTCAGCATCTCCGATCTCGGGAGCTATCCGATCGACGGACCGATGCCCGAACTGCCGGAGACCGAGGGCATGAAAAGCCGCCAGGCGCTGGTCATCCAACAATCGCGCCGCGACGGCCTGTCGATCCGCCAGCTTGCGCGCCATTTCGCCGGCGCACGTGGCCATTGGCGTATCGTCGGCACGCCGGCGCGGATCGCTGACGAATTGCAGGCGCGGTTCGAGGGCGGCGGCGCGGACGGCTTCAACGTCATGCCGTCATACTTCCCCGGCGAGCTCGATGCCTTTGCCACGCTGGTGGTGCCGGAACTGCAGCGACGCGGACTGTTCCGTCGGGAATACGAAGGCAGCACCTTGCGAGATCATCTTGGCCTGAAGCGGTCGGATAAAAAAGATTAGCCGGCTACCTCTTGGCCTTGCCGCGCCTGCTGGCTTACCGCCGGTGCCGCGCCGTGCGCGACCAGCGCCGTCATGATCTCGGCCGCGGCCAGCGCAGCTATGACCGGTGGGCGCTTGTCCTTGACCGCATCGCCGCCCATCGGCGAGACGAGGCGGGCGAACTCAGCCTCCGTGCCCTCAGCCGATTTCAGGAACCAGTTCCTGAACGTCGCTCTCTTGGTTTTCGAGCCGATCATGCCGACATAGGCCGCGTCGTCGCGCTTCAGCGCTTCGGCGACGATGAGGAAATCCAGCGCATGGTCGTGGGTGAGGACGGCGAAGGCGGTGCCGGCGGGAGCGTTTCGAACCTCGGCCTCGGGCATCGGCGTCAGCCGCCTCTCGACCGTCTCCGGCATACCTTCCAGCGCTTCGGCCCGCGTCTCAATGACGACGCCATGCACGGGAAGAAGTGCAACCGTCGCGGCCAGCGCCTGGCCGACATGGCCGCCGCCGAAGATATAGACATGCGGCAGGTGGGCTTCCTCGGCTTCTGCGGCCGCGATCAGCTCGGCTGTAAGCGCGGCATCGACGATACGGATCAAGACTTCGACGCGCCCGCCGCAGCACTGGCCGATCTCGGGACCTAGCGGCACGTCAAGCGTGGCGCGGACTTCATCGACCGCGATGCGGGCTTCTTTACCCTCCCCCTTGTGGGGAGGGTCGGTGAGCGGACGCCGCGGGGGGGGGGGCGCGCAACGGGGTGGGGTGGGCCGGTCGGGCGCGGCCCCCCCCCCCCGGGGGGGGGGGGGGGGGGGGGGGGCCCCCCCGCCCGGGGGGGGGGGGGGGGGGGGCCCGCCGCCCCGCCGGCCCCCCCCCCCCCCCCGCGGGGGGGGGGGCCCCCCCCCCCCCCCCCCCCCCCCCCCGGCCCCCCCCCCCCCCCCCGACCCTCCCCACAAGGGGGAGGGTGAAGACCCCACCATCTGCCTCGCCTTGTCGATCGCCATGTACTCGAGCTGACCGCCGCCGATCGTGCCAAAAATCGCCGCCTGCGATACGAGCATGAAGGCGCCCTTCTCGCGCGGAGTCGAGCCTTTGGTGCCGGCCACTTCGACCAGAGCAAGCCGGCCGGCGCTGGCGAGAAAAGCTCTGAGGCTTTGCACTTTCGACTTCATATTTCGCATTCCCGTACGGGAAATATAGGGTTTTTCAGTCTGAATTGCACGTTTTGCCAGAATCCAGGTCAGAGTCAGGCGCTATTCTTGGCTTCACCCTTCAGCCGTTCGATCGCCATCAGCACCCGTTCTGGTGTTGCAGGAGCGTCGAGACGCGGACAGACCTTATGATCGGCCACACTTGCCACCGCGTCCGACAGCGCATGCAGCACAGACATGCCGAGCGGGAAGGGCGGTTCGCCGACCGCCTTGGAACGGTGCACCGTCGGCTCGTTGGCCTCCGGCCAGTCGGCCAGCGTGACGTTGAATATCTTCGGCCGGTCGGACGCGAGCGGGATCTTATAGGTCGACGGCGCATGCGTGCGCAGCCGGCCCTTGTCGTCCCACCACAGCTCCTCCGTCGTCAGCCAGCCCATGCCCTGGATGAAGCCGCCCTCGATCTGGCCGAGATCGATGGCGCGGTTCAGCGAGCGGCCGGTTTCATGCAATATGTCGGTGCGCTCGACGACATATTCGCCGGTCAGCGTGTCGACCGAGACTTCCGAGCACGAGGCGCCATAGGCGAAATAATAGAACGGACGGCCCTCGCCCTTGTCACGGTTCCAGTGGATTTTCGGCGTCTTGTAAAAACCCGCCGCCGACAGTTGGATGCGGGCCATATAGGCCTGCTTGACGAGGTCGGTGAAGGCGATCTCCTGGTTGCCGATGCGCACCCGGTTGGGCAGGAAAAGCACCTGCTCGCGCGGCACCTGGTATTTTTCGGCGGCGAAGTCGGTCAGCCGTTCCTTGATCTGGCGGGCGCCGTTCTGCGCCGCCATGCCGTTGAGGTCGGTGCCGGACGACGCCGCGGTGGCCGAAGTGTTGGGCACCTTGCCGGTGGTCGTCGCGGTGATCTTGACTTGGTCGAGGTCGATCTGGAACTCTTCCGCCACCACCTGCGCCACCTTGACGTAGAGGCCTTGCCCCATCTCGGTGCCGCCGTGATTCAGATGCACCGAACCGTCGGTATAGACATGCACCAGCGCGCCGGCCTGGTTGTAGTGGGTGGCCGTGAAAGAGATGCCGAATTTGACCGGCGTCAGCGCCAGGCCGCGCTTGATGAAGCGGCTGTTGGCGTTGAAGGCCTGGATGATGCGGCGGCGCCCCGCATAGTCGGCGCTCGCCTCCAGCTCGGCGACGATGCGGTGGATGATGTTGTCCTCGACCGTCTGGTGATACGGGGTGACGTTGCGGCCCCCGTCTTTATCACCACTGGTGCCATAAAAATTCTGCTTGCGGATTTCGAGCGGGTCCTTGCCGACGGCAAAGGCAACCTCGTCGATGACGCGTTCGGCGCCGACCATGCCTTGCGGGCCGCCGAAGCCGCGAAACGCCGTGTTCGACACGGTGTTGGTGTAAAGCGGCGCCGATTGCGCATGCACCGCCGGCCAGAAATAGGTGTTGTCGCAATGGAACAGCGCGCGGTCGGTGACCGGGCCGGACAGGTCCGATGAAAAGCCGCAACGCGCCGCGAACATGAAGTCGACGCCAAGAATGTTGCCGGCGTCGTCGAAACCTACTTCGTAGTCGACGAGGAAGTCATGGCGCTTGCCGGTGGCAATCATGTCGTCGTCACGGTCGGGCCGGATCTTGACCGCGCGATGGTGTTTCTTGGCGGCGATCGCAGCCAATGCCGCAAACTGGTTGCCTTGCGTCTCCTTCCCGCCGAAGCCGCCACCCATGCGGCGGATTTCCACTGTGATGGCGTTGCTCGGCACGCCCAGCGCATGGCTGACCATATGCTGCACTTCGCTCGGATGCTGGGTCGAGGAATAGATGGTGACGTCCTGGTCCTCGCCGGGAATGGCCACGGCGATATGGCCTTCCAGATAGAAATGCTCCTGGCCGCCAATGCGCATCTTGCCCTTCAGCCGGCGCGGCGCCGCCTTGATCGCGGCGGCGGCATCGCCGCGCTTCAAGGTCAGTGGCGGCGTGACCAGCTTGTCCTTGCGGGGGTCGAGGTCGCCAATGTCGGTGACGAAAGGCAATGGACTGTATTCTATCTTGGCCAGCCGGGTGGCGCGGCGCGCCTGTTCGCGCGTCTTGGCAATGACGCAGAAGATCGGCTGACCATAAAACTGCACCTTGTCGTCGGCCAGCACCGGCTCGTCGTGTCGACCGGTCGGCGAAATGTCATTTTCGCCCGGAACGTCCTTGGCCGTCAGCACATCGACGACGCCCGGCGCCGCGCGCACCGCCGACAGATCCATTTTGCTGATCGTCGCATGCGTCGCCGTGGACAGGCCGAGGCAGCCATGCAGCATGCCCGCCGGTTCCGGCATATCGTCGATATAGACCGCGCTGCCGCTGACATGCTTGTGCGCGGAATCGTGGCGCTGGTCGGCGGCGACGCCACCGGAAATCTTCTGCGCCTTGAGATCTGGAGAGGCGTGCTTGTTCATCAGGCCGCCTCGTTGCGTGACACCTGGAACGGCGCCTTGCTGCCGCTGGTTTCGGCAAAAAAGCGCAGCAGCAGGTTCCTGGCCGCCAGCGCCCGGTACTCGGCCGATGCCCGCATATCGGTCAGCGGGGTGAAATCGCCGGCATATTCAGCCATGGCCGCTTCCACCGTTGTCTCCGTCCACGGCTTGCCGAGCAGCGCTTTTTCGACACCGAAAGCCCGCTTCGGGGTGGCCGCCATGCCGCCATAGGCGATGCATATATCGGACACGGTTCCGTCCTTGGCCAAGTCGAGGAAAAAGGCGCCAAGGGCTGCGGTGATGTCCTCGTCGCGGCGCTTGGTGATCTTGTAGACGGCAAACTTCGTGCCCTTGGCCGGCACGGGAACGTGCACGGCCTCGACGAATTCGCCTGGCTGCCGGTCCTGCTTGCCATAGGCGATGAAGAAATCCTCGAGCGCGATGGTGCGCCGCTTCTTGCCGCGGCGCAGCGTCAGTTGCGCACCAAGCGCGATAAGGGGCGGCGGCGTGTCGCCGATCGGCGAGCCATTGGCGATGTTGCCGCCAATGGTGCCCATGTTTCGTACCTGTTCGCCGCCGATGCGGTCGAACAATGGCCCGAGCGCGGGGATGCGCTTGGCCAGTGTCGCGAAGGCGTCGGTGTAGGTAACGCCGGCGCCGATGGTGATGACGTCATTGTCTTCGGAGATCGCGCACAGCCCCTCGAGATTGCCGATGAAGACTACCGGTGAGATGTCGCGCATGTGCTTGGTGACCCACAGGCCGACGTCGGTCGAGCCGGCGACAACAGTGGCGTCGGGTTCCTTATCCAGTACAGCGGCGAAATCATCGGCGTTGGCCGGGACGATCAACCTCAGCTTGCCGGCGCCGATTTCGACGCGGGCACCGTCATGCATAGCCTCGAGCCTGGCGGTGATCGCCTTGCGCTCGGCCGCCAGCGGATCCTTCGCCGCCTTGCCGTAGCTGGAGATGGCACGCGCGGCGCGCATGATTGCCTCATAGCCGGTGCAGCGGCAAAGATTGCCTTGCAAGGCCTTCTCGATCGCCGCATTCGACGGGTCCGGCGACTTCATCCACAAGCCGTAGAGCGACATGACGAAGCCCGGCGTGCAGAAGCCGCATTGCGAAGCGTGGAAATCGACCATCGCCTGCTGCACCGGATGCAATTGGCCAGGCGCGCCGCGCAGATGCTCGACGGTGACGACATGGGTGCCGTCGAGCGAACCGAGGAAACGGATGCAGGCGTTGACGCTTTCATAAACCAGCTTGCCGGCGGACAATTTTCCGACCAGGACCGTGCAGGCGCCGCAATCGCCCTCGGCGCAGCCTTCCTTGGTGCCGCGCAGCGAGCGGTCGAGCCGCAGCCAGTCGAGCAAGGTCGCGTCGGGCGCCACCGACGACAGCGCGACATCCCTGCCATTGAGGATGAAGCGGATCTCGTTGCGTATGGTGATCTTGGCCATGCGTCAGCTCCCCCTGTAGGTCGAGTAGCCATAAGGAGAGATAAGCAACGGCACGTGATAATGCACGGATTCCGCCATGCCGAAGCGGATCGGCACACTGTCGAGGAAGGCCGGTTCCGGCAGTTTGGTGCCCTGGCCGCGTAGATAGTCACCGGCGGCGAACACCAGTTCGTATTCTCCAAGGCGGAATTCCGCTCCTGCCAGCAGCGGCGCATCGCAGCGGCCGTCGGCATTTGTGACGACGGTCTTCAAATGTATCCGCGCGTCGCTCTCAAGATGATAAAGCGCGATCGACAGGCCCGCCGCCGGCTTGCCGGTCGCGGTGTCGAGCACATGCGTCGTCAGACGTCCGCCATCGGCTTTCGACGTTTCTGCCACTGGCGCCTCCCATTTCCGATACAGCCGAACAAAGCAGTGAATTGTGCGCCAATTAAAGGCGATGCATAAGTCCCGGTCGAGCGGAGTGGCACAAAAACACTTTCAAAAATTTCGGGGGAATGCGCGAGCAACCCTTTCGACTATCCTGATCATAACTTCCGGCAGCGTCCGGCGGGGAGGGGCAATGCGTTACTCTAGAGACATGCGCGGCTACGGAGCCAATCCGCCGGATCCGAAATGGCCGGGCGGTGCGCATGTGGCCGTCCAATTCGTCGTCAACTACGAGGAAGGCGGCGAGAACTGCGTGCTGCACGGCGACAAGGCCTCGGAAGCCTTTCTGTCGGAAATCGTCGGCGCCGCGCCCTGGGTCGGCCAGCGCCACTGGAACATGGAATCGATCTACGAATATGGCGCGCGGGCAGGCTTCTGGCGGCTGCTGCGCCTGTTCAGCGAGGCGCAAGTGCCGGTGACCTGCTACGGGGTCGCCTCAGCATTAGCCCGGTCGCCCGACCAGGTGGCGGCGATGCAGGAGGCCGGCTGGGAAATGGCCTCGCACGGGCTGAAATGGATCGACTACCGCGACCACAGCGCCGAGGACGAGCGCCGCGACCTCGAAGCGGCGATCAAGCTGCACTACGAGGTGACAGGCCAACGGCCGACCGGCTGGTACACCGGCCGCACCTCGGTCAATACGGTGCGGTTGGTGGCCGAAGAGGGCGGCTTCGACTATGTGTCGGACACTTATGACGACGAACTGCCCTACTGGTTCGAGCACGGCGGCGGCGCGCAACTCGTCATCCCCTACACGCTCGATGCCAACGACATGCGTTTCGCCACGCCGCAGGGATTCAATTCCGGCGACCAGTTCTTCGCCTATTTGAAGGACAGTTTCGACACGCTCTATGCCGAGGGCAAAGCGGGCCGGCCGCGGATGATGAATATCGGCCTGCATTGCCGCCTCGTCGGACGTCCCGGGCGGGTGGCGGCGCTGAAGCGCTTCGTCGACTATGTCAGATCGCACGACAAGGTCTGGCTGGCACGGCGCATCGATATCGCCAGGCACTGGCAGGAGAACCACCCCTACCAGCCGGCGGCGCTCAAGCCGTCGAAGATGGCGTTCGAGACCTTCGTCGACACTTTCGGCGGCGTGTTCGAACATTCGCCCTGGATCGCCGAACGTGCCTATGAGCTGGAGCTTGGGCCGGCGCATGACAGCGCCGGCGGCCTGCACAATGCGCTCTGCCGCGTCTTCCGCGCCGCCAGCGAAACCGAGCGGATCGGTGTCCTCAACGCCCATCCCGATCTCGCTGGCAAACTGGCCGAAGCGAGACGCCTCACTGCGGAATCCACACGCGAGCAGGCCTCCGCCGGCCTCGACGCGCTGACCGACAAGGAGCGCGAGCTGTTTTCCAAGCTCAACGCCGCTTACGTCACCACCTTCGGCTTTCCCTTCATCATCGCGGTGCGGGGCAAGACCAAGGAGGAGATCCTCGCCGAGTTCGAGGCGCGCATCGGCAACAGCCGTGGCGTAGAACTCGATACCGCCTGCAAACAGGTCGAGCGCATCGCGCTGCTCCGCCTGAAAGACATGCTCCCGCTCTAATGAAATGACTGAGGGGTCAGGACCCAATGGATATGATCAAGACTGACCAGAAAACCTATTATGCACCGCATGGCGGCCATCCCGGCCAAAATGAGCTTTTGACCGGCCGCGCCGTCTTCACCGAGGCCTATGCCGTCATACCGAAGGGAGTGATGCAGGACATCGTCACCAGCCCACTGCCGTTCTGGGACGAGACCAGGGCCTGGATCATCGCCAGGCCGCTTTCGGGTTTCGCCGAGACATTTTCGCAGTACATCGTCGAGGTCCTGCCCGGCGGCGGCAGCGACCGGCCCGAGCCGGACGCCGGCGCCGAGGGCGTGCTGTTCGTGGTTGAGGGCGAGTTGACCGTTTCGCTGGCCGGCAAGAAGCACGTGCTGCAAGCCGGCGGTTTTGCCTTCCTGCCGCCGGACAGCGGCTGGACGGTGCGCAACGAAGGTCGCGACGCCGTACGCTTCCACTGGATCAGGAAGGCCTATGAGGCCGCCGACGGCATCGACGCGCCGGAAGTCCTGTTCAGCAGTGACCAGCAAATGACGCCGACGCCGATGCCCGGCACCGAGGGTCGCTGGGCGACGACCCGTTTCGTCGATCCAGCCGACATGCGCCACGACATGCATGTCACCATCGTTACGCTCGAGCCTGGCGCCGTCATCCCGTTTGCCGAGACGCATGTCATGGAGCACGGGCTCTATGTCTTGGAAGGCAAGGCGGTCTACCGCCTCAACCAGGACTGGGTCGAGGTCGAGGCCGGCGACTTCATGTGGCTGCGCGCCTTCTGCCCGCAGGCCTGCTACGCGGGCGGCCCAGGCAAATTCCGCTATCTCCTTTACAAGGACGTCAACCGGCACGCCAAGCTCGGCGGGGCGGGCATTGGCGGTCGCGCGCGGTGACCCGCATCACAGCGCGGCCGCTGACCCGCGAAAGCTTTGCCGGCTTCGGCGATGTCATCGACATGGGCGGCGGCAATCACTATCCGATCAATGGCGGCAAGACCGAGCGCTACCACAATCTCGCCACCGCTGAAGCCGCGGGACCGAATGCCTGCGTGCTGATCTCGATGGCGCGCGGCACGCCTTACGACCTGCCGCTGAAGCTGACCATGGTCGAGCGCCATCCCTTAGGCAGCCAGGCGTTCATCCCGCTGTCACCGCGGCCTTTCCTGGTCGTCGTCTGCCATGACGGCAAGGACGGTCCGCGCGAGCCGCATGCCTTCATCACCGCACCCGGGCAAGGCGTCAACTATCCGCGCAATCTCTGGCACGGCGTGCTGACACCACTCGGTGAAGCGCAGGATTTCGTCATCGTCGACCGCGGCGGTGACGGCTCCAACCTCGAAGAGTTCCATTTCTCGCACCCCTACGAAATCCATCTCCCCAACGAGACCTGAGAAATGACCGACATATCGCTGATCGACCGCCTGCTCGATGTCATCGAGCACGACATCGTGCCGAAAACGGCAGAGGGCGTGGCCCATGGGAACAAGCTGTTCGGCGCCGCCATCCTGCGGAAGGGCGACCGCTCGCTGGTGCTGGCCGAAACCAACAACGAGATGGAAAATCCGCTCTGGCATGGCGAGGTGCACTGCCTGAAGCGTTTCTATGAAATGCCGAAAGCCGAGCGCGTCGACACCAAGGACGCCATCTTCATCGCCACGCATGAGCCCTGCTCGCTCTGCCTGTCGGCGATCACCTGGACCGGCTTCGACAATTTCTACTACCTCTTCAGCCACGAGGATTCACGCGACAGCTTTGCGATCCCGCACGATCTGAAAATCCTGAAAGAGGTCTTCACTCTTGATCCCGGCGGCTACAATGCCGAGAACACTTATTGGAAGAGTTTTTCCATTCGCAGGCTGGTGCGGGCGCTGCCCGAGGCCGAGCGCGGCCGGCTTGAGGCAAGGATCGGCAATATTTCCACCCGCTACGACGAACTGTCCGGCGCTTATCAGGCGCGCAAGTCCGAAAACGACATTCCGCTGAACTGACGCGGATTGCCTAGCCTACCTTCGCGTTTTTCAGCACCTCGTTGATCCTGGCCTGCCAGCCCTTGCCGGTCGCCTTGAATTTACTGATGACATCCTGATCCAGACGGATGGACACGACTTGCTTAGGCTTCTCCACGGCTGGCCGGCCACGAGCACGCCTTATGCTCTCGAAAAGTTCTGGAAACACTTCCGCGAAAGGCCTGGCTTGCGCCAACTGTTCGTCTGTCGTCTCCGCATCGTCGGGATCATCAACAATTTGTCTTTGAATTTCCCCTTCCTCCGCATCGGTAAGCGGTCGAACACGCGATTTAGGATTGTTCATATACTGACCTTTCCTTTCGGCTGGCACGGCGCATCGAGATCACCGAAATCGCCTCCGAACCAAGCGGCTTGAAAATCACGGCCAGGATGATCTCTCCGAATTCGCCAATCGCCTTGAACCGGTCGGCCTTGGCTGGAAGGACGGTTGAAGTCGCAAAAAAACTCAATATCGAGTTCGGCAAAATCGAGACCCCGGCTGTCCAGGTTCGTCACGCGCTTTGGCTCATCCCAAACGATTTTCAGGCGAAATCCTCATCACGTTGGGTTCAGTTAATAAATGTAATACATTAATTATAATCCTGCAACATCAGGGCAAAACAATCGGGCTACATATCGTGGCGTCGTCGCGGCGACACCGGCCGTCGCCCGTTTGACTTCATGACATGCCCGCTCCATGCGTCACTGACATCCTGGAGCATCGCATGAAAACCATCACCGAATTTCCCCGCAAGGTCGTCGAATTCCCCGATATGGGCATCGTCATGCCGGATGGTTGCCGGCTGTCGGCGCGGGTTTGGATGCCGGAGGACGCCAGCAGCGATCCGGTGCCGGCGATCCTCGAGCACCTGCCCTACCGCAAGCGCGACGGCACCATCTTTCGCGATCAGCTGACGCATCCCTATTTTGCCGGCCACGGCTACGCCTCGATCCGCGTCGACATGCGCGGCAATGGCGATTCCGAAGGTCTGATGGACGACGAATATTCCGAGCAGGAATTGCAGGACGCCTGCGATGTGATTGCCTGGGCGGCAGCACAGCCCTGGTGCAACGGCAGTGTCGGCATGATGGGCATTTCCTGGGGTGGCTTCAACTGCCTGCAGGTGGCGGCCAAGCAGCCGACGGCGCTGAAGGCGGTGATCAGCCTGTGCTCGACCGTCGACCGCTACGCCGATGACATCCACTACAAGGGCGGCTGCCTTTTGACGGAAAATTTCGGCTGGGCCTCGACCATGTTGTCCTATTCGTCGCGACCGCCGGATCCGCTGATTGCGGGCGACAACCGCTGGCGCGACCTCTGGCTGACGCGGCTGGAGAACCAGTCTTTCCTTCTGCCGCTCTGGCTCAGCCATCAGCATCGCGACGCCTATTGGAAACGCGGTTCGATCTGCGAGGATTTCTCCGCGGTCAAAGCCGCCGTGCTGTCGATCGGCGGCTGGCATGACGGCTACCGCAACACGATTTCGCATCTGGTCACCAACATCCAGGCGCCGGTGAAGGGCATTGTCGGGCCATGGATCCACAAATACCCGCATTATGCCGAACCCAAACCCCCCATCGGCTTCCTGCAGGAGGCGTTGCGCTGGTGGGACAGCTGGTTGAAGGGCGTCGACACCGGCGTCGAGGCCGACCCGGACTACCGCGCCTATGTCATGGACAGTGTGCGGCCGGCGCGCTGGCACCCGGAGCGGCCGGGCCGTTGGGTGGCCGAACAGGAATGGCCGTCTCCCAACATCAAGGTCGGGGCGATCGAACTCATTGCTGACGGCGTCAGGCCGGCGATCGTGGCGACCCCGCAAAGCTGCGGGCTCGCCGGCGGCGAATATTTTCCCTTCACCTTTGGCCCGGAACTGCCGGGCGACCAGCGCCCGGACGATGCGCTGTCCGTCTGCTTCGATCAGCCTGTGCTTGCCGAGACACTCGACATCGTCGGCGCGCCGGAGCTTCTCATCCGGGTGTCGTCCGATCGCCCGCAGGCGAACATCGCGGTTCGACTGTGCGACGTGCACCCCGACGGCGCCTCGGAACTGATCTCCTACGGCGTGCTCAACCTGACGCATCGTTCTTCGCACGAACAGCCGCAAGCGCTGGTGCCGGGCGAAACGGTTTCGGCGCGCGTTATTCTCGACCAGTGCGCCTACCGCGTGCCGGCCGGACACCGCCTGCGCATCGCGGTTTCCAATGCTTACTGGCCGATGATCTGGCCGTCGCCGGAGCCGGTGCGGCTCGACCTTTCAGCGGCGACGCTGAGGCTGCCGCTGCGCCCGCTCGCAAAAGCCGACGAGACCTCGTTCCAGTCTCCCGAAGGCGCAACACCCTGGGCAACCGCGACAGTTCGTGCAGCGAATTCCGAGCGTCACGTCGATCGCGATGAGAAGACCGGCATCGTCACGCTGTCGATCACGGATGATTTCGGAGAAGTGCGCGATCTCGCGCATGGACTGGCCAATGGCAGCATTGCCCGCGAGAGCTGGACGATCCACCCCGACGACCCGCTGTCTGCCTCGGGCCGCACGCACTGGACGCAGACCTTGTCGCGAAACGGATGGTCGGTGCGCACCGAGACGTCGGCTGAAATGCGCTGCGATGCGCAAAACTTCATCGTCAGCGCCAGAATCGAAGCCTATGAGGGCGAAACGCTGGTTTTCGAACGCGATTTCGAAGAGACGATCCCGCGCGACCTGCTCTGAGCGTCGACCCGACTGGTCCAGTTGCGACGCACGATTTACGCCACGGCATGTCGCATTCCGTCTTGCTTACGGCTTTGCCTTCCGGTCAATATCCCTTTGGTAACAACAAGCAAAAAACGACCATAAGGTCGAACCAACAGAGTGAGGAACTCAAATGTCCAACGAACTCGAATATCTGAGCCGGCGCGTTGCGTCCGGCAAGCTGAGCCGTCGTGATTTCCTCGGCCGCGCCGCAGCACTCGGCGTCACAGCGCCCTTCGCCAATATGCTGCTTTCCAGTGCGGCTCGCGCGGAAGGCCCGGTCAAGGGCGGCACGCTGAAGGCCGGCCTCGTCGGCGGCGAATCCACGAACAGCCTGGACCCGGCTTTGTTCATGACGCAAGTGCCGTTCGCTTTTGGCAAGATGTGGGGCGAGCTGATCGTCGAGCTGTCCCCGGAAGGCAAACTCGAGAACCGCATCGCCGAAGAGATCGGCTCGTCGGACGACGCCAAGGTGTGGACGCTGAAAATCCGCGACGGCGTCGAATTCCACAACGGCAAGACGGTGACCGCTGAGGATGTGGCGGCAACCCTCGAGCGCCATTCCGATGAAAAATCGAAGTCCGGCGCGCTGGGCTACATGAAAGGCATCGACAGCATCAAGGCCAGTGGCAAGGAAGTCGTCCTGACGCTGAAGGAGGCCAACGCCGACCTTCCCTATCTCCTCAGCGACTACCACCTCATCGTCCAGCCCAACGGCGGCAAGGACAAGGCGGATGCCGGCATCTCGGCAGGACCCTACAAGGTCACTACCAACGAGCCCGGCGTGCGCCATGGCGGCGAGCGCTTCGCCAATTACTGGCAGGCCGACAAGATGGGCCATGCCGACCAGATCGAGATCATCGTCATCAACGACGCGACCGCGCGCACGGCGGCCCTGCAGGGCGGCCAGGTCAACATGATCAACCGCGTCGAGCCGAAGATCGTCGACCTCATCAAGCGCGTACCGGGCGTCACCATCCGCAACCATGCCGGCCCCGGCCACTACGTCTTCATCATGCATTGCAACACCGCGCCCTTCGACAACAGCGACCTGCGCATGGCGCTGAAGCTCGCGATCGACCGCGAAGAGATGCTGAACAAGGTGCTGCGCGGCTACGGCTCGCTCGGCAACGACTTCCCGATCAATTCGTCCTATCCGCTGTTTTCCGAGATCGAGCAGCGCAAATATGATCCCGACAAGGCCAAGTTCCACTATAAGAAGTCGGGCCATGACGGCACCGTGCTGCTGCGCACCTCCGACGTCGCCTTCCCGGGCGCGGTCGACGCCTCGCAGCTCTTCCAGCAGAGCGCGGCCAAGGCCGGCATCAAGATCGAGCTCAAGCGCGAGCCCGGCGACGGCTACTGGAACGAGGTCTGGAACAAGCAGCCCTTCTGCGCCTCCTATTGGGGCGGCCGCTCGACCCAGGACCAGATGTACTCGACCGCCTATCTGTCGACCGCCGACTGGAACGACACCCGTTTCAAGCGTCCGGACTTCGACAAGCTGGTGCTGGCCGCACGCGCCGAACTCGACGAGACCAAGCGCAAGCAGATGTACCACGACATGGCCGTGCTGGTGCGCGACGAGGGCGGCCTGATCCTGCCGATGTTCAATCAGTTCATCGATGCGACAGGCGCCAAGGTCGGCGGCTGGGTAGACGATCCGCATCAGGAGCTGATGAACGGCTACGCGCTGGCGAAGTGCTGGCTCGAAGCCTGAGCCCGGCTTTGCGGATATGTCCTCACCCGTCGTGAAACTTGTGGCCCAGCGCGTTGCGCTGGGCATCGTCCTCTTGCTGGCCGTTTCGGTCCTGATCTTCGCCGGCACCCAGATCCTGCCCGGCGACGTCGCGCAAGCCATTCTCGGACAGTCGGCGACGCCGGAATCGCTCGCCAATCTGCGCGAGCAGCTCGGCCTGAATCAGCCGGCTTACATCAGGTATTTCCATTGGCTAGGCGGTGTGCTCACCGGCGATCTTGGCACGGCGATGTCGAGCGGCCAGGATATTGCCACATCGATCAAGGGGCGGCTGTGGAACACGCTGTTCCTCGCCTTCTGGGCTGCGATCGTGGCCGTGCCGCTGGCCATCATCCTCGGCCTGATCGCCGTGCGTTACCGCAATGGCTGGGTCGACAAGCTGATCTCCGGCCTGGCGCTCGCCTCGACATCTTTCCCGGAATTCTTCATCGGCTATGTGCTCGTCTATTTCTTTGCCGTGAAGTATCAATGGTTCCCGGCCATTTCCACGGTCTATGACGGCATGCCGTTCGGTGAGCGCATGCAGGCGATCGCGTTGCCGGCCACCGCGCTGACGCTGGTTGTGCTGGCGCATATGATGCGCATGACCCGCGCGGCCATCCTCAACGTCATGCAGTCGGCCTATGTCGAGACGGCAGAACTGAAAGGCCTGTCGGCCTTCAACGTCATCCGCAAGCATGCTTTCCCCAATGCCATAGCGCCGATCATCAACGTCGTCATGCTCAACCTCGCCTACCTCATCGTCGGCGTCGTCGTGGTCGAGGTGATCTTCGTCTATCCCGGCATGGGACAATATCTGGTCGACCACGTCACCAAGCGCGACGTGCCGGTGGTGCAGGCGGTCGGCCTGGTCTTCGCCGCCGTCTATATCAGCCTGAACATCATTGCGGACATCGGGGCGATTGTCGCCAATCCGCGCCTCAGACATCCGAAATAGGCGGCGGGCATGCTCGACATCAAACGCATCCCCATCCCCGCACTGATCGGCATCGTGCTGACAGCTATGTTCGTGCTGGCGGCAGTTTTCGCACCGTTGATCGCACCGTACGGCAATGCCGAAATCGTCGGCGATGTCTGGGAACCGATGACGGCGGCACATTTGCTGGGCACCGACAATCTCGGTCGCGATCTTCTGTCGCGCATGATCTACGGCGCTCGCATCACGCTGTTCATTGCGGTGCTGGCCACCGCGCTGTCATTCTCGCTCGGCGCCATCCTCGGCTTTTCGGCGGCGGTGTTCGGCGGCTGGTTCGACACGCTGCTGTCGCGCCTTGTCGATCTGCTGATGTCGATCCCGACCTTGATCATGGCGCTCGTCGTGCTTTCGGTGCTGCCGACCAACCTGGTGACGCTGATCCTGGTGATGGGCGTCCTCGACTCGACCCGCGTCTACCGGCTGTCGCGCGCGGTGGCCGTCGACATCAACGTCATGGATTATGTCGAGGCCGCCAAGCTGCGGGGCGAAGGCAGCGGCTGGATCATCTTCCGCGAGATCCTGCCCAACGCGCTTTCGCCGCTGGTCTCGGAACTTGGCCTGCGCTTCATCTACGCGGTGCTGTTCTTGTCGACGCTGTCCTTTCTCGGGCTTGGCGTGCAACCGCCGGATGCCGACTGGGGCGGCATGGTCAAGGAGAACAAGGACGGCATCGTCTTCGGTATCGGGGCGGCACTCATTCCCGCCGCGGCGATCGCAGCACTGGCGATTTCGGTCAATCTGGTCGCCGACTGGGTGCTCAACCGCACGACAAGCCTGAAGGGAGGACGCGGGTGATGGCTGACACAAAAGCAAAGCCCGGCCTGCTGCTCGATATCCGCAATCTGCGCATCGAAGCGACAGTGTTTCCGCCCGGCGAGGCGCCGAAGAACATCGTTTTGGTCCACGATGTCTCGCTGACGCTGGAAAAGGGCAAGGTGCTCGGCCTGATCGGCGAGTCCGGCGCCGGCAAGTCGACCATCGGCCTGTCGTCGATGGGCTATGGCCGTGGCGGCGTGCGCATCACCGGCGGAGAGGTGCTGCTCAACGGCCGCGATATCCTCAAGGGCGGCAAGGAAGGTTTCCGCAAATTGCGCGGCCGCGAGGTCTGCTATGTCGCGCAGTCGGCGGCCGCCGCCTTCAACCCGGCGCACAAGCTGATGGACCAGGTGGTGGAAGCAACGCTGCTGCACGGCACGGCGACACGCGCCGAGGCAGAGAAACGTGCCGTGGCGTTGTTCAAGAAGCTCAGCCTGCCAAACCCCGAAATCATCGGCGAACGCTTCCCGCACCAGGTCTCCGGCGGCCAGTTGCAGCGCGTGATGACGGCGATGGCGCTGTGTTCGGAACCCGACCTGATCGTCTTCGACGAGCCGACCACGGCGCTCGACGTGACGACGCAGATCGACGTTCTGGCGGCGATCAAGGACGCCATCCGCGACACCCATGTCGCGGCGCTCTACATCACCCACGATCTTGCCGTCGTCGCCCAGGTCTCGGACGAGATCATGGTGCTGCGCCATGGCAGGTTGGTCGAATGGGGCGGCACTCGCCAGATCATCAAGGAGCCGCGCCAGGAATACACCAATGCGCTGGTCTCGGTGCATGAGATCGAGCATGCCGAGCAGAAGCCCGGCGCCGCGCCGTTCCTGTCGGTCAAGAACGTCACCGCCGCTTACGGCGGCAGCCACGTCAAGGTGCTGAAGAACGTCTCGGTCGACATCTATCCGGGACAGACGCTGGCGGTCGTCGGTGAATCCGGCTCTGGCAAGTCGACGCTGGCGCGCGCCATCACCGGGCTGTTGCCGCCCGAGGAAGGCACCGTCACCTTCGATGGCAGGCCGCTCGCCAACCGGCTTGCCGACCGGCCGAAGGAGGATCTGCGCCAGTTGCAGATGATCTATCAGATGGCCGACGTGGCGATGAACCCGCGCCAGACCGTCGGCACCATCATCGGCCGGCCGCTGGAATTCTACTTCGGCATACGCGGCCGCGAGCGCGACAAGCGCGTCGCCGAACTGCTCGACGAGATCGAGATGGGCAAGGGCTTTCTCGATCGTTATCCGGCCGAACTCTCCGGAGGCCAGAAACAGCGCGTCTGTATCGCCCGCTCGCTCGCCGCCAAGCCCAAGCTGATCATCTGCGACGAGGTGACATCGGCGCTCGACCCGCTGGTGGCCAACGGCATTCTCAAGCTGCTGCTCAACCTGCAGCAGCACGAGAAGGTCGCCTACCTCTTTATCACTCACGATCTGGCGACGGTGAAGTCGATCGCCGATTCGATCGCGGTGATGTACCGCGGCGAGGTGGTGCGCTACGGCGCCAAGAGCAAGGTGCTGACGCCGCCCTTCGACGCCTATACCGACCTGCTGCTGTCGTCCGTTCCCGAGATGGAGATCGGCTGGCTGGAAAAGGCGATCAAGGGACGGCGCATGGCGAGCGCGGGGAATTAGTAGGGAATTCGCGGCCTTTGTCGCGAAAACTTCCTTCAACGGCAAAAGCTTTCCGGAGCCGCCCATGGCGCTCAAGACCAAACTGCTGCTCATCATTCTCGATGGCGTGCCCTACCGGAACTGGCGCCGGCTGATGGGCAATCTCGAGGGCTGGGTGCAGTCGGGCGAGGCGCAGGTGTGGAAGATGCGCTCGGTGCTGCCGTCGACCTCGGCCTGCTGCTATGCCTCGATCCACACCGGGGTTTCGCCGCAGGAGCACGGCATCCTATCCAACGAGAACCGTTTTCTCGTCAACAAGCCGGATATTTTCTCCGAGGTCAGCAAGGCCGGCGGCAAGACCGGCGCAGTGACGCATTCCTACTGGTCCGAATTCTTCCGTTCCTATCCGTTCGATCTGGTCGAGGACATGGAGTATGACGAGCCCAACGGACCGATCGCGCATGGCCGCTTCCACACCATGACCGGCTACAATGCCCGCAACCAGATGACGCCGAGCGATGTCGACCTGTTTGCGACGCTGACCATGCTGACCCGGCGCCATGCCATCGACTACGGTATCCTGCACACCTGCACTCTGGATTCGATGGGCCACCGCTTCGGCCATGACTGCCACGAAATGGACCATGCCTGCTATGCGATGGACGGCATGCTGGCAGCCTTCCTGCCGGGCTGGCGGCAGGCCGGTTACGAGGTGATCGTAACCGCCGACCACGGCCAGACAGACCGCGGCCATCATGGCGGCCGTGACGATGAAATGCAGGATTTCGCGCTGTATTATTTCGGAGCCGGCAAAGGGCCGGATCCGGACACGCTGCTTGATCAACTGCAACTGGCGCCGACGGTGCTGAAGCGGCTGGGTGTGCCGGTGCCGGAGACCATGAAGGCTAAGCCGTTTTTGGGGTGACGGAGGTCGTCGCTGAGCCGCCGTTCGCTACCCCCTCTCCCCGTCACTATACGGGGAGAGGGTAAGGGTGAGGGGCAGCGCTAACATCAAAATAAATACCCCAACGCCGGCGCCGCCCCTCATCCGCCTGCCGCTGTCCAGCCGATAGATGGGTAACACTTTGAACCGGATACATAGGTGACACTTCTCTCCCCCTATGCGTCCGCCGCAGCGCCAAGCGGATTGGTTGGCGCGGCGCTGCGGCGGACAAGCTTCATGTGCCGTGTGTCGATGATGCCGAGCGGGTGGGCATGGAATGAGAGTGTCCATTGTCCGTCTTCGGTCTCCAACGCAGCGACCGGTTCGCCCGCCAGCGCTTGCGAGACATATATGAAGCCGCCATTCCATCGGATCTCGCCATTGTGGCGCACGCGGCGGACCGAGGCCTCGGCCGGATAGACGGGCTCGGGTGGTGTCCTGGGCATGGCGCGCTGTGAGGACCGGTAGTGCTGGGCGGGCGTATCCATGCCCAGCGCCTCATGGGGACGTTCCTCATTGTAGCTGTGGCGGAAGGTCTCGAAGGCCTGGCCCTGTGCCGTTCGGTCGGCTTCCGGTGCCTCGGCCATCGGCAGCATGGTCAGGTGAAAGCGCTCGTGACGTCCGTTCTGCTGTGGCCTGCCGGGTGCGATCCGCTCCAGGGTGATGCCGAGCTTGATGAAGCGCACGACAAGCGGCGTCAGCCCGGTGACGCCGGCCGATGCGAAGGGCGGGCCATTGTCGCTTCTGAAGCGATCCGGCAGGCCATGCTCTTCAAACAGCCGCTCAAACACCGGCCAGGCTTCGCTATCGGCCGTCGACCCCGTCGCTTCGAGCGCCAGAAGATAGCGGCTCG
Source organism: Mesorhizobium sp. M1004 (assembly GCF_040318795.1). NCBI lineage: Bacteria > Pseudomonadati > Pseudomonadota > Alphaproteobacteria > Hyphomicrobiales > Phyllobacteriaceae > Mesorhizobium > Mesorhizobium sp. M1004. Next base: position 186,501 of record NZ_JAMYNB010000002.1, read on the forward strand.
ACGCATCCATCACCGTCAAGGGTTCGCAACGCCAGCCGTCGCGGGTCCGGAACCAGCCCTTGTGATCGCCAGTCCACACCGCGTTCGGTTCTTGCGGCTGTGGCCAGGGTCCATTGCCGCAGGCCCGCAGGCGGGGTCGCTTGCGGGCGCGGACAAGCCCATGCCGCGCAAGGATCGCGCCGACCGTCGAGGCTGAAGGCCACATGAACTCGGGAGCCGTGCGCCTGAGCCGTGCCACGATCTTCTTTGGACCCCAAAGCGGATGCAGCTCCTTGGCCGCCACAATCCGCTCAACCAGATCCTGAGCTGTCGCCCGGCCATGATTGAGCGGGGCTCGCGGCAGGTCGTGCAAACCCTCAGGCCCAAACGTCCGATAGCGTCCTAGCCATTTGTAGCCGTTCTTGCGTGAGATCCCGTAGGCCGAAGCGCAACCATCGTCTCATCCCCAGAAAGACACTCCACAACAAACCGTAGCCGCTCGTCCATGATGCCAGTCTCTCGCCAAACCATCGCCGGTCCTCCGGCGGACAAGAAAACTGTCACCCATGCTATCGGTCCATTCTGTTACCTATCTATCCGGTTCGGACACCGCCACCTTCTCCCCGTATAGTGACGGGGAGAAGGGAGACGCTCTGGCAACACTCCCTCTCTTCGGTTAGCTTCGCCAAAATTCCTTGGCGGAAGGATGAACCTTTTTGAACCTATCGGCGACAGAGCAGACAGGAGCCAGGCGGCTCGACCGGCCATGACGGCAGCGACCGAGACTGATCGCGCGCTTGTCGACCGGGTCGCGAAGGGCGACCGTGCCGCTGTTCGGCTGCTGTTCATGCGTCACCACGCGCGGGTCTACCGCTTCGTGGTGCGCCAGACGGGATCGGAAATGATGGCCGACGACATCGCAAACGAGGTCTTTCTCGAGCTGTGGCGCCAGGCGCCCGGTTTCGAAGGGCGCTCGGAAGTCTCGACATGGCTGCTCGGCATCGCCCGGTTCAAGGCGCTGTCGATGCTTCGCAAGAAAAAAGAAGACTGGATCGATGACGATGATGCGGCGCAGGTTCCCGACGGCGCCGACACGCCGGAAGTCGCCACCATGAAGGAAGACAAGGGCGCCGCTTTGCGGCGCTTCGTCGATGCCTTGCCGGAGGAACACCGCTCGGTGATCGACCTTGCCTATTACCACGGACAGTCGGTGACGGAGATCGGCGATGTGCTCGGCATCCCGGTCGCCACCGTCAAGACCCGAATGTTCTACGCCCGCAAGAAACTCGGCGAAGCCCTCAAGGCCGCCGGTTACGACAGGGGATGGCCATGAGCAATCCTGAAGATATGAGCGCCGCTGAAAAGATGTCGCGCCGTGACGAAATGGAAACGCTGCTGCCGTTCTACCTGAACGGCTCGCTGGAAGGCTCGGACCTCGAAGCCGTCGAGGAATGGCTGGCGAACGATCCGGCGGCGATGGCGGCGCTTGTCGAGGCTGAGGCGGAATTCTCGGGCGCCACCGCCGCCAACGAGGCGATCCGGCCGCCGGCCGATGCGCTCAGCCGCTTTGCCAGGGCGCTCGACGCCGAAGCCGGACCGGTCCGCGCTCCCGCGGGCCGTTCCTGGCTGGCGCAGGCACTCGGCCGTTTCATGGCGGTGCCGGTCGGTGTCGCCTGGGCGGCAGCGGCGGTGCTGCTGGCGTTGGTCGTGGTGCAGTCCTACGTGCAGACCGGCGGCAAGAGCCATGATTTCGAGATTGCCGGCGCCGAGGATGATCTGGCGAAACTGCCGTTCGCGCTGGTCAAGTTCAAGCCGGATGCGAAGATGTCCGACATCGCCGTCTTCCTCGACCAGAACGCGCTGAAGATCGCCGGCGGGCCGACCGCCTCGGGCGTCTTCCGCATTGCCATCCCGGTCAAGACCGGAGCAGACTACACCAGGCTCGTCGGCCTTATTGCCGCCCAGCCGTTCGCGGAGACTGTGATCGAGGGAAGGAAACCGGTTGATGGCAGCTAGGGCGGTCGTTCGATTTGCGGCGATCCTGGTGGCGGCGATGGAAATCGTCGCAGTGCCGGCGTCGGCGCAGACCAATGATCCCAATGCCGGCTGGGCCGACTGCACCGACGCAGCCGGAGCGGCGGCTGCCGACTGCCCGAAAGATGGCAATGAGGCCAACGTCGGCGGCGAACCAGGCGCAGTTACCCTTCCGGCCCTGATTGTCGACCTGTTTCCCAACCCACCGGCTCCCGAAGCGCCCGTGCCGACGCCACGGCCGTCAGCGCCGCCTGCCGACACGCAGGCCGGGCCACCCGCCGGCGGGGCGATCGTTTCGCCGACCGATCTTGTCGCGACCGCGCCGCGGCGTGCCATCGCCGGCGAGTTCGTGCCGGACGAGGTGCTGGTGACCGTCGGCGGCGATGCCGGCGCCGTCCAGCAGATCGCCGCCTCCTTCGGCCTTGAAGTGCGCTCGCAGCGCCTGTCGCGGCTGCTCGGCACCACACTGGTGCGCTTCGGCATTCCCGACGGCCGCCCGGTCGGCGCCGTGCTGGCGCAGCTGGCCGCCGATGGCCGCACCCTGCGGCGCGAGCCAAACCATATCTATTCGCTGCAGCAGGCGGCCGGCATCGTCAACTATGCCTTCGAGCGCATTCAGCTCGACAACAAGCAAGCCAGTGGCGAAAACGTGCGCATCGCCGTCATCGACACCGGCATAGACGACACCAATCCGGCGCTGTCCGGCGTCATTGCCGACCAGTTCGACGCCATGCCCAACGTGCCGGTCGAAAAGCGTGACCACGGTACCTCGGTCGACGGACTGATCGCCGGCGTCGGCGCGCTCGAAGGCATGGCGCCCGGCGCCAGGATCTATCACGCCCGCGCCTTCGAGGACGGCAGGTCGACCATGGATGTCATCCTGTCGGCGCTCGACTGGGCGGCGGACCAGAATGTCAGCATCATCAATATGAGTTTCGTCGGCCCCAAGAACGATCTGCTCGCCACCGCCTGCCGCAATGCGCGCGGGCTCGGCATCATCCTGGTCGCTGCTGCCGGCAACAACGGGCCGAAAGCGCCCTATGGCTACCCCGCCGCCTATGACGGCGTGATCGCGGTCACCGCCACCGACGCCAAGGACGGGCTGATGCAGCAGGCCAATCGCGGCGCTTATGTCTTCATCTCGGCGCCCGGCGTCGAGATGGTGGCGCCGAGCGGCGCCGGCTCGGACGTCGTCACCGGCACTTCGTTTGCCGCCGCGATTGTCTCCGGCGCCATCGCCAACCTGATCCACGCCTCGCCCGAGCGCTCGGCTGACGACATCGAAAAGGCGCTTGCCGCCACCGCCAGGGATCTTGGCCCGAAAGGCCGCGACAAGGATTTCGGCTATGGCCTGCTGGATACGAAGGCGGCGGCTGCGGCCCAGAAGTGAGCCTGAGAATTCAGAGCGCCGGACCTAACCGGACAGGGCTGCCATCATGGAAGCGTGACAGGCGGAAGCGGCTGAGGTCGTGTCCGGTCTCGTTTCCCTGAATCATGTCCGCAACGACGCGGCCTATGCCAGGCCCGATGCCGAAGCCGTGACCGCTCATCCCCGTCGCGACGAAAAGGCCGCCGACTGCCTCTACCCGATCCACGACGGGGACGACGTCGGGCATGGCATCGATCATGCCACCCCAGCTTGCCTTCAGGCGAACCGTCTCGAACTGCGGAAAGAGGTGCTTGAACTTGCGTTCTATCGAACGCAGACGGGCCGGTTCCGGGGCCGGGTCGAGCACCCGCATTCTCTCGAAAGGGCTGTGCGAATCCGGCGCCCAATCGCGCGGCGTCGACCAGGCATCGGGGTAACCTGACGGCGCGAACGGAAAGTAGCGTGTCCCCAGCGGATTGTCCCTCAGCGCAGGAAGGTATTTGGAGGCGTGCCGGAATGCATCAGGTCCCAGGTAATGCAGATGGCTGCCGCCCGCGGCGAGCGTGTAGCCGCCATCCTGCCGGCGCCGGAAAGCGATGTGTTCGTCAGTCGCCGCGCCTGCATAGATTTCAGCCAGGGGCTCGGTTGCGGCGACGGTTACCCTGACACTGAGCTGGGGGATGGAGACGCCGTGTCTTCTCAGGAACAGGGATGACCAGGCGCCTCCGGCGACCAATACGCTGGAGGCCTCGATATACCCCGCCTCGGTCCACACGCCCTTGACCTTGCCGCCTGAGATTTCGAGGGTTCGCGCCGCGCAGTTCTCCACGATTTTGACGCCTTTTCGCACGGCGAGCCGGGCAAGTGCAGGCACCGCCAGCCAAGGCTCCGCACGCATGTCGGAGGGCGTCGTCATCGCGCCCTTGAATTTGCGCGACATGCCTTTGATGAGTGTCGCGGTTTCGTTTCCGTCCAGGAGACGGGTGTCGAGCGCATGCATCGCGGCGATCTTCATGAACGCTTCGAAGCCGGCCATGTCCTTGTCGGTGTTCGCCAGGTAGGTCACACCTGTTTGGGTCAGGCCGATGTCTTCGCCGCATTCCTCAGCCAGTTGCCGCCACAGGCGAATAGCCTCGATGACGATGGGCAACTCGTCGGCGTCGCGTCCTTGCTTTCGAATCCAGCCCCAATTCCGGGACGACTGTTCAGCCGCTACACGCCCTTTTTCCAGCAGCGTCACCGGAATGTTGCGCTGCGCCAGGAAAAGCGCTGTCGTCACGCCGATAACGCCGCCGCCAACGATCACCACCTCCGAACTCTTCGGGGGTGGGCCAGAATGTTGGATTGTATCCGCTTCGGAAAACGGGAATGGGGGCAAGTGGCATACCTGTGGGCTGGTCGATGGCGCTGGCTAGGTGGTTGCCACCCTCCAGAAACCAAAGCAAGGGCAGGTGCAAGCAGACCGTTGTTCCACAAGACTTCAATCAATCTAGTCAACGTTCGCAAGGGTTCGAACTCGGCCCACGAAGTGACTGGATTGATCCCTACACCGGCGCGCCTGCCACCGAGCCCCTGACCACAAGGTCGACCGGCCAGACCTCGCCTCGCGCCCCTTCTTCCAAGCCTGATATCCGCGCCGCCAGGCGTTCGGCGACGCGGGCGCCGGCGAGGCGGATCGATGAGCGCGTCGTCGACAGCGGCACGGAAAAATTCTCCGGCTTCAGCCATGGAAAGACGTCGTCATGGGCAATCAACGACAGGTCGCCGGGAATGGTCAGGCCAAGGTCGCGCACCGCGCGCACGACGCCGAGCGACATGATCAGGCTGGAGCAGGCGATCGCCGTCGGCCGCTCGCTCTGTTCGAGCAGGCGCCTGGCGGCGCGGTAGCCGTTCTCCTCGGTCATGGTGAGTGAACAGACATGGCGCTCGCCGAGCGTCAGGCCGCTCGCGGCCAGCGCCCTGCGCATGCCGCGCTCGCGGTGGATGGCGAAGGTCTCGCGGTCGTCGCCATTGATCAGCGCCAGCCGCCGGTGGCCGAGCTGAACCAGCAGCCGGGCGGCGTCGTGGAAGCCGCCCTCATTGTCGATGTCGGTGAAGGGGTAGTCGAAATCGAAGCCTTCGCTGCGGCCATGGACGATGAAGGGAATGCCGAGCGTGTTGACCAGCGCCACCCGCCGGTCGGCCGGGCGCGGCGAGGAGATGTAGACGGCGTCGACCTGGCGGTTGGCGACGATGCGGCGATAGGTGGTTTCCTGGTCGTCGGCATCGGCCGGCGACAGCACCAGGTCGAGCTCGTGCGAGCGGGCATAGTCGCCGAGACCCGACAGGAACTCGACGAAATGCGGGTCGATGTCGACGGAGGCGCCCGTCGGCAGCACATACCCGATCATGCCCGTCTTGCCGGTCGCCAGCCGGCGCGCGCTCGGGTTGGGCCGGTAGCCGTGGCGCTTGGCGGCATCCACCACACGCCGGCGGGTTTCCTCGTTGACCTCGGGATAGCCGTTCAGCGCACGGCTTACCGTTGTCTGCGACAGGGCCAGCATATGAGAGAGCTGCTTCAGGTTCACTGGGAGGCCTCCAAGCCTCAAAGCGCTTTTAATTTGGAAGCCACGCGGCGCCACAACGGGCGCGGCCAAGCTGGTCGACCATACGCACTGGTCCGGCCAGTTTGAAGCTTAATACGCTGCTGCACCGCCGTAAAACTGTGCTGCAGTGCACTTACCAAGTCTTCCAGCTCGAAATTAAATCGATTAGCCCACCGCCCTCTTGACTTCCAGCCGATTCAATGGCGAGATCAAAAAGACCAAAGCGCTTTGGAAGACTCTTCGAAAGGTTGCGGTTCCTTTCTGAACGAGTCACAGTCCTGCAGCGTCGGCGGGCGGAATGGAGGTTCCGTCTGGGTGTATGTGTCCACACTGGGAGGAATACCGATGAAGAAGATGCTTCTGCTTGGCGCAGCGTTTGCCACGCTCGCCTTGTCCCTGCCGGCGCAAGCCGAACTGAAGTTCAAGCCCGGGGAAGACAAGCGCTTCAACTGGGCCAATTACGAAGAGCTGAAGAAGGTCGATCTCAAGGGCGAGACGCTGACCATCTTCGGGCCCTGGCGCGGCGAGGACGAAGGCCTCATCCGCACTGTTCTCGAATATTTTCAGGAAGCCACCGGCGCCGAGATCAAATACTCCTCGTCGGAAAATTACGAACAGCAGATCGTCATCGATACCCAGGCCGGCAGCCCGCCCAATATCGCCGTACTGCCGCAGCCGGGCCTGATCCAGGATCTGGCGTCCAAGGGCCTTTTGACGCCGCTGGGCGACGACACCGCCAAATGGATCAAGGACAATTACGGCGCCGGCCAGTCATGGGTCGATCTCGGCACCTTCAAGGACAAGGACGGCAAGCCGGGCTTCTTCGCCTTCCCCTACAAGGCCGACGTGAAATCGCTGGTCTGGTATTCGCCCGACAATTTCGAGGAAGCCGGCTACAAGGTTCCCAAGACCCAGGAAGAGCTCGCCGACCTCGAGAAGAAGATCATCGCCGACGGCGGCACGCCGTGGTGCATCGGCCTCGGCTCAGGCGGCGCTACCGGCTGGCCGGCGACCGACTGGGTCGAAGACATCATGCTGCGCACCCAGGCGCCCGACGTGTATGACAAGTGGGTAAAGAACGAGATCCCGTTCAACGATCCGGCGGTGGTCAACGCCATCGACATTTTCGGCAAGATCGCGACCGACGACAAGATGGTCGACGGTGGGGCCAAGGCGGTTGCCGCGACCGACTTCCGCGACAGCCCGAAGGGCCTCTTCTCGGTGCCGCCGAAATGCTACCTGCACCATCAGGCATCGTTCATCCCGACCTTCTTCCCGGAAGGCACAAAGGTTGGACAGGACGCCGACTTCTTCTACTTCCCGCCCTATGCATCCAAGCCCGAGCTGGGCACGCCTGTGCTCGGCGCCGGCACGCTGGCCATGATCACCAAGGATTCGAAGGGTGCACGCGCGTTCATCGAATTCCTGAAAATGCCGCTGGCACATGAAATCTGGATGGCCCAGGGCGGCTTCGTCACGCCGCTCAAGTCGGTCAACAAGGATGCCTATGCCAGCGACGCGCTGAAGAAGCAGGGCGATATCCTCGCCAATGCCTCGACCTTCCGCTTCGACGGTTCGGACCTGATGCCGGGCAAGATCGGCGCCGGCGCCTTCTGGACCGGCATGATCGATCTGGTCGGCGGCAAGTCGGCGCAGGATGTCGCCACCGACATCCAGAAGAGCTGGGACGCTATCAAGTAGTCAGCTGGCAAGTAACCACTGCCAAGTAATCAGCCGCTTTGGCGGCAAATCAGGACTTCCTCCACAGACTGGGTCCGGGCCGCTATGGCCCGGATCCGACCGGCGCCTTACGCCGGACCGATTTGCGTTCGTTCGTTTCAGAATAACTTAAATCGGCGCAGAGCCACATCGCCAGGGCTGTTCAAGGCCCGGCCGATCATGCGCAGGGAAGAGGGACCCATGGCTGCTCAGATCTTATCGGCCATTTTTGTCATCATCATCGGCGTCGGCGGCTGCGTCGCCTATTTCTGGGGCGCCAACAAGCTGGTCGACCTGATATTCCCGTCGCGCGGCGTGGCCGGGGCTGCGGCCATCGACAATCTGCGCCGGCAAGGACTGGTCCGTCCGTGGCTGTTCGTCGGCCCGGCGATGATCATCCTCACCGTCTACCTGATCTATCCGGTGGTGGCGACGCTCTGGCTGTCCTTCCTCGACCGCGGCGGCCAGCATTTTGTCGGCTTCGCCAACTATGAATGGGCGTTCGGCGACCGCGAGTTCCGCAACTCGATCCTGAATAACATCATCTGGCTGGCGGTGGTGCCCGCCGCCTGCACCTTTCTAGGGCTGATAATCGCCGTGCTCACTGACAAGATCTGGTGGGGCACGATCGCCAAGAGCCTGATCTTCCTGCCGCTGGCGATCTCCTTCGTCGGCGCCAGCGTGATCTGGAAATTCATCTACGAATATCGCGGCGAGGGCCAGACGCAGATCGGTCTGCTCAACGCCATCATCCAGTATTTCGGGGGTCAGCCGCAGGTCTGGATATCGCTGCCGTTCTGGAACAATTTCTTCCTGATGATCATCCTGATCTGGATCCAGACCGGCTTTGCCATGGTCATCCTGTCTTCGGCGTTGCGCGGCATCCCCGAAGAGACGCTTGAAGCCGCGGTCATCGACGGCGCCAATCCGTTCCAGATCTTCTGGAAGATCATGGTGCCGCAGATCTGGGGCACCATCGCCGTGGTCTGGACGACGATCACCATCCTGGTGCTGAAAGTGTTCGACATCGTGCTGACCATGACCAATGGCCAGTGGAACAGCCAGGTGCTGGCCAATCTGATGTTCGACTGGATGTTCCGCGGCGGCGGCGATTTCGGCCGCGGCGCCACCATCGCCATCATCATCATGATCGCGGTCATCCCGATCATGGTCTGGAACATCCGCCAGGCGAACAAAGAGACGGGAGGACATTGAGATGGCCGTCGCGACCGGGAAGTCCTTTGCCAGCCGCTTCGGCGTCCACATCGCCGTGCTCCTCTTCGTCGCCATCTGGACCGTGCCGACGCTCGGCATCCTGGTCTCGTCACTGCGCGACAAGGACCAGATCATCGCCTCGGGCTGGTGGAACTCATTCTCCAGCTCCAGCCAGACTGAAGCCGGCCGCCTGCCGCCGGCCTCGGCGCAGGTCGAGAAGGACGGCAAGTTCGTGCTTGCCGGCAACATCTTCGGCGACGGCGCTGCGCGCAACATCAGCGCCTTCGGCGTCAAGTCGGCGGCACCGACGCAATATCCGGCCGGCACCACTGCCGATCTCGGCGACGGCGTGACCTTGCAGCTCAATGCCGACGGCACGTTCGTCATGAGTTCGCCCAAGGCTTTCGAAGGCGACCGTGGCCAGCGCGTCTATTACGCCTCGTCGGCGCCACCGAAATTCACCACCGACAATTACAAGACCGTGCTGTTTTCGGAGGGCATCGGCCGCTCGTTCATAAACTCGCTGACCGTTACCATCCCGGCGACGGTCATCCCGATCCTGATCGCCGCCTTCGCCGCCTATGCATTGGCCTGGATGCGTTTTCCCGGCCGCGCCTTGCTGATCGCCACCATCATCGGCCTGCTGGTCGTGCCGCTGCAGATGTCCTTGATCCCGCTTTTGAAAATCTACAACGGCGTCGGCATCTTCTTCGGTGTGCCGTCGAAAACCTATCTCGGCATCTGGCTGGCGCATACCGGCTTCGGCCTGCCCTTCGCCATTTATCTCCTGCGCAGCTATATTGCCGGCCTGCCGCGCGAGATCATGGAATCGGCGCGCATCGACGGCGCCAGCGATTTCGAAATCTTCGTCAAGATCGTGCTGCCGCTGTCCTTCCCGGTGCTGGCGTCCTTTGCGATCTTCCAGTTCCTGTGGGTGTGGAACGACTTATTGGTGGCAATGGTTTTCCTCGGTACCGAAGGGGATCAGATCGTGCTGACCGCGAAGCTCAACGCACTGCTCGGCTCGCGCGGCGGCGACTGGGAAATCCTGACGACATCGGCCTTCGTCACCATTATCGTGCCGCTGATCGTGTTCTTCTCGCTGCAGCGCTATTTCGTCCGCGGGCTGCTGGCCGGCTCGGTCAAAGGAGGTTGAGACTTATGCAAGCCGCTTTGAAGGCGACCTCGAAGCCCGATCTCGCCGTCGGTCGCGACTGGTGGCGGGGCGCGGTGATCTACCAGATATATCCGCGCTCCTATCAGGACTCCAATGGCGACGGCATCGGCGACCTCAAGGGCATCATCCGCAGGCTGCCCTACATCGCCTCGCTCGGCGTCGACGCCATCTGGATTTCGCCCTTCTTCAAGTCGCCGATGAAGGATTTCGGCTACGATGTGTCGGACTATTGCGACGTCGACCCGATGTTCGGGACGCTCGCCGATTTCGACGCGCTGGTTGCGGAAGCCCATCACCTCGGCCTCAAGGTGATGATCGACGAGGTGCTGTCGCACACCGCCGACAACCATCCATGGTTCAAGGAGAGCCGCGCCAGCCGCGGCAATCCGAAGGCCGACTGGTATGTCTGGGCCGACGCCAGGCCGGACGGCACGCCGCCCAACAACTGGCTGTCGATCTTCGGCGGCTCGGCCTGGCAGTGGGACACCAGCCGCCAGCAATATTACCTGCATAATTTCCTGTCCGAGCAGCCCGATCTCAACTTCCACAATCTGGAAGTCCAGGACGCGCTGCTCGACGTCACCCGCTTCTGGCTGGAGCGCGGCGTCGACGGCTTCCGCCTCGACACCATCAATTTCTACTTCCACAGCCAGGGGCTGGAGAACAATCCGCCGCTGCCGCCCGAAGAGCGCAACGACCAGACAGCACCTGCGGTCAATCCCTACAACTACCAGGACCATATCTACGACAAGAGCCGGCCGGAAAACCTTGCCTTCCTCGAACGGTTCCGGGCGCTGCTCGACGAATATCCGGCAACCGCCGCAGTCGGCGAAGTCGGCGATTCGCAACGCGGGCTGGAAGTGGTCGCCGCCTACACCGCCGGCGGCAAACGCGTCCACATGTGCTATTCCTTCGATTTCCTGGCGCCGGAAAAGATCAGCGCCGCCAAGGTGCGCGAGGTGCTGGAAGCCTTCGGCAAAGTCGCCAGTGACGGCTGGTCGTGCTGGGCCTTTTCCAACCACGACGTGATGCGTCCGGCCTCGCGCTGGGCCGCCGACGAGGCCGACCCGGCCGCCTATCTGAAGGTTATCTCGGCGCTGCTGATGTCGCTGCGCGGTTCGGTCTGCCTCTATCAGGGAGAGGAGCTTGGGCTTGGCGAAGCCGAGTTGCAGTTCGAGGATCTGCAGGACCCCTACGGCATTCGCTTCTGGCCCGAATTCAAGGGCCGCGACGGCTGCCGCACGCCGATGGTGTGGGATGCAACCGCCAGCAATGCCGGCTTTTCGACGGCCAAGCCCTGGCTGCCGGTGCCGGGCAAGCATTTGTCACAAGCGGTCAATGTTCAGCAGGGCGACGCGGCCTCGCTGCTCGAGCACTACCGGCGCTTTCTCGGTTTCCGCCGCCAGCATCCGGCCCTGGCCAAAGGCGACATCGAGTTCATCGAAAGCGAGGGCGACACCGTCGCCTTCACCCGCCGTGAGGGCAATGAGCAGATCGTCTGCGTCTTCAATCTGGCCAGCAAGCCGGCCGAGGTCGATCTCGGTGGTCAGGCGCTGCTGCCCTTGGCCGGGCACGGTTTTTCGGGACAATCCGGCACAGGCTCCATCCGCCTCGGCGGCTACGGCGCCTGGTTCGGGCGCATCGACTGAGTTTTTGACGAAACTGGATTTTTTGAGAAAATCCAGTTTCTCTAGGGAAATCACTGGGAGGAAATTATGGCCGATGTCACGCTGAGACAAGTGAAGAAATCATACGGCAATCTGCACATTCTCCACGGCATCGACCTCGACATAAAGTCGGGCGAGTTCATCGTCTTCGTCGGCCCGTCGGGTTGCGGCAAGTCGACCTTGCTGCGGTCCATCGCCGGGCTTGAGGAGATCACCTCCGGCGAGCTGAAGATCGCCGGCGAGGTGGTGAACGACGTGCCGCCTTCCAAGCGCGGCATCGCCATGGTGTTCCAGTCCTATGCGCTCTATCCGCACATGACCGTCTACGACAACATGGCCTTCTCGATGAAGATCGGCAAGGAAAGCAAGGCCGAGATCGACAAGCGGGTGCGGCAGGCAGCGGAGATCCTGCAGCTGACCAAATATCTCGACCGTCTGCCCAAGGCCATGTCGGGCGGCCAGCGCCAGCGCGTCGCCATCGGCCGGGCCATCGTGCGCAACCCGAAAGTGTTCCTGTTCGACGAGCCGCTGTCGAACCTCGACGCGGCGCTGCGCGTCGCGACCCGCATCGAGATCGCCAAGCTCAAGGAATCGATGCCTGCCACGACCATGATCTACGTCACCCACGATCAGGTCGAAGCGATGACGCTCGCCGACCGCATCGTCGTGCTGAAGGATGGCCATATCGAGCAGGTCGGCACGCCGATGGACCTCTACAAGAAGCCCGGCAATCTGTTCGTTGCCCAGTTCATCGGCTCGCCGGCCATGAACATCCTGCCGGCGACAATCGACAGGACGGGCAACCCGACAATCGTCAGCCATGTCGGCGGCCGCAAGGCAACGGTGCCGATCGCAACGCCGGCGTCAGCAAAGGGTGCGGCAGTCAGCTTCGGCGTGCGGCCGGAGGATCTGTCGGCCGCCACCGGCGCGGAATATCTTTTCGAGGGCGTGGTGGACTATGTCGAGCAACTCGGCGAGGTGCAGCTTGTCTATGTCGATATCGGCCGCGCTGACCTGCCGTTGGTGACCAAGCTGCCCGGCAATGTCGAGGTCAAGCGCGGGGCAAAGCTGCGACTGACCGCGGATGCCGGGGACCTGCACATCTTCGACGCCGATGGGCACTCCTTCTCGCTCAAGCCGGTGGAAGTGAAGGCGGCTTGAGATAGCTGCGTCGTACAGGCATGAAAAAAGAGCGGCGGGCCAGGCCCGCCGCTCTTTTTTTTAAGCTTCGGCTGTTAGTTGTTGCCGAACCGATCCCTGTCGCTGCTCTGAGGAACGAACTTCTGTTGGTCGTTCGACGAGTTCAGCAGCTTGTAGACCGCCGAGTTGGTGCCGGTCGACGAAGTGCGGGTGGTGTCGACGGCAGCGGCCGGCTGGTTGGCGCCATTGGAGCCATAATTGTCGCTGCCGGCAAAGGCAGCGCTCGAAACAGCCAGAAGGGCTGCGGTGGCAAGAACGATCTTCTTCATTTTAGTCTCCTGAATTTTTCTGATGTCGCCAGCTGCAGCGGATAAGCCCGCCGCGTGCTGGGAAACCGGCTTTTAACGGCCGAAAAGGTTACGGTCGGCACCGTGGGCAGGCGCCTGCTCGGCTGGAGCCGACTTCTCAACCGAAGCGGTGTGGCCGCTGTCGGTCGGCGTAACCGCTGGCTGGTTGGCGCCGTTGGAACCGTAGTTGTCGCTGCCGGCGAAAGCGCTGCCGGAGATGGCCAAAACGGCGGCGGCAGCAAGGATGAGCTTTTTCATTTTCAAACACTCCTGAATTTTTTGGGATCCCGAGAGCGACGGGTTAGTCGCCCTTCTTTGGTCGGGATCAGCGATTGCCGTAGAGGTCGCGGTCGGCGCCCTGAACGACAGGCTGCTTGTCAGCGTGCGCCGGCTTCTGAATGGAAGCCGTATACGAGCTGTCGACCGAGACGGCTGGCTGGTTCGCACCATTGGAACCGTAATTGTCGCTACCGGCGAAGGCGCTGCCGGTGATCGCCAAAACGGCTGCGGCAGTGAGGAAGATCTTTTTCATTTTTAGTACTCCAGTTTGTCTGTCCGTCTAGCGGCGTGTCTTGGGAGGAATTCGCGTCGTTCGGACAGCCCCGATGTGGGAAAGCCATAGGCTGGTTTCCAATCACGAAGTTGTTCCGTGTGGACCACGGTCCTGCACCTTGAAATTGTGCCAGGAAGTTCCTCTATGGTCATTTATCGCATTGTTTTCAGTTGCTTATGTCGAACCGAGTGGTTCGCTCCGGTGTCGGTTTCCGGGCCGTCGTTCACACCGTCCTGCACGCATTGTCAACAGAAACGAACCGTTCGGTTCGATTAGAGATTGCTAATAGTAACTTTTCGATACCGTTGAGCCCTTTTTGCCCCCGATCGAACTGGATCCGCAGCGATTCGAAACGGCGATGATGGCGTCGCAAGAAACGTCTCAGCTCTTTGACCGGCGGCGGGGGGCGTATGCCGCGCGTGTCGCGCCGCATGGATATGATGTCGCTTTCATGCCGACGTCGCGATCGCTGCCGTGATTAGATGATCGCATCTCAGGTGCCGCTTCGTGACGACGCAGCGGAGAATTGGGAAGCCGGTCAGAATCCGGCGCTGCCCCCGCAACGGTGGTGGAGTTCAAGTCGCAACGGGAGACCACTGGGCAAGAGCCTGGGAAGGTGTCGCGATGGTCCGCAAGGACAACTCCAGAGCCCGGAAACCAGCCCGAGATGCCTAGACTCGACTGATCGCGGTGGGCGGTCAAGAGGTGGATAGTGCATGTCCGGAGCCGCGCCGGCCTGCGTCCGATCCTTCCTCCATCACCACCAAGTTCAGTCCTTAAACCACGAGGACAGAACTATGGATACGCGCAACGACATGCTGAGGCTCCTGAACGGCCGCAAGCAAGGCTTTTCGCTGGAACAGCCCTTCTACACCGACCCGGACTATTTCAAGCTCGACATGGAGCTCATCTGGTATCGCGACTGGCTGTTCATCGGCCATGATTGCGAACTGCCGAAGCCCGGCAGCTATATCACCGTGCAGATCGGCGATTATCCGGTGGTGCTGGTCCGCGACCAGAAGGGCAACATCAACGCCTTTCACAATTCCTGCCGCCATCGCGGCAGCCGTGTCTGCAACACTGAGAAGGGCATGGCGGCAAAGCTTGTCTGCCCCTATCACCAGTGGACCTACGAGCTTGACGGCCGGCTGCTGTTTGCCCGCCAGATGGCAGACGGTTTCGACAAGAGCCAGTTCGGCCTGAAGCCCGTCGCCTGCGAGAGCGTCGGCGGTTACATCTTCATCTGCCTGGCGAAAGAACCTGCCGACTTTGCGCCGATGCGCGCCATGATAGAGCCCTACCTCAAGCCGCACCAGCTGAATGAAGCCAAGGTCGCCTTCGAGAGCACCATCATCGAGAAGGGCAACTGGAAGCTGGTCTGGGAAAACAACCGCGAATGCTATCACTGCGCCGGCAATCATCCGGAGCTGTGCAAGACATTCCCCGAAGCGCCGACGGTGACCGGCGTGCAGGGCGCCGACAGCGATCCGGAGATGCTGGCGCACTGGGCGAAATGCGAGGCGGCGGGCCTGCCGAGCAAGTTCCGCATCGATCCGGCCGGGCAATACCGCGCCACCCGCGCGCCGCTGCTGCGCGATGCCGTCAGCTACACGATGTCCGGAAAGCGCGCGGTGACGAAGAACCTGTCCGACACTGTTGCCGCCGACCGCATCGGCACCTTGATGCACTACCACTATCCGACGACCTGGAACCACATCCTGATCGACCATGCGGTCACCTTCCGGGTGCTGCCGATCAGCGCCACGCAAACCGTGGTGACGACCAAGTGGCTGGTGCACAAGGATGCGGTCGAGGGGGTCGACTACAACCTTGAGGAGCTCACCCATGTCTGGACCGAGACCAACGACCAGGACCGCCGCATCGTCGAGGAAAACGCCTTTGGCATCCTGTCTCCGGCCTATGAGCCCGGCCCCTATTCGGAGCTGCACGAGGGCGGCGTGATCCAGTTCGTCGAATGGTACGCGGCCTTCATCGGCCCGCGCCTTGCCGAAGGCGGCCGGCCGGCGCTGCGCAGCGTCGCGTGAGCTGGAGCAGGCGAAGAGGGACCAGAGGATGAATGCGATGACGGATCTTGGGCTCTATCGCCATCTCGACCAGATGGCGCCGTGGAACGATAGGCTGCAGGTGCTGGAAGTGATCGGCGTCAGCGACGAGGCGCCCGACGTCAAGACCTTCACCTTCCGCTCCGACAACCAGACCTGGTTCCGCTACAAGCCGGGCCAGTTCCTGACGCTGGAACTGCCGACACCGGACGGGCCGCTGATGCGCACCTACACGCTGTCGTCGTCGCCATCGCGGCCGTTTTCGATCGCGGTGACGATCAAGGCGCAGGCCGGCAGCATCGGCACGCGCTGGATGTTCGACCATCTGGCACCCGGCTCGCACGTCAAGGCCTATGGACCGGCGGGCGACTTCTCGTTGCACAGCCACCCGGCGGCCAAATACCTGTTCATTTCGGCTGGCTCCGGCGTGACGCCGATGATGTCGATGCTGCGCTGGCTGAACGACTGCGCGCCATGGACCGATGTCGGTTTCGTCAACTGCGCGCGGCGTGCCGAAGAGATCATCTTCCGCAAGGAACTCGAACTGCTCGGCGGCCATATGCCCGGCCTGTCGCTCGGCTTCATGATCGAGGAACGTTCCAGCCGCGAGGGCTGGTACGGTCATATGGGGCGCATCGACGCGATCCGGCTGCCCCTGCTGGCTCCGGATTTCCGCGAGCGCGAAATCTTCTGCTGCGGCCCCGATCCGTTCATGCGCGCCGTGCGCGGCATGCTGGATGCCGCCGGCTTCGACATGACGAAATACCATCAGGAGAGCTTTGCCGCGCCTGTGGTGGAGGAAATTCCGGCGCCGTTTGCCTCCCCGGTCGAGGACGGCATCGCTGCACCTGTCGAAGCCGTGACGCCGATCCGCTTCTCGCTTTCGGAGGTCGATGCCGGCTGCGTCGCCGGCCAGACCGTGCTGCAGACCGCGCGCAGCTCGGGCGTGCGGATTCCCGCCGCCTGCGAGTTCGGCCTGTGCGGCACCTGCAAGGTGAAGAAGGTCTCCGGCGAAGTCGAGATGAGCCACAATGGCGGCATCCTCGACCACGAGATCGATCACGGTTTCATCCTTGCCTGCTGCTCGAAACCGTTGTCGGCGCTCGAAATCGAGGCTTGAGCCGGTCGACTTCGCCGCAACGGTCGCCGACGCAGGCGTTGTGTTCGCGGGTCTTTGTCTTGCCAAGCATAGGCCGAGTGATTTAGACGCACTTAGGAAGGGCTGGGCAGACCGTGAAACCGGCGCATCCCTTCAGGGCGCATGGAACGGGGGACAGAGCGATGCAACAGCGGGTCTACGCGGTCGCAAGCAAGGACATCGTTTTCGAATCATTCGATGGCGAAGCCGTCGTTCTCGATCTTTCGAACGGTAAGTATTTCGGCTTTTCCGATTCCGGCAGCCGGGTCTGGCAGGCTTTGTCGTCCGGCGTCGCCACTGAAGCGCTGGTCGGAGCTGCCGCAGGCGCCGCAAAAATAAGCCTGGCCGACCTCGAAAGCTTCGTTGCCCGACTGCTCGATTTCGGGTTGCTTGCGCCAGCCGAAACACCGGCACAACCGCTTTCGGGCGAGCTGTCGGCTGCGCTTGCTGCCAGCAATGAGCCGCTCAAGGTCGATGTCCATGACGACCTTGCCGATCTCATCATTGTCGACCCGATCCATGAGGTTGAGGAACCTCTCGGCTGGCCGGCGGTGAAACAGGCATAATCGTTTCCCTAAAGCGCGTCGCGTTTGAACGGACTCAGGCGACGCGGTTTAGATCTTTGATTTTATGCATGTCGTCGTCTCAAAACGGGGGCCACCCCGAGCGACATGCATCAGGCGACCCGGCGCAATTCTGGACGCTGAACAACCAACACATGCCTTTGATCACGCTGCAAACCCTGCCGGATTATGCCCGCCATGTGCTGGCGGCCGCGGAAAGCGCCGCCGCCTTCTATCCCGTTACCACCAGCGTGCGGTTGCCGGGACTGGAGCTGAGTGTCCACCTCGACCATGGCACGCTGGCGGAAGCCATGAGCCATGCCTTCATACCGGCCCCGGAAAATCCGTCTGCATCTGACGGCTGCCGCATTTTCGTCGCCCACCCGGGCATCGATGGCGTCCTCGCCCCGGCCACCTGGGGCCGAGGCGATTACAACCATCATGCCTTTGCCAACCGGCTGGAAGAGGCCGGATTGCGCGGCAGCTACTATCATGACCTCGATTTCTGGCAGTTCCATGATCCGCAACGCCATGTCGGGGCGCAGCTGATGATGGCGGCCGAGGCCTTTCCGCCATGGGAACAGGCGGCGCCGCTGCGCGCCTTCCTGCATTGGGAATATGCGGCGCGCGGCATGCGGCTTACCCATGCCGGCACGCTGGGCATCGATGGCAAGGGCGTGTTGCTGGCGGGCTCCGGGGGAGCCGGAAAATCGGGAACGGTCGTCGCCGGCCTGCTCAATGGGCTCGATAGCGTCGGCGACGACTATGTGCTGATCGACCGGACCGGGGGGGTGACGGCCTATCCGCTGTTTGCCACGCTCAAGCAGGATCCGGAGGGCTTCAAGCGGCTGAAGCTGGAGGAGCGGCTAAAGTCGTACCAACCGCTGAACTGGCAAGTCAAGCATGCCTTTCACATCAACGAGATCGCGCCTCGACCAACTCCTGCAAGTCTGGACATTATTGCTTTGATAGTGCCCCATATCAGGGTAGGTGCGAGAAGCTCGGTCATGCCCATATCGCGCAAGGATGCCATGATCGCCTTGGCCCCGTCAGGAATCGTGCAGATGCCGGGCGAGCGGGAAGCGGGCTTTCGCTTTTTCAGCGAGCTTACCCGCGATCTGCCATGCTACCGGCTGTCGCTGGGGACCGAGCCGCGCGAGATCGCCGGCACGATTGCGGATTTCGTCCTTCGGGGCTCCGCATGAAGTTGAGCGTCATCGTGCCGGTCTACAATCGGGAGATCTATGTCGTTTCGACGTTGCGGTCCCTGCTCAGGCAACGCGACGATGCCGATCTCGATATCATCGTTGTCGACGATGGCTCGACGGACAGCTCCGTTGAAGCAGTCCGCGCCATCATGCGGGAAGCGTCGCGCATCCGCCTGTTCCAGCAGGCCAACCAGGGCGTGGCCAACGCGCGCAACACAGGGCTGAAGCAGTTGCTGCCGCAAACCGAACTGGTGTCGTTCCTGGATTCGGACGACGTCTCGCCGGCTGGACGATTCAAGGCTGGCCTACCCCTGTTCGCGGCCGACCCTGCGCTCGAGCTGACCTACTCGCTGATGACGCGCGTCAATCTCATGGATGACGAAGCCCTGCAGCCGGCGCCGGGCGGCGCAGGTCCTACCGTGCGCGGCGTCAGCCTTAGCGCCGGGATATTCCGCAGGGCACTCATCGACCGTACCGGTGCTTTCGACGAGGAGTTCCGGCAGGGCGAAGACGCCGACTATCTGCTGCGCATTTTCGAAACCAGCCCGAAGCACATTTTTCCCGACACCGTCGCGGTATACTACCGGCGCCACCCCGGCAATTTGACCAAGCAAAGGGATGTGGCGGTGCGCGAATATCTGCGTGTGATTCAGAAATCCTTGCGGCGGCGCAAGGCCGATCCGTCGCGGCGCCCGGTCGAGGGGCTTTTCGAGATCAAGCGCCCGGCAGAGTGGTGAGAGAATGAACAGATCACAGCCTGGAATGCGTGCTTGAAGCTGAGCGTGATCATGCCGGTCTACAACCGCGAACGCCATGTCGGTTCGGCGCTGCGCTCGCTGCTGAGGCAGCGCGACGCCGCCGATCTCGACATCATCGTTATCGATGACGGTTCGACCGACAGTTCGGCGGCGGTCGTGCGCTCGCTGATCGCGGAGGCGCCGAGCATTCGCCTTTTCCAGCAGGAGAATGCGGGGGTGACGCGGGCGCGCAACGCGGGCTTGCGGCAATTGCTGCCGCAGACCGGGCTGGTATCGTTTCTCGATTCGGACGACATTTCCCCGCCGGGCCGCTTCAAGGCGGATCTGGCCTGTTTCGACGCAGACCCCACCCTCGAGCTCACCTATTCGCGCATGACGTTGGTCGACGACATAGATGACGATACGCTGGAGCCGACAGCCGACAGCCACTCGGTGACGGTTCGCGGCATTCACCTGTCTCCCGCTATCTTCGTCCGGCGGTTGGTCGAACGCATCGGCAGCTTCGACGAGGATTTCCACCAGGCCGAGGACACCGACTATCTGCTGCGCACTTTCGAAAGCGGGCCGAAATTCACGATGCCCGACACTGTTGCGCTCTATTACCGGCGCCATCCCGGCAACATGACCAGGCAGGCCGATGTTCCTTTTCGCGAATTCATGCGCGCCGTCTACAAGTCGATGAAACGGCGCGAGGCCGACCGCTCCTTGCACCCTGTCGACGGCATCTTCGATTTCAAGGAACTTGCGAATTGGCGTTTCCTGTGATGGCCAGCTACGGCGTCGTCATTCCGGCCTTCAACGCGACCGCCACCATCGCCGAGACGCTGCGATCGGTCGCGGCCCAGACGGTCCAGCCCGACGCTATAATCGTCGTCGATGACGGCTCGACCGACGATACGGTCGCGGTGGTCAATGCGCTGGGCATGCCGGTGCGGGTGTTGCGCCAGGACAATGCCGGACCAGGCAGCGCCACCACCAGGGGCATCGCCGCGCTGGCGACGCCCTTCGTCGCCACGCTCGATGCGGACGATCTGTGGCTGCCGACCAAGATCGAAAGGCAGCTGGAGCATTTCGAGCGGTTTCCCGCGACGGCAGGCGTCTTTGCCCACTGGCGGACGTTTCGCGATGACAAGCCCGATGTGCAAAAGGACGTGGCGGTGGCGGGCTGGTCGCGCACGACGATGATGATCCGCCGGGAGGTGGCCGAGGCCGTCGGTCCGATCATCGACCCGCAAGGCGGTCGCGGCGACATGGTCGACTGGATCGCCCGTGCCCGTGAGGCGGGCTTTGCGCTTGCCATGCTCGACGATGTCCTGACCTTGCGCCGCATCCGGCCCGACAGCATGTCCTATGGACGCGACCCCGTGCGCGACCGCGGTTATGTCGAAGTCGTAAGGCTGGCCATGCAAAGGCGAGCAGCGAAAAAGGCGAGCGCCGACTGATGGCCAATGCCATGCGCCGTATCGGCCGCCGCTTTCCGGACTATGGCTGGTCGTGGCCTACCGGCGGCCTCGACCAGTTGCTGAAGGCCGCATTGCTCCCCGATGAAGAGGCGGCCGGGGGCTATGCGGCGCGCTGGCTCGACGAGAACGATATCGACCATGCTGCTTTCCGCGAGCATCGGCTGCTGGCCGCGATCTCCGACAGGTTCGGCCGCAAGCTCGCTGGGCATCCGGCCTATCCACGTCTTGTCGGCCTGCAAAAGATGCTGTGGACCAAATCGCGACTGGCTGCGCGCGAGGCCGAGCCGGCGCTACAGGCCATGATCGACGCCGGCTGCGCGGTGATGCTTATCAAAGGCGCCAGCCGCATCGCCGTCAACGCGTCGGCGCAGCGCGGCCGGGTGGCGCATGACATCGACATACTGGTGCGCCCGCAGGACATGATTGCCGCCTTCGAGGTGCTTAGCGAACGCGACTGGCAGATCGCCACCGGCGTCAGTCCGCAATATCTGCGCACCAGGCTGGCGTCCTTGCGTTCGATGAATTTCTTCAAGGGCAGTTTCGGCGACATCGACCTGCACCAGCTCGCTTATGACGGGTCGCAGCAAAGCGCGAAAGATGATCTGGCGATCTGGCAGCGGGCGCTGTCAGCCGACTTCAATGGCGTCCGCGTGCTTGTTCCCTCTCCGGCCGACCGCATGGCGCTTGCCATCGCACATGGCGGCCTCGATGCCCACACCCACAGCGACTGGCTGGTCGACTGTGCGGTCGCCATCGAGAGTGGCGCAGTCGACTGGGGCGTGTTCGCCGACATCGTCGCCAGGCGCCACCTGGCCGTAGCCGCGGCGGTGGCGCTCTCCTATCTCTGCCTGGAGATCGGCATTGCGGTGCCGGAGGCTGAACTTGCAAAGACGATTGAGTTGGCCGACCGCGCCGGCCTGTCGCGCTGGTCCTCGGTGCTGCAGGCCAAGCCGCGCACCGATTTCGGCGGCCTCGTTTGGCTGTCGCGCGGCTTTGCCAAGCAGTTGCGCCTCAAACGCAAAAAGGGCCGCCTGCAGCAGCCGACGCCCGCCGTCTGGCGCGGCAGGCCGACATTGCGCAAGGCAAGAGCGACGTCGGCGCCGTTTGCACTTTCCCAGCCCCTGCCGCGTCCGGACAGGACTGGAGCGATGGTGCTGGACGTCACCGTCAGGATCGTCGTTCCACCAATCCGGCGCCGCATTGAGATGGAAATCAATGCCGGCGGCGGCCATGTCGCCCGCCTGCGTTCGATGGTGATCAGCCGCGCCGGCGGCGGACGTGTGCTGCGCTTTCGCGGCAAGGTAACGGTGGACGACACCGGCCGGCCTCTGGTGATCGAGGCACGGCCATCGCGCCAGTTCCGCAACTGGGACAATGAGGCCGAAGTCGCCGCCTATGGCGCGCTGCCGTTCCAATTGCTGTCGGCAAGGTTTTCACCCGCCTGAGAGCGGGTCGCTGTTTCCATGAAACATTGAACCACTGTGGCCCTCTCAGACGCCATAGCGCTCGGTGCGGATGATTTCCGCTGATATGCCGGCGTCGATCAGCGACCGGGCAGCCGCCGAGACGAAGGCGTTCGACCCGCAGACGAAGGCGAGCGCCGGCGGCCGCGGCAGCCGCGTGAGCGCCTGCATAACCATTGCCGTGTCGATGCGCCTCGAATAGGCGGACGGGCGCCGTACGGCCTCGCGCGTCAGCGTCAGCACCAGCTCGAACCCGTCGCGGCGGTCACCGAGACCGATCAGCTCGTCGCGGAAGATCACCTCGTCCCAGACCCGCACCGAAAACATCAGCGCCACCGGCACCGCCGATTTGCGCAAGGTCCGGTGACGCACCATCGCCATCAGCGGCACGACGCCGGAGCCGCCGCCGACCAGAAGCAGCGGACCGCCATCCCCATCGGACCAGACGAAATGGCCGCCGAGCGGCCCGCGCAGTTCGATCTCGTCACCCACCGCGGCGATGTCGTGGAAGAAGGGCGAGACTTCACCGTCGTCGAACTTCTCGATCGCCAGCTCGATCGTGGCGCCGCTCTCCGGCGCCGAGGCGATGGAATAGGAGCGGCGTGCCTGGTAGCCGTCAGGCGCAGTCAGCCTGACATCGACATGCTGTCCGGCGCGATAGGCGAATGGCCGTGACAGCGCGAAAAAGAAACTGGCAACGCGTGCCGTCCGCTTTTCGATCCGGGTGATTTTCGCCGTCTGCCAGGGAGATTGCGGCGCTTCGCTCATGGATCGCCGCTATAGCGCTGCTCGCGCCACGGGTCGCCATAGATGTGATAGCCGCGCAATTCCCAGAAGCCCGGCTCGTCGCGCTCGGTGAACTGCAGCCCGTTCAGCCATTTGGCCGATTTCCAGAAATAGAGATGCGGCACCAGGAGCCGCGCCGGGCCGCCATGGTCGGCAGTGATCGGCTTGCCTTCATAAAGGAGCGCCACCATCGCCTTCCCCGCTGTGAGATCCTTGGCCGGCACGTTGGTGGTGTAGCCGTCATAGCCATGCGCCAGCAGGAAGCCGGTCGGCGCTTCGATACCGGCATCGGCAAGGATGTCGTCGACCAGCACGCCTTGCCAGGCGGTATCGAACTTGGTCCAGGCGGTAACGCAATGGATGTCGCGCGTCATCTTGGTCAAGGGCAGCGCGTTGAACTCGGCCCAGTTCCACTTCTTGATCGGGCGTGGCCCGTGCCTGAGCGTGAACGACCAGTCCTCGGTGCGCACGCGCGGCGTCGGCCCCGCCGACAGCACCGGAAAGCCCTGTTCGAGATACTGACCGGGCGGAATGCGCGCATCGGTCTCCGTCGGAGGCTTTCGACCGGAGGAAAAACCGCGAGTGACCATTTGACTGTCCGTTTTTAGCAGGCCATTGCCGGCCTGCCGTAATGTTCTCGAAGATGTCGCGGCGGGCAACAGGAATTTCGGCGGCCGTGCGGCAGGCCTGTCGGTGGTCCGGCGAGCCTGCCATGATGTCTCAACCGGCGGCGAAGGATACGGCGACGAGGATTTGCGCGTCGCCGCGATCGATCAAAAGCAGCACCGACTTCCGGCCCGATCTGCCGGCCTCGGCGATCGCCTGGTTGGCTTGCCGCGCATTCCGCACCGGCGACTGGTCGACGGCGACGATGACGTCGCCCGGCTGCAGGCCGGCATTGGCGGCTGCCTTGTCCGGACGCTCGACCACGGCGCCACGCTGGTTCCGATCACAATGTCGTCAGCGGCCTTCGGTGCGCCTGAGATAGGTTGTGGCGATCTCGCGCATCCGGTTGCCGTCGAAGCTCGGCCCATGGCCGCCATGGCCGAGACGGACAGGCAGATCGAGGAGCCGCTGCATGGTACGGCGATAATCAGGCCGGCAGGAATCCGGCAGGTCGTCGATCAGCATGGAATCGTAGATGGCGTCGCCGGCAAAGAACAACCCGTCCGTCTCTTCGAACAAAGCGATCGAATCCGGCGAATGTCCGGGCAGATGCAGGACGCGGAACTGCCGGTCGCCGAGGTCGACGATGTCGCCCTCGTCCAGCGTGCGCGTCAGCGGCGCCGGCGGGATCTTGTAGTCGGCCGCCGTCCAGCCCGGCGCCGGCAATTTCGAAACGGCGCCGTCGAGATTGTTGAACATGTAGGCGTAGGTCACCTGATCGTTCATGGTCTCGAAATGCTCGGCACTGTGCCGCGGCCCGGCGCGCAGCGGAAACTCGTGCAGCGAGCCGACATGGTCGAGATGGATGTGGGTGGCGACAACGATGAGCGGCTTGCCCTCGGGCGTGTCGATTTCAGGCGCCAGCGGGCAGATGCCCATGCCGGTGTCGACCAGCAGGTCGGCGTCGCGTCCCCTGAAATGCCAGATGTTGGCGCGCACGAAATCATGCACGAACGGCTCGGTCAGCATCGTCGTGCGGTCGTCGATGATCGTCTTGCCGAACCAGTCGCCGACAACGCGCTCGCCACCAAAACGGGTGCCGCCAAAACGGCCGCCCATCAGACGAAGGGCTTTCCCACCTTGTATTTTTCCGGCACCAGCCGCTTCAGGTAAGCCATGCCCGCTTCCGACAGCTGGTTGACATCGGGCTTCATGAAATCGTCGGGCATATGGCGCGTCTTGCCGGCGACGTTCTTCAGCGGCACCTTCTTCAGCACGGTTTTCGTGCCGTCATATTGCAGCGCCACCGAGCCACCGCCTTCGCCGGCAACGGCAACCGCGAAGGCGCCGGCGTCGAAAGCCTCCCGCGCGTCGACGGCGCTGATCGCGCCGACATAGCCGCGCGGCATGTAGCCAAGCGCATCGACGCGGGCGCGCTTGCCCGGCAGGCCTTCGGCGAGCGCACGTTCCAGAGCTGACGGCAGGTCGCTGCCCGACAGTTTGACGTTGCCATGCGCGTCGCGCTCGAGCTTGTCCGGCGGCACCAGGCTTTCGACCAGCGCCTTGCCGTCGGCGGTGCTGACTCCTTCGGAGACGGCGACGATGCAACGCTTGTGGCGGTCGAGCGTGGCGCGCACGTCGTCGATGAAACCGGCGGCGGAGAACGGCCGTTCCGGCACGTAGACCAGATGCGGGCCGCTGTCGGGATCGAGCTGCCAGGCTGCAGCCGCCGCGGTGAGGAAGCCGGCATGCCGACCCATTACGATGCCGACATAGATGCCGGGCAATGCGCGGAAATCGAGATCGACGGACAGGAAGGCGCCGGCGACGAATTCGGCCGCCGAGATGAAGCCCGGCGTGTGGTCGTTTTCCTCGAGGTCGTTGTCGATGGTTTTTGGCGCATGGACGAAAGCAATGCTGCCGCCGGCGGCGTCGGTCAGAATCTGCTGCGTGCCCGACGTGTCGTTGCCACCGATGTAGATGAAAGCGTCGGCGCCGGCCTTCTTCAACCCGTTGAGGATGACTTCGCAATAGGCAGCGTCGGGCTTGTCGCGTGTCGAGCCGAGCGCGGCACTCGGCGTGCCGGCGATCAGCCGCAGCCGGTCCTCTGGGATGGCGGAGAGGTCGACATAGTTGCCGTCACGAATGCCGCGCACGCCGTGGAGCGAGCCCAGCACCTTGGCGCCGGGATGGCGCTTGCGGACTTCCAGCGTGGCCCCGACAACCGTCTGGTTGATGACGGCGGTCGGGCCGCCGCCCTGTGCGATGACAAACGTTCCAGCCATGCTCGATCTCTCCCGGCGCTGTGGTTTTCAAGGCACCTTGGCCTAGCTTGCCGCATCGCGCAACGGGAGTTTCCAGCGGCGCCAAACCGCCGCACAGGATCAGACGACCACGACCGGGTTCTTCTTGGAAACGCGGCTGTAGAGGTCGATGATATCCTGGTTGATCAGGCGCACGCAGCCCGACGACATCGCCTGGCCAATGCTCGCCCATTCCGGCGAACCGTGTATGCGGTAGCCGGTGTCCTTGCCGTCCTGGTAGATGTAGAGGGCGCGTGCGCCGAGCGGGTTGGTGAGGCCACCGGGCTGGCCGTTTTGCCATTTCACCAGTTCCGGCTTGCGCTGGATCATCTCCGGCGGCGGCGTCCAGGTCGGCCATTCCTTGCCGTACTGGATGTTGGCGCGGCCGGACCAGCGGAAGCCGTCCTTGCCGATGCCGACGCCGTAGCGGATGGCGTCGCCGCCCTCCTGCACCAGATAGAGCTTTCGCTCCTGCAGATGCACGACAATGGTGCCGGGCGCCTCGCCGGTCTCGTTGACGACGATCTGGCGGCGGAACTCCGGCTTGACCTTCTGATAGGGCACCGCCGGCACTTCGAAGCCGCCATCGTTGAGCGAGGCGTACATGACATCAGGGCCGGTGACGTTCTTGTCGACGCTGATCGCCGGACGGATCGGCCGCACCGAGCCGGTGACCGTGTCATCCAGCTGGAATTGCGGCAGCTCGAGCGTCGAAGTGCTGCAGCCGGCCATGCCGAGCAGCGTCATGGCGCCGGCCCCTGACAGGACGAAGCGGCGGGAATAGAGATGTTCGGTCTCGTTTGCGTCGCCATTTGCTGGCGGCGTCACATTCTGCGGCAACTCACGCATGCACCCAAACCCTACGCTGTCGGCGGGAAACACGGTCCGGCCGGATGGCAGGCAGTTTCGCCAAACATGGTTGAAAAAGGGTGAAGGCCCAACGACCGGTCTTAAGCCTGTGCCGCCAATAGCCGCAGCGATCTGGCGAAATGGTCCGCCGTGCATTTTTGGGAGAGGGCTCTTTACATTCCTCCGCACACGAGGATTTATCCTTTTCTTTGCGCTCAAGGAGACAAAGATGTCGTTCGAAAACTGGGCCGCCTTCGCCGCCGCCTCCACCGTTCTGCTCATCATTCCCGGCCCGACCATTCTTCTGGTCGTGTCCTATGCGCTGGGCCAGGGCTGGCGCACCGCCTTGCCGATGGCCGTCGGCGTGGCGCTGGGCGACTTCACCGCCATGACCCTGTCGATGCTGGGCATCGGCGCGCTGCTGGCCGCGTCGGCGACCGTGTTCACCATTCTGAAGCTGATCGGCGCCTGCTATCTGATCTATCTCGGGGTAAAACTGTTTCGCGCCGGCGGCGCGCTCAAAGCCGAACCACGCACAGATGCCGTCTCGGCCGCCAAGATGATGGCGCACGCCTGGCTGGTCACCGCACTCAACCCGAAGAGCATCACCTTCTTCGTCGCCTTCCTGCCGCAGTTCCTCAACCGGGAAGCCGATTTCTGGACACAGATGCTGATCTTCGAAGCGACCTTCCTGGCGCTCGCCTTCGCCAATGCCTTCGGCTACGCGCTGGTTGCGGCGCGCGCCCGCAACGTCGTACGCAACCCCAAGGCGATCCGCATCTTCAACCGCACCGGCGGCACGCTGCTGGTCGGCGCCGGGATCGCCACGGTGGCGATGCGCTCGGGCAATTAGGAACTGCGGAGCATCAGGGCCGATATGGCAGTAAGAGATCCATTCGGCCTAATGTTTTCGGGCGCGACCGAGGCCGGGTTTTCACCCTACAGCCAGGCCGTTCATGAATTGCAATGCTTCGTCGGCGACCCGGTCGGCTCCGTTGACCGCGCCATATCGGCGGATCCCGGTTTCGTCATGGCGCATGTCTTCAAGGGGTATCTGTTCGGCCTCGCCACCGAACGCGAGGCAATGGCGGTCACCCAGGCATGCCATGCTGCGGCACTGCCGCTTGCCGCGACGCCGCGCGAACAGGCGCATGTGGCGGCCCTTGGCCACCTTGCCGAGGGACGCTGGCATGACGCCGCGCGCCTGCTCGAAGATATCGCCATCGACAACCCGCTCGACGCGGTGGCGTTGCAGGTCGGCCACCAGATCGACTTCTTCACCGGCAATGCCCGCATGCTGCGCGACCGTATCAGCCGCGCGCTGCCGTCCTGGCAGAGCGGCATGCCAGGTTACCACGCCATTCTCGGTATGCAGGCCTTCGGTCTCGAGGAGATGGGCGACTATATCAGAGCCGAAAGTTTCGGCCGACAGGCGATCGAGATCGAGCCGCGAGACGGCTGGGCGCAGCATGCGGTCGCCCATGTCATGGAGATGCAGAGCCGGCAACGGGACGGCATCGCCTGGATGCGCGCCAACCCCGGGGCGTGGACGAAGGAAAGCTTCCTGCAGGTGCATAATTGGTGGCATCTGGCGCTGTTCCACTACGATCTCGGCGAGACCGACGAGGTGCTCAAGCTCTATGACGGGCCGATCTATGGCGAGCGTTCGACGCTGGCGCTGAACATGGTCGACGCCTCTGCGATCCTGTGGCGGCTTTATCTCGGCGGTGTCGATGTCGGCGACCGCTGGGCAGCGCTCGCTGCCAACTGGGCGCCGAAGGCTGGAGCCGGCAATTACGCCTTCAACGATGCGCATGCGATGATGGCATTCGTCGGCGCCGGTCTCGAAGCGCCGGTCAAGATCTTGCTCGAAGCCCAGCACGAGGCGATGCGCGGCAGCGACGACAACGCCGCCTTTACCCGGGATGTCGGCCAGCCACTGACGGAAGGCATCAAGGCATTCGGCGAGGGCAATTACAGCGAAGCGGTGCGCCTGATCCGACCGGTCCGCGCCATTGCCCATCGCTTTGGCGGCAGCCACGCCCAGCGCGATGTGATTGATCTCACGCTGATCGAGGCGGCGTTGCGCGCCGGCGACACGGCGCTTGCCTGGGCGTTGACGGCCGAGCGCGCACTGGTCCGGCCGGACAGTCCGCTGTCGGCGCTGTTTTCGCAACGCGCCGCCAATTTGTCAGAGAATTGACCCGCGGCGGATCTTGTTTTAAAAACTGGCAAGCCAGATTTTTTCGAGACCCGAAAAAATTAATGGCAATGGGAGGAATGCATGTATCTCGGCCTCGATCTCGGCACGTCGGGCGTCAAGGCGCTGTTGATCGATGCCGGGCAGAAGATCATCGGCTCCGGCCATGCTTCGCTTGACGTATCGCGGCCGCATCCCGGCTGGTCCGAACAAAACCCCGCCGACTGGATCCGCGCCTGCGAGACGGCCATCGCCGAGCTGAAAACGTCGCACCCGAAAGAGCTTGCCGCGGTCAAGGGCATCGGCCTTTCCGGCCATATGCATGGCGCCACCTTGCTCGATGCCGGCGACCAGGTGCTGCGCCCCTGCATCCTGTGGAACGATACGCGCAGCCACGCTGAGGCCGCCGCGCTGGATGCCGACCCGCGCTTTCGCCAACTCACCGGGAATATCGTCTTCCCCGGCTTCACGGCGCCGAAACTCGCCTGGGTGAAGAACAATGAGCCCTCCGTCTTCGCCAAAGTGGCGAAGGTGCTTTTGCCGAAGGATTTCCTGCGGCTGTGGCTGACCGGCGAGCATATCTCAGAAATGTCCGACTCGGCCGGCACCTCCTGGCTCGATGTCGGCA
The DNA here is from genome assembly GCF_040318795.1 of Mesorhizobium sp. M1004. Classification (NCBI taxonomy): domain Bacteria; kingdom Pseudomonadati; phylum Pseudomonadota; class Alphaproteobacteria; order Hyphomicrobiales; family Phyllobacteriaceae; genus Mesorhizobium; species Mesorhizobium sp. M1004. The sequence continues at coordinate 216,314 of NZ_JAMYNB010000002.1, forward strand.
AACGGCGCTGGTCCCCCGAGTTGCTTGCGGCGACATCGCTCGACGAAAGGCAGATGCCGTCGCTGGTCGAAGGCACGGAGAAGGCCGGAGCCTTGCGCGCCGAACTGGCCGCCAGCTGGGGCATAGCATCGGGCACCCCGGTTGCCGGCGGCGCCGGCGACAATGCTGCTTCGGCCTGCGGCATGGGCACGGTCGGCGCCGGCCACGCTTTTGTGTCGCTGGGCACATCTGGCGTGCTGTTTGCTGCCAACGCTTCCTACCTGCCCAATCCGGCAAGCGCGGTGCACACCTTCTGCCATGCCCTGCCCAACACCTGGCACCAGATGGGGGTCATCCTGTCTGCGACCGATTCGCTGAACTGGCTGTCGGAGATTTCAGGCAAGAAGGCCGGTGAATTGACCGCCGAACTTGGCGATGTGCTGAAAGCGCCGAGCGGGGTGTCGTTCCTGCCCTATCTCTCGGGCGAGCGCACGCCGCACAATGATTCCGCCATTCGTGGGTCCTTCACCGGACTGGCGCATGAGTCGAGCCGCGCGGTGCTGACGCAGGCCGTGCTTGAAGGCGTCGCCTTCGCATTCCGCGACAGTCTCGAAGCCTTGAAGACCGCCGGCACGGATTTGACGCGGGTGACGGCAATCGGCGGCGGCTCGCGCTCGCGCTACTGGCTGAAGGCGATCGCTACGGCGCTGCAGGTGCCCGTGGACATTCCGGCCGACGGCGATTTCGGTGCTGCCTTTGGCGCGGCGAGGCTTGGTCTGATCGCGGCGACAGGGGCTGATCCGCTGGCGGTGTGCACGGCGCCGAGGACGGATGCGACGATCGAGCCGGATGCTGCGCTTGGCGGGGCGTATGCCGATGCGTACCAGCGCTACCGGGCGCTATACCCGGCGATCAAAGGCATGACCGCGTGAGTCGGCGCGAGGCACCCCCCTCTGCCCTGCCGGGCATCTCCCCCGCAAGGGGGGAGATCGGCAGCGTCGGCGGGTATGCCAGTCTTGTAAGGTGGGTGATTAGCGAAGGCGTGGATGCCAGCCAATCTCCCCCCTTGCGGGGGAGATGCCCGGCAGGGCAGAGGGGGGTGTCTCGCGCCACCCTTAATCGATCACTGCGCCGGCACCTTGTCCAGAAACCCGGTGACGCTCTTCAGGCGCCCATTTTCGACAACACCGATATCGGTGCCTTCGATAACCGACGGCACGCCTTCCGGCCCAAGATTCCACGAGAAGCGGATGCGGTCGCCAAACCCGTCCGGCGTACCCTTCAGCGAGAACCGGAAGCCGGCGAAGCGCTGCTGTACGCCGTCGATCAGCCCAGCAACGCCGGCGTGGCCGTCGCCCTGCATGAGCGGATCGCGGTAGCTGACGTCTTCGGTGAAGGTGGCCTTGAGCAGTTCGGCACGGCGATCCGCATCGGCCTCGTTCCAGGCGGTGATGTAGTTCTGGGCGATCGTATTGAGGTCGGTCATGGTCTGTCTCCTTCGTTGAGTGGCTTTGACACGAGGCTTTTCACCCCAAGCGAGAGCGAAACCAATTACGCCTGAGGTAATCAGGGTGAACTATTCGAGAGAGGACAGAAATCATGAGCAGCGGATTTTTCGGCGACATCAAAGCGATCAAGTATGAGGGGCCGGATTCCACCAATCCGCTGGCCTACCGCTTCTACAATCCCGACGAGGTGGTGGCCGGCAAACGGCTGGAAGACCATCTGCGCTTCGCCGTCGCCTACTGGCATTCTTTCGCCTGGCCGGGCGGCGATCCCTTTGGCGGCCAGACCTTCGACCGGCCCTGGTTTCCCAAGGCTGGCGGCGTCGACACGATGGAACTGGCCAAGCTGAAAGCCGACGTCGCCTTCGAGATGTTCTCGCTGCTCGGCGCGCCCTATTTCTGCTTCCACGACGCCGACGTGCGGCCGGAAGGCAAGGATTTCTCCGAAAGTGCCGCGCGGCTCGACGAGATCGCCGACTATTTTGCCGCCAAGATGAAGAAGACCGGCGTCAAACTGCTCTGGGGCACGGCCAACCTGTTCTCCAACCGCCGCTTCATGTCGGGCGCCGCCACCAATCCCGATCCGGATGTCTTCGCCTATGCGGCGGCGACGGTGAAAAGCTGCATCGACGTCACGAAGCGGCTGAAGGGCGAGAATTATGTACTGTGGGGCGGGCGCGAGGGCTATGAAACGCTGCTCAACACTGATCTTGCTCGCGAGCAGGAGCAGGCCGGGCGCTTCCTCAGTCTCGTCGTCGACTACAAGCACAAGATCGGCTTCAAAGGCACGATCCTGATCGAGCCGAAGCCGCAGGAGCCGACCAAGCATCAGTACGACTACGACGTTGCCACGGTCTACGGTTTCCTCAAGCGCTTCGGGCTGGAGAAGGAAGTGAAGCTGAACATCGAGCAGGGCCACGCGATTCTTGCCGGCCATTCCTTCGAGCACGAGCTGGCGCTGGCCAATGCGCTCGGCGTCTTCGGCTCGATCGACATGAACCGCAACGACTACCAGTCGGGCTGGGACACCGACCAGTTCCCCAACAATGTGCCGGAGATGGCGCTGGCCTATTACCAGGTGTTGCAGGCCGGCGGCTTCAAGACCGGCGGCACCAATTTCGACGCCAAGCTGCGCCGCCAGTCGCTCGACCCGCAGGACCTGCTGATCGGCCATATCGGCGGCATGGATTCCTGCGCACGAGGTCTCAAGGCAGCCGCCAAGATGGTCGAGGACAAGGCGCTGTCGGGTCCGCTGGCCGAGCGCTATGCCGGTTGGAACACGGCCGAGGGCAAGGCGATGCTGTCGGGCAAGCGCTCGCTGGAAGACATCGCCGAGCGCGTGGTGAAGAAGAAGATCGAGCCGCAGCCACGCTCCGGCCGCCAGGAGTTGCTGGAAAACATCGTCAACCGCTACGTCTGAGGGCGGAAAGCCGATTCGTTGTGCTCAAGGGTGGCTGGATAACATTCCGGCCGCCCCGGAATGGGGTTTGCGCAAGACCCTATCCGACGACAAGGGTTTGCCCTTTGGCGCCCCTCAATGACCTCGCTCTTGCCTTCAAACTGCCGTCACGTATCTCGTATAAGGATGCGGTTGTGGCGGGTGAAAAGGAAGGAGGCGAACCGATATGCAGCATGAACGCGAAATCAACGCCCTGCTCTCATCCGGCGAGACCGGATCGATCATCGACCGGCTGATGGCGCTGCCGCGGCCGACCGACAGCGTGAAAAACGAATGGGATCGTGCTGTCAGCAGCCGATTTGAAGTCCGTCTGGCGAGGCAGATGCGCTCGCAGATGGACGCCGGCAGCGATCGACAGAACGCAGCCTGATCTCCCTTTGTCTGTGCATGTCGTAATCCCAAAACCGCGACACACTTTTGGGCGACATGCATCAACCTCGGCGCAGCCTGACCGGGGCTTGGCCGAACGCTCTTGAAAACGCTCTGGAAAATGCCGCGGCGGACGAGAACCCCGTCCGCCCGGCAATATCCGCCATGGCGATCCGCGTGTCGACCACCAGCCGCCGCGCCGCGCCCAGCCGAAGCCTGAGATAATATGCGCCCGGCGTCTCGCCGATCGACTTGCGAAAAATGCTCTCCAATGTCCGCGCCGTCACCCCGGCGCGTTTTGCCACCGCGTCGATGGTCAGCGGCTGGTCGACATGCGATTCCATCAGCCGGATAGCCTGCGCCAGACGCGGGTCGTAGCCGTCGAGCCGGCCGAGCGAGACCAGCGGCTGCGCGTCGGTCGCGGCGCGCGCCTGGTCGTAGATGAAGACGCTGGCGACATCGAGCGCGACGGCCATGCCGAGCCGGGTGCGGATCAGATGCAGCATCAGGTCGAAGGTCGGCGACGCCCCGCCCGAGGTGAACACCGGTCCGTCGATGACGTAGCGGTCCGGACGCACGTCGACGCCGGGAAAGGCGGAGGAAAAATCCTCCATGTCTTCCCAATGGGTGGTGGCGCTGCGGCCTTCGAGGAGGCCGGCGCGCGCCACCAGCCATGTGCCGGCCTCGACGCCGCCGCAGGCGCGAGCCGCGCGGGCCGCTCGCCGTAATCCGGAAAGCAGAGCCGATGTCGCGTAATTCTGGGTGCCGAAGCCGGCGACGACGACAAGCACGTCGGTCGGCTCGGCCGCATCGAAGCGGCCCCTGACCGCCACCGGCAGGCCGCATGTGGTGACCGGCGCCTCGCCGGTGACCGAGACCAGTTTGAAATCGAACAGCGTCTCGCCTGAGATGCGGTTGGCGGCGCGCAGCGGGTCGACGGTCGACGCCACGCACATGATGGACGAGCCTGAAAACACCAGCAGCGTCACCTTGAGCGGCGATCGCTCAGCGCGAAAGATGGTCGGTTTTTCGCTTTTGATCACGAGAGCTTCGTAAATTGCAAAACAGTTTCCGGCAAGTCGGTCATTGTTAGGGTCTGTTTCTATGGGGAGGAGATGTCCATGCCGCTCGCGATGAACCGTGAGGTTTTCATTACCTGTGCCGTGACCGGGTCCGGCGGCTCGCAGGACCGCTCCCCGCATGTGCCACGCTCGCCCAAGCAGATCGCCGATTCGGCGATCGATGCGGCCAAGGCCGGTGCCGCCATCGTCCACTGCCATGTCCGCGACCCCGAGACCGGCAAGCCGCGCCGCGATGTCCATCTCTACCGCGAAGTGACGGACCGCATCCGCGCGGCAGAAGTCGATGTGATCCTGAACCTGACCGCCGGGATGGGCGGCGACATGGTGTTCGGCTCACCGGAAGCGCCGCTGCCGCTCAATGAAAAAGGCACCGACATGGGCGGCGCCACCAACCGCATGGAACATGTGCGCCAGTGCCTGCCGGAAATCTGCACGCTGGATTGCGGCACCATGAACTTCGCCGAGGCCGATTATGTCATGACCAACACGCCCGGCATGCTGCGCGCAATGGGCGGCATGATGACGGCGCTCGGCGTCAAGCCGGAGATCGAAGCCTTCGATACCGGCCACCTCTGGTTCGCCAAGCAGCTGGTCGAAGAAAAGGTCTTGAATCCCGACGCGCTGGTGCAGCTCTGCATGGGTGTGCCGTGGGGGGCGCCGGACGACCTCAACACCTTCATGGCCATGGTTAACAACGTGCCGTCGACCTGGAACTGGTCGGCCTTCGCCATCGGCCGCAACCAGATGGCCTATGCAGCCGCTGCAGTGCTCGCCGGCGGCAATGTCCGCGTCGGTCTCGAAGACAATCTCTGGCTCGACAAGGGCGTGCTGGCCACCAATGCGCAGCTCGTCGAGCGCGCGGCCAGCATCGTTACCAATCTCGGCGCCAGGATTTTGGGGCCGGAGGAAGTGCGCAGGAAGCTCAACCTCACCAAGCGGGCGCCGATCGCAGCGGCTGCTTAAGACGGGAGCGGATCATGGCTACCGTCAAATTCACTGCGATGAAGGATGGCGACAGGCAAGACTATGAGTTCCTGACCGCCCATGAGATCGACTATGCCGCCAGGACCGGCGAGCGGCTGCTCGACGCACTGGTGCAACTCGACGAAGGCCTGTCGGGCTACAAGATCACCAGGCTCGGCCATTCGCTGCAAGCGGCGACGCGGGCCTGGCGCGACGGCGCCGACACCGACTGGATCGCCTGCGCGCTGCTGCACGACATCGGCGACATCTACGCACCGTACAATCACGACGAATACGCCGCCTCGATCCTGAAACCTTTCGTGCGCGAGCAATGCACCTGGGTGGTGGAAAAGCATGGCGACTTCCAGCGGCTCTATTACGCGCATCATCTCGGCGGCAACCGCCATGCTCGCGACCGCTTCGCCGGCCATGCCTATTTCGACGATTGCGACCAGTTTTGCGAACGCTGGGACCAGTCGAGCTTCGACCCGGACTACGACACGCTGCCGATCGAATTCTTCCGGCCCTTCGTGCTCGAAGTCTTCGCCCGCAAGGCCTACGACCCCTCCGTGATCCGCGTTGGCGAGCGCGTGCCTCTCATCGACCCTCAAACCGCCAAGACAAAAACCGGAGCCTGACCATGAGCATCATCAACAAGGCAGCCGCCATTGGCGGCGGTGTCATCGGCGCCGGTTGGGTGGCGCGGTTGCTGCTCAACGGCATCGATGTGTCGATCTTCGATCCGGACCTGGAAGCGTCGCGCAAGGTCTCGGAAGTGATGAAGGGCGCGCGCCGCGCCTACAGGCAGATGGTTCCCGGCGGCCTGCCCAAGGAAGGCAGACTGACCTTTGCCAAGACCATCGCCGAGGCGGTGGCCGATGCCGATTTCATCCAGGAGAGCGTGCCGGAGCGGCTCGACCTCAAACACCGCGTACTGGCCGAGATCGATCTCTACGCGCCGGCCAACGCCATTGTCGGCTCGTCCACCTCGGGCATCAAGCCGACCGACATGCAGGTGGCGATGAAGAAGCATCCGGAGCGTCTGGTTGTCGGACATCCCTTCAACCCGGTCTACCTGCTGCCGCTGGTCGAGATCGTCGGCGGCGAGCAGACGTTCCCCGAAGCGATCGAGGTTGCCAAGGAAATCTATGCCTCGATCGGCATGAAGCCGGTGGTGATCCGCAAGGAGATCGAGGCCTTTGTCGGCGACCGCCTGCTGGAGGCGGCCTGGCGCGAGGCGCTGTGGCTGATCAAGGACGGCATCTGCACGGTCGAGGAACTCGACGACATCATGCGCTATGGCTTCGGCCTGCGCTGGGCGCAGATGGGCATGTTCCAGGTCTACCGCGTCGCCGGCGGCGAGGCAGGCATGCGCCACTTTATGGCGCAGTTCGGGCCGTGCCTGAAATGGCCGTGGACCAAGCTGATGGACGTGCCGGAGTTCAACGACGAGCTGGTCGATCTGATCGCCACCCAGTCGGACGACCAGGCGCATGGCCTGTCGATCCGTGAGCTGGAAAAGATCCGCGACGACAATCTGGTCGCGATCATGGATGCTCTGTCGAAACAGAACAAAGGCAAGGGCTGGGGCGCCGGCGCCTTGCACAAGGACTATACCAAGCAGTTGGCCAAGCTGGCGGCGAAGAAGCCGGCCGCATCCAGGGCCGCAGAAAAGGCCAAGGCATCGAAGCCGGTGAAGAAGGCGGAAAAGCCGAAGAAAAAGAAGAAGGGCTGAGGACCATGGATTTCGGTCTTTCGGAGGAACAGAAGCTCATTGTCGAGACGACGCGCGCGTTCGTCGAGAATGAGCTTTACCCGCATGAACGCGAGGTCGAGCGCACCGGCGTGCTGCGCCGCGAGTTGATCGAGGAGATCAAGGTCAAGGCAATCGAAGCCGGGCTCTATGCGGCCAACATGCCGGCCGATGTCGGTGGCGCCGGCCTCGATACGGTGACTTGGTTGCTCTACGAGAAGGAACTCGGCCGCGCCAACTATGCGCTGCACTGGACCTGCGTCGCGCGCCCCTCCAACATCCTGCTCGCCGGCACACCCGAGCAGCGCGAAAAATACCTGTTCCCGTGTATTCGTGGCGAGAAGTGGGACTGCCTGGCGATGACCGAGCCCGGCGCCGGCTCCGATTTGCGCGGCATGAAGGCGTCAGCCGTGCAGGACGGCGACGACTGGGTGCTCAATGGCACCAAGCATTTCATCAGCCACGCCGATCTTGCCGATTTCGCAATTAGTTTCATGGCTTCGGGCGAGGAAGAAACGCCGCGCGGCAAGCGCAAGAAGATCACCGCCTTCTTCGTCGACAAGGGCACCAAGGGGTTCACCGTGCGCGACGGCTACCGCAACGTCTCGCATCGCGGCTACACCAACGCCATCCTCGAATTCGACGATTGCCGCCTGCCGGCAAGCCAGGTGCTGGGTGAGGTCCACAAGGGCTTCGACGTCGCCAATTCCTGGCTCGGCGCCACGCGCCTGCAGGTCGGCGCCACCTGTCTCGGCCGCGCCGAGCGGGCACTCGGCCACGCCATCGAATACTCGGCGCAACGCCAGCAGTTCGGCCAGCAGATCGGCAAGTTCCAGGGCGTGTCGTTCAAGCTCGCCGACATGGCGACGGAACTGAAGGCGGCGGACCTGATGGTGTTCGAAGCCGGCTGGAAGTACGATCAGGGCACCGTCACCGATCAGGACATGGCCATGGCGAAGCTGAAGGCTACCGAAATGCTCGCCTTTGTTGCCGACGAAGCAATCCAGATCCATGGCGGCATGGGGCTGATGGATGACCTGCCGCTGGAGCGCATCTGGCGCGACGCCCGTGTCGAGCGCATCTGGGAAGGGACGTCGGAAATCCAGCGCCACATCATTTCGCGGGCGCTGCTGCGCCCGTTCGGGGCATAACCCATGCACAAGCTTGAGCGTCTGTTGCGCCCAAAATCCATCGCGGTGTTCGGCGGGGCCCAGGCCGCCGCCGTCGTCGCCCAATCGATCAAGATGGGCTTTGTCGGCGAAATCTGGCCGGTGCATCCGAACAAGGACGAGGTCGCCGGCCGCAAGGCCTATCGCTCGGTCGCCGAATTGCCCGGGGCGCCCGACGCCGCCTTTGTCGGCGTAAACCGGCATCTCACCATCGAGGTGATCAAGGCGCTGGCCAAGCGTGGCGCCGGCGGCGCCGTCTGTTTTGCCGCGGGCTTTCTTGAGACCGAGGCCTATGACGATGACGGCGAGCGGCTGCAGGCCGAACTGGTGGCTGCCGCGGGCCAGATGCCGATCATCGGGCCGAACTGCTACGGCCTGATCAACTATGCCGATGGCGCGCTGCTATGGCCCGACCAGCATGGCGGCATCAGGCTGCCCGAAGGCGCCAAGGGCGTCGCCATCATCACCCAGTCCTCCAACATCGCCATCAACATGACGATGCAGAAGCGCGGCCTGCCGATCGCCTTCCTGATGACCGCCGGCAACCAGGCGCAGACCGGCCTCTCCGAAATGGCGCTCGGCCTGATCGAGGACGAGCGCGTCACCTCGCTCGGCCTGCACATCGAAGCCTTCGATTCGGTAGCCGGCTTCGAGAAGCTGGCGGCGCGGGCGCGCGAACTGAAGAAGCCGATCATCGCCATGAAGGTCGGCCGGTCCGAACAGGCCAGGCAGGCGACCGTCTCGCACACAGCTTCGCTCGCCGGTTCGGATGCCGCTTCGGGCGCTTTCCTGCGGCGGCTCGGCATTGCGCGCGTCGATTCCATCCCCGCCTTTATCGAGGCGCTGAAGCTTCTGCACGTCACAGGACCACTGCCCGGCTATAGACTGTCATCGATGAGTTGCTCGGGCGGCGAAGCCTCTGTCATGGCCGACAGCGCCGAAGGCCGCTGGGTCAATTTCCCGGAGCTCACCAGCAAACACCGCGCCCATGTCAAATCGACGCTCGGGCCGCTGGTCGCGGTCGCCAACCCGTTGGACTATCACACCTTCATCTGGAACAATGAACCGGCGATGACCGCCACCTTCACCGCCATGGTGTCGGGCGGTTTCGACCTCAACATGCTGGTGCTCGATTTCCCGCGCCCCGACCGCTGCTCGGTCACCGACTGGTGGGCGACGCTGCGCGCCTTCGAGGCGGCGCTGAAGACCAACAAGGCGCATGGCGCGATTGTCTCGTCGCTGCCGGAGAACCTGCCGGAGGAATACACCGCCGAGCTGATGGCGCGCGGCATGGTGCCGTTGTTCGGCATTTCCGAGGCCATTGATGCCGCAGGCGCGGCGGCCTTCATCGGCTGGGCCTGGGCCGAGCCGCAGGCGCAGCCGATCGACACGTCGGCTGCAGGTGCTGCCGGCGGCGATCATGTCACCCCTGACGAGGCCGAAGCCAAGGCGCGGCTGATCGAGGCCGGCTTGCCGGTGCCGAAGGCCGAACGCGCCGCCAATGCCGTCGAAGCGGTGATTTCGTCGATGGCGCTCGGCTTCCCGGTGGCGTTGAAGGCGCTTGGCGTCACCCACAAGTCGGAAGTCGGCGCTGTCAGGCTTAACCTCAAGGACGCCGAATCCGTCAGCACCGCGGCGCACGATCTCTTGCCGCTCGGCACCGGGCTCTATGTCGAGCGCATGGTGCGCGACGGCGTTGCCGAACTGATTGTCGGCTTTACCCGCGACCCGATGTTCGGCGCCGTCATGACGCTGGGAACTGGCGGCGTGCTGGTCGAGCTGTTGCGCGACAGCGTGACCTTGATGCTGCCGGCAACGCGCGACGATATCGAGGCGGCGCTACGCGGCCTGAAACTGTTCCCTCTGCTTGAGGGCTATCGCGGCCGGCCGAAGGCCGATGTCGCCGCGGCCATCGACGCCATCGCGGGCATTGCCGGCTTCGTGCAGACGAATGCCGGAGAGATCGAGGAACTCGACATCAACCCGCTGATCGTCTGCGCCGAGGGCAAGGGCGCCTGGATCGCCGACGCGCTGCTGGTGCTGGGAGAGAAGAAGAATGTCTGACGTCATTTCAACTCGCCGCGAAGGCACCATCCTCGAGGTCACGCTCGACCGGCCCAAGGCCAACGCCATCGACCTGAAAACGTCGCGGCTGATGGGCGAGACCTTCAAGGCGTTCCGCGACGATCCGGAACTGCGCGTCGCCATCGTCAAGACCGCCGGCGACAAGTTCTTCTGCGCCGGCTGGGATTTGAAGGCAGCAGCCGGTGGCGATGCGGTCGACGGCGACTATGGCGTCGGCGGCTTTGCCGGCCTGCAGGAGCTGCGCGACATGAACAAGCCGGTGATCGCCTGCGTCAACGGCATGGCGGTGGGCGGCGGCTTCGAATTGGCGCTGTCCTGCGACCTCATCTTCGCCTCCGACCATTCCTCCTTCGCCCTGCCCGAAATCCGCGCCGGCACGCTGGCGGATGCCGCGACGATCAAGTTGCCGAAGCGCATTCCCTATCATGTCGCCATGGACCTCTTGCTCACCGGCCGCTGGATGGATGTGGCGGAAGCGCATCGCTGGGGCCTGGTCAACGAAGTGCTGCCCAAGGACAAGCTCGAGGAGCGCGTCTGGGAGATCGCAAGGCTGCTCGCCAGCGGCCCGCCGCTGGTGTTCGCCGCGATCAAGGAGACGGCGCGGGTGGCGGAGGCGCTGACCTTCCAGGATGCCATGAACCGCGTCACGCGCCGGCAACTGGCGACGGTCGATGCGCTGTATGGCTCGGAGGACAATATGGAAGGGTTCCGGGCGTTTGCGGAGAAGCGCGACCCGGTGTGGAAGGGGAAGTAGCCTCTTTACCCTCCCCTCGATGGGGAGGGTCGGACCGAAGGTCCGCGGTGGGGTGATGCGCCACCACCCCCACCCGCCGCTTCGCGGCGACCTCCCCCATCAAGGGGGAGGTAAAGGAGCTGCATGACCGACTACAAAACCCTCATCGATGCCGAGACCTGGGCCTTCATCGAGCGGACCAATTCCTATTACCCGCCCGATACGATCGACTACACCATCGCCCAGCAGCGTGCGATTTATGACCGGATGTGCCGCGAGTTCTTTGCCGGCTATCCCAATGGTGTGACGGCGGAAACGACTTTCATTGCCAACCGATCACACGACATCCCGATCCGCATCTATCGCAGCGCTACCCCGAACACGGCGGCGATGGTGCTCTACATCCATGGCGGGGGTTTCATCCTCGGCGGCCTAGACAGCCATGACGATGTCTGCGCCGAGCTCTGCGCCCGCACCGGTTACGAGGTGGGTTCCATCGATTACCGGCTGGCGCCGGAGCATCTGCACCCGGCCGCCTTCGACGATGCGCTGCATGCCTTTGAATGGGCGGCCTCAAACTACGACTGCCCTATTTTGCTCTGCGGCGACAGCGCCGGCGGCAATCTCTGCGCGGCTCTCGCCCACGCGACGCGCAGCCATGCCAAAAAGTCGATCGGCCAGGTGCTGATCTATCCCGGCCTCGGCGGCGACCGTTCGCAAGGCTCCTATTTGACGCATGCGGAAGCGCCGATGCTGACGGTGCGCGATCTCGACTTCTACAAGGATATCCGCACCGGCGGCCTCAATGGGACCGGCGACATCACTTTGTATCCACTGGCCGACGCAGATTTCATCGGCCTGCCACCGACAGTGCTGATCACCGCGCAATGCGACCCGCTGTCGTCGGACGGCGAGGCCTATCGCGACCGCGTCCTCGCTGCCGGCGGCCATGCCGCCTGGTTCGAGGAGCCGGGACTGGTGCACGGCTATCTCCGGGCCAGGCACACGGTCGGCCGGGCCCGCGCCAGCTTCAACCGTATCGTCGAAGCGGTGTCGGTGCTGGGCAAGGGCGACTGGATCTGGTGATCCGGCTCAACCGCGGACAAAGGCGATCAGTTCCTCAGCCATGCGATCGTTGAATTCCTGACGAAAGCGATTCTTCTTCAGCCATTCAGGGTTTGAGCCGACGGTCTTGTTGGCATCCACGACAGCGCCTTTGCCATCGACAATGAAATAGTCGATGGCGCCGAAGTCCAGGTTGAGCCGCTGCCGCACCGCCAGCACTTCCGGTGGCACGGCGCCGCCCACCTCATTGCTCAGGATTTTTGAGCCGGCGCACAACACATCGTCGTAGACCTGCCGCATGTTGACCTCGGCACCGAGCAGGAACATGTAGCGGTGCTTGACGATGGGCAGGTCGAGCGTATCGAAAGCGAACTTTTCCACCATCAGGCGATTGTTGCGCCATACATCCCGCGGAACCTCGCCGATCGTCTGGTAGACCTTATAGGGCGGGCACAGGCGGTCCTTGTAGCCGGGTTCGAAGAGCTTGCGGATGGCATGCGCGCTCCTGGTCAGGCCGTTGCGATGCTGCCACCAGCGCTGCTCTGGTCGGCCCCTGGAGTTGAGGACCGTCTTGACGACAACCGGCCCCTCGTGGCTGTCGCCTGCCTCCAGCTTCAGTGTCGAATAAAGGTGCCGGTGGATGGACAGCGCGCGGCCATTGATGGTGCGGTCGTAGAGGTGGCCGAGCCCGCGGTACGTTGGCGGCACGACTGTCAGGTCGACATGCAGAAAGGCCACCGGCGCCCGATCTCGGCCGGCTGGCCGGTCGAGCAGGCGCACTTTCAATCCAGCCTGTTCCAGGTAAGGCAGCAACTGCGCGATGCTATAGCTCCGCACCAGTCGGAAATTGCGCAGGCTCTCTACATAGACATCGAGATCGGCGGCAGACACCGAACGCTATTCCTTGATATCGACGCCCGAGAAATCGTGGTGATCAAAGGGGTCCATGACATAGCCCGTCACCTGTTCGCGCATCGGGATCGAGACCACGGAGTGGGCGATAGCGACCCACGGCATCTGCTCCCTGAAGATCGTTTGCGCCTGCGAATAGAGTTTTGCGCGGGCAGCGGGATCGACGATCCCGGCTGCCTGCTTGAGCAGATCGTCGAAGGCCGGAAAACACCAGTTGGCACGATTGGTGGTGCCGACGCCGGCACAGCCAAGCGGCACCGACAGGAAGTTATCGGGGTCGCCATTGTCGCCGGTGAAACCGAACAGCATGGCGCCGTCGCGATCGCGTGACTTCGAGCGGGCAAGGTATTCTGTCCACTCATACGTCACGATTTCCACGGTGACACCGATCTTTGCCAGGTCGGACTGGATCATTTCGGCCATGCGCTGCGCATTCGGGTTGTACGGACGCTGCACCGGCATCGCCCAGATCTTCATGTGCAGGTCCTTGATGCCTGCATCGGCGAGCCCCTGCCTGCCGGCAGCGGGATCGAAGACATGATCGGGGCTCGTCTTGTCATAGGCCCAGGACGTCGGCGGCAGCGGATTGCGTGCGACTTCACCGGTGCCGCGGAACACGACGTCGACCAGCGCCTGGGTGTCGATGGCCATGGCGATCGCCTTCCTCACCTTTGGATCGTCGAAGGGCTTCTGCAAAGTGTTGAAGGCGAGGTATCCTGTATTGAGGCCCTCCTGCCGCATGACCTTGATGCCGGGTGTCGCCTTGATCGCCTCCAGGTCGGCCGGATTTGGATAGGGCATCAGGTCGCATTCGCCGGCGCGCAGCTTTTCCATGCGAATGCTGGCATCGGCGGTGATGGCGAAGACGAGATCGTCGATCTTCGGCTTGCCGCGCCAGTAGTCCGGATTGGCCTTGTAACGGATGACCGCATCCTGCTGGTAGTCGACAAGCTGGAACGGACCCGTCCCGACCGGCTTCAGCGCCAGGTCGAGCAGCCGCTTCTCGGCGACGAGCTTATCGGCATATTCCCTGGAAACGACCGAAGCGAAATCCATCGCCAGGTCGGCAAGCATCGGCGAATGCGGCGCCTTCAGCGTCATCACGACGGTATGGTCGTCAAGCTTGCGCCAGCCGGCGACAAGATCCGGCATGCCGATGCCGTCGAAGTAAATGTACTGGCGTTTGGCATAATTGTTGAACGGGTTCTGAGCGTTGGCCTGACGGTCGAAGGTGAACAGCACGTCGTCGGCGTCGAAGTCGCGGCTCGGCGTAAAGCCCTCGACGCTGTGGAATTTCACACCGTGCCGCAGGTGGAATGTGTAGGTGAGGCCGTCGTCGGAAATCTCCCAGCTTTCGGCAAGGCCGGGGCGTACCTTCGTGGTGCCGGGCTCGAACTCGACCATGCGGTTGTAGAGAGCGGTGGCCGAGGCGTCGCGGGCGCCGGAGGCGAGTGCGGGATCAAACGTGTCCGGACTGACCTCGGTGCAGTAGATCAAGGTCTTGGCCACGGATTGATGGACCGGCAACGCACATGGAAAAAGCGCCGCCAGGAACAGAACGAAGTGCCTGCGTGTCATGATCCCCCCAGGGTTGGGAAGACGCTAGCAGAAGCCGGCACTGACGGTAAGTAAGCCGGCCGGTCTTTCGCGCGCCAAGACTGTTTTCCACCTGAGTTGACACAAGGAATTAGCCGCGCCTCTGTGAAATGGCGGACAGACCCGGCCGCCGTTTTGCATGAACCTTTCTGCTCCAGCCGGCGACTGACGACCAGGCGCCGCATGGTGCGGGCCGGAAAGGATGCCCCATGACCAGGACCCCAGAGGCTCCACGGTCTCCGGGACCAACGCAAGCTCAGCGCGACCACCGCCTTCGGGATGGAGTCGATGCGCTGGGCTTTCGGCTGATTCCGTTGACCCTGCGCAGGAGCAGGCGTATCGTGAAGATGAGGAAAGCAGACAATTCGATCAGGGACGAACGTGCCGGAACGCCGCGCCTTGCCCTGTTTCGCGCGGCCGGACCGGATGTTCCTCCCGAAAACTTCGGGGGGAGTTTTATGTCCTGCGATCGCGGCGCGTCCATGTCGTTTCCAAGCGGTTTCCGCCGTTCGCTCCATCTGGGCGGCGGTTTGCTTGCCCTGGCGCTGAGCGCCACCCTCTGGTTGGGCACAGCCGCCCAAGCGCAGGAAACCCAGATCGTCTATCCCGGCTCGATGGCGGTCACCGGATTTTCCGGCACCGTCATTCCCAATTTCGACTCTGCCGATTCCGAAAGGGGGGGGCTGCCGCCCGGCGTCGACCCGGTCGACGAAACCTTCATCGACACGACGCGCGCCACCTTGCGCGTCTTCGACGTTTCGGCGCTCGGCGGACCGGCTTCCGGCCAGCTCGTCTACACGCCGCCGCCTTTCGAGGTGACGGCCGAACAGATCGGCCAGGTGTTCGCCATCACCTATGATGACGGTGTGCGCGACGGCGTTCCCACGGGCGTCCCCAACCTCTATGCCGGCGCGACCTCGCTGCACGGCATCCGTATCGTCACCCCGGACGAAGATGCCGACGGTCGGCCCGAGCGACAGCGCCGCGGAACCGCAGGCGCCGTCTTCATGGACGGCCAGTTCGGCACCGAAAGCGGTGGCGGTCCGGGCACGATCTGGAAGATCGACGGCATCACCGGCGCGGTCTCCAAATTCGCCGACATTGACACCAACAGCGGTTCCGGCATCGGCGACATCAGCTTCGACAGCAATCACCGCGAGTTCTTCGCCAGCGACCTCGACACGGGCTTCATCCACCGCCTCGACGCCAACGGCACGCTGATCGACACATTCGATCATGGCGTTGCCGGGCGGCCGGCGCATGGGCTGGCTCCCGTCGCCGATGACGGTGCGGTGATGGACATACAGGGTGCTGCCTTCGACTCGGAAGACCCCGACACATGGGGCTACACGCAGGACGAACGCCGCGTCTGGTCCGTCGCCTATCATGGCGGCCGGCTCTATTATTCGGTCGGCGAAAAGGCCGAGATCTGGTCGGTTGGCATTGCCCGCGATGGCAGCTTTGCCGGTGATCCGCGCTGGGAGCTGACGGTCAAGGCCGACAAGGACTACGCCGTCACCGACATCGCCTTCGACAACCAGGGCTTCATGTATCTGGCGCAGCGCGGCCCGGTCGAGAATCGCTACGATTACAGCCAGTTCGCCGATTCCGGCAAGGGCGAGGTCATCCGCTACTGGCGCGAAAACCCGGACGATCCGGCGACGGAATCGGTCTGGGTGGAAGAGCCGCAGGAATATGCAGTCGGCTTCCCGCAAGGCAACCGGCAGTCGGCCGGTGGGCTCGACCTGCAATATGGCTATGACGCCGACGGCAATCTCGACACCGGCGTGTGCACCGACACGCTGGTCAACACCGGCGACAAGCTGCGCGACAACCCGACACTTGCCGACCAGCTCGCCGCCGGCGGGCCGCTTGCCGTGCACGGCGTGCAGATCACGCCGACGCCGTTGGTCAAGCCGGCCAACGTGCCGCCTTTCGGCTCGTGGTTCGTCGACTTCGACGGCTATTTCGAAGACCCAGAAGTGGAAGGCCATGTCGGCGACGTCGAGGTCTGGCACCCCTGCGACGGCCGTGCCGGCTATTATGAAGAGATCCCAGGCGGTTATCTGCCGCCGTTCTATCCGCCGGGCTTCCCACCGCCCGGCGATCTGCCTCCGTGCATCGATGTCGAGGATGTTCAGTTCTACTGCACGCCTCGCGGCCTCCAGGCCGACCTCTATCTCCATGACCATGCCGGCTTTGGCGGCGATTCGATCAAGGTCCAGTCCATGACACCAGGCGTCGGGGTGACATCACCCCAGTCGCATGCTCCCGGTAAGCCTTACACGGTCGACATCACCGGCCATTCTCCGGGCGACAGAGTCGATGTTGGACTTTGCTTCTACAGGCAGTCCGACAAGGACAAGGGTGGCTACTACCCTTGCTGCAAGATGACTTTGCCGCTCAGAACCCCAGCCGTCAGCTGCGAACGTTGAGGAGGGGAAGATGAAAAATCTCGCACTTTCCCCGACCGCGAAGAGCAGTCAATCCACCGGCAAGCAGCCAACCGTCATGGAGACCATCATGAAACCCCCGTCATATGCCAGGCGCGGCGCGCGCTGGCTGATGGCGGCCGGTATCGCGGTCGCCATGTTCACCCCTGTGGCAAGCCACGCCGAAGATGCAGTCCCGATCACTCCGGAACTGCGGCTCGACCTGGACAATTCAAAAATCGTCAATCCGAGGCCGGAACGGATCGTGCCGTTCTTCACCAAAACAGGCACACAGAGGAGCTGCGACTACGTCGTCTACTCTCTGAGCTTTGGCCTGCGCGGCGACCCGCAAGGCTTTGCCGACCCAAGCTTTTCGGCCAGGCTGAAGAAACTCCAACTCGACTTCAAGGATCAGCTTCCGCACGGTCTTGCGATCGTCAACGTCAACGTGTCCGGCGACGGCACGGATGCGTCCGGCGGACCGCTGCCGGGTGCGACAATCAGCACCTCGGCTAATCCGAACGATACGGCGACGGTTTCCGATTTCCGGATTTCCGCCACCGATCTCGACGGCGCTGGGGCTGGCAATGAACGCGTCATCAATTTCAAGATCACCGCCAAGATCGACCATGCGGCGTTTCCTTCGCCGACCATCGTCGACAACCAGGGCATGATCAAGGTGACGCCGGGCGTCGGCACGGGGGCCATCATCCCGTCGCAGGATCCGGGCAAGCCCGACGATGGAGACTACAAGACCGGGGCCAAGACCTCGATCAAGATCGACCTCACCAACTGTGACAAGCGGCCTCCGCCTCCCGACCGGGAATGTTTCAAGGTGGAGCGCGGCACGGTCGATTGCGTGCAAGGCGGCGGCGCGTTCATCTACCACATGCCTGTCGGCCCGGAGATGGGCGGCAAATGGGTGCAGGTATCGACGACGACCCCAGGCATCACCATCATCCCCGACACGCAATTGGTGCCGGCGGGCGGCGGTGTGCTGAACTGGAAGATCGTCGGTGCATCGCCCGGCGACGTCATCCACCTCATCGTCACCGGCATCGAGACCTATGCCGGCCCGAAGGAGGGTTGGGGACTATGCTGCACGCAGACCATCGACATCGTCATCCCGCGTGACTTGAGATGTCCTCCCAAGGACAAGGAACCGGACCTCAAGGTCGAGAAACGCGCCGACGTGACGCGTTGCACGATGGGGGGCGGCTGCGACTTCACCATCAAGGTCACCAATGTCGGCGACGGGCCGTATCACGGCAAGATCGTGCTCGACGAGGTGACGCTGCCGGCCGGCTCGACTCTGGATTCAGGGCCCAACCCGCCCTGGGTCTGCGTGCCCGGCGTGACCCCGATGACGTGCACCTATCCGGTGACCACGCTCAATCCGGGGGCCTCCATCAACCTCAAGCTCGGCTTCAAGCCGGCGGGTGGTTGGCAAGGCAGCGCGCTGCGCAACTGCGCCACCTATAATTACGGCGCCAGCGGCAAGCCGCTGTTCGGCAGCCAGCAGAACGATCGCGGCTGTGCCTCGATCCCGATCTGCCGGCGTGGCGACCGCGACCGCGATTGCCGGCCCCCGGTCGACAAGAAGGTCGACCTGATCTTGAAGAAGCGTGCCCGCATCCCGGTCTGCACGCCCGACGGCATCTGCTACTTCGTGATCGACATCATCAACAATGGCAGCGTCCCCTATAATGGGCCGCTGACGGTTGTCGACAATTACCCGGGCGGCGCGCCGGCCTCTTCGACCTTCGGCCCGTCTCCGCCTTGGACATGCGGACCGAACGGTCCCGGCCAGTTCCGCTGCGACAATGCCGGCATCGTGCTGATGCCGGGCGCATCGACGCCGATCGTCGTCAAGGCGGTCATGCCGGCCGGCTACCAGTCGGATTCGGTCGAGAACTGCGCGGCGCTGAAGCCCGTCCCCGGTGAGGTCGACCTCACCAACAACAAGGCCTGCGCCAAGGAACGCTTCCGTCATCCCAATGGCGGCAAGCCGACCCTACGCATCACCAAGGTCTGCAACGGCTCGCTCGCCGGTGCGGCGGTGGTTTCCTGCCGCATCACCGTCATCAGCCTTGGCACCTCTGCCCCCACCGGTCCGGTGCGGGTCAACGATGCTGCCACGCTGATATCGGGTGGCGCGCCGGTCCAGATCCAGACCGTCACACCCGACGGCGCGGAATGGGCCTGCGGAGCGGTTCCGGCCAATGCGCTGTCGTGCCAGATTCCCGGCGCCGTGATGACTCCCGGAACATCGAGGCACTTCGACGTGACGGTCTCGGCCAATGGCGCGTTCGAGAACTGCGCACGCGGCTCGTATGGCCCGGCCCCTGGAGACGATATCGTCTACCCTATCGGCCAGGCCTGCGCCAAGGGCGGCGGCACGTCCACCATCAGCGTCAAGAAGACCGGCGATGCCGAGTGCCAGCCCGGGCAACCCTGCTCGTTCGAGATCACCATCACCAATGATGGCCAGACCGCCTTCTCCGGTCCGGTCCGCATCGGCGATGCGATCGGGGTGGACGGGCTGGGGCGGCTGCAAGGCGTCGCGATCACCTCGATCGAGCCGCCCTTCGGCTGCTCGCCCGAACCGACGACCTTGCCGTTGACCTGCATTGCCAACCTGACGCTCGGCGCCGGGGAAAGCCATGTGCACAAGGTCACCGTGGTCCTTCCCGACGCTCCCCTGGCCAATCTGCGGGGCAACGTTAGCGGCCAGAACTGCGTCGGGGTCTTGTCTCCCGACACCAGGGTGCAAGGCGGCGGCGACGTACTGCCCGGCGACCTGACCAATATCCAGGGCGATCGCGGCAAGGCCTATGCCTGCCATCCCTTCACCATCAAGCGCGAGGTGAAGAAGGAATGCTCGCCGGGGTTCGTCATGAACGATGCCGGTCGGTGCGTGTGTCCGGAAGGCACGACGTTCCGCAACGGCCAGTGCTCGCCCGACGGCGGCGTCATCATCCAGCCAAAGGATCCAAGGCCCTGCGTGCTGCTCAAGGGCCAGATCCGCACCGAGGATGGACGCTGTGTCTGCCCCCGCGGAACCGAGCTTGAGAACGGCGCTTGCATCAAGACCGACAAGCCTGGCTGCACCATCCCCGGTTCGGTCCCGACGTCGGACGGCAATGGCTGCTACTGCCCGGAAGGTACGCATCTCGACCGACAGGCAAATGCCTGCGTGCGCGACAAGCAGAAGCCCGAGGAGTGCGGCATACGCGGCCAGGTTCATGACGCCGATGGCGATTGTGTCTGCCCGCGTGGGACAGAGGTGCGCAATGGAGCCTGCCGGCCGATCCGGCCAAAGCCTGAACAATGCTCGATCCGTGGTCAGATCCAAAACGCCAATGGCGATTGCGTCTGCCCGGACGGCACAGAAGTCAGGGGCAAGGTCTGCCGGCCGATCCGGCCGAAGCCCGAGCAGTGCTCGATCCGCGGCCAGGTCCACGACGCCAACGGCAATTGTGTCTGCCCGCGGGGTACCGAGGTGCAAGGCAATGCCTGCCGGCAGAAGAAGCCTGTGCTGGAACAGTGCGACATACGCGGCCAGGTGCACAACAAGCGCGGCGAGTGTGTTTGCCCGCGCGGCACCCAGGTGATCGACGGCGCATGCCGCAAGCCGAGGCCGCAGGTGGGAGACTGCGCCCCGGGCTCGCAGATGGTCGGCGGCCAGTGCGTGCCGATCATCAAGCGGCGCTGCCCCGAAGGCACGGTTGGTCGGTTCCCGAACTGCAGGGCGATCCGGCAGCAGCCGTCGCTCGATCCGACCCTGTTGCTCAATCCAGGTGTCCTTCAGCAGTTCATACCGAAGCGCACGCCGCAGACGCAGGTACAGCCGCAAAGGGATCCGGCGGCCAACTTCAAGCCATAGGATCTGGATACGAGTCAAAATTCAGAACCCCGCCGGAGCGATCCGGCGGGGTTTTTCCTTGGGCGCGCTGCGGCGATCGGGCGGCCAGGTATTCGCCGAACCCGCTGCCGGGCGCAGCATATACCGACTTTCCCTTTCCGGGATCATGGTCTAGAGCAGTTCATCGTTTGGTGGAAAAGCCGAACCGCTCTATCTCTTTGTTTTCACGCAATTCCGGACGGAAAGCCGTTCCCACTTTTCTTGGAATTGCTCTAGCAGTCGTCAAGGCCGCGCCCGCAAACAGGGCGCCCAAAGGGGCCGCATCATGAGCAGGAAGACCCTGATCGCGCCATCGGTGCTGGCGTCGAATTTCTCGAAGCTCGGCGACGAGGTCGAGGCGGTGACGGCGGCCGGCGCCGACTGGATCCATCTCGACGTGATGGACGGGCATTTCGTGCCCAACATCACCTTCGGCCCGCCGGTGATCAAGGCCATCCGCAACCGCACCAAGGCCTTTTTCGACTGCCATTTGATGATTGCGCCGGCCGATCCTTATCTGGCCGCCTTTGCCGATGCCGGCTGCGACGGCATGACCGTGCATGCCGAGGCCGGACCGCATCTCGACCGCTCGCTTCAGACCATCAAGGGTCTCGGCAAGAAGGCCGGCGTATCGCTCAATCCGGCGACGCCGGAAAGTGCGATCGAATATGTGCTCGACCGGCTCGACCTGATCCTGATCATGACCGTCAATCCGGGCTTTGGCGGCCAGGCCTTCATCCCGGCCATGGTCGACAAGGTCAAGCGGGTGAAAGCGCTGATCGGCAACCGGCCGATTCGCATCGAGGTCGACGGCGGCGTGTCGCCGGAAACCGCCCCCCTGGTCACATCAGCCGGCGCCGATGTGCTGGTGGCAGGCGCCGCCATCTTCAAGGGCGGCAGCGTCGAAGCCTACCGGGCCAATATAGAAGCCATCCGAACCGCGGCCGACCGGGCTGCCGGCTGACATCAGTTCCAGGGCAAGTTCCCGGCTGGTAGGTTCTCCTCGGCCTGATCTCCCTGCCTGATCCTTCGATCTCCCAAAAAGCCGTCAACGGGTGGCAGCCGCAAGGGCATCGCGGCAAGCGACAGGATCGCGGCATCCGGCACTAGTTTTGGCCCATAAATCTAGTGGATAACTGCCGAAGGGATCTGCATGCGGGGAGAGGTCAATCCGGCGGCATCACGCGCGTTAAGAAAAAATTATCCGTATTCGGGATCTCGAAGCTGTTTCTCGAGGGCACCTGCCATGCTGGCAGACAAACTTTCTTCAGAAGAACAAGTTTTTCACGTTTTTAGTTACTTCCGGCGGATAAGATGCGGTCAACCTTCCTCTTTAAGTCGAATATCGTGATCTTTCGCTTGAGGGGCGGATGCCTTAGGAGTTACAGTAAATTTACAGGGGAAATCGTTTGCTTCGCGAACGGGCTAGCGGAGCATGGGAGAGCTACAGGAGTCGTATTGACCTACGGATCTGCCGATGTGAGCGAAGGCGCGGGACCCAAGAGCACACTCGCTAGTACGGTCTATCAACAGCTTCGCGACGATCTCCTGCGCGGCGTGTTTGAAAGTGAAAGCAAGCTTCGTGTCGAATGGGTGGTTTCCCGTTACGGCGCCGGCGCCTCACCGGTTCGCGAGGCCCTCAACCGACTTGCTTCGGAAGGCCTGCTCGGCCGCCACGACCAGCGCGGTTTCTTCATCATGCCGGTCAGTGCCCCAGAACTCGAGGAATTGACGCGCACCCGCTGCTGGCTGGAAGAGCGGGCGCTGCGTGAATCCATTGCCAACCGCACCGGCGAATGGGAAGAGCAGCTCGTGCTGGCCTTGCATCGCCTGGCGCGTGCCCCGCGCCGCTTGCCGGAGGATCCGTCCTCGAACAATCCGGAATGGGAAAAGCTGCACCGCGCCTTCCATCGGGCACTGATCGCAGGCTGCCGCTCGCATTGGTTGACCGGCTTTTGCGAACAGCTTTCGGATCAGGCCTCCCGTTACCGGCTGATCTCCCAGGACGGCAGCGAGCGCGACGAAATCAGTGAACATCGGCTGATTGCGGAGCGCACGGTGGATGGCGATGCCGACGGCGCCGTTGAAGCCCTCCTCAACCATTACCGTCTGACGGCAGCCATGTGCATGGAGCGCTTCAACGACAGCGGCGATCCACGCGTGAGCGCCACCAAGGCGCTGCGCAGCCGCAGATAGAAGCGCTTCCGGTCCGCTATCCAAAATCCGCCAGCTATCCAAGTCCGCTTGCCTTCATCTGATCGGCGGCAAACCCGATTTCACGTTTTTGCCGGACGGAGGCGAAATCGTTTCCTTTGTTCCAAGGCCATGCGCTGGAGCCGGATGATTTCAGGCCGAATCGACCTGAAATCATCCGGCTAAATCAAAGGGTAGAGCATGTCCTCCGAAAACCGCTTCACACTTTTCGGCATCATCTCTAGGGAATGCGCATGACCAATCACCTGTTCGACGCGTTCCGCAGCCGGATTTCAGCCTCCGAGCGCATCCTGATGGCGACCGATGACGGACGCGCGATCGCCTATGGCGACATGCTGGCGCAATCGGCACAGCTGGCACATGCGCTGAGGCATTTCGGCGTCGAGCCGGGCGACCGCGTTGCCGTGCAGGTCGAAAAAAGCCCTGAATGCATTTTCCTTTACCTCGCCTGCCTGCGCGCCGGCGCGGTCTTCCTGCCTCTCAACACCGCCTACACGCTGGCCGAACTCGGCTATTTCTTCGGTGATGCCGAGCCGCGGCTGGTCGTCTGCGACCCGGCCCGCGCCGGCGCTATCGCGCCGTTGGCGCAGGCGTCGGGTGCTGCCACCTTCACGCTTGGCAGCAATGGTGAGGGCTCGCTGACCGAACTGGCGGCACAACAGCCCACGGATTTCGACGCCGTGGCGCGCGGGCCGGACGATCTGGCCGCAATCCTTTACACATCGGGCACCACCGGACGCTCCAAGGGCGCCATGCTCAGCCACGAAAACCTGGCCTCCAATGCGCGCGTGCTGGTCGAGCAATGGCGTTTCACCGGGGATGACGTGCTGATCCATGCCCTGCCGATCTTCCACACGCATGGCCTGTTCGTCGCCACCAACGTCACCCTGATGGCCGGCGCCTCGATGCTGTTCGAGCAGAAATTCGACGCCGGCCGCATCGTCTCGCTCTTGCCCCGCGCGACAGTGCTGATGGGGGTGCCGACCTTCTATACCAGGCTCCTGCAGCAGGACGGGCTGGATGCCCAGGCGGCGAAGAACATCCGCCTGTTCGTTTCCGGCTCGGCGCCGCTGCTCGCCGAAACGCACAAGGCCTGGCGCGAGCGCACCGGCCACGCCATTCTCGAGCGCTACGGCATGACCGAGACCAACATGAACACGTCGAACCCCTATGAGGGCGAGCGTCGGGCCGGCACGGTCGGCTTCCCGCTGCCCGGCGTTTCGCTGCGCATCGCCGACCCTGACAGCGGCGATGCGCTTGGCCAGGGTGAAGTCGGCATGATCGAGGTCAAAGGTCCGAATGTCTTTTCCGGCTATTGGCGCATGCCGGAAAAAACCAAGGCGGAGTTTCGCAAGGACGGCTTCTTCATCACCGGCGACCTCGGCATCATCGACGCGGACGGCTACGTCCACATCGTCGGCCGCGGCAAGGATCTCATTATCTCCGGCGGCTACAACATCTATCCCAAGGAGATCGAGAGCGAGATCGACGCCGTTGCCGGCGTCTTGGAAAGTGCCGTCATCGGAATTGCCCATCCCGATTTCGGCGAAGGCGTCACCGCTGTCGTGGTGCGGGCGCCGGCATCGCAGATCACCGGGGCCGAGATCGTTGGCGCCATTGCCGGCCAGCTGGCCAAATACAAGCACCCGAAGCAGGTGATCTTCGTCGATGAGCTGCCGCGCAACACGATGGGCAAGGTGCAGAAGAACCTGCTGCGCGAGACCTACAAGGGTCTCTACGGCTAATCCATAGCCGGCTAATGTCTTTGCCCAAGCGCTTCGCCTGGACATCTGTTCGCGGTTCGGCAGTGGCGCCTTTTACCTGCGCGGCTTTTTCACCCGAGTGCTGGAACCCCACAAAGCGCGGTTCAGCAGGCTGCGTTTGCGCTTGCGCGGGATGAGGTCGACGTCGCTGACGAGCTTGGCGCCGCCCTCCCGCCGCTCCAGGGTGATCTTGCGGCTGTGGAAGGCTTCGAGCTCCGCACGATGCGCCACGCTGATGATGGTGACGTCAGGCAGTTCGCGGATCACCGTCAACATCATCGTGTCCTGGCTCTTCTCGTCGAGCGCCGAAGTCGCTTCATCCAGCACCACGATATCGGGGCGATGCAGCAGCAGGCGCGCGAAGGCGAGGCGTTGCTTTTCGCCGCCCGACAGCGTCTGGTCCCATGGCGCCTCTTCCTTGATCCTGCCGGTGAGATAGCCAAGCCCCACCTTGTCGAGGGCAGCCTTGATTTGCTTGATGGTCCACTTGTCCGCCGCCGCGGGATAGGCGACCGCGCGGCGAAGCGTTCCGGAAGGGATGTAGGGGCGTTGCGGCAGCATGAACAGGCGCCTGTCGGTGTGGAAATTGACGCTGCCGCCGCCCCATGGCCACAGGCCCGCGACGGCCCGCACCAGCGTCGACTTGCCTGAACCGGATTCGCCTGAAACCAGCACCCGCTCGCCCGGCTCGATCACGACCTCGGTTTCCTTGACCACGGAGGTGCCGTCGTCGAGTGTCACGGAAAGATTGTCGAGGCTGAGGATGGCGCCGTCTTCCGCTTCGCCCCGGTTGATGCGTCCGAGCGCATCGCTCTGCTCGGCGCGCTCGAGCCCGTCGAGCGACATCATCAGCGAGGCAATGCGCCGCGCGGAGGCGTTCCAGTCGGCGAGGCGCGGATAGTTGTCGACCAGCCAGCCGAACGCGCCTTGCACGATGCCAAAGGCAGACGCCGCCTGCATCACCTCGCCAAGCGTCATCGAGCCTTCGAGGAATTTTGGCGCGCACAAAAGGATCGGCACGACCGGCGCAAACAGGCTCGATCCCTGCGACACCGCCGCCGTGCGCATGTGCTGTCCGGTCAGCAGAGCCCATTGCCTCAGCACGTGGCCGAAATTTCTGTCGATGCCGCTGCGCTCCTCGTCCTCGCCTCCCAGCAAGGCGATGCTCTCGCCGTTTTCGCGCACGCGCGTCAGCGTGTAACGCAGTTCGGCCTCCGCCTGGTTCTTCCGCTCGGAGAGCTGGACGAAATCGCGGCCGATGACCACCATCGAGGTCGAGGTGATGGCGGCATAGATGATCGCGGTGATGACCAGAAAGCCGGGAATGGTGATGCTCTCGCCGCCGATCGGCAGGGTGAGCGCGCCGCCGATGGTCCACAGCACGACGATAAAGGTAGAGGCCGACAGGAATGCGTTGAGGACGCCGGCAGTGAAATCGACCGGCGACTCGGTGGCGATGCGCAGATCCTCGGTCATGCGTGCCTCGGGGTTCTGGTGATCGCCGCCCACGAGGTTCAGCTGGTAGTAGCGGCCGTTTGCCAGCCAGCGCGCGACGACCCCGGTGGTCAGCCAGGAACGCCAGCGGCGCTGGATCGTCATGCGCAGATAGACCTGCGCGACGACAAGGCTGCCGCTGCAGATCACCAGCGGCACGAATACGGCGCTGAGGAGATAGACCGTGCTGGCGTTGCGCTGCTCGAGGGCATCGAACATCGAGCGGTTCCAGACGTTGATGCCATACTGGAAACCGATGTTGATGCAGATCAGCAGCAGCACTCCGATCGTCAAAGGCCAGGCGAGCTTGTCGCCATGCCTCCCCCAATAGCCGCGCCCGCTGATCCAGAAACGCCGCAGCAGATATTTTTTGCGCGCCTGCTCGGCCTGCTCGGGCGTCAGCTTGGGATCGGGTTCGACGGCATCCGGCGGCGGCGCAGCCTCGCCAACGGGCTCGGACGCGGCTTCGGCGGCCGATGCTTTTTTCTCGCGCGGCGTGTCCTCGCGCGGTCCATCTCCGCGCGTTTGCCGTGACGGCTTTTCCCGACGCGACTTCGGGGCATCGCGCGCTTCGATGCCGTCGGCCGGTTCCGATTTGGGTTTTGCCTCGGACATATGCCCCGACAACGACCTCCATATCAAAAGGTTTCATGGTATGCGCCTGCCCGACGTTTCAGGAACGCCCGTCATTGCGGATATAAAAGCCCAACGACATGTTCTGCGATGGCGAGGCTGGCGGTAAGGCCAGGGCTCTCGATGCCGAACAGATTGACGATCTGACCGCCCCCGTGGTCAGCCGGTCCCTGGATGACGAAGTCGGCGGGCGGCTGGCCCGGACCGGACAGTTTCGGCCTGACGCCGGCATAGGCCGGTTGCAGGGCGCCGTCCGCCAGGCCGGACCAGTAGCGCCTGATTTCGTCGTAGAAGGCAGCGCCTCGTGCGGGATCGACGGTATAGTCGACGCGATCGATCCATTCGACATCCGGGCCAAAGCGCGCGCTCCCCGACATGTCGAGGGTCAGATGCACGCCGAGGCCGCCATGGACCGGCACCGGATAGATCAGCCGCGAAAAGGGCGAGCGGCCGGAAAGCGCGAAATAATTGCCGCGCGCCAGCCACAGCGGCGGAACACGGTCTTGCGGGAGGCCTTCGATGCGGCCGGCGAGCGCCTGCGCGTCGAGGCCGGCGGCGTTGATGAAGGCGCCGGTCTTCAAGGTGAAACCCTCGCCATCGGCGTCGCGCGTGTCGATCCGGATGCCGTCGGCTTCGATGCTCGCGCCTGAGACAACGGTGAGCAAGGCGAAAGATGCGCCGGCCGCTTCCGCGTCTCCACGCAATGACAGCATCAGCGCCTGGCTGTCGACGATGCCGGTTGACGGCGACAGCAGCGCGCCGGCGCAGCTCAGCGCCGGTTCCAGGCTTTCGGCCTCTGCGCGCGTCAAAAGCTTGAGGTCACCGACTCCGCATTGCGCCGCGTTGATCTGGATCGCCTGCAGTTTGTCCAACTGGTCGGGTTCGACGGCAACGATCAGTTTGCCGGTGCGATGATGGGCGACGTCGTGCTCGCGGCAATAGGCATAGAGACGCTCGCGGCCGTTGACGCAGAGACGGGCCTTCAGGCTGCCCGGCGTATAATGAAGCCCGGCATGGATGACTTCCGAATTGCGCGAACTGGTGCCCGTGCCGATGGCTGCGGCCTTCTCGACCACCAGCACCTCGCGGCCCGACAGCGCCAGCGCGCGGGCAATGGCGAGGCCGACAACACCGGCTCCGGCGACAACGCAGTCGACATCATGCATGGGTGGACTTTAGCGCGGACTGTCCGCGCCTGCAAAAACCTTGTCGCCGCCGATCCAGACGCCGTTGACGTCGAGGGCGTCCGACAGAGCGACGATATCGGCAGCCGTGCCATTGGCGAAGCGGCCGAGCCGGTGGGCCTGGCCGACCGCCTGCGCCGGATAGAGCGAGGCCATGCGCAACGCTTCCGACAGGTCCAGCCCGACGATCCTGTGCATGTAGCGGACGGCCGAGATCATATCGAGATCGGCGCCGGCCAGCGTGCCGTCGGCCAGCCGCAGACTGCCATCCTTGCGATAGATGATGCGGCCGTTAAGGGTGAACGACGTCATGTCGGTGCCGATCGTCGCCATGGCGTCGGTGACCAGCACGATCCTGCCCGGCCCCTGCTTGGCGCGCAGCGCGATTGCCATGTTGGCGGGATCGACATGGATGCCGTCGGCAATGATCCCGGCCGACAGACTGCCTATGTCGATGGCCGCACCCGCCAGCCCCGGCTCACGGTTGCCGATCTGGCTCATGGCGTTGAACAGATGTGTGACCACGCTGGCGCCCGCGTCGGCAAAGGCTCTGGCCGTGGCATAGCCGGTATCGGAATGGCCGAGGCTGACGACGATGCCGGCCTTGGCCAAAGCCGCAACACGGGCGGGCTCGACGGATTCGGGCGCGATCGTCGTCAGCAGCACCGGCAGGTTTTTGCGTGCCGCGACCAGCGCCGCTTCATCCGCATCCGTCATCGGCCGGATCAGAGCCGGGTCATGCGCCCCCTTGCGGGCGACCGAGAGATGCGGTCCCTCGAGATGCAGGCCGAGAAACCCCGGCAGTTTTTGCCGTGCCGCCTCGGTGCCGGCGGCAATGGCCGCGCCGGTGATGTCAGGCGTATCTGTGATTAGCGTCGGCAGCAGTGCGGTCGTGCCGAACGGCGCATGCGCCCGGCAGATTGTTGCCAGCGAGGCGACATCGGGATGGTCGTTGAGCATGACGCCGCCGCCGCCATTGACCTGCAGGTCGACAAAACCCGGCACCAGCATGCCGCCCCCGGCGTCGATGCGGGCAACGCCCGACGGAATGGCGCCGACGGGATGAATGCCTTCGACCACATCGCCGTGCACGACAAGGGCGGCGTTATCATGCCAGTCGTCGCCATCGAAAATTCGGGCGCCAGTCAGGGCAAAACGGCCGCTCATACGGTTTCCGTCACCTTGCGCAGATTGCGCGGTACGTCCGGATCGAGGCCGCGATGGCGGGCGAAGGCTTCGACGAAGCCGTAGAAGGAGACGATCAGCATCAGCGGGTCGGTCAAGGGATGACCGGTGGCGACATGCGGCAGCCGCGCCGCGCTCTTGGCTTTGTCCGAGGTTACAAAAACTGCTGCACCCTTGCCGGCAAGGTTGTCGGCAGCCTCTGCCACGGACGGCTCGGAGGCATCGCGGGCGGCGAGCGCCAGCACCGGGAAGCCTGGCCCGACCAGCGCCAGCGGGCCGTGCATGACTTCGGCTGCACTGTAGGCCTCGGCATGCATGCCGCAGGTCTCCTTGAATTTCAGCGCCGCCTCGTCGGCCATCGCTGCCGACGGGCCACGGCCGAGGATGAACAGCGATTGCGGCGTCTCCAATGCGCCGGCCAGCGCCATCCAGTCGCAGGCGATCGCCTTGCTGAAATGCTCGGGCAGGCGGGCAAGGGCGGCCAGCAGTCTGTCGTCGCCGGTGCAATGCGCCATCAGCGCCAGGCCGGCGACCGCCGAATTGACGAATGTCTTGGTCGCCGCGACGCTGCGCTCGGGGCCGGCCAGAATGTCGATGGCAAAATCCGAAGCCCGCGCCAGCGGCGAATCGGCGGTGTTGGTGATGGCGACGGTGAGCGCACCGCCGGCCCGTGCCGTCTCGGCCATGGTGACGATGTCAGGGCTCTTGCCGGATTGCGAGATGGCGAGGCAAGCGGAACCGGCGAGCTTGAGCTTGGCGCCGTAGATCGAGGCGATCGACGGACCGACCGATGCCACGGCCAGGCCGGCGGTCAGTTCGACGGCATATTTCATGAAGGTGGCGGCATGGTCGGACGAACCGCGCGCGACGGTAACGACGAAGCTCGGATCGCGCTCGCGAATGCCGCGTCCGGCCTCGGTCAGCACCGCCGCCGAGCCATCGAGCAGACGCGCGACGGCTTGCGGAATTTCGTCGATCTCGCGCCGCATATGGGTGGTCTTGGGGATCATGGTCGGCCCTCTTCGCTCGGCCCTGTCAGGCGCAGTTCGGCGACGAAATCATAGGCGTCGCCGCGGTAGATGGAGCGGGTGAACTCGATCACCTTGCCGCTCGCGAGATAGGAAATGCGTTCGATGTGCAGGCCGGCAATGCCGGATGGCACTTCGAGCAGACGCGCATCGGCGTCGCCGAGATTGGCGGCGGAAATGCGCTGCACCGCCCGCACCGGCCGGTTGCCGGTCAGTTGCAGCGCCGCATAGAGTGACGAGCCTATCCCGGCCGGATCCGGCAGCACGCTGGCCGACAACGAGGCGCGCTCGATGGCCAGCGGCGTGTCGTTTGCGATGCGCAGGCGCGCCACGCGCGCCACCAGCTCGTTCGACGACAGGCCGAGCACCATCATCTCGTCGGGCGAGGGCGCGTAGAGGCCGCGATCGAGCCAGGCTGAACGCACCGCCATGCCGCGCCTTGCCATGTCTTCGGTGAATGAAGTGAGCCTGGACAGCGACTGCTCGACGCGCTCCATGCGCGGCGCGACGAAGGTGCCGGAGCCGTGGCGCTGCACGAGGATGCCGCCCTTGACTAGGTCCTGCACCGCCTTGCGGACGGTGACGCGCGAAATGTCGGCCTTGGTGGCGATGTCGCGCTCGGAAGGCAGCGCATCGCCCGGCCCGATCAGGCCGCGATTGACGGCGTCCTCGATGCTTTTCCTGAGCTGCAGGTAGAGCGGGGCGCCGCTCTGCGACGACTGCCTCAGCGTGGCGAAGATCTGGTCGGCGGCATCGCTCATCGCGTCGCCTCCGCTTTGACGAAGATGCGGGCCGCCATCTGCACGGCGCCGCCCAGGGCATCGTCGAGCGGCGCTTTCAGCAGCGCCTGGTAGCGCTGGGAAAGGCGCGGCCCATAGAGCGGCGCCAGCCCGCCGAGCAGGCAGAGCGGGGCGTCATCAGAGAGGTCGAGCGCGTGGAGCGACGCCTCGACATCGGCAACCGACTTGTCCACGATCCAGTTGGCGACGCTGTCGCCCTTCTCGGCATGCTCGAAAACCTTGGGCGCGAAGCCGCCGAAATCGCCGGGCTTGGCATTGGTGGTGAACTCGACCACGTCTTCGGGATTGTTGCGGAAAATGGCCATCATGCTGTCGGTCAGGGCTGAGCGCGGCCGGACGCCGTCATGGGCGAGCAGCGTCTGCTCCAGCAGGTCGCGGCCGATCCGGGCGCCGCTGCCTTGATCACCGACCTGAAAGCCCCAGCCGCCGATGGCGCGCGACGTGCCGCCCTTGCGCGCCATATAGGCGGTGCCGGTGCCGAGGATGGCCATGGCGCCGTCACCAGAGCCGACTGCCCCTTCGAGCGCGATCTCGGCGTCCGTCTCGACGCGGCTGATGCTGAACGGCAGGATTGCTTCAAGCTGCTGGCGGTAGGTGCCGACATTGGCGCCGGCAAGGCCGAGAATGGCTGGTGTCTGCGGGATCAGGTCCGGATCTTGCCCGGCGGCGATGAAGGCCTGACGAGCAGCCTCGACGATGTGGGTGCGAGCGCCGGTGAGATCGGTGCGGATGTTGGCGGCGCCGCTTTTGGCACGGCCAATGACAACGCCATCGCCTGTCGCAAGGGCTGCCCTGCAGCTGGTGCCGCCGCCGTCGATACCGAGCACGAATTTCACGCGATGTCTCCTCCGGGCGGATAATACCAATAAAATACCAATAGCCAAGGGATTAATTTCCGTTTCAAAAAGATTAAGGCGTATCAGGTTGAAAAACCCGGGAATTTTGCCGGCTCAACGCTTTCCAGTTCGCAATTTCGTTAATGCGTGTGGACAAGTGGTATTTTTTTGGTATTGTTCTTCCATCGGAGGGACAGGGATGGCCGAACCGCGCACCGAAGCGCTTCACAGCAATGCCGAGGGACTGGACATCCAGGCCCCGGACGCCATCCTTTCTTCTTTGGTCAATGCGCAGATCGAGGCCGCCAAGGCTGTGCGCGACGCCATTCCCGCCATCGCCGCCGCAGCCGAAATCATCGCCGGGCGGCTGAACGGCGGCGGCAAGCTCGCCTATGCTGCGGCCGGCAGCTCCGGCCTGATGGCGCTGGCCGACGCGCTGGAGTTGCCCGGCACCTTCGGCATCAAGCGCGAACGCATCGCCATCCTCATCGCCGGTGGCGACGACGCTTTCAAGACCCTGGCCGGCGGACCGGAAGACGACACCGACGAAGCCTCGACGGCAATTGCCGGCGCCGGCATCGGCAAGGGCGACTGCCTGATCACGATTTCGGCCAGCGGCTCGACGCCCTATGCGGTGCAGGCGCTGAAGGATGCGCGCAGCCGGGGCGCGGCAACCATCGCCATTGCCAACAACAAGGACACGCCCCTGCTCAGGCTGGCCGACGTCGCCATCCTGCTCGAGACGCCACCGGAGGTGATTGCCGGCTCGACGCGCATGGGCGCCGGCACTGCCCAGAAGATCGCGCTCAACATGCTGTCGACGCTTACCGCCATTCATCTCGGCCATGTCCATGACGGCTACATGGTCAATCTCACCGCCGACAACATCAAGCTGCGCGACCGCGCGGCTCGCATCGTCGCCGCTATCAGCGGCCGCGACCGGCAAGACGCCGTGCGGCTGCTCGAAGCGAGCGGCGGCGTCGTCAAGACAGCCATTCTGCTCGCCGCCGGCGCTGCCAACGCCGTTGCGGCCGAGAAGATACTGGAAGGGACCGGCCAGAAGCTGCGGCCAGCCCTTTCCGCGATCGAGGGGAACAAGGGCGCGAAGGCCCCTGTTCTCAAAACCGAACCTGAAAAAGGTCAACAGGGAGACTAGCATGACAACGAAATTACTGACGGCACTGCTTCTCGGCACCAGCATTCTCGGCACCGCCGGGTTGGCTCACGCCGATGACGTAACGCTCAATATCGAAAGCTGGCGCGGCGACGACCTTGCCATCTGGAAGGACAAGCTGATCCCGGCTTTTGAGGCCAAGAACCCGGGCATCAAAGTGGTGTTCGCACCGTCGGCGCCGACCGAGTATGACGCCGCACTCGGCGCCAAGCTCGCCGCCGGCTCGGCTGGCGACCTGATCACCTGCCGCCCGTTCGACAAGTCGCTCGAACTGTTCAAGAAGGGCAACCTTGCCGACCTGTCGGCGCTGCCCGGCATGGAAAACTTTTCGCCCGTTGCCAAGGCCGCCTGGCAGACCGACGACGGCAAGGCGAGCTTCTGCGTGCCGATGGCCTCGGTCATTCACGGCTTCATCTACAACAAGGACGCCTTCGACAAGCTCGGCCTCAAGGTGCCGACGACGCGTGACGAGTTCTTCGCCGCGCTCGACAAGATCAAGGCCGACGGCACCTACATCCCGATGGCCATGGGCACCAAGGACCTCTGGGAAGCCGCGACCATGGGCTATCAGAACATCGGTCCGAACTACTGGAAGGGCGAAGAGGGCCGCGCAGCGTTGATCAAGGGCGACCAGAAGCTGACCGACAAGGACTGGGTTGCTCCCTATGAGGAACTGGCCAAGTGGAAGCCTTATCTCGGCGACGGCTTCGAGGCCCAGACCTATCCGGACAGCCAGAACCTGTTCACGCTTGGCCGCGCCGCCATCTACCCGGCGGGATCGTGGGAGATCGGCCTGTTCAACACCCAGGCGCAGTTCAAGATGGGCGCCTTCCCGCCGCCGGTCGAGAAGGCCGGCGACACCTGCTACATCTCCGACCATACCGATATCGGCATGGGCCTGAATGCGGCGTCGAAGAATGCCGACGCGGCCAAGACCTTCCTGTCCTGGGTCGCCTCGCCGGACTTCGCCACCATCTACGCCAACGCACTGCCGGGCTTCTTCAGCCTAAATTCCACCCCGGTGAAGATGGAAGACCCGCTGGCGCAGGAATTCGTCTCCTGGCGCGACAAGTGCAAGTCGACGATCCGCTCGACCTACCAGATCCTGTCGCGCGGCACGCCGAACCTCGAGAACGAAACCTGGGTTGAATCGGCCAACGTGATCAATGGCACCGACACGCCGGAAGCTGCCGCCAAGAAGCTGCAGGACGGCCTCGACAGCTGGTACAAGCCGGGCAAATAAGAGCTCAGACAACAGACAGGGCCCCAAGTGGACGGCCCTGCGTTTTTCGACAGCATCATCGACTGCGAACGACGGCGCCGCCCCTCATCCGCCTGCCGGCACCTTCTCCCCGTATAGTGACGGGAGAAGGATTAGCCGAAACGCAGGCGCCCCCTCTCCCCGTCCTTCCCGGGGAGAGGGTAAGGGTGAGGGGGCAGCGCTGCCGTCGAAGGCATTGCTAAACCTGATCGGCGGGGACCGCACTCATGGCCGCACAAACACGACCGAAACGACCGTTCCGCTGGCATATCGGCGTCTTTCTGGCGCCGGCGCTGCTGGTCTATACGGCGATCATGATCCTGCCGCTGGCCGGCACGCTGCAGCTGTCGCTGTTCCGCAATGTCGATCAGCATCAGGTGTTCGTCGGTTTCACTAATTTCCGTACGTTGTTCGGCGACCCCAACTGGTCGGTCGGCTTCTGGAACGCGCTGCGGAACAATACCTGGTTCTTCATCATCCACATGGTGGTGCAGAACCCGATCGGTGTCATGCTGGCGGCATTGCTGTCCAGCCCGAGGCTGAGATTCGCCGCCTTCTATCGCACCGCGATCTTCGTGCCGACCATCCTCTCCTTCGTCATCGTCGGTTTCGCCTGGAAACTGATCCTGTCGCCGTTGTGGGGCGTGGCGCCGCATCTGATGGATCTGGTCGGCCTGAAAAGCCTGTTCACGCCGTGGCTCGGCAAAGAACGATATGCCCTGACCGCGCTCAGCCTGATCTCGGTCTGGCAGTTCGTCGGCATTCCGATGATGCTGATCTATGCGGCGCTGCTGTCGATCCCCGAAGAGGTGATCGAGGCGGCCGAGTGTGACGGCATCACCGGCATGTCGCAGTTCTGGAAGATCAAGCTGCCGCTGATCCTGCCCTCGATCGGCATCATCTCGATCCTGACCTTCGTTGGCAATTTCAACGCCTTCGACCTGATCTACACCGCGCAAGGGGCGCTGGCCGGCCCGAACTATTCGACCGATATTCTGGGCACTTTCCTCTACCGCGCCTTCTTCGGCTTCCAGCTGCAGACCGGCGATCCCAATATGGGTGCGGCGATCGCCACGATGATGTTCCTGATCATCCTCGGCGGCGTCTGCGTCTACCTGTTCCTCGTCCAGACGCGCCTGCGTCGCTACCAGTTTTAGAGGGGCAGACATGTTACGGCTAAACACCCCCCTCTGGCCTGCCGGCCATCTCCCCCTCAAGGGGGGAGATTGAATGGCACCATTGGCTTCGCAAATCTCCAGCGTTGGAGAAGAGGCGCCGAGCCTCAAGCTGCCAATCTTCCCCCTTGAGGGGGAGATGTCCGGCAGGACAGAGGGGGGTGCCTTGGTGCCGACCTCAACAGTCATCGCTCGTCAGGAGACCTTCCAATGAGCACCGCCACCCGTTCGCTGCCCCGCACCATCGGCGCCCACGCGATCCTTCTGACCTATACGGCGATCGCGCTGTTTCCGGTGATCCTGGTCATCATGAATTCGTTCAAGTCACGCGCCGGCATCTTCAGCGAACCGCTGACGCCGCCGACGCCAAAAACCTTCGACCTGATCGGCTATACCACCGTGATCGGGCAGGGCGACTTCATCCACTATTTCCAGAACAGCCTTGTCGTCACCGTCGCCTCGCTGTTCTTCGTGCTTCTGCTCGGCGCGATGGCGGCGTTCGCGCTCTCGGAATACCGCTTCCGCGGCAACACGCTAATGGGGCTTTACCTCGCGCTCGGCATCATGATCCCGATCCGGCTCGGCACCGTCGCCATCCTGCAATTGATGGTGGCGAGCGGGCTGGTCAACACGCTGACGGCGCTGATCCTGGTCTACACCGCGCAGGGGCTGCCGCTGGCCGTCTTCATCCTGTCGGAATTCATGAAGCAGGTGTCCGACGATCTGAAGAATGCCGGCCGCATCGACGGCCTGTCGGAATACACCATCTTCTTCCGGCTGGTGCTGCCGCTGGTGCGGCCCTCGATGGCGACGGTCGCCGTCTTCACCATGATCCCGATCTGGAACGATCTGTGGTTCCCACTGATCCTGGCGCCGTCGGAAGAGACCAAGACGGTGACGCTCGGCGCGCAGCTTTTCCTCGGCCAGTTCGTCACCAACTGGAACGCCATCCTGGCGGCACTCTCGCTGGCGATCATGCCTGTGCTGACCCTCTACGTCATCTTCTCGCGGCAGCTGATCCGCGGCATCACATCCGGAGCCGTCAAGTGAGCGGAGCCCTACAAATCTCTGCTGGAGCCTTCACCCCACCCGGCGCTGCGCGCCGACCTCCCCATCAAGGGGAGGTAAAAGGTCGTGGCTTCATTCACGACCGCCAATGGGCGACTTTCGGAGAAGCTTCTTTGGCAGCGAGGGTGTTCGCAACAAAGTCCTACCTCCCCTCGATGGGGAGGTCGGCGCGAAGCGCCGGGTGGGGTGACACCCTCTCAGAAGGAACAACTGGAACATCTGGAGTAGTTAGGTGACCTCTAAATCGCCCCTTAGCGTCGTCGTCGCAGGCCTCGGCAATATGGGCCGCAGCCATGCGCTGGCCTATCATAACAATCCGGGCTTCGAGATCGCAGCACTCATCAACCGCTCCGACGTGCCATTGCCGGAAGGACTGTCGGGCTATGACATCCGTCGTTCCTTCGACGATGCATTGCGCGATGAAAAGCCCGACGTTGCCTGCATCGCCACCTATTCCGACAGCCATGCCGACTATGCGGTGAAGGCATTCGAGGCCGGCTGCCACGTCTTCGTCGAGAAGCCGCTCGCAACGACGGTGGCGGACGCCAAGCGCGTCGTCGCCGCGGCCAAGGCCAACGGCCGAAAATTGGTGATCGGCTACATCCTGCGCCACCACCCCTCCTGGGTCAGGCTGATCGCCGAGGCGCGCAAGCTCGGCGGCCCTTACGTGTTTCGCATGAACCTCAACCAGCAATCGTCAGGCCCGACCTGGCAGACGCATAAGCAACTGATGCAGACGACCTCGCCAATCGTCGATTGCGGCGTGCACTATCTTGACGTCATGCTGCAGATCACCGACGCCAAGCCGGTTGAGGTGCGCGGCATGGGGCTGCGGCTGACCGAGGAAATCGCGCCGACCATGTACAATTACGGCCATCTGCAGGTGC
This sequence comes from Mesorhizobium sp. M1004, assembly GCF_040318795.1. Classification (NCBI taxonomy): domain Bacteria; kingdom Pseudomonadati; phylum Pseudomonadota; class Alphaproteobacteria; order Hyphomicrobiales; family Phyllobacteriaceae; genus Mesorhizobium; species Mesorhizobium sp. M1004. Next base: position 254,022 of record NZ_JAMYNB010000002.1, read on the forward strand.
TGTTCGACGACGGTTCGGTCGGCTGGTACGAAGCTGCCTGGGGACCGATGATCTCGGAAACAGCCTTCTTCGTGAAGGACGTGATTTCGCCCAATGGCTGCGTGTCGATTGTCATGAAGGAAGGTGTGAAGTCCGACGACATCGACACCCACACCAAGACCTCGACCATCCGCCTGCATAGCGCGGCGACCGGGGCGGACGGCAAATTCGCCAGGCCGGACGAGATGCTGTCGATGGAAGGCGAACCCGGCCACCAGGATCTCTGCGACCTCGAACAGGCCTTCGTGCTGAAGGCGATCCGCGAGGACATCGACCTGACCCGCCACATGGACGACGCAGTGAAATCGCTCGCCGTCTGCCTTGCCGCCGACGAGAGCGTCCGCAGCGGAAAGGCGGTGCGCCTGTGACATTGTCTTCTAGGGTCGCGGCCGGCACTGCCCCCCTCTGGCCTGCCGGCCATCTCCCCCTCCAGGGGGGAGATCAGCTGTCGCGTCTGCTTTCGCCAATCACCGACTTTGCAGGAAGAATGCCTTGGTCGAAGCCGCCAATCTCCCCCCTTGAGGGGGAGATGGCCGGCAGGCCAGAGGGGGGTGCCTTGGCGCCCACTCATCAATTTGGAGGACTGCCGTGGGCTCGCTGGTAATCGAGAATGTGAAGAAGGCTTTCGGGCCGGTCGAGGTGCTGAAGGGCATCAACCTCGAAGTGACCGACGGCGAATTCGTCGTCTTCGTCGGCCCGTCGGGCTGCGGCAAGTCGACCTTGCTCAGGGTCATTGCCGGACTGGAGGATTCGACCTCGGGCCGGGTGGTGATCGACGGCGCCGATGTTTCGGCGACGCCGCCGGCAAAACGCGGCATCGCCATGGTGTTCCAGACCTACGCGCTCTACCCGCATCTGACGGTAAAGAACAATATGGGCCTTGGCCTCAAGCAGGCCGGTACACCGGCGGCCGAGATAGACCGCCGGATCGGCGTCGCCTCGTCGATGCTGTCGCTGGAGCCTTATCTCGAGCGGCGGCCGGCCGAACTCTCCGGCGGCCAGCGCCAGCGCGTCGCCATCGGCCGCGCCGTGGTGCGCGAGCCAAAACTGTTCCTCTTCGATGAGCCCTTGTCGAACCTCGACGCAGCGCTTCGCGTCAACACGCGGCTGGAGATCGCGCAGCTGCATCGCCGGCTGAAGGCGACGATGATCTACGTCACCCACGACCAGGTCGAGGCGATGACGCTGGCCGACAAGATCGTCGTGCTCAACGCCGGCCAGATCGAGCAGATCGGCGGCCCGATGGAGCTCTACAATTCGCCGGCAAACGAGTTCGTCGCCGGCTTTATCGGCTCGCCGAAGATGAATTTCATCGACGGCGCCAGATTGGGCGAGACGGCCAAGACGATCGGCGTGCGGCCGGAGCATCTGACCGTGGATCCAAGGTCCGGCGCGTGGAAGGGAACGGTGGTGCATGCCGAACATCTCGGCGCCGACACCAACCTCTATCTCGACTGCGAAAAGGCCGGGCTGATCACGGTCCGCATTTTCGGTGTCTACGACGCCGAGCCAGGTGCGACGCTGTATGCAACGCCGGAGCCGGGTAAGACATACCGGTTTGGGGCGGACGGGAAGACGATCAAGTAATCCTTCGCCGACAGCAACCACGGCGATCACACCGCGCCGAGCAGCACCGCGCCATGGATCGCCGCCTGCCAGCCCAGGGCCGCCCAGCGTATGTCCAGAGGCTCTACAACAAGCGAATGCGGCAGGCTGTCCGCGATGCGCTGCTTGAGCGCCTGGCGGGGATAGGACTTCATGTCGACAATGCCGCCACCGATCAGGATCGTCTGCGGGGAAAACAAAGCGGCTGCCGTTGCGATGGTCACCGCCTGCTGCCAGACGATCTCATCGAGCCATTCGCGCAGCGACGGCGGCTGCCCGGTCGCCGAAAACAGCTCGGCAACCGGGATATCGTAGTCTGTCGCGAGTTCGACAAGCGTTGCCCCTGAGGCGTAGGTCTCGACGCGGTTTGGCGGTCCGCTTTCGTCAGGCCGGTAGATCGGCATATGGCCGATTTCCAGCGCCCAGCCGCCGCCCCTGAAAATGCCGTCCTTGCCGAGATAGGCCGCACCGATGCCGGTGCCGAGATAGACCGCCAGCACCTCCTTTTGCCGCTTCACCGCGCCGGCAACGCTTTCGCCCAGCAATTGCAGCACGACGTCGCGTTCGAGCCGCACGGGAACGCGGAGCCGCGATGCCAGTTCCGTACCCAGCCGGATGCCGTTCAGTTCGGGAATGTTGGCCGTGTGCAGCACCGTGTCGAAGTCGCGGTCGATGAACCCAGGCACCGTCGCAACGACCCGTGCAGGTTTGAGCCCGGCATCGCGGCAGGCTGCGGTGACCGCATCGGCCAACCCCGCCACCGGCGCGCCCTTGCGCAGTTGCGCGGTCGGGTAGGTGCGGGCAAAATCCACCGGGATGCCGTGGTCGGCAAAGCCAACCTTGACCGACGTGCCGCCGATCTCGACCACGGCGATCGTGTCGTCCATCGTTTGATGCGTCATGCCAGCGCTTCCAGGAACTCCGAAAGACAGGCGCGGAATTCCCGCCGGTAGGCGGCGCGATCCTGCGATTTGGCTGTGATGGTGCAAAGCCGGGCCGACGGGATGAGCCCGGCCAGCGTCTGTGCGTCGTCCAGTCGATGGACGAGGTCATGGTCATGGCCGATGACAAAGGTCGGAACCGCGATAGCGCGGATGTCCGCCTCGCTCACGCCGGGACCGTCGCCGGCGATCGCCGAAAGCAGCCTACCGAACAGAACCGGGTCCGGGCGATTGAAGAAGCCTTGCAGGCTGGCGAGATTGTCCGGCGCCAGCCTCGCTAGCTCTGCGGCAACTGCGCTGTCATCGAACAGACGCCTGGCGTCAGGCGAATGGCGCATCAGGAGATCGCCGACCACGGCATAGGGCCTCATATTGGCCGGTGCAGCCTGGGATACCCACGCAGGCCGGGCGAGCACCAGCGCCCGCACCCGCGCCGGCCTGTGCACCGCCAGGCGAAGCGCCAGCGCCGCGCCCATCGAGATGCCGCCGACGACGGCCGGGCCGAGGCCGAGATCGTCGGCCAGTGCATCGACGTCCTCGGCAAACGTCGCGATCGAAAGCTGCTCGACAGGCCCGTAGCCGGATCCGCCCTGGCCACGGCATTCGAGCGTCACGCGCCGCGTCACCGGCAGATCGGGAAACACGTCGGCCACCTGCGCCTCATCGCCGCCCAGTCCATGCTGGAAGATGACGGGAAGGCCCGTGCCGACCTCCCGGTAGGCAAGGTCGACGCCATCTCGGCTGAAGGTCTTTTTCACGTGTCGTCGCTCGCTTCCAGGACATTGCGCAGGAACGCGCCGACGCCGGGCGCCTCGGCCTCTGTCAGGCCATGCGTGATCAGGGGGCCGTCGAACCCGGCGGCTCTTAGGCAGCCGATGAAATGCGGGAAATCGACGACGCCCTGTCCGGCGGCGGCAAAACTGCCATCGGCATTGCGGTCCTTGGCATGGGCCATGCCGATCTCCGCAGCCAGCAGATCGACGGCCTCGTCGATCAGGCGGTGACGCTCCGCGCTGTCCGCCACTTCGAATAGATTGGCCGGGTCGAGCACAATGCGCAGCCGCGCGCTGTTCATCTCGTCGAGCAGCCGGCGAGCGGCCCGCGCGCTGGAGACGACATTGGCCAGTTCCGGTTCGATGCCGAGCTCGATGTCGAAGCGCTCGGCAATCGCGATCGCCGCTTCCATCTCCGTCCGCAGATCGCTCCATGCCGCCTCGCTTGCATTGTCGGGATGCCAGCGCCACGGATCCTGTGCATCCCTTGTGCCGGTGCACAGCGTGATCAGGCGCGTGCCCATGTCAGCGCATGACGCAGCCAGCACCTCCAGCCGAGCAAGACCTGACACACGAACCGAGCGATCCGGGTGGATCATATTGTAGGTTCCAGACACGGCCGCGATCGAAACGCCGGCCTCGCCGCTCGCCTTAGCGACGGACCGGGCCGCATCCGGCTCGATGCTGTCCGGCATCGACGGCAGTCCAAGGCACGCCATGTTGAACTGCGCCGCCGTGTAGCCGCCGTCCGCGACCGCGCGCAGCACCGGCAAGGCGCCGGTGGTGGCGAAGGTCTTGGCGAAAATCCCAAGCTGCATCACACGACCCCGTCGACATCGGCCAGACGGACGGCGCGGCCGCCGGCAGCGGCCGAGCGGGCTATGGCCGCCATGCCCCTGACCGAGGCGATGCCGTCCTCGATGCCGGCGCCGATCATCGGCGCGCCATTCAGCACGACATCGGCAAAGCCTTCGAGCTGCCGGCGATAGAAGTGGCCATCCGCGCCAAGCGTCCGGTGCCAACTGCCATCGGCCTCGCGGAAAATGTCGACCTCGCTGCTCTTGTAGTACCAGGGGTTATAGGTCTTCGCGAGAACGCTGCCGTTCTGGCCATAGATCTGGAACCCTTCGTGCCAGTCCATGCGCACGGCGACCGTCAGGTCGAGATGGCCGATCGTGCCGTCGGCGAAGATGGTGGTGACGAACCAGCAATAGGCACCATAGCGCTCGGTCAGCCGGGCCTCCACCGCTTCGATCGGCCTGTGCAGATGGCGCGCCGTATCGAGGAGATGGCTGCCATGCGCCAGCATGTAGTATTGGCGCAGATCCGCCTTGGGATTGACGGCAGGCTTGCGCGCCTTGGCGCTGGTGATGATCAGCGGTTGCACCGCATCGGTCATCGGGTAGCGGTGGGTGCTGTCGCAGTACCAGCCTTTGAACGCCAGCCGCTCGCCCATTTCGTCGTCGACGAAAGCCTTTGCCGCCTGGATGCCGGGATCGAAGCGCTTCATATGGCCGACCTGGAGCACCTTGCCGCTCTTGTCGAGCGTGGCCCGCAAGCCTTCGACCTCCTCGACCGAAACGCCCAGCGGCTTTTCGCAAAGCACATGCTTGCCGGCATCGAGCGCCAGTTCCGCGGCCTTGACGTGAAAAATGTCCGATGTCGCGATGATGACGGCATCGAGATCGGGATCGGCCAGCATCAGGCCGTAGTCGGCATAGGATTTTTCAGGCGCGTAGGTCGCCGCCATCCTGTCGCGCAGATCGTCGGCGACATCGCAGATGGCATAGAGATCGGTATTGCGTGCCTTGGTGCAGGATTCGAAATGCGCCGCCTGGGCAATCGGACCGCAGCCGAGCACGCCGACACGCAGCCGCTTTTCGTCTTTGCGAGGCATGGAATCTCTCCTGATTAGCGCGCGGCGAGGCCGCGAAGTTGAAATTGCGGATCGCCCGACAAAGCTGCCTGATGCAGCAGACAGGCAGCGCCCAATGCCGGACCGTCGGCCCCGACGCGCGACAGTTCGACCGTAGGAACGGGGTAACCTTCAGCCAGGAACTCCAGCAAAAAAGCTTCCACCTGCTCGGCGACAAAGGGATAGACAGCATTGACGGAGCCGGAGAGGATGATGCGCTCCGGCTGCAAGGTGCAGGCAAGTGTCGCCAGCCCGCGACCGAACCAGAGCGCCCAGTCGCGCGCCGTGGCAACGGCTGGCGGCTCGCCGTCGGCCAATGCCGCCACAAACTCATGCAGGCCGGCGCGCAGTCCGCTTATGTGCAAATAGCGAGCCAGCAACGCATCCTTGCCGACATAGGATTCCAGCCGCCCCGGGCGCTTCGCGTCGAAGACAAAACCTTCGTCGCCAATGCGAAGATGACCGATTTCGCCGGCGCCGCCGAGCCGGCCGCGATGCAGCCTGCCGGCATTGATGATGCCGCCGCCAACGCCGTTCTCGATCAGGATGACCAGAGCATCCTCGTCGTCTTTTCCTGGCCGCGACCGGTATGTCTCGGCCACCGCCACGGCATTGGCATCGTTTTCCAAGAGGATTGGAAAGTCCGCGCCAAAGGCAGTGCGCAAAAGCTCCGCCAGATTGACCCCGTGCCAGCCAAGAATGGTGGCATGGTATGAAATCCCGTCGGCGGCGGGGAAGCCGGGCACGGCGACATTGAGCCCGTAGGGGCGCGTGCCCGCAGGCAATTGCGAGCGGATCTCGGCGACGAGTTCCCCGATGATGGCAACCGCGGCTTCAGGCGTGCTGCCCGGGCCGGCAAATGCCCTAGAGGCGCTCGCACGCCGCGCGCCGGCAAGGTCGACAGCCACGGCTGCGATCCAGTTGACGCCGATATAAGCGCCAAGGAAGAAGCCGCCATTGCCTTCGATCTCGACCAGGATACCGGGACGGCCGACCCGACCCTCGCTATCCTGCTCGTCATCCGTTCCATCCGACCGCTCGCGCGCCAGACCGGCTTCGGTCAGCCCCAGCACCAGGGCGCCGGTGGTCGACCGGGTCAGGCCGAGATCGCGTGCGAGCGCCGCTCGGCTCAACGCGCCGGCACGAAACAGCGCCGCAAGTGCCCTCGTTTCGTTCGGCCGAAGATCGGTCGACACCAGCACGTCGTTCTCCACAATTTGTTTGATTTGCATACTAATAGAATTCTAGGCGGTTTGAAAGACCCAAAGTTGGGTGCATCGCAACAAAACATTCAGCATCCCCAAGCCCATTGACCCAAGTTTCAAACGATGATTTGTATCAGAAACTTACAAATTGGCATGGGAGGATGCGATGCCGGTTCTAGCGCGTCTCGAACATATCGTGAAGGATTTCGGTGCCGTCCGCGCGCTGGACAATGTCTCGCTCGACATCAATGAGGGCGAGGTTCTCGGCCTGATGGGCGACAATGGTGCCGGCAAATCGACGCTGGTCAAAACCATCGCCGGAAATTTCCAGCCGACGTCAGGCGCCTCCCAAGCCTGTCCTCCGGCCGCATCGGCCGGGGGACATCTCCTCGAAAGAAGGCTTGTCAGTTGCCCGCTTCGCAATCAGAGACTGCTTGCGTCTCTCCAGCAGGCGATCAGATGACCGTCGCCGGCCTGCCTGACGGGTGGTTGCGCCTTTCGGCAATCGGGCAGCGCGACAGGACAGCGGGCGGCAAAGGAGCATCCGGAGGTCTCGGCATCGTGTGCCGCGACGTGGAGCTGAGCCGGAGCCCTCGGCGCCGTCTCATCCGAGGACGCGGCCAGAAGCAGCTTCGTGTAGGGGTGGTTGAGGCCACGGAAAATCTGCTCGGATGATCCCGTCTCGACCAGCCGGCCGCGATAGAGCACGCCGATCCTGTCGGCCATATAGCGCACCACCCTGAGGTCGTGGCTGATGAACAGATAGGTGGTGTCCTTGTCGCGCTGCAGGTCGTTGAGCAAATTGAGCACGGTCGCCTGCACGGAAACGTCGAGCGCAGAGGTCGGCTCGTCCAACACCACGAGCTTCGGCACGCCGGCAAAGGCGCGCGCAATCGCCGCCCGTTGGCGCTGGCCACCAGACAGCGATCTCGGCTTCTGGTCGACGGTCGTAGCGGCAAGACGAACCGAGGCCAGGAGATCGCCGACACGCTGCTTCACCTCGCTGCGGCTAAAGCCGGCGAGCCGCCGCAGCGGACGGCCGAGGATCCTGCCGATCCGCTGGCGCGGATTGAGCGTGCGGTCGGGTGACTGGAACACCATCTGCACGTCGCGTCGTTCGCTCAGGCTTCTTTTCTCGACGCGCGGCGCGACAGTGCTGCCGAACAGCTCGACCGACCCAGCGTCCGGCGTCTGGAGGCCAGTCACGATCCTTGCCAATGTCGACTTGCCGGAGCCGGATTCGCCGATCAGCCCGAACGTCTCGCCCTGGGCTATCTCCAGGTCGATATCGTGCAGGACGGCCTGGGAGCCGAAGGCGCGGCTGATGCCTTTGCAGGCGACGGCGATCGGACGTGCGGCTTCCGGTTGATCGCTGCGGACAGGCTTCGACGGGCCGGTTGTGTGCATCTCGGCCAGCCTGCCGTCGCGCTTGGTGAAGTTGAGCGCCGGGATCGAGGCGATCAGCGCCTTGGTGTAGGCGTGAACAGGGTTCTCGAAGACATCGTTGGCGATGCCGCTTTCGACCACCGTCCCCGACTGCATCACGGCCACCCGATCGCAGGCCCGGCGGACCATGTTGATGTCATGGCTGATCAGCAGAACGCTGGTTTGGTGATCGCGGCGCAAGTCCTGCAGGATGGCGACGATCTCGGACTGGACGCTGGCGTCAAGCGCCGTCGTCGGCTCATCCAGCACCAGCAGCGACGGGTCGAGCGCAATGGCAATCGCGATGTTGGCGCGCTGCTGCATGCCGCCCGACAATTCGTGCGGATAGAGATCGAGCACCCGCTCCGGATTGCTCACCCTGACGCGGCCGAGCAGCTCGGCGGCGCGGGTGCGTGCTTCGTCCTGCCGAACCGGGCGATGCCGCATGATCGTCTCGGTGATCTGCCGGCCAATCGTCATGGCCGGATTGAGCGCCGCACCCGGATGCTGGTAGACGGCCGCGATGCGATCGCCCCTTAGCCGGCGCAGCTGTTCGCCGGAGAGATTGCGGATCTCGCGGCCCTGGAACTCGAGCGCCGACGCGGCGATCCGGGCGTTATTCGGCAGATAGCGCAGAATAGCGAGTGCCACCGAGCTTTTGCCCGAGCCGGACTCGCCGACAAGGCCGAGCGCTTCGCCTTCGCCGATGGTGAGCGACACGCCGTTGACGGCCGGATGCGATCCCCGGCGTTCATCATAGGCGACGGTGAGCTGCTCGACGTTCAGAACCGATGACGACATGTCTTGCTGAAACCACTTTCTTTCGGCGCGGTCTTCGAGGGCAATCGCTTCCGCTTTCGCGCCGCACAATCTCTATAAAATTACTCGAATTAAGCTGGAGCGCAATCTACCTTTCACCGCTCAGGAGAGATTGTCGCAGCCGGTCGAGGCATCGCGACGGTCGCCTGAAGCAGTTCTGCAAGGAGACCGGCATGGCACGCGACCACATGATCCTCAGCGCGTTTTTCTTCAATCCGCAGGGCGATCATCGCATGTCGTGGCGCCATCCGCGCGCGCCGGGCCGCGAAGTGCTCGACTTCGACTTCTACCGCGATCTCGTCCAGTCTGCCGAGCGCGCCAGGATCGATACGATCTTCGTCGCCGACCATGTCGCGATCTGGGATTCCGTACAGAGCGGCGTAGCCCATTACGCCAATGCCCGCCTGGAACCGCTGACGCTGTTGTCGGCGCTTGCCGGCGTGACCAGGCATATCGGCCTCATCACCACCGCCTCGAGCTCCTACAGCGAGCCCTATAATGTCGCCCGCATGTTTGCCTCGCTCGACCATATCAGCAAGGGCAGGGCGTCTTGGAATGTGGTGACGTCGGCCATGGACGAGGAGGCCCGCAATTTCGGCCGCGACGGCAATATCGAGCACGCCTTTCGCTATGAGCGCGCCACCGAATTCCTCGATATCGTCAAGGCACTGTGGGACAGCTGGGAAGACGAAGCCCTGCTTATCGACAAGGCATCGGGCTATTTCGCCGATCCCGACAAGGTCCATGCGATCAACCACAAGGGCCCGCACTTCAAGGTGCGCGGACCGCTCAATGTCTCGCGCCCGCCGCAGGGCCATCCGCTGATCGTCCAGGCCGGCTCGTCCGAAGACGGCAAGAATTTCGCTACCGCGCATGCCGATGCGCACTTTGCCATCTACAGCACCAAGGAAGACGGCATCAAATATAGGCAGGACATCAACGAGCGCCTCGCCCGTTACGGCCGCAAGCCCGAGAGCTTCAAGATCCTGCCGGGCATCCTGCCGATCGTCGCAGCTTCCGAAGCGGAGGGACGCGAGCGGCAGGAGTATCTGCAGAGCTTGCTTCCCGATCGGGTCGGCATCGACCTTCTCTCTAGCTGGAGCGGCGTCGATCTCTCCGTATATCCGCCGGACGGCCAGCTGCCGCCGCTGCCGGACGAGAGCACCTTCAATGGCGGCCGCACCTCGCTCAATCGAGTCAAGGAATGGTCGAAGCAGAACCTCACTCTGCGCGAGATCGCTCGCAAGCTCGCCAACAGCGGTTCGGTGCCGACCGTCGTCGGCACACCGAACCAGATCGCCGATCAGCTGCAGGACTGGTTCGAGGCAGGTGCCGCCGACGGCTTCAACCTGATGTTCCCGCTGCTGCCGGAGGATTGGGTGAATTTTGCCGAGCAGGTCGTGCCGGAACTGCAGCGCCGCGGCGTATTCCCCACCGAATATGCGCCGGGGACGCTGCGGGACCGTTTCGGCCTGGCGCGGCCGGCCAACCGCTTCACCGAACAGCGCGACAATGTGCGCGCCGTATCCTGACTTGGGGCAACTGATATGACCGCAGCGCCAAAACTTCAGCCCCGCGAAGCCACGGCTCCGCAGCTCATCAATGTTCTGCACAGCCCCAAGCGCATTCGGGTCAAATTCGCCGGCCGCACCATCGCCGACAGCCGCAACGTCCTGGTGCTGCGCTCCAACCATTTTCTGCCGATCTATTTCTTCCCGGCCTCCTCGGTGGACCGCTCGCTCTTGAAGCCGTCCGAGCATCGCCAGCCGCATCCAGTCGGCGGCGAAACCACCTATTGGGACCTGGAGACGGGATCGAAAGCTTCTCCCAATGCGGCCTGGTCGTTTGTCGCGCCGCCGGATGAAAGCCTGTCGCCACTGGCCGGCCGCATCGCCTTCACCTGGAAAGCGGTCGACCAATGGTTCGAGGAGGAAGAAGAAGTCTTCGTCCACGCCCGCGATCCATACGCACGCATCGATGTGCTGCAGAGTTCAAGTCACGTCCAGATCTGGTGCGACGGCGAACTGATCGCCGACAGCCATCGCCCGGTGCTGCTGTTCGAAACGCATCTACCGACGCGTTTCTACCTGCACCCGGACGATGTCAGGCTCGACCGGCTGACCGCTTCGGACAGCACGACGCGCTGTCCCTACAAGGGCATCGCCTCCTACTGGTCGGGCCGGCGCGCCGACGGCTCGGTAAGCCCCGATGTCGCCTGGAGCTACCGCGATCCCATTGCCGAAATGCCCAAGATCAGGGGCCTCATCGCCTTTTACCCGCAAGCCGTCGACCGCATCCATCTCGACGGCGAACCAGTCGCTTAAGCCATTCAACAGTCATTTCAGACAGGGGTTTCAAAATGACCAAACGCAACGACATCGATACGCTTCGCAATCTGTCCGGCGACATCTGGAACGTCGCCGTCGATGAGCACCAGGCCGGCTTCCTCAAGCGCCGCGATCTGCTGAAATACGCAGCCTTGATCGGCCTCACCGGCTTTGCCGCCTCGCAGGGACTTGCTGGTTTCGGCACGGCGCGCGCTGCCGGCGCCGGCGGCACGGTCCGCGTTGGGCTCGGACAGCCGACCAAGGCGATCGATCCCGTCTCGATCACCGATCCGGCCAGCATCGGCGTCATCAGCCAGGTCGGCGAATATCTCATCCTCGACGATCCCAAGGACGGTCTGCAGCCGAAGCTCGCTCTGTCCTGGGAGGCCGACGAGACGGCCAGCCGCTGGACCTTCAAATTGCGGCCGGGCGTGAAATTCCACGACGGCCGCACCGTCACAGCCAAGGATGTTGTGGCGAGCTTCGAGCGGCTGGTCGATCCGGCCAGCGGTTCGTCCGCTTTGTCTGCCTATAAGGGCATCCTGTCCAAGGGCGGCGCCAAGGTCGTCGACGACCAGACAGTCGCCTTTGATCTCGAGGGCCCCAACAGCAACTTCCCCTTCTATGTCTCCTCCGACGTCTACAACGCCGTAATACTGCCGGCCGACTATGCCGGCGATTTCGAGAAGAATTTCAACGGCACCGGCCCGTTCAAGCTCGAATCCTTCCGCCCCAAGCAGGGCGCCAGCTTCGTGCGCAACCCAGACTATTGGGGCGACAAGGCGCTGCCCGACCGCGTCGAGATCAAGTTCTTCGACGACGAGCAGGCGCAGGTGCTGGCGCTGCAGGCCGGCCAGCTCGACGTCATCCCGAGCACGACCCGGCTGGAATTGGCGATCGAGGGCAATCCCAACTTCAAGCTGCTCAGCGTGCAGGCAAGTTCGCATGACGAGGTGCATCTGCGGACCGACCAGGCGCCGTTCACCGACAAGCGCATTCGCCGCGCCTTGGCGCTCACCATCGACCGCGAGGCGGTGGTCAAGGGCTTGCTCAAGGGCCGCGCCATCGTCGGCAACGACACCCCGTTCGCGCCGATCTTCCCCTCGGCCGATCCGTCGGTGCCGCAGCGCAAGCAGGACATCGCCGAGGCCAAGCGCCTGCTTGGCGAAGCCGGCGTGCCGAACGGCTTCCCGGTGACGCTGACCACCGAGCGCGCCTATGACATTCCCGATTATGCCGTGCTGATCCAGAATTTTGCCAAGAAGGCCGGCATCGACATCAAGCTCAACGTGCTGCCGCAGGACGCCTATTATGGCTCGGCGAAGTTCGGCTCGTCGCCATGGCTCGATTCCAATCTCGGCATTACCGACTTTGGCCATCGCGGCACGCCCGACATCTTCCTCAATGCCACGCTGAAGAGCTCGGGCGCCTGGAACGCCGCGCATTTCAACAACCCGGCCTATGACGGGCTGCTGCTCGAATATGGCAAGGCCCGCGACCTTCAGGCGCAACGCCTTGCCGCGGGCAACATCCAGACCTTGCTGCTGGACGAGACGCCGCTGATCATCAGCTACTTCTCGCAATACAGCCGCATCGTCTCGTCCAAGGTCGAGGGCGTCCGCTTCACGGCAATCTCGCATCTGCTGCTCGATCGCGTGACGTTCGCCCAGGCATGATTGCGAGACGTCCAGCCACTCCGGGCACTAAAATCCGATGCTGACCGGCCGCACTGTGTCGGTGCGGGCAGCCTCGCTTCTGCTCACGCTGTGGCTGGTCAGCATGCTGGTGTTCTTCGCCGGGCAGGTTCTGCCCGGCGATGTCGGTCGCCTCATGCTCGGGCCGTTCGCCGATGCCGAGGCCGTCGCGGCGCTGAACAGGCAGCTCGGCGCCGACCAGCCGGTGCTCGTGCAATACTGGCACTGGTTCAGCAGCGTGCTGTCAGGCGACTTCGGCACCTCCCTGTCGCTGCGTTTGCCGGTGGCGCCCTTCGTTCTGGAAAGCCTCAAGCGCTCGGCGGCCCTTGCCGGAATTATCCTCGTCTTTCTGCTGCCGCTGGGCATCGGCGCCGGCATCGTCGCCGGTCTCAACCAGGGCCGCTTTATCGACCGCCTGATCGTACTCGCCGGCGTGTCCTTCGGCATCGTCCCGGACTTCGTCTCCGGCCTGCTGTTGCTCATCGTCTTCGGCCTGTGGCTGAACTGGTTCCCGATCACCGGCGCTGCTCCCGATGGCGCCGGGCTGTGGGTCAGTGGCTATTATCTGATCCTGCCGGCGCTGCCGCTGGTGCTGAACCTCGCCGGCTACATCGCCCGCATGACGCGGGCCGGCGTGATCGAGGCGCTGGCCGCCGACTATACGCGCACCGCCGTCCTGAAAGGCCTTGAGCGTCGCGAGATACTCATCCGGCACGTGCTGCGCAATGCGCTGACGCCGACCATCGCCGTGCTCGCGACCCAGACCGGTTACATGCTGGGTGGTCTGGTGGTCATCGAAGCCCTGTTCGGCATACAGGGCCTCGGCAACCTTGTCCTCAACGCCGCCAAGGCGCGAGATTTCCCGATGCTCGAAGCCGGCGTGCTGGTCATGGCGACCATCTTCGTGCTGTCGGCCGCGGCAGGCGATCTCGTGAATGCCTTGCTCGATCCGCGGCAGCGCCGCCGTGTCTCGCCATGATGGAACTGATGGAATTGCCGGAGCGCCGTACGCTGCGCTGGCGGGCAGCAAGTCGCATCCGCGAGACTGTTTCGCAGCTGCCGCCCTCGGTCATCATCGGCTCGCTGATCCTGCTGTTCTGGGTCGGCTGTGCCGTGTTCGGCAGCCTGTTTGTGCCCTACGATCCCTATGCCGAGGATTTCCTCGTCATGCTGGCGCCGCCCGACGCGGCGCACTGGTTCGGCACCGACCAACTTGGCCGCGACGTGCTGTCGCGCATCGCCGTCGGCTCGCGTGACATCCTGCTGGTCGCGCCGGCAGCAACACTGCTCGGCGTTGCCGCCGGCAGCGTGCTTGGCCTCGTGCTCGGCTATTTCGACGGGCTGATCGACGCCATCGGCGCCAGGCTGCTCGACACGCTGATGGCCTTTCCCTTCATCGTCCTCGTCACCATGGCGCTGGTCGCGCTTGGGCCATCGAACCTCACCGTCATCCTTGTGATCGGCATCGCCTATGCCCCGCTGGTGGCACGGACGGTGCGTGCCGCCGTGCGCGAGCAGCGCGAACGCGACTATGTCAGCGCCGCTCGTCTCGGCGGCGAGAGCGCTCTTTCCATCATGTTCCTCGAGATCCTGCCTAATGTCAGGGAAACCATCCTCATCGAGCTGGTCACAAGGCTTGGCTACGCCTTCTTTTCGATCGCCACGCTGAGCTTCCTCGGCCTCGGCATCCAGCCTCCCTCAGCCGATTGGGGACTGGCGGTCGCCGACGGCTACGGCTTCCTGACCGGCGGCAAATGGTGGGTGGTGATCTTCAACTCGGCGGCCATCGTCTCGCTGGTCATGGCCACTAATCTGATCGCGCAAGGCATGGGCGCCTTCGAAAACAGCGACCGGTGAAGATCGGCGCTCACCAAAGCTGACGCGCAATTCAGGACCGTGCGCTAAAATCGCTCCTTGTGATTCGGCCCGGATAGGGCATCAGAACAAGGAACGGCATGAGCAAGGCTCTCTCCACATTCGCACTGGTCGCGGTGTTCACCGCATTGCTCATGGCGCTCAGCCTGGCGGTTGCCCGGCACGGCTATCCCTATGGCGCGATCGGGGTCCGGCGGCTGGACGGCATCGCCGATGCTGGCTCGTTCCTGCCGCTCGCCGCCGTCTATTTCTTCAGCGCCATGCTGATGATGATCCTGCCGATCCGCGCCGCCGGCATCGTGCTCACCCATGCGGCGGACGCGCTGTTCTGGGCGGTAATCGCCTTGTTCGCGACCATTGTCGGCTGCCTCGTCGCCCGCTGGGCCTTCGGCCAGAGCAGTGTGTTATGGGCGCTGCTCAACTGGCGCTTTCTGTTTGCCGCGGCAATCGTCGGCTGTCATTTCACCATGAACGAGCTGCGCCGTAACATCCTGCTCAGAAGCCTGTTCTTCGTCATCTTCGCCGCGGCAACGCTGGCTTGCCTGTTCTGGACTTTTCCGAGCTGACAGCGGCCTGCTTCATATCGTCCGTTTTGAGGTCGCGGCTTTCACAGCAGCGCGCCATCGGCTATCCAGTCCGCAGCTAGACTTCAGGCCTCACAGTGTCGTCATTTGTCTGATAAATGATTCAGGCATACGGCACCGCCAGCGAACCATTACAAGGAAGACTGCGACATGACCCTGTTTCGTAAAAATCTGATCGACGGCGAGTGGGTGGGCGAAGCCGGCTCGCGCAACATCAATCCCTCGAACACGGGGGATGTCGTTGGCGAATATGCCTCGGCCGGTGCCGAACAGGCCAAGCAGGCCATCGCGGCGGCCAAGGCTGCTTTCCCGGCCTGGTCGCGTTCGGCGCCGCTGGTTCGCCATGCCGTGCTGAAAAAGGCGTCGGACGAGATCATGGCGCGCAAGGAAGAGATCGGCCGCGCCCTGTCGCGCGAAGAGGGCAAGACGCTGGCCGAGGGCATTGGCGAGACCATCCGCGCCGCCCAGATCTTCGACTTCTTCGCCGGCGAGACGCTGCGCCTGTCGGGTGAATTGGTGCCCAGCGTGCGCCCGGGCGTCGGCGTCGAGATCACCCGCGAAGCCGTCGGCGTGGTAGGCATCATCACCCCGTGGAATTTCCCGATCGCCATCCCCACCTGGAAGATCGCGCCGGCGTTGGCCCACGGCAACACCATCGTCTTCAAGCCGGCCGAATTGGTGCCGGAGAGCGCCTGGACCATTGTCGACATCCTGCACCGCGCCGGCCTGCCGAAAGGCGTGCTCAATTTGGTCATGGGCAAGGGCTCGGTGGTCGGCCAGGCCATGCTTGACAGCCCCGACCTCAACGCCATCACCTTCACCGGCTCGGTCGGCACCGGCAAACGCGTCGCCGCCGCAAGCGTCGAGCATATGCGCAAGTTCCAGCTCGAAATGGGCGGCAAGAACCCGATGGTCGTGCTTGATGACGCCGACCTCGCCACGGCGGTCGAATGCGCCATCAACGGCGCCTATTTCTCGACCGGCCAGCGTTGCACGGCCTCTTCTCGCCTGGTGGTGACCGAGGGCATTCACGACCGCTTCGTCGCCGCGCTCAAGGAGCGCCTGGAAAAGCTCGTCATCGGCGATGCGCTCGACACCAAGACCCAGATAGGACCGGTCGTCGATGCGAGCCAGCTCAAGCAGGACGAGGACTACATCGCCATCGGCAGCAAGGAAGGCGCCAACCTCGCTTTCGGCGGCGAGCGGCTCGATCGCGAAACGCCCGGCTTCTACCTCAGGCCGGCACTGTTCACCGAGAGCACCAACGCCATGCGCATTTCGCGCGAAGAAATCTTCGGGCCGGTCGCCAATGTCATCCGTGTCAAGGATTATGACGAGGCGCTGGCGGTTGCCAACGACACGCCCTTCGGCCTGACGTCCGGCATCTGCACCTCGAGCCTCAAGCATGCCACGCATTTCCGGCGCAACTCCGAAGCCGGCATGGTGATGGTCAATCTGCCGACGGCGGGCGTCGATTTCCACGTCCCGTTCGGTGGTCGCAAGGGATCGAGCTACGGCCCGCGCGAGCAGGGCCGCTATGCCGCGGAGTTCTACACCACGGTAAAGACAGCCTATACATTTGCCGGCTGATCGCGGGGGAACCGATGACGGCGGCGAAAGAGGACCTGACCTGGCTCAACCCACCGACGCATCATGTTGTCGGCGACGACACGGTGCATGTGCGCACCGGCAAGGAAACCGACTTCTGGCGCGAGACCTTCTACGGCTTCTGGCGTGACAATGGCCACTTCCTCTACCGGCCGGTCGAGGGTGATTTCAGCGCCGAGGTCACCGTCAAGGGCGACTACAAGGTGCTCTACGACCAGGCCGGGCTGATGCTGCGGCTGAGCGAAACGCACTGGATCAAGGCAGGCATCGAATACACCGACGGGCTGGCGCACTTTTCCGTCGTCGTCACCAACGACACCTCGGACTGGTCGCTGCTTAGCATCCCCAACGGCCCCGACGGCGTCCGCATCCGCCTGACTCGCCACGCGGAGGCGATCCGCATCCAGTATCTGGACTCCACGGATAGCCATTGGAAGCCGGTGCGGCTGGCCTATTTCCCGATCTCGAAATCCGTCGATGTCGGAATGATGTGCTGCTCGCCACAGCGCGAAGGGTTTGAGGTAACATTCTCCGGCTTTACTGTCGGCCCGCCGATTTCCAGGCAATTGCACGACTGACGACGATATCGATGGCGGACTAACCGTCTGCCCGATGCTGGAAGAACTGCAAAAACAGCTCCCGTTCGGTGGTGATGTCGAGCTTCTCGTAGATGCGGCGGCGGTGGTTCTTCACCGTGCCGACGGCGATGCCGAGCCGTTCCGCGATGTTGGCGGTCGGATGTCCCGCCAGGATCAACTGCACCAATTCCCGCTCGCGCAGCGACAGCTCCGGCCACAGGCTCGCAGGAATGGTCGGCTCCTGCCGGGGCGAGGCGCCGGGGCCGGTCGGCGCCGATGTGCGGGAGAATTCCGTCCCCCGCGCCTTGATGTCGAGTGCATGCAGCGCCTCGAACACCGGCAGCCGCTCGTCCAGCAGGGCGATCTCGCTGTCCTTGAAGGTGGAGGTCGAGCGGTCGAGGAAGATGCCGAGGCACCAGTCGCCGCCATCGGCCAGCATGATACCGACCTCGTCGCAGATTTCCGACTGCGCCAGGAAGCCCGCTATGTACTGGCCGCGTTTGGCTTCGTCGTCGGCAAGCCGCTTCAGCGACGTGATGCCCAGCCTCTGCTCACGCCGCCACGAGGCATAAAACGGGTCGAAGACATAGTAATTGTCGAGATAGCGCCGGACCATCTCGTCGGAGAAGCGCCGGTGCTTGATGAATTCCGGCGTCTGCGTCGCCGAATATCGGGTCACGGTGACGAGATCGTGCTCGATATCGGCGCCGATCAGGTCAATCAGGCAGTCGACATGCCTGTCCGTACCGTTGGCGGCAATCGCCCTGGCGAGCGGCCCCCAGATATTGCCCATGCGCATGCCCTTTTCTCGGCAATCCCGACGCGGCGGTCATTGTGTCTTTTGGCATATGGCGCCAGGCCGCCCAAGGAATCTAGCTTGAGCCATCCTAGAGCAAGCCTGAGGCGACCGTGACACAACCCAACCTCACCAGTCCCATTGTCGGCAATCCAATCGTCATCGGCATCGACGCCGGCGGCACCATGACCGACACGATCCTTGTCGACCAGGACGGCCACTTCAAGATCGGCAAGTCGGCAACCACGCCCAAGAACGAAGCCGAAGGCTTCCTTGCATCGGCCGAAGACGCGGCCGACGCCTGGGGTATCTCGCTGGAGCAGCTGTTCTCCGGCGTCAACGTCGTGCTCTATTCCGGCACCGGCATGCTCAACACACTGTTGTCGCGTACCGGGCGCCGGCTTGGCCTGATCACCACCAAGGGTCTGGAAGACATGATCCTGATGGGTCGCGGCCTGCAGGCCTGGGCCGACTATTCCTATGCCGACCGGCTGCATGCGGTGACCCACCATCATCCCGATCCGCTGGTGCCGCGCCGTCGCACCCATGGCGTCACCGAGCGCATCGACCAGTTCGGCGACATCGTGCTGCCGCTCTACGAGCATGAGGTCGCGACTGCAGCCAGGAAGCTGATCGCCGACAAGGTCGAGGCGATCTGCATCATGACCATCTTCTCGCACGTCAATCCGGTGCACGAAAAGCGCATCGCCGAGATATGCCGCGAGGAGGTGCTGAAAGCCGGCGCCGACATCCTCATCTACACCAGCCACGAGGTCCGCCCGGTCATCCGCGAACAGTCGCGGCTGAACTCGGTGCTGATCGAAGCCTACGCGACGTCGCGCGGCCGCAAGCAGCTTAGGGGTATCGAGGACGTTTCGAAAAAATACGGCTTCAAATACGGCGTGCAGACGCTGCTGTCCTTTGGCGGCCTGACCTCAATCAACCATCCGCGCCTGCACGAAACCATGATTTCCGGCCCGATCGGCGGTATTCTCGGCGCGGCCTATGTCGGCAAGCTCATCGGCAACGACTCCCTGATCTGCTCGGACATGGGCGGCACCTCCTTCGACATGGGCGTCATTTCGCGCGGCCAGACGCGGATCGAGAACGAGCCGCTGATGGACCGTTTCAAGCTCAACGTGCCGACGCTGCATCTCGACACGATCGGCGCCGGCGCCGGCATGATCCTCAAGGTCGACCCGCTGACCAAGAAAGTCTCGCTCGGGCCGGAAAGCGCCGGTTCCGACCCCGGCCCCATCTGCTTCGCCAAGGGCGGCACTGAACCCACCATCGCCGATTGCGACGCCATACTAGGCCGCCTCAACCCGTATTATTTCCTCGGCGGCAAGGTCGTCTTGCAGGTCGAGAAGGCGCGCAAAGCGTTTGAGGAAAAATGCTCCAGCATCCTTGGCGTCGGTGTCGAGGAGGCTGCCGAAGGCATGATCGACATGCTGGAAGCCGATGCCAACAACGCGCTGCGCCGGGTCATCTCCGGCCAGGGCATCCATCCCTCGGAATTCACGCTGCTGTCCTATGGCGGCTCGGGTCCGCTGCATCTGGCCGGCTGCTCCAGGGGCATCGGCTTCAAGGACATCATCACCTTCCAGTTTGCCGCCGCCTTCTCGGCCTTCGGCTGCACCACCGCCGATTTCATGCGTCGGCATTCGGTCTCGACGCAGCACGACATCGGCGCCCGCGCAAGCGATGACGAGCTGCTCGCTTTCGGCAAGAAGGTCACCGACGTCTGGAATGATCTCACCAAGGCGGCGGTCGACGAGATGATCAGCGACGGCCATATCAGAGACAAGATCAAGACCGTGCCGTTCCTGATGATGCGCTACACCGGCCAGCTCGAGGATGTCGAGGTCATGGCACCGCTTGCCGAGGTCAATTCGGCTGACGACATGCGTAGGGTCATCGACGAGTTCGAGGCGGTCTACGCCAAGGTCAACCATCGCGTTTCGCGCTATGGCGAAGCCGGCTTCACCATCACCGAGCTCGGATTGATCGCCACCGCCGACAAGGTCAAGCCGGTGCTCTTGAAGCGCCCGCTCGGCAAGTCGGCCCCGGCAGCAGCGCACAAGGGCGTGCGCGAGGCCTATATCGGGGGACGCTGGCACAAGGCCAATCTCTACGAGATGGACCTACTGCAGCCCGGCCATGAGGTGATCGGTCCGGCCATCATCGAACATCCCGCCACCACGCTCGTTGTTCATCCGCAGGACCGTGTCCACGTCGATGAGTGGACGCTGCTGCATTACACCCATTCTTGAAAGGGCACCGCCATGTTGGACAGACCTGCCTCGGCCCTGCGCCTTCGCGAACGGCTGCTCGATTCAGAACGGCTGATGGAAGAGACCGGCTGCTATGACGGCATCACCGAGCTCACGCTACGCAACCAGGACCCGCTGAAATTCGAGACGCTGCACACCAAGCTGCGCGCCTATTGCGTCTCGGCCCGCGAAATGGCCCGCCGCATCTCGGCCTCGCCCGGCGTGCGCGAAGTCGGCGAAATGGTGGTGGCGATCTATACGCCCGAGGGCGATGCGATCGCGCTGTCCAACGGCATCATGGTCCACGTCCACACGATGAGCCGCTTCATCAAATGGATGATCAAGAACAATTACGAGGAAAACCCGAAGATCCGCGAAGGCGACATCTTTGCCAACAACGATGCCTTCATCGGCACCGTGCAGGTGCCCGACGTCATGGACGTGGTGCCGATCTTCCATGAAGGCACGCTGGTCGGCTGGGCCGGTGCGGTCTGCCACGAGCTCGAAGCCGGCGGCATCACGCCCGGCGGCGACGTCTGCCTGGCGCAGGAGCGCTTCACCGAAGGCCTGTTCGTCTGCGCCGAGAAGATCGGCGAGAATGACGAGATCCGCCGCGACTACGTCATCCGCTGCGAGCGCAATCTACGCATGCCGATCTACTGGGTGCTCGACGAGAAGGCCAAGGTCGCCTCCTGCATCGACATGCGCGAAAGCGTCAAGCAGCTGATCTCCGAGATCGGCCTCGACTACTGGATGAAGGTGTCGAAGGAGTTCATCGAGGAGGGCCGTCGCGCCCAGCTCGCCCGCACCCGCCAGCTCACCGTGCCCGGCATTTATCGTGGCCACACCTTCTACGGCCATGTCACGACGGGCAAGCCCGGCTTCCAGCTGCTTGGCGATCCCGACTGGCTCTACAACATCCCGATCGAGATGGAGATCACCACCGACGGCAAGATCACCATGGACTTCGAGGGCACGCAGCCCTGGGGCTACCATTCGATGAACTGCACGCCGGCCGGCATGGATGGCGGCATGTTCGTCACCTTGACCCAGCACATGAATTTCGAGGGCCTGGTCAATGACGGCGCCTGGATGGCGACCGAGCTGAAGCTGCCGCACGGCACCTGGACCAACCCCGACAATGAGATGGTGGCGACCGCCACATCCTGGGCGCTGCTGCTGCCGGCCTATGGCGTGTTCCAGCGCCTTTTGTCGCGCGGCTTCGTCGCGCGCGGCTTCGTCGAGGAAGCCTTCGTTGGCCAGGTCAACAGCCCGATGATCGAGATGGGCGGCGAAAGCCAGTACGGTACGCCGTTCGGCATGGCGCATTTCGAATGCGCCGCCGCCGGCTCCGGCGCGCTGGCCATCGCCGACGGCCTCGACACCGCCTATGTCGGCTGGAATCCGGAATCCGACATGGGCAACATCGAGGTCTGGGAACAATCGATGCCGATGGTCTATATCGGCCGCTCGATCGTCCCCAATTCAGGGGGCGCCGGCAAATATCGCGGCGGCTGTTCCTTCGTCTCGACCTGGCTGATCAACAAGACCTCGCACCTGCGACTGCACACCTCGGAACACTCCTCGCGGGTATTCGACAATGGCGGCATGTGCGGCGGTTATCCCGCGCCGACCTGCCAGAAGCATCGCGCGGTGCGCAACTCCAACATCCACGAACTGGCGGCAAAAGGCGAACCGCTCGCGCATGCCCCAGGTATCGATCCGCATGTCTCCGACTACGAGAAGAACATCGGCGGCGACCATGCCGTGGTCGAAGGCCCCTACATCACCTCGCCGCACAAGTCGGGGGACATCTTCAGCCATTCCTACAATGGTGGCGGCGGCTACGGCGACGTGCTGGAGCGCGATCCGGTCAAGACCGCCTGGGATGCCGAGAACGGTTTTCTCACCCGCCAGGCGGCGATCCAGATTTTCGGCATCGTGCTGAAGGACGACGCCGAGGGTTATCCGGTTGCCGATATCGACGCCACCGTCGAACGTCGTGCCGCCATGCGCAGAGAGCGTCTGGCCAAGGCGATCCCGGTTTCGGACTGGATCGCTGCCGAACGCGGCCGTGTCGAGAAGGCCGACTTCGCGCCCGAGGTGAAGAAAATGTATGCCAGCGCGATCAAGCTATCGTCGCGCTTCACCAGGGATTTCAGTGATTTCTGGACCGTCGACGCCAGATCGATCTTCATGCCGGGAGCAAAGCCATGACCTCATACAGCAAGGAAGTCCTCGGCGATCTCTCAGCCGGCAAGCTGCCCTGGCCGCAGACAAAGCGCATCATGAGCGCCTACAAGGACGACGACCGCTTCTTCAAGATGCTCGCCGTCTATCAGGACCGTGTCGCATGGAAGGACCCGATCCTGCTGCCGGTCTCGGATCACCTCTTCATCTGCCAAAGCGGCGATGAACGGATCACCCGCTGCGAATGCGGCCACTCCTTCGGCGACTACCGCAAGAACTGGAAGCTCAAGGCTGCGATCAACGTGCGAAACACCGAGGAAGCGCTGCGCGAGATCTATCCCAACAGCGATATCCCCGATCCGCAATGGATGGAAATTCGCGAATTCATCTGTCCACAATGCGGCACCATGCACGAAGTGGAAGCGGCGGCGCCGGGCTACCCGATCGTCCATGATTTCGAGCCAGATCTCGAAGGCTTCTACCGCGAGTGGCTGGGCAAACCGCTTTAGCGAAACTCGATGTTACGGCCGCGTTGCCGGCAAGGTAGCGCTCCTAGCCGGCGACGGACTATGAATAAACGCATCGTACGTCGCATCGGAGACTGCCCACCATGACAGACCTTTCCGGCCGCAGCGCCATCGTCACCGGCGGGTTTTCCGGCATGGGTTTCGCCATTGCTACGGCCCTGGCGCAAGCCGGCGCCAATGTCGCCGTCGGCTCCTACATCGCGCCCGCCGGCGCCGACAGATCCGACGCCGCCTACTATCCCGGCGCCGATGAACTCGAGGGCGTGCGGTTGGCCCTGTCGGCACACGGCACCAGGGTTTGTGCCGCCCATCTCGATGTCCGCGACAGCGAGGTGACCAACCGGTTTGCAGCCGACGTGCAGGCCGCCATCGGCCCGGCCGACATACTGGTCAATGCCGCGGGCACCACCGCCGAACAGCCGGTCTGCGGCCATTCCGACGCGCTGTGGGACAAGATCGTCGACACCAATCTCAGCGGAGCGTTCCGCGTCACGCGAGCTGTGCTGCCCGGCATGATCGAGCGCGGCTGGGGCCGTATCGTCAACATCGGCTCGACGGCGGCTTCCGTCGGCTGGAAGGACAACCCGGCCTACTGCGCCTCGAAGGCCGGGCTGCTCGGCCTTACCCGCTGCGTGGCGCTGGAAGGCGCCGCGCACGGTGTCACCTGCGTCATGATCAGCCCGACCTGGGTCGAGACCGAACTGATGCGCCGCAACGTGGCGCAGGTCGTCGAGCGTGAGGGCAAGGGCAGAACCGCCGAGGAAGCGATGGCCGAGATCGCCAAGGGCAATCCCCAGCGGCGCATGCTGCAGCCGCAGGAAATCGCGGCTCTAGCCGTGTTCCTGTGCTCGGATCTGGCCAAGGGCATCACCATGGAAAACATCCAGATCACCGGCGGGGCGCTGTGGTAGCGGCCACAGTTTGAATTTTCGAACGAGCGAGCCGCATTAACGCCATTTGTCGGTTGCATGGTCGTTTTGGCCCTGCCTGCAGCAACTTTACCCCTCGCGGCAAATTTACCATTGAGTGACAGGCGATAGAGGTTATATTGTGCACTGCACAATGGATGCCCGCTGATCGGGGTCCGGCAAGGGCAGGTTCCGGCGATCGCGCATGACGCAGAAAAGCCGACCATGGGCGCTTCAGCCCAGCCGAAAGGCGGCAGCATGAGAAATCCGGTACGGATATGAAGATCCCGAAATCCATTCTGATCGATCCGGACAACAACAAGGCCTATGCCGCCTTCGCCGTTGCGGTGTCGGTCTTTGCCTTCGCCTACTCCACCAATTTCGGCCAGATCCTGATCCTCGCCTACTATCTGGTATGGCTGCCGCTGCTGTTCGTCGATTACCGGCGTTTCGCCCGCGATCTCTCCAGCGCCTGGCTGCCGCTGCTGTTTGCGGCCTATGTCTGCCTGTCGCTGTTCTGGTCGCAAGCGGCCGGCACCAGCGCGCGGGCGGGGCTGCAATATTTCTCCCACATGCTGTGCGCCTACATCGCGGCGCGCACCATCAGCACGCGCACGCTGGTGCTGGGCTCGCTGATCGGCATCTTCATCGTGCTGCTGTATTCGCTGAAGGTTGGCGCCTATGCGCTCGACACTATCGACGGCACCACCAATTTCGTCGGCGCCTTCGGCTCCAAGAACCAGATCGGCTTCTTCGCCTCGCTCGGCATCTTCTTCTGCTTCGCTTTTCTGGCCTTCTACCGGCGCAACTGGATGAGCTTCGTCTGGACCGCGCCGATCATCCTGCTGTCGGTCTATATGCTGGCGATCGCCCACTCGGCGACGTCAGTCGCTTCGCTTCCGGCGGTGATCGGTGTCGTTGCCTTGCTTGCCATGAGCAAGGTTCTGTCACGCCGCTACCGCCGCGTGCTGTTCGTCGTCGGCGCTACGGCGCTGGTCGGCGGTGTGATGGCTGCGCTGAACCTTGGCCTGCTCGATGTCGTGCTCGGCATCTTCGGCAAGGATTCGACGCTGACCGGCCGCACCTATCTCTGGGAACAGGGCTGGGCCGCCGCGCAGCAGCGTCCGGTGCTCGGTTATGGCTATGCCGCCTACTGGATCCAGGGTTTTGCCGATCCGGAACGGCTCTGGGCCGAGTTCTACATCTCCACCCGCACCGGCTTCCATTTCCACAACACCTATATCGAGACGCTGGTCGAGCTCGGCTTCATAGGCGTGACGATGCTGGCGCTGATCATCCTGCGCTCCTTCTGGGGCCATGTTTCGAAGGTGGTGTTCGGTGACTGGAGCGCCGATTCGGTGGTGCTCGCCGGCGCGGTCGGCATGATGCTGATCCGCTCCTTCTTCGAGGTCGAGATCCTCGGCCCCTATTTTATGGCCTCGTTCATCGTCTATTACGGCCTGTTCAAGCTGCGCCCGGTGCCGCTCGCCAGGGCAAGGCGGGCCTATGTTCCGGTGCCGGACGAGAACACCGCCAACGGCCGCATGCCGGCGCGCGTCTGACTTGCTTATCTCAGGCGACGGCGCGCTTGCGCAGCATCAGCCGCTGCAGGAAGCGGCGCAACGGCTCGTCATAGAGGCGCGTGGCGATGTCGGCGATGACGATGACGGAAACCGCCATGACGATGCCGAACCAGGGATGATGCGCGAACGGGTCGATCGCTGCGGCCTTGCCCGCCCCGGCGATGATCATCAGCAGCGGCGTGTGGATGATGTAGATCGGGTAGGAAATCCGCCCCAGCCAGCCATAGAGGCCTGACAGGCGCGGCGCCGTCTGCGCAATAGTGCCGACCACCACCAGCGCCGGGAAAACAAAGACGACGCAGGCGAGATCGTAGGCGACGCGCGCGCCGCCGGCCGGCGCGATGGCAAAGACGATGAGCGTCAGCGCGATCGCACCCTCGACCCACCAGCCGCGCCGCAGGAAGCCGAGCCCGCTTTGATAGCGTGTCATGGACCGGCAAAGCAGCACGCCCAGGAAGAACGAGAAACAGACGCGCGGCAGGCCGCTGATGATGGTCGAGCCGGTCATGCCGAAGTCGAGCGTGCCGGCAATGATAGAGACGACCACCAGCAACACCAGGCTGACGGCGATGAGCGTGCTCAGCACGCGTTTCGTCAGCAGGAAGAAGACGGCGACATAGGCTATGTTGACGATCAGCTCGAAGAACAGCGACCACGACGCGGGGTTGAGCGGAAAGATCGTGTGATAGGCATCGCTGACCAGCGGGATGAAGAACATGCCGGTCGTCAGCATGGTTCCGATCTCGGAGATCGGCATGTATTCCGCCGGAATCAGCCGGTTCTTGACGACGAGATAGAAGAAACCGAGCAGCGTGCCGGCGAGGTAGAGCGGGTAGAGGCGTATCAGGCGGATCGCCACGAAGGTGCCGACGCCCATGCCGTTTTCGATCTTGCGGTCATAGGCATGCGCGATGACGAAGCCGCTGAGCAGGAAGAACAGGTCGACGGCCAAATAGCTCGACGGCAGCACCTTGCCGGCGGCCAGGAACGGCGAGAAGTGGTAGAGCATGACGCTGATCGCCGCGACGCCGCGGATGGCATCGAGATTGAGGTAGACGTGGCGCGGTGCGGCGGGCTGCATGGAATGCCTTCAAGCGGTCGAAAAACGGAAGTTCCCGCCCGCACCCTGGCGCGAACGAGCCGAACTGGTTCCTCCCGCCTCCATCGCGCGGGCCTCGCCGAGCGAGCCCGAGCGCTAGAGCAATTCCGGGAAAAGTGGGAAACGGTTTTCCGTCCGGAATTGCTCCAAACAAACAGGTTACTGGCTGGCCGTCGGCGCCAGCTTCACCTTGATGACGTCGCCCGGCAGCACCGGCGTATCTTCCTTGGCGTCGATCTCGCTGGTCTTGCCGTCCGTCACGCGCACCAGCGAATAGATGAGCGCCGGCTCTTCATTGTGGTTTGTGATGGCGGCGGTCGTGGCCGGGTCCGATGCCTGGGCCATCAGGCCCTGTTGCATGTTGACCCTGAGTGCGGCTTCGTTGAGGTCTGCTTCGACCTGCTGCCGGTCGGCGGCAAGTCTCGAGTTCAACGTGTTCTGGGCATCGATGGCATCCTGCGTCGCCTTGCTGACCGACTGCTTGGCGGTGAGGATCGCCGTCTCATAGTCCAGGATCTTGCCCTGCAGATCGGTGACCGACTGTTGCGAGGAAAGCAGGCGTGCGTTGGCGACCAAGCCCTTTTGCGCCAGCGGACCGATACTGTCCGCCTGCTGCTGCGCCAGGTCGACCTGCTTTTGCTGGTTGACGATCTTTTTCTGCAGCGCCTCGATTTCGGACTGCAGGACCCCTTTCAGATCGTCAAGCGCCTGCAGCTTCAGCTTCAACGCTTTCTGGTCGGAGATCAGGATCTGCATTTCGTCGGCGACGATTGTCGCCAGGCGCGGGTCGCCCTCGACTTCCTTAGGCGCCTCGAAACTCTCCTTGCCGGCGAGATCGGCATCGATGCGGGCACGCTTGACGATCAATCGCACGCGCTGGTCGTCATAAATGTCGAAATTGCCCTTGGCGGTGATCAGATCCTTGCCGAGCTGGGTGCCGAAATCGGCGTTGCGCCGGATGCCGCCGGCGATGCTGATCGCCTTGAGCACGGTCAGCTCCGGCACATAGGGAAACTGGCCAGGCGTCTGGATCTCGCCCGAGATGTAGAACGGCCGGAACTGCACCATTTCCACCGAGGCTTCCGGCTTGTCCGACAAGGCAAGCTTGCGCTGCAGGGCGACGCTGATCGCGGTCGCAACCTCCGACGTGGTCTTGCCGGCGGCCGGCAGTTCGCCGACGAACGGCACCGACAAATTGCCGGCTGGACCGACCGAATATTCGCCGTTTACCGCCGACCAGTCACGGAACGTGCCTTCCACCGTCTGCCACTCGGCGACGCGGATGTTGAGCTTGTCTTGCGAGCCGAGCCGGTACTCGTCGGCCATGGCCGGAACCGCGAGCGACAGAGCGAGGCACGTGGCGACGAGCCGTGCCGGCCGCATCGGGCCGGCAAGGCGAAAATACGCTGATATGTCTGTTTTCAACTGAACGTTTCCGATCCGTTTTGGCCCCATCCGCCCGATAGGCCTGCTGCCGAGTGCCTCCTTCGGAACATGGCAGAATACTATGGCTGCAATGCGAGACCGGCCCATCGCCGAATAGCTTTGGACCGGATTGGCTTCGGGCCGTACCGGCCCGATTGCTGACCAGTTGCGGTCGGTCAGTAGGAACCGCGCGACATCCACACCGCAGGCACGGTCTTGAGGATGATGCGAACGTCTTCGAACAGCGACCAGTTCTCGACATAGTGACGGTCGAACGCGACGCGACTGTCATAGGAGACATCGTTGCGTCCGCTGACCTGCCAGAGCCCGGTCAGGCCCGGCCGCGACTTCAAATAATAGACCGCGGCGCTGCCGTAGATCTCAAGCTCGTCGCGCACCACCGGGCGAGGCCCGACAAGGCTCATGTCGCCCTGCAGGATGTTGATGATCTGCGGCAGCTCGTCGAGGCTGAGCTTGCGCAGAACGGCGCCGACGCGGGTGACGCGCGGATCGTTCTTCAGCTTGCGGGTCGCGATCCATTCGGCGTTGGCTTCCGGATTGGCCGCGAGATAGGCGGCCAGCACACGTTCGCCGTCTTCGACCATGGTGCGGAACTTGAGGCAGGGGAAAATCCGCCCACCGCGTCCGATGCGCTTGTGGCCGTAGAAGATCGAGCCGCCGTCGGAAAGCTTGACCAGAAGGGCCACCATCAGGAACAGCGGGCTAAGCGCCACCAGGCCGACAAGTGAACCGAAAATATCGAAACTGCGCTTCAGCAGCCCGCCGATGGGTGGCGGAAAATCTACGCCGACATGCGAAAATGCCGCATTAGCCGACTTGGCAACGTCCCTCATGCAAAAGCTCCATACGTTGAACGGATGGTTTATGCCACGATACCAAAAAAATGCTGCAGCGCAACACACAATTTCCCATATGGCGGAAATAGTCACGTCAGGAATTGACTAAATAATAAACCCTCCTTGCCCAAATTTTGCCCTTTATGGCGGGTTTGTGACGAATAATTAGCAACCGTAGGAAATGTAATGCCTTTTTTCGGCGGGTTTTGGGCAAATCGTCCTTTGCCGCAGAGGGAACGGCTTTAACTGATTTTCGAATCACTGGCTTTGCTAAATTAATCAAGTAAAATACTAATCAACATTGCAGATTCTACTGTAGTATAAAGCGCATGACGAGTTAGGCCACCACCCCTGCGTGTGCATCGCAGCATGGCGGAGTCCAAGCCGCCGCCAAGCCGAAAATTATTGCTGGTTGCCCTTGCCGTCAGTTTCGCGCCTTAATAGAGTCGCAAATTATTCCTGATAGAGTCTGGATGGGTTGGGAAGGCCGGAAGCAACCGGCCGAAAAAGAGCAGCTAAATAAGCTCGCATGGCGAATGGGGAGATACTCGGGTGGGTAAGTCGTCGCTTTTGCATGCTCGGGCCGGTTGACGGGCCGCCGAACATGTCATTACCAAAATTCGTCATTGGAATGGTTTTCGCCCTCGCGATCGTGGTCGCGTGGTCCTATGTCGACGGCGCGACGGTCACCACAACGGTGCTTCGCGTCATCGGCTGCGCTGTCCTCATCCAAATCGGTTATTTCCTGCTGGTGTATGTGATGATCGCCAGGAGCGCGCCGACATCGGCCGACAGGGCTCGCGACGCCGAAAGAAGCCTCGGCGCCGACAAGGCGGTTGAAGGCGAGAAGCTCTCGGCGAGGCGCAGCGTGCATTGAACAGTCTGAAGCCGCAAGGTCGGCCTCGGATCATCTTGCAGCCGGACTCAGCCTGCTTCGGCCGGCTCGGGTTCCGATTGCTCGCCTGAAAGCATTTTCGACAGGCGGCTGCCGGCCTTCGCTTTCAACCTCTGATATTGCCCGACTTCGACGATTCGTCCGTTTTCGACTGCAACCACCCAGTCGGCGAAGGCGATCATCGATGGCCTGTGCGCAATGGTCAGGATCGTCATCGATCCGCGCAAGCCGTCGATCGATTTGGCGATCAGGGACTGGTTCTGCCAGTCGAGCGCGCTGGTCGCCTCGTCGAGAATGAGCAGCGAAGGTTTGCGCAGCAGCGCGCGCGCCAGCGCGATGCGCTGGCGTTCGCCGCCCGAGAGCCGGACGCCGCGGTCGCCGACCACCGTGTCGAGCCGCAACTCCAGCCGCTCGACGAAGTCGGCGCCATGCGCAGCGCGCAGTGCAGTCCACAGCTCCGCGTCACTGGCTTGCGGCGCGGCAAGGCGCAGATTGGCGGCGATCGTATCGTGCAGCAGGAACACGTCTTGCGGCACATACGCCACCTGGTCGCGCCAGCGCCGGCGGTTGGCGGCGCCGATCTCGACGCCATCGGCCAGGATTTTGCCCTCGCTCGGTTCGAGCAGGCCAAGCAGCATGTCGGCAAGCGTGCTCTTGCCCGAGCCTGACGGACCGATCAGCGCCGTTACCTTGCCGGCGGGAAGGCCAAACGTCACATCGCTCACCACCGGCTTGCCGCCGGCCTCATAGGCAAAGGAGACGTTGCGGATGTTGAGCCCGACATCGAGCGACAGCTTGGCATCCGGTTCGAGGTTTGCCGGCTCGCTTTCGGCATCGAAACGCGCCTGCATGTCGCGCATCGAGGCATAGGCCGGCAGATTGATCAGCACCTGCTGCGCCTGCATCTGCATGTCCATGAAGCGCGGCGCGATGCGCATGAACACCAGAAGCAAGACTACGATCTCGGCCAGTGAGAGGTTGAAGCGGACCAGGGCGACATAGATGAACAGGCTCAGACCAATGACGCTGGCGACCTGGAACAGCGCGGTGCCGATGGTGCTGTTGCGCACATAGTTGATGTTGTCGGCCTTCATCTTCTCCAGCGTCGCGCGAAGCTGCGCGTAATAGGTCGCCTCGACATTCAGGCTCTTGGCCACCTTGATGCCGCCGAGGAACTCCGAGACCGTTCGGTACTGCTCCTGGCGATTGCTGGTCAAGACCCGGCCGAAGGCGCTGGCTCGTGCCCGAAACGGCTGCAGTGCCAGGAAGGTGACGATGCCGACGACAATGGCAAACGCCGTCATCACTGGCGAAATGAACAGCGAGACAACGAGATAACCCGCCAGAAGCACGGCGATCTGCACCAGCATCAGCAGCGAGAACGCCGCCGACTGCACGCGGTCGATATCGCCGGTCAGCGCATGGTCGAGATCGGAGCTGCGCATGCGCGCGAATATCCCCCACCGCGCCTTGCCGATGCTCTCGAACAGGTTCATGCGCAGGCGATTGATGAAGTCGAGCAGCAGTCGCGCCATGTAGACGGATTTATAGCGGTTGAACGCTGCCTGCAGCGCGACAAGCCCGACCAGCAGGCAAAGCACCGTGGTCAATTGCAGCGTTCCGTCCGGAGCCAGCCAGCGCACCCAGTCGCGGTCAGGCAACCTGACCGCGAAATTCTGCTCGGGTCGCCCGACCAGATGCAGCAGCGGCACCAGAAGCAGGATCGAGATGCCTTCGGTCAGGCTTCCCAGGATCAGGAACAGCAATGCCGTGAAGGTCCTGCGCCCGCCGATCCGGGCCATGGCGGCGCCGAAGCCGGCGACATCGCGGTAAAACGAAAAGCGCAGGATCTGCGATGCGGACATGTCAGTCACCGCGGCCCTTTGTCGGCCGCCAGATCGTTTTCGATCAGGGCGACGGCTTCGCCGATACGGTCGAGCCCGGTGGGCACTTCGAGGCGACAGACGCCGATCTGGCTGGCCAGGGCCGCGCATTGGCGAAGATGTGTCGTGGCAAAATCGCCGACCAGGGCTGGACGGCCGAAACGCGTCACATAGGAAAATTTGATGATGGCCGGCAGGGCGCCGATGCCTGGCAGCGGCGTGATCGCTGCCTTGTCGCCGCGCTCGAGGATATAGATCCGGGTCGCCGGCACCGCGTCTGCCGCAAATCCGGCGTGCAGGCGATGCTGCATCTTGTCGATCGCCGCATGCACCTGCGGGCGTATTTCTGCCTGGCGGATGGGAAACGCGGCGGCGGCATCGGCGGCGAGCTTCAACTGCGGAAAACCCGGAACGATCATCGGCCGGTCCGTGAGATCGAGCGCCACGACATCGTCGGTCAGCAATCGATGCCCGGCACGGATCATCGCGCTCGCCGTCGTCGATTTGCCGGCGCCCTTGTCGCCCATGAAGACAGCGCTCTTGCCGCCGACCGCAATGGCGCTGGCGTGCAGGATGAGCAGGCCGCGCTGGTGCAGGAGCAGTGCCATGACCGGACCGAGCAGCGGAAACGCCAGCAGCGCATCGTCGACATCGGGCGCCGGCTCCACCTCGATCCGGCAGGCATCGGTGATCAGGAAGGCGCCGACCGTCTGCCATGCCAAATATTGCTGCCGCGGCTCGAAACGGAAAGCGGTTCCGGTCTCGGGCGAGGGTTTTGGCAGGTCGATCGGGCCGACCGTGATCAGCACATCGACGCAAGCTGGTTCGCTCGGCTCTAGGTCAGGCAGTTCGACCTGCGAAGCGATCGTCAGCCCATAGGCTTTGTACAAGTGCTGTGCGCGAGCAGCAATTGCATGGCGGTCATCAGCGGCAAGAGGCATGTTGGCCGGCATCATCAGTGGCTCCCGCGCTGTTGCACCTGCCGCAGCCACAACGATAGCGAAATCGAACGCCATACATACTGGACATCGGGCAAGGTCGCGGCGTCGGGTTGGCTGGAAATGCGGCCATAGGCGGCGGTCACCTCAGGCAGGTTGACGTAAGGGGCAATCCGCGCCGCATCTTTCACCAGCACCTTGTCCAGGAGATCGCGGTGGTTGCCCAGCATGCCTTTGACCAAATTGGAGGTGAAATCGATCTTGTCGCGCCGCCACTGCACCGCCGGGGGCAAAATTCCTTCCATGGCACGGCGCAACACCGAGCGGCCAAAGCCCTGGTTCAGCTTTTCCGCGCCGGGCAGTGCCAGGCAGAACTCGACCAGAGGCTTGTCCCAGAAGGGGTAGCGCGGCTCGACGCCGAAATTCGCCGCCGCCTTGTCGAGTACCTCGAAGGCGTGCGGCACCATGCCGTTCGACAGCAGCCAGCGATGGGTCAAGGTCTCGCTGGCGCTGACCGCGGGCGACATGTAGCCGGCCCTGCGGAACCGTTCGACGAGGTCGGTACGCATCGCCAGGTCCGGATTGATCAGGGCGCGCCAGCTCGTCGCCGGCCGCCCAGTGGGATGGCGCCGCAATTTGCCAAGCACGCGGTTCGCGAACCGCTTGATTCTCGCGATGCGCCAGGCCGGCCCGTAAAGGGTAAGGAACTGGTAGTAGAGGCCGAGCATGCCATCGCCATAGGTGTTGGAGGCGCTGCGCAGCTCGCGCCACAGCTCCATCCATTTGCCGGCATAGGCGAGTTCGTGCAGATGGCCGTGGCCCTGCGAAACCACCTCGTCGCCGCCATGGCCGTCCAGCAGCACCCTCATGCCCTTGGCGCCGGCGGTCCTGTAGATGTCGCGGGTCAGCGACAGGCCGGGCGCAAGAAACGTTTCTTCCTGCTCCTCCAGAATGTGTTCGAATTCGGCGAAGGGCGCATAGTTGCCGACGGAAATCAAAGTGCCGTCGACCTTCTCCTGTCCAAGCACTGCCTCGATGAAAGGCCGCTCGTCCATCGGCGAACCCTTTTCGAACACCAGCGAGAAGGTCGGCAGCCTCGGCTTTCGCTGCGCGGCATTCTGCAGGCCCGCCACGCAGGCGATCGACGAGGAATCGAGCCCTCCGCTCAGCATTGCGCCGACCGCAGGCGTGCCGCGCATACGGTTGCGGACCGATTGCGAAAACAGATGCCGGAATTCCTCGGCCGTATCCGATCGCATCGGCCTTGGCGAGGGTTCGATCTGCCAGTAGCGGCGCAGCACCACCTGGTTGCCGGTCACTGTCAGACTGTGGCGCGCCGGCAGGCGGAAGATATCGGCATAGGCTGTCGACTGCGGATCGTCGGGCAGCCCGGCCAGGAATCCCGAAATCTGGTGTTCGCTGATGCGCATGTCGACGCCGCCGGCATCGAGGATCGGCCCGATCTCCGAGGCAAAGACGAAGCGCCGGTCGCTCGAATGATAGTAGAACGGTTTGACGCCGAAATGGTCGCGCACGCAAAACAGCTGCCGGCGCTCGCCATCCCAGATGGCAAAGGCGAAGTCGCCTTGCAGATGCTCGGGGCAGGCTTCGCCCCAGCGCAGATAGGCGCGCATCAACAGCACGGCGTCGGCAACCGAACTGTCCCTGATGCCAAGCCTGGCCAGCAATTCGTCGCGATTGTCCAGCCGGCAGTCCGCGGTGATCGCGAGCTTGCCGCCGGCCATGGTCAGCGGGCCGGGGCCGGCTTCATCGGTGGTGTTGAGCCAGGCGTGGCCAAGAACGACGCCCTCGTCCATCCACCACGAACTGCCGTCAGGCGCGCGATGTTGCATGCGGGTAAGCATGCGCTGGATGTCGGCCGCGGCGGCCTGCCTGCCTTCCTGCCTAAGCAGAATTCCGGCGACGCCGCTCATCGCTCACTGGCCGTGGTCGACGAGATGGTTAAACCTGCCAAGCGAGCCGCCGAGCACGATATGGTCGCCGCTGACCAGCCAGGCATGCGCCTTCAACTCGGTGCCGGTGTCGCGCTCGATGCCGATGCGGATTTTTGAGGCGTTGCCCTGGCGAGCAAGCAAATACTGGCCGGAAAGCGCTTGGGTCAGACAGCTTGCGCCAGGCACCAGGCGGGCAGCCGCAGCCACGCCCCAGGCGACACGCCTGAGATCGCCGATGTCGGCTGGTTCGCGCGCGTCGAGCCGGGTCACCATGCGGCGCACTTTGTTGTAGGAAAGCAGCGTCAGCCCCAGCCGCACCGCCACGACCACCGCAAGGCAGTGGGCGAGAAAGAGCATCTCCGGCCCGCTCAGTGAGAAAGCTCTAGACAAGTTCCTCATCATGGAGCCTCGCAAGCCCGGCGTCCGCCAAGCCCTTCAACAATCCATCGACATCGGCCTTGCAGCGTTCCGGATCGACATTGTAGCGATCCAGCACGGCGCTGCGGATTTCGGAAATCGGCCGCGGCTCCTGGATCAGCTCCCAGATATAGGCGCCGACGCTGTTCAGGCTGTAATAGATGTTGGACCTCATATCGAGCAGCGCCAGGCCGTTGCCGAATTCGCAGGCCACGGCATCCTTGCTCGCGCTCATCCGATCATGGTCCGTGGGGTTCCAGTCCATCCTAAACCTCGCTCACAACCAACGCTTCGACAATTCCGGACAAAGACGCGAGAGCCGGGGTTTGACCCCCGACTCTCCTTAGTGCGCTCTGTTTGCAGAGTCCGGACTTTGTCACCCCAACGAGAGAATACTCAGGAGAAGGTGAGTTCGCCGACCGGCGTATGTGCCGGAAACGAGGCGTCGAGTGCCGTAGTACCGCTACCGCCTTGCGTGATGGTCTCGATCGAGCCGTGGACCGTCAGGCTAGGGGTTTCGTACTCATGCTTTTCAACATTCTGTTCCAATTTACTCTCCACTTGTGGACTGGAAGCGGCCTGTCGATTGCCGGCAGCGAGCTATTGCTGCACCGCAATAGCTGCATGGCAGCATTTATGAGTCAAGCCTGATTTACCAGCCGTTAATCAATTCTCGGTTGCGACTCCCTTCAATGGTGATCAAAGCGCTTTGCATTTTCACATCCAGGAGAATTCAGCAGAGTGTCCGAGGCCATGAACTAAGTATCTGATTTAGTTACGTTAAATTTTCCTTCGAATGCTCCTCACTTGGGCGCTGGCGCATTCCCACAAAATTGTTGCTGACGTACCCGCCAAAAGCCCCGATCAGGCGGCGCCTTGCATCTCGTTGTAGGACTGTGTTGCGAAACGTTCAGGTTGCAGGAAAATTGGCGCCAAAGGAAAAACTGGACGCGGCGCATGAATTTGGCGATGCTTTGCTTCGCAGTTGCAATATAACGCGCCTGGCGAATTTTTTGCGGAGATGCTGCAGCAGATGGCCTTGCAGGAAGGGACCTTCGAAAGGTTGCGCGCCGCTGGCTGCGCCGACGAAGTGGCCTATGTGCAGGCGTGCCTGCGGCTGTTCTTCGCCTCCGGGGCGAGCCCCAGCACCGCGCCTGCACCGGCCATCTCCGTTGCCGATGTTTGCGACATCGCCAGGCTGAACAAGGTCGCCACCTTCATGCTGAAGGCGCTGTCGCGCCCACCGGCGGGCGAGACGCCGCCGGGATTGCTCGAGTGGCTCGACACTTATCGCCGGCGCACGATTGCGATGAACTCGTCCGGCATCATGGATTCGATGGCCATCGACAAGGCGCTGCGCTGCAGCGGCATCGATTTCGTGTTCCTGAAGGGGCCCCTCCAGCAGCAACTGCTCTATGGCGACCATTTCATGAAGCCGTCCGGAGATGTCGACATATTGGTGTCGCCGGCCGGCTTCTTTAGAGCTCGCGATGCGCTGCGCTCGATCGGCTACGAGGTCGCCGGCAAGTCCCGCTCCGTCTGGTGGGTGCGCTTTCTGGGCGAGCAGCACATGGTTCGCAGCCAGGGTCGGAAATTGTCCACAGTCGATCTCCATTACCGGCTCCAGCAGCCGGGATCGCCCAGCCCGCGCGATACGGAAGGGTTCCTGCGCCGCAAGCGCGCGCTTGCGATCGCCGGCTCCAGCGTGCCGTTCATCTCGGCCTCCGACACTTTGCTTCTGTCCTGCATCAGTGTCGCAAAGGCGCTGTTCAACCGCGAGCCATGCGCGGGCTATGTCTGCGATATCCGGGCCGCTGCCAGTCGGCTGAGCGAGGCCGAGCAGCAGACTGTGCTCGACTACGCGGCCGAGCAGGGGCTGGCTGACACCCTGCTGCTGGGCCTGCGCGCCGCCGATGTGCTGCTTGGTGGCGCCGGCACGCTGCTGTCGGATCGGGCCACCAGGATCCTGTCACGCATCGGCAATGAAGACCTGTTCCACATGGTCATCGCGCCGTGGGTGTCGTCGCTCAGATGGCCGCAACGGCGCACCGTTTTGTGGGAATTGTGCGGCCGCGAACCTGTCCGCTATCTGACCGAGGCCGGCTGGGCCGCGTCAGCCGACCTCAGCCGGCGGATTTTCGAGCGGGAAAGCCGGTGACGATGAGGGTCGTCATGCAGCAGGCAGATAACGTTCCGTCCCGATCCGCTGGGGATGGATCGGGGGATGGATCGGGGTCCGGCGCCGCGCGCCGGGAGGGCGAGGGGCCTCGCGACACTTTATGCAATCGAAAGGCCACCCTATGTCCATGACAGAATCCCGGGTCTGCGTGATCATCGCCGCGCGCAACGCGGCCCGGACCATTCCCGCAGCCATCGCCTCGGCGCTGCGCGAGCCGGAGGTGGCGGAAGTCGTCGTCGTCGACGACGCCTCCACCGATGACACCGCAAAGGTGGCCAGCGCTGCCGATGATGGCAGCGGCCGGCTTTCGGTCATCCGGCTCGACGCCAATCGCGGCCCGTCCTTCGCCCGCAATACCGCCATTGCCGGGTCGAAATCACCTTTCATCAGCATTCTCGACGCCGACGATTTCTTCCTTCAGGGACGGTTTCGCCAGCTGTTTGCCAGCGCCGACTGGGATTTCGCCGCCGACAACATCATGCTGATCCGTGACGATACGGCGACCGATGTCTCGAAGATCGTCGCCCCGTCCTTTTCGGCGGACCCGGAATTCCTCGACTTCGAGCGGTTCATCGAGGGCAACATCTCCAGACGGCGTGTCCAGCGCGGCGAACTCGGCTTTCTCAAGCCGGTGATATCAAGAGCTTTCCTCGACAGGCATGGGCTGCGTTACGACGAGAACCTGCGTCTCGGCGAAGATTACGAACTCTACGCCCGCGCCTTTGCCCTTGGCGCACGCTTCAAGGTCATCCGTTCCTGCGGCTATGGCGCGATCGTGCGCGCCGATTCGCTGAGCGGGCGCCACAAGACACAGGATCTGAAGCGCCTCGCCGATGCGGATCTGGCACTGCTCGAGATCGACAGCCTGCCGGAAGGCTCCAAGGCCCTGCTGCGCAAGCACGAGCGGCATGTGCGTGACAAATACCGGCTGCGCAATTTCCTCGATGTGAAGGCCGAGCGCGGCATGGCGTCTGCCGCCGCCTATGCGCTGGCCAGCCAATCGAACCTCATTCCCATCGTTGTCGGCGTGGCCGCCGACAAGCTCGATGCGTTGTTTCGCCACGCCGGTCTGTCCCCGCGGCAGCAGCCGGTGCCGCCCTTGCGCTTCCTCATGGCCGCTACCAACACGGCGGCGCAAAAGTAGGCTCCGCCAAGTCCGGGACGGCGGCCGCAAGGCTGAAAAAATTGCCTTTCTGAAACTCGGAGGTTGCCTACACGCCCCGACGATGGCACTGTATGTTGCGGTGCAGCAATTTTGGAAGGCCAACCGGATGGCTTCAATTTTCGGCTTCAGGTCCAGGGACCCAGCGCGCGACAAGCAGACCGATCTGGCGCGTTTCGACCGTCTGGCAAAGCTGTTGGATCAGATCACGGCCGAGATTGCGGCCGAGAAGACCGGGTTGGAGGCCCGCTACCGGTCGAAGTCCACCAACGCGGCCTTCCTGGTCGAGTCGATGGAGAACGGCTCGGCGTCGGCACGCAAGCTGTCGGAAGTCGGCGAGCTGACGAAGTCCATCCTGAACTGCGAACAGCGCATCGCCGAGCTGGTGCGCCAGACGAGCCGGATGAAGGAACTGCGTCATTCACTCGACGCGATCGTCGGCGAGGATGGCCAGAGTTCTGATTCGCACGGGGAATATGTCAAACCCGCAGGTCGCTTCGGCTGAACACGGTCACACGAGACACAGAAGAGAAAGTTCGGGGACGGAGGATCGGGATCGGCCCGTTAGCAATGTGGGCCAATCGGTGACTTTGGGTTGGGGCGGAACAGCACAAAGGTGAATTGATATGAACGCAGATCCGAAGACGACGCCCATGGCGGCAATCGATGCCATGATTTCGACGCGGCCAAATCGGCCAATGCGTCTTGTAAACCCAACGCGTCTTCTATCCGTTGGTGCGCTTCTGTTGGCGGCAGCCGCAGCTCTGCTCGGCGCCGCCCACCCCTCCCGCGCCCAGGACGCCTCCCCGGAGATGCAAAGCGCACCGTCCTTCGTCGACGATTTCAAGAGTTTCGATCGTTCGCGCTGGTATGTCTCCGACGGTTGGTCGAACGGCAATCACCAGAACTGCACCTGGTCGAAAAGCCTGGTAAAATTTTCCGACAACATGCTGACGCTCGGGTTCGAAAAGCGCAAACTGAAGGACCGCGAGTTCGCCTGCGCCGAGATCCAGACCAAGCAGCGCTTCGGCTATGGGACCTATGAAGCACGGATGAAGACCGACACCGGATCCGGTCTCAACGCCGCTTTCTTCACCTATATCGGCCCTGCCGACAAACAGCCCTGGTATGAGATCGACTTCGAGGTGCTGACCAAGGATACATCCAAGGTGCAGGTCAACAGCTACATCGCCGGCAAGCCCAAGAACGAGAAGCTGGCCGAGGTCGAAGGCGGCGCCGACAAGGGCTTCAACGACTATGCCTTTATCTGGGAAAAGGACCGGCTGCGCTGGTACGTCAACGGCAAGCTGGTCCAGGAAGTGACCAATCCCGAGCAATTGCCGACCCACTCGCAGAAGATATTCTTCAGCCTCTGGGGCAGCGACACGCTGAAAAACTGGATGGGCGCCTTTTCGGACCCCGGCCGCCAGGTGACGATGCAGGTGCAGCGCGTCGCCTTCACCGCGCTCGGCCAGCCGTGCCAGTTTCCGGAATCGCTGGCATGCAGTGTAAGCAGCATAAAGTAGATCTGAACCGGCCCGGCTATATAAGGCCAAAGGGCGTGAACAGGAATTAACCCGAATGAATTTGACGGTCTTTGGAATTGGCTATGTCGGTCTCGTGCAGGCCGCGGTGCTGGCGGAGGTCGGGCACCAGGTGGTGTGCGTCGATGTCGATGAAAAGAAGGTCGAGCGGCTCAACCAGGGCCTGGTGCCGATTTTCGAACCGGGACTGGAGGCCCTGGTCAAGGAGAACCACGCCGCCGGCCGCATCAAGTTCACCACCGATGCCGCCTGCGGCGTCAAGCATGGCGAGATCCAGATGATTGCGGTCGGCACGCCACCCGGCGAAGATGGTTCGGCCGACCTCAAATATGTGCTGGCGGTGGCCGAGACCATCGGCCGCGAAATGGACGGTCCCAAGATCGTCGTCGGCAAGTCGACCGTGCCGGTCGGCACCTGCGAAAAGGTGAAGGCCAAAATCGCCGCGACGCTGAAGGCGCGCGGGCGCCAGGACCTGGCTTTCGACGTCGCTTCCAATCCTGAGTTCCTCAAGGAGGGTTCCGCCGTCGCCGACTGCATGAAGCCTGACCGCATCATTGTCGGCACCAACAGCGAGGGCACCGAGGCGGTGATGCGGGAGCTCTACGCGCCGTTCAACCGCAACCACGAGAAGATGATCGTGATGGACGTGCGCAGCGCCGAATTCACGAAGTACGCCGCCAACTGCATGCTGGCGACCAAGATCTCCTTCATGAACGAAATGGCCAATCTGGCCGAGCAGCTCGGCGCCGACATCGAGGAGGTACGCAAGGGCATCGGCTCGGATCCGCGCATCGGCTACCACTTCATCTATCCCGGCCTCGGCTATGGCGGTTCGTGCTTTCC
Source organism: Mesorhizobium sp. M1004 (assembly GCF_040318795.1). Lineage (NCBI taxonomy): Bacteria > Pseudomonadati > Pseudomonadota > Alphaproteobacteria > Hyphomicrobiales > Phyllobacteriaceae > Mesorhizobium > Mesorhizobium sp. M1004. Next base: position 294,884 of record NZ_JAMYNB010000002.1, read on the forward strand.
CAAGGATGTCCGCGCGCTGATCAAGACCGCCGAAGGTGTCAAGTTCGACGCCAAGCTGCTGCGCGCCGTGGAGGAGCGCAACAATGCCCAGAAGTCGGTGCTGTTCGACAAGGTGCACCGTTATTTCAAGGGCAGTCTCAAGGGCAAGACCTTCGCGCTCTGGGGCCTCGCCTTCAAGCCCAACACCGACGACATGCGCGAGGCGCCGGCGCGCGTCCTGATGGAGGCGCTGTGGCAGGCCGGCGCCAATGTGCAGGCCTACGACCCCGAGGCGATGCAGGAATGCCAGGCCATCTACGGCCTGCGCGACGACCTTTTGTTGTGCGGCACCAAGGAGGCGGCACTGCGCGGCGCCGACGCGTTGCTGATCGCCACCGAATGGAAGAGTTTCCGCGCCCCGTCCTTCGACGCGGTGAAGGATGCCCTGACCACGCCGGTCATCTTCGATGGCCGTAACCTCTATGATCCCAAGGTCATCGCCCGTCACGGCATCGAGTATTTCTCGATCGGCAGGATGGCGGCGTGAAGGCAGGGCGGCACAACGCGGAGCCAGGTTCATGAAAGTTCTGTTTGCAGGCGGCACCGGCTACACGCCGCAATTCAGCGGGGGCGTCCAGTCGAGCACCCACCACCTGGTCGAGCAATTGCGCGAAAACGGTCACGAGGCATCCGTTCTGGCAGCCCTGTTCGGCGACGGCATGTTCGGCTTCAGGGCGCGCGCCAAGATGAAGCTCCTTCGTCAGCGCGCGGTCATCGACAATTTCCCGGGCTATCCGGTTGTACGGGCGTGGTTCCCCTGGGAAGCGGCCGACTTCGCCGTCAAAAAGTTGAGGCCGGATGTCGCGGTCGTGCAGTGCCACAATTCGGTGCCGATCGGCAGAGAGCTGCAGAGGCTTGGCGTGCCGCTGACCGTCTATCTGAGGAATGTCGAATTCGACGAATTGGCCGGCGATCTGCGTGAGCTCCATTCGGCGGTCTATATCGCCAACTCCGAGTTCACCGCGCGCGCCTATAAGGCAAAATTCGATATCGATTCGACGGTTATTCCGCCGACCATCAATCCCGCGTTCTACAGCACACCGACGACCGGTGAATTTGTCACGCTCATCAATCCATATGAGGAAAAAGGCTTCGATCTTGCGGTGCGCATTGCCGCCGCCTGTCCCGAGATCCCGTTCCTGTTCGTCGAAAGCTGGAAGCTCGACGACGATCATCGAGCCCGGATCGAAGCAACAATCTCTCCCCTCCAGAACGTCAAGCTGGAAAGCCGCACCAGCGACATGAAGACGGTCTACGGCCGCACGAAAATCCTGCTTGCGCCCAGCAAATGGGAAGAAGCCTGGGGCCGGGTGGCCTCGGAAGCGCATTGTAGTGGCATTCCCGTGGTCGGCTCGCGGCGCGGCGGTCTGCCGGAAGCGATCGGCGCCGGCGGCGTGGTACTGGACTACGACGCCCCGCTCGCCGACTGGGTCGCAACGATCAGGCGGCTGTGGAGCGATGAGGCCGAGTACAAGCGGCTGTCAGCGACAGCACGTCAGTTTTCGGAGCGGCGGCAAATGAACCCCGACAGCCAGTTCGCAACGTTCATGGGCGTTCTCGACCGCGCAAGACGTGTCGGTTTGGAGCGCGCAGCCTAAACGCGTCGTGTTGCATTTCAGCTGAGACGCTGCACGACCGTGGTCGCGCAAAGTTCCCGTTAGCCAGGTCCAGGCGTCGTGCGCCCGTCCGGATCACTTTTAATTGCTGCAGTGCAATATTTTGTGGCACTGCAGCAATCAACGTGTATTCTGCCTGTCTACATTAGGGCTTGTGCGATATGGACCGCTTGGTCCGAGCAAGCCCCAACCTTATGGGCGGGTCATGCGCGTGGGCTTTGTCGTCGGCGAATTCCCTCTGCTTTCGGAAACCTTCGTCGTGGACCAGATGGCTGGGCTGCTGGCGCGGGGCTTTCAGGTCGAAGTGGTCTGCGAAAAGATGCAAGGTGACCACCGAATTGACCGGCAAAGCGAGCCGATGGCGACGCTGCTCGCCAGAACCCGACATTGGTGGCGATGGGCCGCTGTAATCAGCAAATTTGTACAGCGTCTGCCGCCGCGTCTGCGATACAAGGCCTCGACCGTTCTCGACATCGCCTTTGCACGCCGCCTGAACCGCTGCGACGTGATTGTCGCCCACTTCGGACAGAACGGCGAGAGAGCAGCCGCACTGAAGAAATGGAAGGTGCTCAAACCACCGATCATAACCATCTTTCACGGCGCGGACGTGGCGATCCCGGCGCGGCAGGCAGTGCTCGCGACACAATATGCCGGGCTGACCAAGCATGGGACCCTGAACCTGCCCGTCAACGATTACTTCCGCACGATGCTGCTGGAAGCCGGCCTGTCCCAGGCGAGCACGACGGTCCACCATATGGGAATTGACACCCGCGAAATCGGCTATCGCTGGGAATCGTGGGAAGGCACCCAACTGGTCGTGACGACGGTTTGCCGCCTGGTCGAAAAGAAAGGCGTCGAGTTCGCCTTGCGAGCCCTGGCCTCCCTCAAGGCCTCCCAGCCGCAGCTAGACTGGCGTTACGACATTGTTGGCGACGGTCCTCTGCGGATGAATCTGGAGAAGCTGGCCGTAGAGCTGGGCTTGGCTGGTCGCGTAACATTCCTCGGCAGCCTCCCTCACGCAGAGGTGAAAAGACGGCTTCGCATGGCGCATCTCTTTTTGCTGCCAAGTATCACTGCCAGCGACGGGGATATGGAAGGCATTCCGGTCGCGCTCATGGAGGCCATGGCCGCCGGATTGATTGCGGTCAGCACGTATCATTCGGGAATCCCGGAGCTCATCAAGGATGGGGAGACGGGGTTGCTTGCGCCCGAGCGAGATATTTCAGCGCTTGCCGGCAAGCTTACCTGGGCCGCGGAGCACCCGACCGAATGCGAGCGTATCGCGCTTGCCGCACGCCGCAAAGTCGAGGAGGACTTCAACGCAGATGTTCTGAATGAACGTTTTGCGCAGATCGTTACCCAACTGGCCACATCGAGCCCTGCGCATGCACCCACCGGTCATGTCGGCGTTTCCGAGGGCTTGGTGGATCCTTCATCTGCCGGCTGACACTGCTCCTCTGCGTTTGATCGGCAGGCACGCCAAGCTGAGGGAAATCTTGCTACACTGCACCAAAAATGTTGCAGTGCAGCAAGACCTGTACTAACGTTCCTGCGGGTGGGCCAACAGCGGTAGAGTTCCATGCTGCATGTCTTGTGCTTCCGCCACCCTGTCTTCGGCCCGGCTTTTGTCAAAGGGACACCGGCTCCCCGGACGAGCGCATCCTGCCGATGAAGATCTGCTTTGTAGTCGACAAGTTTCCCTCATTGTCCGAAACCTTTGTTCTCGACCAGATAGCCGGATGCCTTGAGCGCGGCATGGAAGTCGGCGTCGTCTGCAACGAGACGTCCTTCGGCAGGGACAGCAACATCGATGATCCGCGCTGGCAGGCGTTGCCAGGAAAGGTCGTATGCTGGTGGGGTGGCCTGGGTCGCTATCGCCCGCTGCTCAGGAAGTGGTCCGGCAGGTTCTGGGACAAGCTCTCGACCGCCATCGACATTGCTCATGCGCGAAAACTGCAGGGCGCCGACGTCATCGTTGCCCATTTCGGCAACAACGGCATGCGCGTGGCCCGCGCGATCAAGCGCGGGAGGATTTCCGCTCCCCTGGTGACGATATTTCACGGCCGTGATGTCGGCGAACCGCTGCATGACAATACGCTCGCGCGCTACAAGATTGTGTTCGAAAAGGGCGTTCTTCAACTGCCGGTGAATGCGTTTTTCCGCGATGCCTTGATTGAGGTCGGTGCATCGCCGGAGCAGGTTGTGGTTCACCATATGGGGGTGCGGCCGAGTGAGATCGACTATCGGTGGCGTTCATGGGAGCAGGCTACGCTCTCCTTCATCTCGGTCTGCCGCCTGACTGAAAAGAAGGGCATCGAATATGCGCTTCGCGCGCTTGCTGGCCTGCCGCGGCGAGACTGGATCTACTCGGTGATCGGCGGCGGAGAACTTCTCGAGCAGCTGAAGGGGATCGCCGCAGAGCTTGGCATTGCCGACAGGGTGAATTTTCTTGGGCCCCGGCCGCACAGCGAAGTCAAACAGCGTCTGCGCGATGCGCATGTGTTCCTGCTGCCCAGCGTCGGCGCCCGCGATGGCGATCTGGAAGGCATTCCGGTTTCCCTGATGGAAGCGATGGCCGCCGGCCTGACGGTGGTCAGCACATATCATTCCGGGATCCCTGAACTGATCGATGATCACAAGACGGGTTTTCTCGTGGCTGAGCGGGACGTTGCGGCGCTGACCGGAAAGCTTGCCTGGATCGCCGAGAATCCGAAGCCGTGTGAAGAGATCGCTCTCGCAGCGCGCAAGAAGATCGAGGCCGAGTTCAACTCCGATCTGCTGAACCAACATTTCGTGGAAATCGCCATGCGGCTTGGCGAAACGAGGTCGCTTGCATGAACGCCAATCCGCCCCCCCAGTTCGGTCGTGTCGCCCTGCGCGGCGGGCTGGTAACCATCGGCGCCCAGGGCTTCAAGATGGCGATCCAGTTTCTCTCCGTCATCGTGCTGGCCCGTCTGCTCGTCCCCGAGGATTTCGGTCTGGTGGCTTCCGTCGGGCCGATCGTCGCCTTCGTCGGGCTGCTTCAGAATCTGGGCCTGCAGCAGGCTGTGGTTCAGCGCAAGGACATCAGCAACCAGCAGCTCAACCAGGTGTTCTGGATCAGCGCGCTCGTCGGGCTGGGTAGTGCCGTGGTAGTGGCCGGCCTGGCGCCTGCCATCGCCGCGTTCTATGGCGATCAACGTATGTCCGGCATTACCCTTGGCTCCGCCCTGCCGCTGCTTCTCGGCAGTCTCGCCGCAGTGCCGCTGGCGTTGATGAACCGGCACCTGCAGTTCGGCCAGCTCGCACTGAACGACGTGATAAGCGCCGCCGCCGGACTTCTGGCCGCCGCGATCGCGGCCTATGCGGGGTTGGGCTACTGGTCGCTGGTCATCGGCCCGGCGGTTTCGGCAGCTATCGCCCTGGCTGCCGCCTGGCTGGTGGCGCGTTGGACGCCTTTGCGGCCGGACCTGAAGGTCGATGCCGATATATTGTCGTTCGGCGCCAACCTGACCGGCTTCAACCTCGCCAACTTCTTCTCGCGCAATCTCGACAACATTCTCATCGGAAAATATTCCGGGGCGATCGAACTCGGCTATTACGACCGCGCCTACAAGCTCCTGTTGTTCCCGCTTCAGAACATCAACCAGCCGCTTACACGGGTCATGGTGCCGCTGCTCAGCCGCATCCACGATGACAAGGCCCGCTTTCGCGATATCTATGTGCGCACCAACTGGATGCTGGCGGCCGTTACCATGCCGGGCATCGCGGCGCTGACGCTGACCTCCAATCAGATCGTCGGACTTCTCTTCGGCGCGGGCTGGGCACCGGTCGCACCGATCTTTGCCTGGCTGGGCATCGCCAGCCTGGTCCAGTCCGTTTCAAGCACGACGGGATGGATATTCATCTGTCAGGGCAAGACGAAGACCATGTTCCATTGGGGCATCTATTCGTCGCTGACGACCGTCGCTGCCTTCGTCGTTGGCCTGCACTGGGGCGCCGTCGGCGTTGCCGCGGCCTATGCCATCAGCGGTTACGTGCTGCGCGTTCCCGTGCTGGCGCTACTGGTCCATCGCGTCGGTCCGGTGACCGCCGCCGACTTCCTGCTCATGCAGGGGCTTTTCATCGCCTCGTCCCTGCTTGCCTGGTTCCTGTACCTGTGGTTGCCGGCGTCTCTAACGGGCCAGTCAGACCTGCTCGCGGTCTTTTTGGCGCTTGCCCTCAACTACGGCATCGGTCTCGTTTTCATGCTTGCCGTCCCGCAGTCGCGACGCGCTTTGTTCACCACCCTGTCCAACGCCGCGCGCAATATCCGCTGAGCGGCCGGCGATCAGCGGCGCCAGCAGGTTTGTGGCCGACATTGCCGAAGCATGTTCTTCGAGCACGGCCTGAAGGCTTGTCTTGCGATAGCGGTCGAGATTTCCCGCAAATCGGCCGAGCTTTTCGCGCGCCTCTTCGGGCGTCACGGTGTCGATGTCGAGCAGCACATCGTCGACACCGATTCGCTTGGCCACTTCCTTGGTTTTGAACTCGTAGGCGATCGGCAGCACCGGCGTGCCGACGCAAAGCGACATGATCATCATATGCATGCGCGTCGCGACGACGAAGTCGAAGCCCTTCACCAGCGCCATCAACTGGTCCGGCGTGTGGAACGAAGCGTCCACTGTCACGTGGCTGGCGATCTCAGGATCGAGCTCGGCAACGATGGCCTGTGCGGTCTTGGAATCGTCATGGGCATATTCCGGCACGCCCTGACACGTGGAGACGAAGGTCACCTCCTTGCCAAGGTCCCTGACAAGAATTGTAGCGATCTCGCGGACCGAATCCAGATAGCGGCGCATGCCGCCCTCACCGTCGCTGACGTAGTTCCAGTGGCGGACCGAAATAGCGACGCGGCCCGTCGACGCCGGCGGCTGGCTGGAAGCGAGACGCTTGCGGATCCTGTCGGTATCGGCCAAGGCGAATACGGCATCGGCCACCACGTGGCACTTGCCGAGATCCTTCACCAAGTCCCGGATATGGGTCCGCGACCGTTCGTCGCGCAACAGGATGAGCGGACTGCGGTCAAAGATCGGGCCAAGCTCCTGGCGGTTGTAACTTTTGTCGAACGGACCGAGGGATTGCGTGAAGAAGACCGGATCTTTGCCAAATACGGCATCGAGCCTGAACTGATTGAGGCGTCGTTCGAGATTGTAGTTCTCGACGAGATAGGTTCCCCCTGTGGTGACCACCATGTCCGCGTCGGCGTAGATATCGAGACCGCGCCGGTCGCAATGGCTGAAAAAATTGCCTAGCGCGCTGCTGCCAAACCAGCGCAGGGCCTGGAGAACGAGCCGATTGTAGATCGGCTTGAACCGGTCCCTCAGCCCGCTGCCATTCTTGTATCGGAACAGGGATTCCGACAGCAGCTTATGGAATTCGAGGTCGGGATAATCCGTCTTCGGATAGAGTCGTTCCGCAACCTCGGGCTGGCTGTCGAAGACGGCAAACCGCACGTCGCCTTGCACGATCGTCTTGAGAATGTGGCGGATCGCCAGCAGAATCGCCGCATCCCCGGTATTCAGGCAGACTGTGTTTTCAACGACGATCTTCATGGGATACCTCATTTCGTCAGCAGATTCCGCGGCGTGGCCTGCGGTGCCTAGGACGGGCATGGTGACCGAAAATACCCACGCCAGGACGATCCCGATGCGGCTCGCGTCACAATCCATCGCTGCATCGGGCTGGGTGACCAGCCAGAGCGGCGCTCAAGCCCGACGGAGGGTAACGCATCAATTTTGCAGTGCAACAAAAAACGTGCACTTATGCTACGGCGCACCAAAAATGTTGCGATGCAGCAAAAGCTGGGTTAGCATTCCCGCGGGTGGGCCAACAGCGGTCGAGTTTTCATGCTGCATGTCTTGTACCTTGTGCACGATGTTTCCGACCCGGCGGTGCGCCGGCGGATCATAATGCTCAAGGCAGGCGGCGCGCGGGTCACGTTGGCCGGCTTCCGTCGGACCACAAATGCTGTTCCCGACGTCGAGGGGCTGCAGCCGGTCGACCTCGGCGCGACGCGTGACGGCCGATTCGGCCAGCGTCTGGCGGCGGTCGCCAAGGCGGCGCTGTCGATAGGCTCGAAGCTTGCGGCGATGCCGAAGCCCGACCTCATCATCGCGCGCAATCTGGAAATGCTGGCGCTGGCCAGGCGCGCCAAGGCCGCCTTTCGCGGCGGCGTGCCGATCGTCTACGAATGCCTCGACATCCATCGCCTGGTGCTGCGCAATGACATGCTGGGCAAAGCACTGCGCACAGCGGAGCGTTATCTCGCCCGCGACGTGAAGCTTCTGGTGACGAGCTCACCGGCCTTCATCGCCAATTATTTCAAGCCGTTCGGGCAGGTCGCCGCACCGGTGGAACTGGTCGAAAACAAATACTTCGAAACCGCGCCGATCGCCTTGGATGACAGGTCAAAGGCCGAAAACCCTGCAGCACCCCCGTGGCGCATCGGCTGGTTCGGCGCGCTGCGCTGCCGCCGCTCGCTGGAGCTGCTGGCCGACTTCACGCGCCGTCAGGGCGGGCGCTTCGAGGTCGTCCTCCGGGGCCGTCCGGCACTCTCGGAATTCCCGGATTTCCATGCTTTTGTCGAGGCCGAACCCTATCTCTCCTTTCGTGGCCCCTACCGCAACCCGGAAGACATGGCCGCGATCTACGGCGAAGTGCATTTTTCCTGGGCGATCGATTTCTTCGAGGAAGGGCAGAATTCGGAATGGTTGCTGCCCAACCGCCTCTATGAGGGCTGCCGCTTCGGCGCCGTACCGATCTCGATGGGCACTACCGAGACCGGGCGCTTTCTCAACCAGCAGGACATTGGCATCCTGCTTTCTGCTGCCACGCCCGAAATCCTGGAAACCGCGCTCGGCCGCATGGACCAGGAGCACTTCGGCAAGGCCAAGGCGCGTGTGCTGGCCCGCAACCCACGAACCTGGAGTTACGACCGCAGCGACTGCCGCGCCTTTGTCGACAGGCTGCGCGGCCTTGCGGTTGCCCCTGGTTCGTTCGCCACCGAGGCACTGGCCTGAAGGATGACCAATGACAAAAGTGCAGTTCATGGAAAGGCGCCGATGACGCAGACCGAAGCGCTGCCGCCAAGCCTGATCGTCATTCCGTGCCTGAATGAGGCAGCCCATATCGGCGCGTTGCTCGAGCAGCTCAGGCCGGCAGCGCTAAGGCTCGGCGCCCGCATCGTCGTTGCCGATGGCGGCAGCACCGATGGTACTTTGGCCATTGTCGAAGAGGTTGCGGCCAAGGACCCTCAGGTCGTCCTCCTGCACAACCCAAAACGTATCCAGAGCGCGGCGATCAATCTCGCCGTCGCCAGCCTCGGTGACGGCGCCGAATACCTGATCCGCATCGATGCCCATGGCGGCTATCCCGCCGATTATTGCGACCGGCTGGTCGAGGAGGCGCTCGCCACTTCAGCCGATTCGGTCGTCGTCTCGATGCTGACCAGCGGCAGCGGCGCGGTGCAGAAAGCGGTCGCGGCGGCGCAGAATTCCAAGCTCGGCACCGGCGGCTCCAAGCACCGGCACCTTTCCGCCGGCGAATGGGTGGACCATGGCCATCACGCGCTGATCCGGATCTCGGCCTTCACCGCGGTCGGCGGCTATGACGAGACCTTCAGCCACAATGAGGATGCCGAACTCGACTACCGCCTGCGCCGGGCAGGCTACCGCATCTGGATGAGCGGCAAGACGCAGATGGTCTACTATCCGCGTTCGTCGCTGAAGGGCCTGTATTTCCAATATCTCGGCTATGGCCGCGGCCGCGCCAAGAATGTGCTCAAGCACCGCATGATCCCGAAAGTTCGGCAGATGATCCCGCTGCTGGTGGCGCCGGTCGTCCTTCTCGCGGTATTTTCCTTTATCCACTGGCTGGCGGCGGTGCCGCTGCTGGTCTGGGCTTCGGTCTGTCTGGGCTACGGCGCTGTGACCGCCATCAGCCAGCGCAATCCCAACAATGTGCTGGCGGGCATTTCGGCGATGGTCATGCATTTCGGCTGGTCGCTCGGGTTTTGGCTGCAACTGCTCGGCTCGCGATCGCAGCGCGGGGTGGCATGATGGTCGCCGACAGCCGCCGAATCGACATCTGCGTCTGCACGTTCCGGCGGCCGGAACTGGCCGACACGCTGCGGTCGCTCGCTGCCATGGATATGCCTGCCGGTTTCGGCATCGGCGTCATCGTCGCCGACAATGACGACGAGCCGACCGCCGAGCCGCTGGTGACCGCGCTGGCGAGCGAATTGAAGCTCGTGGTCCGCTACCGGCACGCCCCGGCGCGCAACATCTCGGTCGCCCGCAACGCCTGTCTTGATGCCAGCACGGCCGATTTTCTCGCCTTCATCGACGACGATGAAACCGCTTCCCGGCAATGGCTGGCCGAACTGATTGCTATCGCGGAGACAAGCGGCGCCGAGGCCGTGCTCGGTCCGGTGCGGGCGCTCTACCGCCCGGATGCGCCGGACTGGATGCGCAAGGGCGATTTCCATTCGACCTTGCCGGTCTGGGTGCAGGGCGAAATCCGCACCGGCTACACCTGCAACGTCCTTTTGAGGATGAGCGCCGACAGCTTGCGCGACCGTCGTTTCAGCCTGGCGCGCGGCCAGAGCGGCGGCGAAGACACCGAATTCTTCGACCGCATGGTCAAGGCAGGCGGTCGCATCGCCTTTGCGCCGGAGGCGTTGGTCGAGGAAGTCGTGCCGCGTTCGCGAGCCGCTTTCGACTGGCTGCGCCGCCGCCGCTTCCGCTTCGGTCAGACGCATGGCCACCTTGTTGGCCACAATGCGGGCGCAGTCCGTCGGGCGAAGGAGGTCGGCCTCGCCTCGGCCAAGGCCGCCTATTGCTTCGGCATGGCGGCGTTGACTGCGATTAGCCCGGTCCGCCGCAACCGCAGCGTGCTGCGCGGCATCATGCATGTCGGCGTCGTCAGCGGCCTGGTCGGTATCAGCGAAATTCGCCAATACGGACTGTCTTCCCCGCAGCAAGGAGGCAAGCGTGCAGCCTGACGTCTCCTTTGTCATCGCAGCCCACAATGCCGCGGCCACGCTCGACCGGGCGATCGCAAGCGCCATGGCCCAGCGCGATGTCAGCGTCGAAATCATCGTCGCCGATGACCAGTCGCGCGACAACACGCTCGACGTCGCAAGAGCCTATCCAAAAGATGTCGTCAAAGTGGTTGCGCTGCCGGTAAATCGTGGCCCTGGCGGCGCCAGGAATGCCGGCCTCGACCTCGCCACAGGCCGCTGGGTCGCGGTGCTCGATTCCGACGATGCCGTCCTGCCCGGGCGGCTCGCCGCCATGATCGCGCTAGCCGAAAGTGCGGGCGCTGTAATCGCCGTCGACAACCTCCAGGTGGTGCGCGAGGACGGCATTGCCGAAGCGACGATGTTTCCCGCCAAATATCTGGAGGGCCTGCGTGAAATCACGCTCGCCGACTACATCGCTGGCAACATCGTTTTCGAATCCACGTTCAACCTTGGCTATCTCAAGCCGATCTTCCAGCGCCGTTTCCTGATCGAAAACGGGCTTCGCTATGATGAAAGTCTGAGCATAGGCGAGGATTACATCCTGCTCGCCAACGCGCTGGCCAAGAGCGGAAAATGCGTCGTCGAGCCGACGACCGGCTATATCTACCACATCCGCACGGGCTCGATCTCGCGCGTGCTCGAGCTTCACCATATCGAGGCGATGCGCAAGGCCGACGCGGTCTTCGCCGAGACCAATTCCATGGACGCTGCTGCTGCGGCCGCCTTCGCCAAACGCGCCCGCAGCCTGCGCAAGGCGGCATCGTTCCTGTCGCTGGTCCAGCACATCAAGGCGCGTTCGCCGTTGAAAGCGATACGCACCGCGCTAAGTGATCCGGCGGCTGTCAGGCACATGTCGATGCCGATCGCCGTCCGCCTCAAAAGGGTGGCGGCGCAGTTTGCCGTCGGCGCGGAGAGGTAAGGAGGGCGAGTACATGAAGACGTTTGTTCGTGGCCTGCAACAGGCTGAAATCGATCTGCTCAGAAGGAATTTGCGATGAAGAAAATCAGGAAGGCAGTCATCCCTGTGGCGGGGCTTGGAACACGGTTCCTGCCGGCAACCAAGTCGATTCCGAAGGAGATGCTGCCCGTGGTCGACCGGCCGGTCGTCCAATATGCGGTGGACGAGGCCTTCGAAGCCGGCATCGAGCACATCGTGTTCGTCACCGGCCGCAACAAGGCTGTCATCGAGGACTACTTCGACCTGCACCCCGAACTGATTGGAACGCTCGAACAAACCGGCAAGAAGACCCAGCTGGAGGCGCTCGAAAGCATGCTGCCCGTGGCCGGCGCCACCAGCTTCATCCGCCAGCAGTCGCCACATGGTCTCGGCCATGCGGTGTGGTGCGCACGCGAAGTCATCGGCGACGAGCCCTTCGCGCTGCTGCTCCCCGACATGGTGTCGTTCGGCCGCCGAGGTTGCCTGGCTGAAACAGTCGATCTCTATCAGCAGACCGGCGGCAACGTGATCGCCGTCGAGCGCTGTGATCCCAGCGAGACCAGCAAATACGGCATCGTCGGGCGCGGCGCCGAGACAGGCAGCGGCTTCGAGGTGACGGCCATGGTCGAAAAGCCGGCGCCGGCCGATGCTCCGTCGAACTATTACATCAACGGCCGCTACATCCTGCAGCCCGAGATCTTCTCGCTGCTGGGCAACCAGCAACGCGGCGCCGGCAACGAAATCCAGCTTACCGATGCCATGGTGCGGCTGGCGAAAAGCCAGTCTTTCTTTGCCCAGCCTTTCAATGGCCGCATGTTCGACTGCGGCTCCAAGGAAGGCTTCATAGAGGCCACCATCGCCTTCGCGCTGGCGCGCGACGACATGAAGGGACCTGTGCTGGAAATGCTGCGGGCGTTCGTGCGGTCGCATGAGCGTCAGGAAGTGGCCGCATAATGCCCATCTTTCGAGGGCATATGCGTTTGGACGATGGCGCGGCTCATGCCTGCACGCCTGGCCGCTCAGGCCCGGCGCCGGATGGCATGAAGCTTGCGTTGCATATCTTGCCCCCGATCTCCGCAGCTTCGGACGAGGTGGGGCCTGACCCGTCTCGCTCCGGCGCCTGTAACCTAGAATTGGATCGAAGATGAATTATGCCAGCTTTCCTCTCGACAAGAGGATGCCGTTGCCCAACCCCGATCAGGAAAAGGGTGAAGACTTCATCGACGTCGAGCGCCTGCTTGGCATGGCGGCGCGTCAGGTCAAGGTGGTGGCGGTCTGCGCCATCATCGGCCTGTTCCTGGGGTTGCTCTATCTGCAGACCACGCCCAAGCAATACATGTCGGTCGCCAGCGTGCTGATCGACGAAGGCCTGAACAAGGTCATCGACGACATCTCGGCTGCATCCGTCACCATGCAGACCGACGCCGCCCTGCTCAGCCAGATCGAAATCATCACCTCGGCGCGGCTGGCCTCGGTGGTGGTCGACAAGCTGAAACTCGACCAGAACGCAGAGTTCATGAACCCGCCGCAATCGGCGCTGGTCAAGGGCATCGGCTTCGTGCGCGGCGTGATCGGCTATTTCCGCTCAAGTTCCGCCGAGCAGATTCCCGGCATGGAAAACGTCGATGAGGCGACACGCCAGGCCATGATGCAGACGGCGCGCCACGACTATGCCGTGCTGAAGCTGCAGAGCGAGGTGCTGGCGCAGCGCAACGGCCGCTCCTATGTGCTCGCCATCGGTTACCAGTCGACCAATCCGGCGCTCGCCACCGCCATCACCAAGGCCTATGCCGACGCCTATCTCGCCGACCAGCTCAACGCCAGTTTCGACGCCACCGAACGCGCTGCGGTCTGGCTGCAGGGCCGGCTGACCGAGCTTCGTCAGAACTCACAGGCGGCCGCTATGGCGGTCGAGAAATTCAGGGCCGAGCATGGTCTGGCCGCCAACAGCGACGGCCAGCTGATCAGCGACAAGCAGATTGCCGATCTCACCGCGCAACTGATCGTCGCGCAGGCCGATACGGCGCGCGCCAGCGCCCGCTATCAGCAATACAAGACCATCGTCGAAAGCGGCTCGGACAATGCCTTCAACGATTCCGCCATCTCAAGCGATCAGCCGGCAAGCTCCGTCATTGCAACGCTCAAGACCCGCTATCTCGCAGTGGCCAAGCGGCTGCAGGATGTGACGGCCAATTTCGGCGCCGACCATCCGCAGGCGGTGGCGCTGGCCAAGGAGAAGGCCGACCTGTCGACCCAGATTTTCGGCGAGTTGAAGCAGCTGACCGAAAGCTATCGCAATGAATATGAAGTCGCGCTTTCACGCGAGACCTCACTGAGGCAGAAGATCGCCGACGCGGCCGGCAAGAGCTCCATCGACAACCAGAGCCAGGTCAAACTGCGCGAACTCGACCAGCAGGCGCAGGCGCTGACCACGCTCTACCAGACCTTCCTTAGCCGCTACGAGGAGGCCTCGCAGCAGCAATCCTTCCCGGTCGGCAAGGTCCGCATCATCTCGGATGCCTCAACGCCGCTTTCCGCCTCAAGCCCGCGCACCTCCAGGGTGCTGGCGCTGTCGCTGGTGCTTGGCGTGCTGCTTGGCGCCGGCTTCGGTGGCCTGAATGAGTTCAACGAGCGCTTCTTCAGGACCGGCGAGGACATTCGCGATCGCGTCGGCCTCAAATTCCTCGGCTATTTGCCGATGATCGGCGGCAGGCTCGGCAAGGACGCCGACGGCGGTGCGGCGGATGCCAAAGGCGCCAACACATTGTCGGCGGCCGAGAAACGGGCGCGCATGCGGGTCAGCGTCGATGCGCCGGCATCGATGTTCTCCGAAACGCTGCGCAACGCCAAGATCGCCTTCGACGTCGTCATGGAAGGGCAAGGCAGCCGGGTCATAGGCGTGGTCTCGGTCCTGCCCGGCGAGGGCAAGTCTACGGTCGCCGCCAATCTCGCCGGATTGCTGGCCGCCAACGGCTCGAAGACGCTTTTGATCGACGCCGATCTGCGCAATCCTGGCCTCAGCCGCAACCTCGGCATGGAGGCCGAGCAGGGGCTGATGGAGGCCGTGGTCAACGGCCAGACCTGGCAGTCGGTCGGCAAGGTCGACCGCCAGACCAAGCTGGCGATCATCCCGGCCGTGCTGCGTGGCCAGTTCTCGCATACCAGCGAGCTGCTCTCGTCGGCCGGCATGCGGCGCTTCATCGACAACGCCAGGGAGACGTTCGAGTACATCGTCGTCGACCTGCCGCCGCTCGGCCCCGTGGTCGACGCCAAAGCGTTTGCGCCGCTGGTCGACGGCTTCGTGCTGGTTGCCGAATGGGGCCGCACGCCGCGCGCCATGGTGCGCTCGCTGCTGGAGCAGGAACCCTACGTCGCAAGCAAGGTCGTCGGCGCCGTGCTCAACAAGGTCGATCTGAAGAAGCTGCCGAAATACGGCTCGCTCGGCGGCTCGGAAAAGTTCTTCGACCGCTATTCGACCTACTATCTGGAGAAATCGGACGTGCGGGCCAAGACCGCCGCCTGAACGGAGCGCGATCCTGAAAAGGAGCGTGATCCGGAAAAGCAGATCCGGTTTTCGGAAAGGATCACGCTCAAACGAAGAAGCACGGCAGGTCAGGAAAAGATCAGCTTGCCGAATTTACCGGCGATCCTGAGCGCTGTCAGCCGGCCGCTTTGAAAGGCGCCGGTGTCGATGCCGAGCCTTCGCCCGTCAATCCTGGGGATATCGACCGGCGTGTGCCCATGCACCACAAAGCGGTCGAGCAGATAGGCGGCGTTGAAGAACTCGTCGCGGATGTTGAGCAGATCCTGCTCATCCTGTGCGACCAGGTCGATGCCCGGCCTGATGCCGGCATGGACGAAAACGAATTTATCCGAACAGAGCAGCACCGGCAGGCTGCGCAGGAAGTCGATATGGCTGGCCGGAATGACTTCCTTCACGCGCCGGTCGACCGCGTCGCTTGAGGCATAGAGGCTGGCAAGCCGCGCCGGATCGACCCCATAGGAAAACAGCGTCTCGAGGCCGCCGACCGCCAGCCAGCGGTCCCGCGACAGATAGCCGTCGAGATAGTTCAGCATCGCCACTTCGTGGTTTCCCGCCAGGCAGACGCGCAGGAACCCTGTTGGCGGCAGAGCCAAGAGGTGGTCGAGCACGCGCGCCGATTGCGGCCCGCGATCGATATAGTCGCCGAGCATGACGATAATCTTGCGGCCGCGAAATTGCAGCGCGTCGAGCTGGATCTTCTGCTCCAGCGACAGCAATTCCTTGTAGCAGCCATGCACGTCGCCGATCGCGTAGACGACGGTGTCGTCCATATCCATTTCCAGGCGCTCGCGCGGCGCCGGCCGGGGAGGTCTGGACCGCTGAAACAACGCCACTGGGGCCGTCAGACCCCGATGCCGCGGGCTTTGAGCGCCGCGGTGATCTCGTCAAGAATGGCGGGATCGTCGATGGTCGCCGGCATCGTCCATTCTTCCTTGTCGGCGATCTTCTGCATGGTGCCGCGCAGGATCTTGCCGGAGCGCGTCTTGGGCAGGCGCTTGATCGTCACCACGGTCTTGAAGGCCGCGACCGGGCCGATCCGTTCGCGCACCAGCCCCACCACTTCGCCTTCGATGGCAGCGGTATCGCGCGACACACCGGCATTGAGCACGACGAAGCCGAGCGGAACTTGGCCCTTCATCACATCGGCGACGCCGATGACGGCGCATTCGGCAACATCGGGATGCGCTGAAAGCACCTCCTCCATGGCCCCGGTCGACAGCCGGTGTCCGGCGACATTGATGATGTCGTCTGTGCGCGCCATGACATAGAGGTAGCCGTCCTCGTCGATCATGCCGGCATCGGCCGTCTTGTAGAAGCCGGGAAATTCCTCGAGATAGGCTTGCCGGAAACGCTCGTCGGCATTCCACAGCGTCGGCAGGCAGCCGGCCGGCAGCGGCAGTTTCACCACCACATTGCCAAGTGTGCCGCGCGGCACTTCATTGCCGGCATCGTCGAGCACGCGAATGTCGTAGCCCGGCATCGGCACGCCGGGCGAGCCGTATTTCACCGGCAGCAGGCCGAGGCCCGCCGGGTTGATGGTCATCGGCGAGCCGGTCTCGGTCTGCCACCAATGATCGACCACCGGCACGTTGAGTTTCTGCTCCGCCCATTTGATGGTTTCCGGGTCTGCGCGTTCACCGGCCAGGAACAGAGTGCGGAATTTCGACAGATCGTATTTCGGCACGAATTCGCCCTTGGGGTCCTGCCCCTTGATGGCGCGGAAGGCTGTCGGCGCGGTGAACAGCGCGACCACGCCGTGTTCGGCGATCACCCGCCAATAGGTGCCGGCGTCGGGTGTGCCGATCGGCTTGCCCTCGAACAGCACGCTTGTCGCACCATGCAGCAGCGGTCCGTAAACGATGTAGGAATGGCCGACCACCCAGCCGACATCGGAGGCCGCCCAGAACACTTCGCCCGGTCTGACGCCGAACTCGTTTTCCATCGTCCATTTGAGCGCGACCATGTGGCCGCCATTGTCGCGCACGATGCCCTTAGGCTGGCCGGTCGTGCCGGAGGTGTAGATGATGTAGAGCGGGTCGGTGGCGAGCACCGGAACGCAATCGACGTTGGCGCCCGCGGCGCGCTCGCGGGCAACGGCGTCGGCAAAATCGATATCGTAATGCTCCCTCAGATCGCAGCGCAGCTGGTCGCGCTGCAGGATCAGGCAGGCGTCCGGCTTGTGGCGGGACATTTCGATCGCCTTGTCGAGCAGCGGCTTGTAGGCCACGACACGTCCAGGCTCCAGGCCGCAGGACGCGGAGATGACCAGCTTCGGCTTGGCGTCGTCGATGCGGGTGGCGAGCTCGTGCGAGGCAAAGCCGCCGAACACCACCGAATGCACCGCGCCGATGCGGGCACAGGCAAGCATCGCGACCGCCGCTTCGGCCACCATCGGCATGTAGATGATGACGCGGTCGCCTTTGTGAATGCCGCGGTTCTTGAGCACCGAAGTCAGCGCTACCACTTCGCGCTTCAATTCGGCATAGGTGAATTTCTTGACCGTGCCGGTGATCGCGCTGTCGTAGATAAGTGCGATCTGGTCGGCGCGGCCGCTTGCGACATGGCGATCGAGAGCGTTGAAGCAGGTGTTGCAGCTGGCGCCGTTGAACCAGCGCCCGTAAACGCCCGCCTTGGCATCGAAGACGCTGGTCCACGGCGAATACCAGTCGATCGCCTCGGCGGCAGCGGCCCAGAATTGTTCCGGGTCGCGTTTCCAGCCGTCATAGACCTCGTGGTAGCGTGACGCCATTCATCCCTCCTCGGGAAAACTCTCTATCTTGCAATAGCCTATGCGGGTTTTCCCGGCCACGTCTTTCCCCAAATGCCATGTCTTTCCCGAAATTTGGGGCTTGGCCGATCTCGCCTTGGCCATAAATTGCAGGCACCATGGCCGGGTTTGAAATCGGGGCAGGGCGCGCAATGACGGTACGATACGGGGTTGGATCTGCCGTTGGAGCAGCGCTGCTGTTGACGATCGTTTCCGCCGCCCAGGCTGGCGATGCCGCCGCGCGGCGCATCATCGGCTTTTCCCCCGACGGCAAATATTTCGCCTTCGAGCAATATGGCGAGCTCGACGCTGCCGTTTCCGGCTGGTCGCAGATCGACATCATCGACACAAGCACAGACGAGTTCGTCGGCGGCAAGCCGATCCTTGTCCTCGATGAATCGGAAGAGGCGACCACGACGGTGGAGCAGGCACGGGCGCAGGCCGCAAAGCAGGCCGCGCCAATCCTGGCCAAATACGGCATCGCCGAGCGCGGCACGCGCACGGCCTCCGACAGGTTCACCTTCCCGGACGACACGGTCGAGTACAACGACATCCCCCGCCTCGAGCAGGCCGCGCAGAAATGGCTGTCGCCGTTCTATGGCGAAACACAGATTTCGACCATCCATCTCGATGAGATTTTGGCCGACAGCAAGACGGACTGCTCGGCAAGCTTTGATGACGCCAAGCCAAGCGACCAGGCTCTTCCGAGCGACAAGACACTTCAGGGCGAAAAGAAACTTCAAGGCACCAAGACGGGCAAGGCGCGCGGCTTCCGCCGGTCGCTGCAGGGGCAGGACGGCAAGCCGTTCAAGGTGCTGCACGAGGACAAGGCCGTGCCGGGCTCGCGCAACTGCCCGACTTCCTACAGCCTGTCGGAATCCTACGAATACACCCCGCCCGGCAGGCCGGCGGTAGTGGCGGTGCTGGTGCAGCGCTTCAGCCAGGGCTTCGAAGGACGCGACCGCCGCTTCATCGCCGTAACCGGCCATGCACGCTAAGCCGCGGCCCGTCTTGTGGCAGGCAGAAAAAGCTCATGCGCCCGGAGAAAGCAGGGCGTTCGTGTCGGATATCAGGTCTTAAAGCGGCAAGGCCGCCAGCATCAGCCCGACGCCACCCGCGATCAATATGGCGGCTGCCAATGCTTTTCGATGACGTTCGAACGCGGTCGGAGCCCGCTCCCAATTGTAACGCATACCCAATGCTCTCCCAAAACCCCGCGACTCCATAGCTTACTTTAGGTAAGAAAAGCAAGACCTTGACCCTGCGAGATAGCTGGCTTGACCGTTTGCGGCGGTGATTCCCAGCTGCAATCACCGACTATTTCTGGGGTGCTTCCCTGTTCTCAGGCTCTGAATGATGTGGAAGTTACCACAATCTGAAATTGGATGTCTCCATTAGGCTTCGGTTGCCTGTGTCGTGAGGATGGTGGCGTTGCCGGATTGCCACAGAACGGTCAGGCCGGCCTGTTCTCCCTCTCGTCCGCGCAATGGACAGACCCGCATCGCCGCGCTATCTGCTCTCCAGGAAAATGGTGGAGGGGCTCCATGGCCCAAATCGGTTCTGAAATGGTTCTGCGGCTGGCGGACGACGCCTCGGTCCAGCATGTCGGCGATGGCGCCGTCGTGCTCTTGGCGCGCAGCGGCCAGCTTTACACCTGCAACGGCACCACCGAAGCCTTTCTCGACAAGGTGGACGGCGCCCGCAGCCTTGACCAGATCGTCGTCCTGTTGTCTGACGAGTTCGAGGTCGACAAGGGCACGCTCGACCAGGACATGGCGGCGCTGGCCGCCGAACTGGTGAGCGAAGGCATTCTCGCCGACCCGGCTCCCTGATGGTGGACGGCGTTCTCCTGCGCGCTTTGTTTCGTGTCCATTTATGGGCAAGCGCGCGGCTGATGCCGATCCTGGTCGGCCGCCGCAGCTTCGAATCGGTGCTGAAATGGGCGCCGCTCAGCGCACCCACCCCTTATCGCGGCCTGTCGTCAGCCTACATTGTCGCTGCCGTCAACCGGACCGTTCGGCACCCCTGGCTGATGCGCGACCGCAGATGCCTGCGCGAGGGCCTGCTCGCCCACCGCTTCCTGCGCTTTGCCGGCTTCGATCCGGATCTGCGCTTCGGCGTCGATCCGAAGTCGATGCAGGCGCCGCGTATGTCTGCCCATTGCTGGGTCTGTCTCGATGGCCGCCCGGTGGTCTCGGACAGCCTCCCCGGCATGGTGCAGATCTATCGCCATCACGCCGATGCCGGAAAGGCGCACGCTGCTTGACCGGTCCGGCGACCACCTTCTGCTATGATCTCCAGGGCCAGGTCATCAGCATATCGGCCTCGCGGGCCGATCTCTGGCCGAGCTTCGACCTCTTGCTCGGCACGTTGCGCGTGAGCGGGCCGGTCGAGCCCGATTTCCGCGTCGACATCGTCGAGACGCGGGAGTTACCGGAATCGCCTGCCGGAAAACTCGCTTTCGACGGCGAGGTGCCGGAGGACGGCCATTGCCGGCTGATCGACGGTGGCGGCACCGTTCATCTGGTCTTTCCCGGCCTGCAGACCGTCTCGATCAATGCCGATGGAGGCTGGGCCGAGATACGAGTTCATCCCGATGCCAAGGTCAAATGGACGGTGCTGATGATGGTGCTGGATGCAGCACTTGATGCCGGCGACCAGCACATGCTGCACACCGCCGGCCTGACATTGCCCGGCCGCGAGGCGCTCGTGCTGATCTATGCGCCGAGCGGCACCGGCAAGTCGACGACGTCGCTGGCGCTGGCGTCGCAAGGTTTCGGCCTGTGCTCGGATGACGCCATGATCCTCAAGGTTTTGGCCGGTGGCGGCATCACGGCCTGGGGCTTGCCGCGCAAGGTGAAGGTCCACCGCCACACCGCGGCAATGCTGCCCTTCGTGGCCCCTTGCCTTGGCGACAAATGGGACGCCAATGGCGAGCAGGCCGTCTCGCTGGAACGTCTCGCCGAGATCATCCGCATCGAGGAAACTGTCGGCAGACCGGTTGCGGCACTGCTTCATCTCGCCCGCTCGGCGGACGCGCAAAGCCGGCTCGTCCCCATGACCAGGACAGACGCCATGGTGGCGCTTGCCACCGACAATGTCAGGACCGGCATGACCGGCCTTTTGCCGGCGCAGAAGCGCCGCATGGCAACCATCGCAACGCTGGTCAAAGCCGTCCCGACATTTACCCTGGAAGTCGGCGCGAACCCGGCCGAGGCGGCCCCGCTGATCCGCTCGGCGCTGGCGGCGCGGGACTAAAGCACACTTCAGGCAGAATGCGGCTTTGGCCTGGCGAGGCGCTGGATCCAGCGGAAGGCGTCGCGGCGCAGGCGCGAATGCATCTTGTCCCTGGAATTGACGCCGAGCAGCGTATCGCCGGTGATCAGCCATTTGGCCAAAAATATCGAGAGGTCGGGCTTGATGCGGTCGGCCAGTTCGATCGCGCGCGGTGCATCAAACAGCCGCCCCGTCACATTGAGAACCGTCGCCAGTTCGAGCTCGATGCCGCTGATGCGCGCCGCCTCGAAAAGCCGGTCTTCATCCGCGGGCGACCGCAGCGCGCGCACGCCCTGCAGCACATCGACGCAAAGCTGCAGCCGGTGGAACTTGTGCCCGCCGGCGGCGTGGACAATGGCGATGGTCAGCAGCGCGGCCGGCGTGTCGGCCTCGCTGCCGTCGATGATCTGCAATTCGCGAAAGCCCAGCGACAGCCGCCGCCGCATGCCGGAATCATGCACCAGGTTGCCGTGCAGTTCGATCAGCAGGCTGGTATTCTCCTTCTCCAGCCACTTGAACTCCTGCAGATCCTGCGACTGCGCCTCGCCGCTCCAGAGCTCGAAGCCGCATCCGGCAATCACCGTGTTGGCTTCAATGATGCTGGCCGGCTCGACCAGAATGTCGATGTCGGTGAACGGCCGGTCAGCGGCGTGGCGGTAAAGTTTGCGTGCGAAGACCGGACCCTTGACGATGCGGGCCGGAACATTTTTCGCCGCCAATGCCTTCATGATGCGGTCGCCATGATATTGCAGCAGCATCGATTGGCCGGTCGCCAGCGTCGAGCGATCACGCAGTTCCGACAGCTTTTGCCGCAAGGCTGCGTCCGCAGGCAGTTGGGCGTCGCCGATCTCGCTGAGCTTGCGCAGCATGATCGGCAGCACGCCGTGGAACTCGGCATTGGCGAGCAGTGCCAGCAAGATTTCGGCAGCAACGTCACGGCCAATGGCAACCGTCGCCTCCGGGTCGGCGAAGGTCAGCAGCAGTTTTTCATCGGCAGGCGCAAGAGATGGCAGCATCAAACCCGGATTGCGTTCGCCCACATCAGCAATTCCCGTCCGGAATTGCGTCAAACAACCAACTCAGAGGAGCGTATGTTGCAGAAAAGCATGCATGAAGCCAGCGTGTGGTGGCAGAACCAGCTCATGAATTGACTTTCCACGGTTTCGGTCCATTCTTTTGCACTTGACTGAAAAGGGTGTTTGGAATGGCCAAGAAAAAGTATGAAGCGCCCGTGCTGCGCAAGGCAGGAAAGTTGTCCAGCGTGGTGGCCGGGCCGTCGCTGCCGATACCGCGATAAGACTTCTACGGCTTCGGTTTGGATGAAGCCGGAGCGGTCGGCCGCAAGGCAAGCCGCGCTGCAGGCGGGCAATCTGTCGGCGTGACTGCGGGTAACGGTCCGTCCGGTCCCGCAGGCTAAGGCAAGTTCATAAGCCGCCTGTTCGGGATATGGGCAAGGCCCCTCCGTTACAGTCCCCAGCGCAGCGCGGCTGTGTGCACCGGCGCGTCCCACATTGACGTTGCCTCGTCATCCAGCATGGTCAGCGTGATCGAGCAGCCGGCCATGTCGAGCGATGTCACGTAGGACCCGACCAGCGAGCGGGTCACCGTCACGCCCTGTTTTTCGAAGATGTTTCGGGCGCTGTTGTACATCAGATAGAGCTCCATCAGCGGCGTGCCGCCAAAGCCGTTGATGAACAACAGTGCCGGGCCTTTCGCCCTGTCGCCGAGATCGCCCAGGATCGCGGCGCAAATCTCTTCGGCGATCGCATCGGCGCTTTTCAACGTGTCGCGACGCCGGCCGGGCTCGCCATGAATGCCGACGCCGAATTCCATCTCGCCATCACCAATCTCGAAGGTCGGCCTGCCGGCCGCCGGCACCGTGCAACTGGTCAGCGCCACGCCCATCGAACGCGTCGCGCTGTTGATGCGACCGCCGAGCGCCTTGAGATCCGCCAGCGCCATGCCTTGCTCGGCGGCGGCGCCGACGATCTTCTCCACCACCAGCGTGCCGGCGACGCCGCGCCGGCCGGTCGTAAAGGACGAATTCTCGACGGCGACGTCATCATTGATCACCACCTGCAGGACGCCGTCGGCCATTTCGCCGGCCATGTCGAAATTCATCACGTCGCCTTCATAGTTCTTGACGATGAACAGGCAGCCGGCGCCGGTATCGACGGCGGCGGCCGCCGCCAGTATCTGGTCCGGCGTTGGCGAGGTGAAGACCTGGCCGGGGCAGGCGGCGTCCAGCATGCCGTGACCGACAAAGCCGGCATGCAACGGCTCGTGGCCGGAACCGCCGCCCGAGATCAGCGCCACCTTCCCCGGCTTCATCACCTTGCGGCGAATGAATTTGTGCTCCTCGCCCAGCACCAGGATGTCGGCATGAGCTGCAACGAAGCCGTTGAGGCTTTCGGTCAGCACCGTGTCGACGGAATTCATAAACTTCTTCATGTGTCCTCCCGACACAACACGATCAGCCGCCACTCCTGCCGGTGATGCTGGTGATCTTCTGGATGAATTCGTTGATCGCCTTGTCGAGCGCTGCATTCTGCTTGTCGTCGCCGAAATCGGGCACGATCAGCGAGACATGCCGGGTCTTGCGCATGCCTGCCGCAACCGACATCTTGCCGGGATGCGCCAGATGATAGGCAGCCAGAAACTGATCGCGCTCGGCCGGACTGAAATGGCAGACCGAAAAAATAGCCGGCAGATGTTTTGACGGGATCGGGGTCGAATAGGCCGCGCTGGAAATCTGGGTGACGAAGCTGCGGTGCTTGCCAAGCGCGTCGGCAAGGCGTTGTCGCATACCCGACGGTCGCTGGTCGATGACCTGCGACAGGATCGTCTTGTAGGCGCGGATCGCCTCTTCCGAGCCGGCTTCTGGTGTCTTGTCGGCCATCTCAGTCATCCTAGACCGATGCATCCGAGATGGCCGCCTTGGCCATGGCGAGTTGGGCGGGAGCCACCGAGAGATCCCGCAGGCCGGCCTCGAGCAGTGCCGGGATCGATGCCGGATCGCCGCCGGCATCGCCGCACAGGCTGACTGGGATTTTCGCGCGCAGGCCAAAAGCGGCAACCGAGCCGATCAGCCGCAACACGGCGGGATGGCGGACAGAATTAAGGAGCGCCACGGCTGCGTTATCGCGGGCAGCCGCCATTACATATTGGGTCAGATCGTTCGAACCGATCGAGAAGAAGGCGACATCGGCGAACGCCTCCGGCGCGATCGCCACCGAAGGCACCTCGACCATGATGCCGAGCGGCGGCATTTTTTGCGCGATGCCGCGCGCGGCAAGCCCGGCCTGCTCCTCCACGAACAGAGCGGCGGCGCGTTGGTATTCCTCCGCGACGGCGATCATCGGAAACATCACCTTCAGATTGCCGTGCACCGCCGCGCGCAGCAGCGCCCGGATCTGTACGCGAAACACCTCCGGCCTTGCCAGCGACAGCCTGATGCCACGCAGCCCGAGGAACGGGTTGCTCTCCTCGACGGTGAAGCCCGGCACCGGCTTGTCGCCGCCGGCGTCGACGGTACGGATGGTCACCGGCTTGTCGCCTGCCCATTCCAGCACCTTGCGATAGGCCTGGTATTGCGTCTCCTCGTCCGGCGGCGCCTTGCCGAACAGGAATTCGGTGCGCATCAGCCCGACCCCGTCGCAGGTCGAAATGTCGATGCCGTCGACCTCGGACGGATCGGCGATGTTGACCTGCACGCGCACTGTCGTCCCGGCCCGGGTTACCGCCGGTTTCGCGAGATAGACTCCGGCCTTGTCTCGATGTGCCACAAACGAGGACGAGGACCGGTGGAACGCTTCGATCTCGGTCGTGGTCGGCGAAAGCACGACACCGCCATGCTCCGCATCGAGCAGAGCCAGACCGACGGGGTTAGCCGGCGAAGCGCCAAGCCCCACCACCATCGGCACGCCGCGCGAGCGCGCCAGCATGGCGACGTGGCTGGCGGCGCTGCCGGCCCTCAGCGCGATGCCGCCGCCGGTGCTCCAGTCGGTCTCGAGAAAGCGCGTCGGCGCGATGTCCTCGCCATAGAGAATGGCGCCCGCTGGTGGAGCGCTCTCCTGCTCCTCGGTAAGGGCGCGCAGCACGCGGTCGCGGATATCGCTGATATCGGCGGCGCGAGCCCGGAAATAGTCCTGGTCTGACGTTTCGTAGCCGGAGATCTCGGCGTCCAGCGCCTGTCGCCAGGCCATGTCAGCCGGCATGCCGGACGCGATCGCGGCAAAAGCCGGGCCGGTCAGTGCCTCGTCCCCAAGCATGGCGAGCTGGAATTCGAGAATGCCGGCGGCCTCGTCATCGGCGGTTTCGATCAGGGTCGCGAGCCGGTCCGTCGCGCTGGCGATAGCTGCTTCCAATGCGGCCTTCTCGTCCGCGGCGCTCGCCTTGCCCGTGTAGTGCGCGGTGCCGTTGTCGAGGTTGAACAACGGCCCCTCGGCATAGCCGGCCGAGGCCGAAATGCCTTGCAGCCTAAGCGGTTCGGGCATGGCCCGCATCCTCGTCGAAACCGCGTCGCACCAGCTCGGCCAGCGCTCTCACGGCATCATCGGCGCCGTCGCCTGTGGCCCGGATGTGCAGCATGGTGCCTTTCGGCGCCCTGGCCGCCATCACCTTGACGATGCTCTTGGCGTCGAACCATGGGCCGTTGGCGGCAAGCGCAATCTCCACCTCGGCGGCAAAGCTCTTGGCAAGCTTGGTGAACTTCACCGAAGGGCGCGCGTGCAGACCTACCTCGTGGGTGATCAGGACGGTGGCCTCGGCAAATGCGGACATCAGGTCAAAATTCCCGTTCGCTCACGACGGCGACAATTCATGCGCCGTCGCCACCACTTCCTTCAGCGAGGCCCCGCCGGACGCCTCCGTTGCAGCCATCACCGCGCCTTCGACGATCGGCGCGTTGCAGACGACGATCTTCTGCGCCCGCGGCTCGCCGATCATTTCCACCGCCATTTCCGAATTGGTCTCGGCGCCGCCGAGATCGACCAGTATGGCGACGCCCGCCTCCGACCACGCCTTGTCGATGGCGCCCATGATCGCTTCGACGCTGGTGCCGAGCCCGCCATGGCCGTTTCCGCCGCACCATGCAAGCGGCACTTCGTCGCCCACCATCTGCCGCACCATGTCGGCCGTGCCTTCGGCAACCAGCGGCGAATGCGAGACGATGACGATGCCGACATTGCTCATGCTTGGCCCTCGACGGTTTCGGCGACGGTCCGCACCAGCAGCGCCACAGAGCGTCCGCCGGCATCCATATGACCGATTGAGCGGTCGCCGAGGAATGAGGCGCGACCGCGTGTTGCCTTCATCGGCACGGTCGCTTCGGCAGCCGCGTCGGCAATATCAGCGATTTCCGAGCCTGTCTTTCCATTCGCGAGCGCGTCATGCACCGGATACAGCACATCCAGCATCGTCTTCTGGCCGACCTGCGATTTGCCTCTGGCGGCCACCGCCTCGATTGCCTTGCCGAAAGCAGCCGTCAGCTTGGGGCGATCCGGCTCTCCTGAAATCTCCTTGCCCAGCGCCAGGAACAATGTGCCGAACAGCGGCCCGGACGCGCCGCCGACCGTCATCACCAGCTTGGTGCCGATCGCCTTCAGCGCCTCGGGCAGCGGCTTTGCAGCGAACGCCCCGGCATCGGCGCGCACAGCCTCGAAGCCGCGCTTCATGTTCAGCCCATGGTCACCGTCGCCGATCGCCTGGTCGAGCGCGGTCAACTCTTCCGAGTGAGCGGCGATCGTGTCCGCGGCGGCGGTGATCAGCCTGGCAAGGTCGAACGCTGCCATGTCCAGATTCCCGGTTTCGATCCTGCCGGCAGTATCGCAAGAGTTTTCATTCGACAATCGAAGCATGCCGTCAGGCCGCTGCATGCAGCGCGGCGGCGGCCGCGAACACTTCGGCCACGGCATGGGCGCCAGGGTCGACTACGCCTTGCAATTTGGCGCCAACATAGGCGGAGCGTCCGGCCTTCGCCTTCTCCATGGCAGCGGTCGCCTCGGCGCCGTGCCGTGCCGCTGTAGCCGCGGCATCCAGCCCCTTGGCATCGAGCGCCTTCAGCGCCGGCTCCAAGGCATCGACCATGGTGCGGTCGCCGACCCTGGCGCCACCGTAAAAAGTAATGCGGTCAAGCCCGGCAAGCAGCGCCTTGGACAGGGTTGCTCCGCCGTTCGAAGCCTGAGCCGCTGCCGTGAAGAAGATCGACAGCAAGACGCCTGAGGAGCCGCCCATTGCGACGCCCAGACTATCGCCTATAGCCGCGAGCGTGGCGGCAGGGTCGGCCAGCGGCAGTGTATCGAGCTTCTCCAGCACGCTGCGCGCGCCGGTCGCCACCGTCGAACCGGTATCGCCGTCGCCCGCCTTGGCGTCGAGCCCGTTCAGTGTCTCTTCGAGCTCGATCAGCCGTTCGCAGACAGTGACGATCAAACGCCTGGTACCGGGATCCTGACTGGCCTTTTGGGCTGCGCTGTTTCCAGCCGCTTTCGCCATAGGCACGATAGCCGGCGCGACGACGGTTTTGGCCGGCATCCAGGCATGTGGGCCGACAGGCGCCAGCAAGGCTGCCTCGCGCGTCGCATCGAGCTTGATCAGCGACAGCGAAAAGCCGTTCATGTTGAGCGCCGTCATCAGCGGTCCGGGGCCGATCGCAAGTTTGACGGTTTTGGCCAGCGGCGAGGCCAGCACGGCATTGGCGACCAGCGACATCTCAAGCGGCGGCACCGAGCCGAGGTTGTTGATGAGCAACGCGTGGCTGGCGTTCGGGTCGAGCCGCGCGGCCAGCCGCTCCGCCATGATCGCCACCAGCTTGTCGGCGCTTTGCACCGCGATGCGCTCGACGCCCGGCTCGCCATGGATGCCGAGGCCGAGTTCGCCGTCATTTTCGCCGAACCGCTCTTCATGTGGCTGGCCGGGGATCGAGCAGGACGACAGCGACATGCCGAGCGAGACGATGTCCTTCGGCGCCGCGCGAGCGGCTGTAGCAACGGCTGCCAAGTCCTGACCGGTCTCCGACAAATGGCCGGCGATCTTGTGCACGAACAAGGTGCCGGCGACGCCGCGCGGCTGGTTGATACCCGGCAGGGCGATGTCGTCGGCAACGATCGCCATCTCGACGCGAAACCCCTCGGCGCGCGCCTTCTCGGCCGCCAGGCCGAAATTGAGCCGGTCGCCGGTGTAGTTCTTGACGATCAGCAGGCAGCCGGCGGGGCCGGTCACCGCGCGGATGGCCGCCAGCACCGCCTCGACGCTGGGCGAGGCAAAGATCTCGCCCGAAACCGCCGCCGTCAGCATGCCCTTGCCGACAAAGCCGGCATGGGACGGTTCGTGTCCGGCGCCGCCACCGGAGACGACGGCAACTTTCGCCTTGTCCCAGTCGGCGCGCAGCACGACCTTGATCTCGGGGTAACCGTCGAGGCGCGCGAGATCGCCGGAACCGATAGTCCGCAACAGCCCGTCCAGCGCCTCGGTGACGATCGTTTCCCTGCGGTTGAAAAAGTGCTTCATCGAATTCGTCCTGTATTCGTCAATCAGAAGCCGGTGCCGTGCCCTTGGCGAGACACCGAAAACCTCACATCAGTCTTTGTCCGTCGGCGCCGAAATAAAGTGGCCAGCGGTAGCGGATCACCACTTTGTCGCCCTCGGCCAGATCCGTATCGGGGTCGGTGAGCGTCACCAGTTTCTTCGGGCCGACCGTAACATGCAGATGGTTCTGGTCCCCGAGATGTTCGACCCAGTCGACGACGCCGTCGGCATGGCCGTTTGCGGTCTTCTCGATCGACAGATGCTCGGTGCGCGCGCCGATGGTCTTGGTTCCGGTCGGCGCCCCACCATCAGGCAGCAGTCCCGCTGGCAGCAGATTGATCGCCGGCTGGCCGAGCCGTGCGGCGACATGAAGGTTTGCCGGCTCGGAATAGATGGTGCGCGGCGTGCCGATCTGCACCAGCACGCCGTCATTGAGGATGCCGATGCGATCGGCCATGGTCATCGCCTCGATCTGGTCGTGCGTGACATAGAGCATGGTGGCGCCGAGTTCGGCCTGGATGCGCTTGAGTTCGAGCCTGAGATCGGCGCGCAATTTGGCATCCAGCGACGACAGCGGTTCGTCCATCAGATAGATCGACGGTTTGCGCACCAACGCTCGGCCGATGGCGACGCGCTGCATCTCGCCGCCCGACAGCTTGGTCGAGCGGTTGGCGAGCTTGTGGTGGATGCGCACCATCTTTGCCACCTCTTCGACGCGGCGGCGAATCTGGTCCTCCGGTACTTTCCGCGCCGGCGAGCGCAGCGGGAAGGCGAGGTTGTCGTAGACTGACAGATGCGGGTAGAGCGAATATTGCTGGAAGACGAAAGCGGTGTCGCGCTCGGCCGGCGACAGCGTCGTCGCATCGTGGCCGCCAATATCGATCCTGCCGCCATCCGGCCGCTCCAGTCCGGCGATCAATCTCAGCGTCGTCGTCTTGCCGGCGCCGGTCGGGCCGAGCAGCACGACGAATTCGCCATCGGCGATGTTGAGGTCGAGGCCATTGACGGCGACATGATCGCCAAAGCTTTTGGTCACGCCCTTGATGTGCACGTCAGCCATGCTGCGCTCTCCCTTGAGAGGCGGTATCGTGGATCGCGGTGCGCACCGCCCGACCCGAGCCCTTGTCGAACAGCGACAGCCGCGCGCTGTTCAACGTCAGCCCGACATGATCGCCGGCAGCGAGCCGGATTTCGGCCGGCACCCGCGCCTTGATGATGCCGTCCGCCGTCTCCACCGCCACGATCTGCGTCGTGCCGAGATATTCGGTGCCGTAGATGGTGCCGCGCAGTTTCGACGCATCGTCGAAACGGATGTGCTCGGGACGGATGCCGAGCGCCATGTCGGCGGGCGCAATTTCCTCGCGCACTTCCGGCACCGCCACCTTGGCGCCCTGGACGACGATTTCCTTCGCCCCCTTCGCCAGCCCGCCACCGAAGCCCAGGAAATTCATCGGCGGCGAGCCGATGAAGTCGGCGACGAACATGGTTGCCGGGCGGTCGTAGATTTCGCGCGGGCTGCCGAACTGTTCGATGACGCCATGGTTCATCACGGCAATCTTGTCGGCCATCGACATCGCTTCCATCTGGTCGTGCGTGACATAGACGGTGGTGGCGTGGATGCGGTTGTGCAGCTCGCGCAGCTCATGCACCATCAGATCGCGGAATTCGGTGTCGAGCGTGCCGAGCGGCTCGTCCATCAGGAAGCATTTTGGCCGTCGCACGATGGCGCGACCGAGCGCCACGCGCTGGCGGTCACCGCCGGCAAGGCCCGAGACCGATTTGTTGAGCAGATGGTCGATGCGCAGCAGCTTCGCCGTTTCCTCGACACGGCTTCGAATCTCGGCCGAGGGCATGCCTTGCGCGAGAAGCGGGAAGCCAATGTTCTTGCGCACATTCATATGCGGATAGAGCGCGAACAGCTGGAACACGAAGGCGATGTCCCGCTCCCGCGCCCGGCGCATGGTGACATCCTCGCCGCCGAGCAGGATCTGGCCGCCCGTAGGCAGTTCCAGCCCGGCGATCATGCGCAGCGTCGTGGTCTTGCCGCAGCCCGACGGGCCAAGCATGACGAAGAACTCGCCATCCTCGACGATGAAGCTGGAATCCTGCACGGCGACGAAATCGCCGAAGGCCTTTCTCAAATGTTGGACGCGGATTTCGGCCATGATTATTCCGGGAATTTCGAGACGATGATGAACATCACCGTGCCGGCGAGCATGGTGATGAAGGAATAGGTGTAGAGCGCCAGCGCGAAAGGCTGGAACAGCATCAGGAAGCCGACGGCGATGAGCGCCGTCGCAATGTTTTCCATGAGGCCGCGTCGAGCCCAGCGCGGCCAAGATGACTTTTTGGAGATGGCTGGGCGCGTCATGCGTAGCTCCCTTCCTTCTGCCCGGCAACGGGGCGAGACGGTTGCCAGGTGGTTCCCCCACTCCGTCGCTGCTTCGCAGCGCCACCTCTCCCCCCTCCGGAGGGAGAGGAAGGCAGCCTGCCTGAATGAAGTTCGCGTCCTTCCTCTACCCCGTCGATCGGGGGAGAGGTGTCGAGCGAAGCTCGACGGGGGGGGGGGGGCCTTGACACACCAATCATTTGCGTACCGCGCCGAAGGTGATGCCGCGCAGCAATTGTTTGCGAAGCAGGATGGTGAAGACCAGGATCGGCACCAGGAAGATCGTCGTGCCGGCCGCCACCGCCGGCCAGTCCTGGCCGCCTTCGCCGATGATAGTCGGGATGAAGGGCGGTGCGGTTTGCGCCGTGCCGGAGGTGAGTAGTGCCGCGAAGGCATATTCGTTCCAGGCGAAGATCAGGCAGAAGATGGCGGTCGCGGCGATGCCGGTGGTGGCTTGCGGCAGCACGGTGCGCCAGAAGGCCTGCAGCCTGGTGTAGCCGTCAATCATCGCCGCTTCCTCATACTCGCGCGGGATCTCGTCGATGAAGCCTTTCAGCAGCCACACCGCCAGCGACACGTTTACCGCCGTGTAGAGCAGGATCATGCCCAGCGCGGTGTCGGACAGGCCGAGCTCGCGGTACATCAGGTAGATGGGAATCGCGACCGCGATCGGCGGCATGAAGCGCGTCGACAGGATGAAGAACAGAAGGTCATCGGCCAGCGGCACCTTGAAGCGCGAGAAACCATAGGCAGACAGCGTGCCGAGGAAGACCGCGCAGAAGGTCGAGCCGAAGGCGATTATCAGCGAATTGACGAAGCGCGGCAGGAAATTGGACGGGCCGGCAATCACCATGTTGCGCTTGCGCGAGGTCTCGTCGCAGAAACCGGTCGCGGGTCCGAGCGAGTTGATGTAGTCGGGCGTTTGCCTGGTGCGCGTCGTGAACAGGTTGCAATAGCCCTCGATGCTCGGCTGGAACAGAATCTTGGGCGGATAGGCGATCGAATCCGGCGGCGTCTTGAAGCTGGTGGCGAAGATCCACAGCAGCGGCACGATCGAGATCAGCGCGTAGAGCACGATGATCGTGCCGGCGATCCGCTTCGAATTGGCCGAGGGGGCGACGACGGAGTGGGCGGTGGTCAGGCTCATCTCTGCTTCACCTTGTTCAGCGCCTTGACGTAGATGTTGGCCAGCCCAAACACCGCGACGAACAGGATGATGGCGAAGGCCGAGGAATATCCGGTGCGCCAGCTCTCGAAGGCCTGCCGCTTCAGCGTGATCGAGGCGACCTCGGTGGTCGAGCCCGGCCCGCCACCCGTCAGCAGGTTGACCATGTCGAACATCTTGAAGTTCTCGATGCCGCGAAACAGCACCGCCAGCATGATGAAGGGCAGCGCCATGGGCAGCGTGATCGACCAGAACTGCCGCCAGTTGGACGCGCGGTCGACCTCGGCGGCTTCATAGATGTATTCGGGGATGGAGCGCAGGCCGGCGAGACAGATCAGCATGACATAGGGCGTCCACATCCAGGTGTCGACGATGATGATCGACCACGGCGCCAGCGACACGTTGGACAGCATCTGGATGTCGGTCGGTGGTATCCGGGTGACGAACGAGATGGCGTAGGCGAACAGGCCGATCTGCGGCTCGTAGAGGAAACGCCAGAAATTGCCGACCACCGCCGGCGACAGCATCATCGGCACCAGGATGATGGTCGTCCAGAAGGCGTGGCCGCGAAACTTCCTGTCGATCAGCCATGCCAGCGTGAAACCGATCAGCGTCTGCAGCAGGATCGTCCAGAACACGAAATGCGCCGTCGTCTGCATGGCGATCCAGATGTCCTGGTCGCCGAGGATGCGCTGGTAGTTGGCGAAGCCGAGGTTTTTCACCACCTCGTTCGGGCGGTTCGCGCGGAAGTTGGTGAAGGACAGGTAGATCGCCCAGAACAGCGGGAAGATGTTGATGGCCAAGAGCAACAGGATCGTCGGCGAGATGAACAGCCAGGCGAGGCCCTTGTCGCTGATCCCCCGGACCTTGCGGGCCAACGGCTCCGGGGTCGCCCGGGCAACGTTCTCCGCAGTCCGATTGAGCATGGTGAGTCCTGCTTCGGTCACGTCAAGTCTCGACACTGGAATTTATCTGAACTGCGTCCCGTGCCAAGGGCAGCACGGGACCAAGAGCATGATGCCGAAAAGTGTGAAGCGGTTTTCGGACGACATCATGCTCTCTCTCTTTTTAGCCCTGAGGCGGATGATTTCTGATCGATTCGGCCTGAAAATCATCCGCCTCTGGGGTCAGGCTCGGGAGGAGCCGTTGGTCCGGTTACATCTTGCCGTCGTCCTGGAACACTTGCGTCCAGTCCTTGACCAGGCCGTCAAGCGCGTCCTTGGCCGAACCCTGGCCGGCAACGACATAGTCGTGGAAGCGCTTCTGCGACGCCTGCAGCAGCGGTGCGTAGCTCGGCTCGGCCCAGAAGTCCTTCACGATCGCCATCGAGTCGAGGAAGGTCTGTGCATAGGGCTGGCTGGACGGGAAGGCCGGGTCCTTGACCACCGCGTTCAGGCAGGAATAGCCGCCGAGCGACCACCATTTGGCCTGCACATCCTTGTTGGCGAACCACTTGATGTATTTCAGCGCCGATTCCTGCTTGTCTGAATAGGACACGACCGAAATGCCCTGGCCGCCAAGCTGCGCAAACTGGGCGCCGCCGGGACCCTTCGGATTGACGAAGTAGCCGATCTTGTCGCCGCCGACATTCTCGTCCTTCTGCAGGCCGGGCCAGGTGAAGGCGAAGTTCATGTGCATGGCCACCTGACCGGATTTGAAGGCGTCGACGCCTTCGCCCATATAGCTGTTCGAGGCACCCGGAGGCGTGCAGCAATCGTAGAGCGACTTGTAGAACTCCAGGCCTTTGACCGCGTCTGGCGAATTGACGAAGCCTTCCATCTCGTAGGGCTTCTTGGGGTTTTCATACTGGAAGCCGTAGCTGTAGAGCACGTCCATGGCGCCCATGGTGATGCCTTCCGAGCCACGCTCGGTGTAGATCGAAGCGCCATAGACGGTCTTGCCGTCGATCTCGCGCTTCTGGAAGAATTCGGCGACCTGCTTCAGTTGGTCGAAGGTGGTCGGCGGGCCGAGATCCCAGCCATATTTTTCCTTGAATTCCTTTTGCAGCTCCGGCTTGGAGAACCAATCCTTGCGGTAGGTCCAGCCGACGACGTCGCCCATGGCCGGCAGCGCCCAGTAATTCGGCGTGTTCTTCGGCCATTCGGAATAGCCGACGACTGTTGCCGGCACAAAGTCGTCCATGCTGATCTTCGCCTTGTCGAAGAAGTCGTTCAGCTTGACGTAGTGGCCGTTCTCGGCCGAGCCGCCGATCCACTGGCTGTCGCCGATGATCAGGTCGCACAGTTTGCCGTGCGAGTTGAGCTCGTTGAGGAAGCGGTCGGCATAGTTGGTCCACGGCACGAATTCGAATTTCATGCCGATGCCGGTTTCCTTGGTAAAATCCTTGGACAGTTCGACCAGCGCGTTTGCCGGATCCCAGGCGGCCCAGCAAAGCGTCAGGTCTTCAGCGTGCGCAACGTTCGAGACGGCTGTCGACGCGGTAATCGCCGAGGTCAGTCCGAACGCCAGTTTCAAGCTCGATTTCATGCCTTCCTCCCATTTGCGAAACGCGCCCGGATGGCCGTTTCAAGAACCCCTCAACCCTCGCTCCTCCGAGGGGCTAAACACGGCGCGCTATGCGTCGCCAGGGCGGCGCGGTGCGCCGCAGATGTTTAGTAATTTGTTTAGTGATGCAATTTTTACTAAACAAGGCAAGCGAATTCGTCGCTGCGCCGCAACATGGCGAAACGGCGATTGAAATCGTTGGGAAATGATTGCCGGACGGCTCGCCCGGAAGTTGCTTAGCCGGGGTCGCCTATAATTTTCGTCTGCGGCGTCACCGGCCGAACAGGGGGCGCGGGCGGCAGCAGCGCGCGGATATCGGCGAAGGGAAATGTCGGCTCGAATCGGAAGGCCTCGGCCAGGGAGCCGGGAACGCTGTTGCATTGCCCGGCGCGAAACTCATTCTGGACGCGCGCTCTGTCGACATACTGCTCCGGCCACTGCGACTGGTGCGCGCGGATCGCCTGCGTCTTGATATCGCCGTAGGCGGAAATGTCGACATAATGCGTCGGCGCAAAGCCGGTGCCGCCCATTGTGTCGGCATGCAGCACGGGGACGCCGAACGAGGCCGCGATGCGCACGCCGTCCGACAAAGCGCGATGGTCGGCGTGATAGTCGTTGGGGGCATGCGTGATCACCAGATCCGCCGCTGTCTCGCGTATCAGCGCTTTCAGCGAAGCGATCAGCGCCGCATCGGCCACCAGTTCGCTGTCGGGGAAGTCGAGAAAGCGAAGGGTTGCGCCGAGCAACGCCGCAGCGGTCGCCGCCTCGTCGCGGCGGACACGAGCCAGAACGCTCGGGTCGCCCATGCCGCCCCTGGCGCCATCCGTGGCCACGGCAAAAGTCAGTTCTGCGCCTTGCGTGGCATAGGCAGCCAGCGTACCGAACATGAATATCTCGATGTCGTCGGGATGCGCGCCGAGCGCCAATACCTTCACTGCACTCTCCCCGGAAATGGAAAAACGTGACGAACGGAATCCTGCTCGCCCTCATCGCCTATGCAAGCTATTCGTGCAGCGATGCCGTTATCAAGAGCCTTGGCGGACAGTTCACCGTCTTCGAGATCGGCTTCTTCATCACGCTGTTTGCCGGCTGCTTCCTGTTTTTCAGCCGCCCAGTCGATGAGCGCTGGCGCGACTTCTGGCCCACCGGGCGGCCATGGGCGGTGCAGGCCCGCGCCTGGGCCGGCATCGCCTCGGGCGTGCTCAGCGTCTACGCCTTCACCACCATTCCGCTGGCCGAGACCTATGCACTGATCTTCCTGGCGCCGCTTTGCGTTACCATTCTCTCGACCGTCATCCTGAAAGAAAAGGTCGGTCCATGGCGCTGGCTGGCGGTGGTTGCCGGCTTTGCAGGCGTCATGCTGGTGGTGCGGCCAGGTTTTCGCGAGTTGCATCTCGGACACCTTGCCGCGTTCACGGTGGCCTTCCTTGCCGCGGCCAGCGTCATCCTGATGCGGTCGCTCGCCCAGCAGGAAAAGCGCACCACCATGCTCGGCGTGCTCATCGGTTACGGGCTGCTGTTCAACGGGGCCGGCACCATCGCCACATCGTTCACCCTCCCCAACGCCATGCAACTGCTGTGGCTGGTGCTGGGCGGCGCCTTTACCGCCGGCGGCCAATTGCTGCAGCTGCTGGCCGCCAAATACGCACCGGCCAACCGCATCGCGCCGACGCATTATTCGCAGATCGTCTGGGCGGTGATCCTCGGTGCGTTGTTCTTCCAGGAGTATCCGGACTGGATATCGCTGGTCGGCTTGGCCGTCGTTGGCGCGTCCGGCCTGCTCACCATGGTGCGCGAGGAGGTGCGGCTGGGCACGGTGCGCTGGAACCCGTTTGCGCGCACGAGGCTTTGAACTGGCCGCAACGCGCGAGGTTGCGCGGCGGCATCCGCGGCTGATATGCGGTCACCTGGCTGCATACCGTTGAGACGATGAGCAAAAGAACCCTGCCGGAGCTTCCTGTTACCGCCGTGCTGCCGGCGCTTGGCGAAGCGCTGACTAGGCAGAACAGCGCCGTCCTGGTGGCGCCGCCCGGCGCCGGCAAGACGACGCTGGTGCCGCTGGCGCTGCTCGATGCGCCCTGGCTGGTCGCCGGCAAGATCGTCCTGCTCGAACCGCGCCGGCTCGCCGCCCGCGCCGCCGCCCGCCGCATGGCCGAATTGCTTGATGAAGAGCCCGGCGCCACTGTCGGCTATGCCATGCGCATGGAAAACCGCACATCGGCCCGGACAAAAATCCTGGTCGTCACCGAAGGCGTCCTGGCGCGCATGATCCTAGACGATCCCGAGCTGCCCGGCGTCTCGGCGGTGATTTTCGACGAATTCCACGAGCGCTCGCTCGACGGCGATTTCGGCCTGGCGCTGGCGCTCGACGTGCAGGGCGCGCTGCGGCCGGATTTGCGGCTGCTGGTGATGTCGGCAACGCTCGATGGCGCGCGCGTCGCGAAACTCCTGTCCGGCGCCCCGGTGATCGAAAGCCAAGGCCGTGCGTTCCCAGTAGATGTCAGATACGACGAGCGGCCAGCCGGCGTTCCCATCGAAGACGCCATGGCCAAGGCGATCCGCTCCGCTCTTGCCGGCGAGAGCGGCAGCGTGCTCGCCTTCCTGCCGGGACAGCGCGAGATCGAGCGCACCGCCGAGCGGCTGCAGGGCCGGCTCGGCGCCGACACCGACATCGTGCCGCTCTACGGCCAGCTCGACAACAGGGCGCAGGATGCCGCCATCAAACCGGCGCCGCCCGGCCGCCGCAAGGTGGTGCTTGCGACGTCGATCGCCGAGACCTCGATCACCATCGACGGCGTGCGCGTCGTCATCGATTCCGGCCTGTCGCGGCTGCCGCGCTACGAACCGGCGAGCGGCCTGACCCGGCTGGAGACGGTGCGCGTTTCCAGGGCGTCCGCCGACCAGCGCGCCGGCCGCGCCGGGCGCACGCAGCCAGGCGTCACCATCCGCCTCTGGCGGGCCGAGCAGACGGCGGCCCTTCCCGCGTTCACCCCGCCCGAGATTCTGGAAGCCGACCTGTCCGGCCTGCTGCTCGATTGCGCCGCCTTCGGCGTCGCCGATCCCGCAAGTCTCTCCTTCCTCGATCCGCCGCCCATTCCCGCGCTTAACGAGGCGCGGGCGCTGCTCACGGCGCTGCACGCCATCGACGCGGCCGGACGGCTGACGGAGGCAGGCGGCGCGATGCACAAGCTGGCGCTGCCCGTGCGGCTCGCACACATGGTCGCTGAAGCCGCTGGCGGCGGCCACGCGCTCGAAGCTGCGATGCTAGCCGTCCTGCTCACCGAGCGTGGCCTTGGCGGCGACCGCGCCGACCTCGAACGGCGCCTGATGCGCTTCCGCACGGAAAAGTCACCGCGCGCCGTTGCGGCAAGGCAGCTTGCCGGGCGATTGGCGAAGCAGGCGGGCGGCGCCAAGAGCAGCGAAACCGCTTCTGCCGGTCTTCTCCTCATCCACGCCTGGCCGGACCGTGTCGCCAGAGCGCGCGGCGAG
The DNA here is from genome assembly GCF_040318795.1 of Mesorhizobium sp. M1004. Lineage (NCBI taxonomy): Bacteria > Pseudomonadati > Pseudomonadota > Alphaproteobacteria > Hyphomicrobiales > Phyllobacteriaceae > Mesorhizobium > Mesorhizobium sp. M1004. The sequence continues at coordinate 333,178 of NZ_JAMYNB010000002.1, forward strand.
CGCGGGCGTTTCGTGCTCGCCAACGGCTCCGGCGCCATGCTCGACGCCGCCGATCCGCTGGCCGGTGAGACCTGGCTGGTCGTCGCCGATCTGCAAGGCAAGGCGCAAAACGCCCGTATAACCGCCGCGGCCGCGGTCCACGAGACCGACATCCGTGCCGCTCTCGCCGACAGGATCGAGACGCGCCGCGAGACAAGCTTCGACCGCGAGCGGCGCGCGGTGCGCGTGCGCGAGACCGCTAGGCTCGGCGCCATCACTTTGTCGGAGCGCATGCTGCCCGCACCAACTGGAACAGACGCCGACCGCGCCATCCTGGATGCCTTGCGCGAGCACGGCCTGTCGCTGCTGGAATGGAGCAAGGACGGCGAGACGCTGCGCCAACGGCTTGGCTGGCTGCATCGCGGCCTAGGCGCGCCTTGGCCCGATGTTTCGGAAGCCGCCCTGCTCGAACGCCTCGACGACTGGCTGCTGCCGTTCCTGTCGGGCAAGGCGTCCTTCGCCGCCATCGACCCCGGCACGCTGTCGTCGGGCCTGATGGCGCTGGTGCCGCATGATTTGCAGCGCAAGATCGGCACACTGGCGCCGACCCATTTCGACGCGCCGTCCGGCAGCCATGTGCCGATCCGCTATGACGGCGAATGGCCGGTGCTGGCGATCCGCGTGCAGGAACTATTCGGCCTTGACCGCCATCCGGCAATCGCCAACGGCACCGTGCCGCTGACGCTCGAGCTGTTGTCGCCGGCGCACCGGCTGATCCAGACGACGCGCGACCTGCCCGGCTTCTGGCGCGGCTCCTGGGCCGATGTGCGCACCGACATGCGCGGCCGCTATCCCCGCCATGTCTGGCCCGAAAATCCGCTGCTCGCTGCAGCCACCGCCCGCGCCAAACCGCGAGGGACCTAGCGCTCGTCCTTTCCCGGCTATAATCCTTGGCCATGATCAACATCGTGCACGCGCCAGACTTCCAGCAAAGCCAGCGGCTGCGCCTCAACACGCTGATCCGGCTGCGCTGGCTGGCCATCGTGGGCCAGAGCCTGGCGGTGCTGGTCGTCGCCTATGGGCTCAAATTCCCGCTGCCGGTCAGCCTCTGCTTCGCGCTGGTCGCCTGCTCGGCCTGGCTTAACCTGGTGCTGACCTTCCGCTATCCGGCAGCGCACCGGCTGACCCCGTTCTCAGCCTTTTTCATCCTGACCTTCGACAGCCTGCAGCTTGCCGGCCTGCTCTTTTTGACTGGCGGCCTCACCAACCCGTTCTCGGTGCTGATGACCGTGCCCGTCGTCATCTCGGCGGCGTCGCTGCCGCTGCGGCTAACTGCGGTGCTCGGCGCGCTGGTCATGGCGGCGGCCACGTTGCTGGTCTTCTTCCACCAGCCGCTGCCATGGTATGAGGGCGCGCCGCTGCCCATGCCATTCATCTATGTCGCCGGCATATGGATGGCGGTGTTTTCCTCGATCGCCTTCACCGCCATCTATGCCTTCCGCGTCGCCGAGGAAGCCCGCCTGCTCGCCAATGCGCTTGCCGCCACCGAACTGGTGTTGCAGCGCGAGCAGCATCTGTCGGCTCTGGATGGGCTTGCCGCCGCCGCCGCGCACGAACTCGGCACGCCGCTCGCCACCATCGCCCTTGTCTCCAAGGAGATGGAAAAGGCACTTGGCGACGACCCAAAATACGGTGAGGACGTCAAACTTCTGCGGTCGCAGAGCGAGCGCTGCCGCGAGATCCTGAAGCGGCTGACCAGCCTGTCCTCCGAGGGCGAGGCGCATCTGTCGCGTCTGCCGCTGACCTCGCTGGTCGAGGAGGTGACCGCGCCGCACCGCGATTTCGGCATCTCGATCAAGCTTCGGCCGGGCGAGCGCGTCGGCCCCGAACCGGTGGGACGGCGCAACCCCGGCGTCATCTACGGCCTCGGCAATCTGGTCGAGAACGCCGTCGACTTCGCCCGCAACAGTGTGACGGTGCGATGGAGCTGGGACGAACTCGACGTCACCTTCTCGATCATCGATGACGGGCCGGGCTTTCCCCCCGAAATCATCGATCGCATCGGCGAGCCCTATATGTCGACACGCCAGGGCAACGAGGCTGGCGGTGGCCTGGGTCTCGGGCTGTTCATCGCCAAGACCTTGCTCGAACGCTCCGGCGCCACGCTCGATTTCCGCAATTCGAGCGGACTGGGCGAAGGCGCGATCGTGCAGATATCGTGGCCGCGCACGGTCTTCCTCAACCCGGAATCGGTGGGGATCTCGATGTTCGACACCGCGTAAAAGCCTTGGCGGAGGCGGCAAAATTGGACAATGGCGTTCAGGAACTATATCTGCGTAAAATTAAGGCAGCAGGATTTTTTGAGATAATGACTGGCGAAGAAGCAATTGGCGCAATGGTCGAAGGCGAGGACACCTCGCTGCTCATCGTCGACGACGACAAGCCGTTCCTGACGCGGCTGGCCCGCGCCATGGAAACCAGGGGTTTCGTGGTCGAGACGGCCGAGAGCGTCGAGGAGGCAGTGGCCAAGGCGCGCGCCCACCCGCCGGCCTATGCGGTGGTCGACATGCGGCTTGGCGACGGCAACGGCCTCGACGTCGTCGCCGCCATCCGCGAGAAGCGCGACGATGCCCGCACCGTCATCCTCACCGGCTACGGCAACATCGCCACCGCGGTGACCGCGGTGAAGCTCGGCGCCATCGACTATCTGTCGAAGCCGGCTGACGCCGACGACGTGTTTGCAGCGCTCACCCGCACCGCCGGCGAGCGCGCCGCCCCCCCGGAAAATCCGATGTCGGCCGACCGCGTGCGCTGGGAACACATCCAGCGCGTCTACGAAATGTGCGACCGCAACGTGTCGGAAACCGCGCGCCGGCTCAACATGCATCGCCGCACGCTGCAGCGCATACTCGCCAAGCGCGCACCACGCTGACGTTCACGCGCCGGTGGCGCCGGCCGCCAATTGCCGAACCTCAGCGCTGCCCCTCACCTGCCTGCCGGCATCCTCTCCCCGTATAGAGACGGGGGAGAGGGGCGCTCTCATCGCCGGTTTCGCCAATCGCCGGCGTTGCAGGAGACGACGGCGAGGCTGAAGCTGCCTCTTTCTCCCCGTCGCTATGTGGGGAGTTGAGGAATGGTCCGCGAAGTGGACGAAAAGCCAACTGCTTGGCTTTTCGAATGACGAACGTCCGGCAGGACAATGAGGGGCGGCGCCAACGCTGGAAACAGTTGCGGTTGCCGTGCCATCGACCTTTGCCCATCATCGGCAATAACGCCGCCGGAAAACCCGGCAACGGAGCACAGATGCGCGACAAGCAGCCGAAATCCATCCTTCGCGAATTCCTCGATGGCGAGGCGGCGGGCGGCATCATCCTGATGGTTGCGGCAGCCCTTGCGCTGATCGTCGCCAATTCACCATTGGCCGAAACCTATTTCGCCGCTCTCCACGCCTATCTCGGCCCGCTCAGCGTGTCGCACTGGATCAATGATGGGCTGATGGCGGTGTTCTTCCTGCTGGTCGGCCTCGAGATCAAGCGCGAGATGCTCGACGGTCAGCTCTCGACCTGGCCGCGCCGCGTGCTGCCGGGCGTCGCCGCCGCCGGCGGCATGCTGGTTCCCGCGCTGGTCTATGTCGCCATCAACCGCAACAACGCCGCCGCGCTCTCCGGCTGGGCGATCCCGACCGCCACCGATATCGCCTTTGCGCTCGGCGTACTGTCGCTGCTCGGCAACCGCGTGCCGGCGTCGCTCAAGATATTTCTCACCGCGCTCGCCATCATCGACGATCTCGGCGCCGTCATCATCATCGCCATCTTCTACACAAGCAGCCTGTCGCTGGCCTATCTCGGTGCGGCCTTCGCCGTCATCGCGGTGCTCATCGTGCTCAACCGCATGCGGGTGACGAGGCTGAAGCCTTACCTCGTGCTCGGCGCCGTGCTGTGGGTGCTCGTGCTGAAATCGGGTGTGCATGCGACGCTGGCCGGCGTGGCGCTGGCGCTCACCATTCCGCTGAAAACTTCTCCCGGCAGCGGGCACGATCTCGACCATTCGCCGCTGCACCGGTTGGAGCACGGCCTGCACAAGATCGTGCCGTTCTTCGTCATCCCGATTTTCGGCTTTGCCAATGCCGGCGTGTCGCTGGCCGGCCTCAGCGCCTCTGCCCTGGTCGAGCCGCTGACGCTCGGCGTTGCCGCCGGCCTGGTGCTGGGCAAGCTGGCCGGCGTCTTCGGCTCCTCGGCGCTGGCGATCCGGCTCGGCTTCGCCGACCTGCCGGTCAATGCCGGCTGGCTGCACATGATCGGCATTTCGCTGCTCTGCGGCATCGGCTTCACCATGAGCCTGTTCATCGGCCTGCTCGCCTTCGCCAACGACATGGCGCTGCAGGACGCCGTCAAGGTCGGCATCCTGGCGGGGTCCTTCGTTGCAGCGCTGCTGGGTGCCGCCGTGCTCCTGATGGCGTCGGCGGCAGGGGTGGAGGAGGTGGTGGAGTAGGTGTTCTTGGGTTCCTCGCCCCCGCAAAGCGGGGCGAGGAACTTGAGCTTCGTCTACTCGCTCTCTCCCGCCAGCGCCGGCACCGCCACACCCGCCAGTTCCGCCGCCAGCAGCCGCGCCGCACCCGCCCGTGCGATGCGCAGCATCAGCGCCTTGCGCGTTGCTGCGGCCATCCGGTGCTCGGGCGCATCGCGCAGAATCTCGGCGCCGTAGCCGTCGGAGAGGATGAAGCCGCATTCCTCGGGGAAGATCTCCGATGGCACGCCCGGATGGGTGGCGAAGAAGAAGCGGTCGGAGTGCAGCCGGTAGTCAGGCCATTTGCGGTCGACGCGGAAATCCTCGATCGAGGATTTGACCTCGATGATCCAGATATCGCCCTGCCGGGTCAGCGCCACAAGGTCGGCGCGCCGCCCGGTGGCCAGCGACAGTTCGGGCAGCACATGCATGCCCATTTGCATCAACAGCCTTTGCACGCCGCGCCGCACCAGCATGGCGCGTTCGGACTGGCGGCCGTCGATGAGGGGATTGAGGGGAATCGGCGAAATGATCGGCATGGCACCCACCATGCCAGATTTTGTTCACGGTTTGAACCCATGTTGGGCAAAATCCGATTGACAAATTCGGCCAGATAGGAATATAATCCTACTACGGTTGATGATCCGAGAGGCATGTCACGTCATGGGCCAGGCGCTACGGGAAGTACTGCGGACAATACTGCGTTGGATCGAATCTCTGATCGGTGTCATCTCCGCGTTTGTGAGAAGCGGGATGGCCGAAAAGGTCCTGAAGTCTCGGATGAGCGAGGTCCGGCCGCTTATGTCACTGCCCGAAGCGGCCTTGTCTTCGCCCGGCCTAAGCCCGCCATATCATCAAAAATCGAGGCAGTCAGGGCCTGTTATCGCCGCGGCAAGCGTGGGCCAGTTATGCAGAGGGCCCATGTCCCGCAACAGCCGTTGCACGCCACGCCGCACCAGCATAGCGCGTTCCGACTCGCGGCTATCAGGGCGGATGCATACGAAACCTTGTAAATGACCAAGCCCTATACGAAACGACGACTCGTAAGCGTTAGGCGGAATTTGGTTCCGAAATTGGTAACTTCCCTACGGCTGGGTAGCTCCTAGAGCCATTTGATGGCTCCCAGGATCAGCACGACAATAACTGCCATCACTAATTCCAGACCAGGCCTGACCTGCGCACGAAGTTGCGGTGAAAACCGGCATGCCAGCAGGACGCCAAGCCCGCCACCGAGCGGCGTTAGAACCTTGTCGATAAACTCAACGGCATTCATGTCTTGACCCCCAAACCCAAGCGCGAGACTAGCAGAGCCAAGGTCGTGAGCAATGGGTTTGTCAACCATACAATCGCCTTTCGCAGGGCGACTATATACTTTACAACGCGCCCTGCGGATTGATCCCCGCTATGCTTGAGATAAGCTACCGGGAGGCAAAGCATATGAAGCGTAGAACCGCACTCACCGCGCTGCTCGTATCGTTGGGCACGATAGGCCTAATCTTGCTGGGGATTGGCCTTCTTGCTAGCGCGGGAATCGTAGCTGAGAAGGGTACTTGGCCGCATATTGTCGGTGGCTTCACTGCGGTATTGATGATGCCGATAGCTTTTGTGGCGTTTCTGTCCTGTATGTTTTCAGTTCTGACCACCCTTCTTTTTGCGGCTCTGCCGCGAGAGAAGCTGATCCCCTATCTCAGAGCGTGGCCATTCAAGTTTTTGCTCTGGAAGGAAGTCAGAGAAGAGTTTGAACCTATCTCAAGCTAGGTCTGCTTCTTACTCGTTCGGTCTGAAGGTGGCGGTCGCTTTCGGATTTTGACCCCAGCATCCGCGCACCTCATCAGACGATTATTCGGTTGACAAACCTGGGTGACGGCTTGGTCCGAGCGTCTTCCGCGATCGCACCATATTCGTCTGGGTGCAGTCTGGTATTGATCCGCAGCGGCCCTATGTCGTGCCGATCGACTTCCGTTCTTAGCTATAAATCGGCCGGACTAAAGTCATACGTCGTGAGCGAAAAGGTCTGATGTAACCGCTTTGGTTCCGTTCTTGTCCATTGGACGTTCCGTAATTTTAGCCAAATGAGATATAGACCTTTGGAGGTTTTTCTTGCGCATCCGGCGCCCAGTCTATCCCGGCGCCCGTGCTTCAAACCGTGGCCCGCCTGTCTGCGGCCTGCGCAGCCCCCGCAATATCATCCAAAATCGGGCAATCCGGCCGGTCGTCACCATGGCAGGCCTGGATCAGCGTCTGCAAGGTCGTGCGCATCGACTGCAGCTCGCGCACTTTTTCGTCGATGGCGCTGACATGGGCGGCGGCGATCTCGCGCACATCGTGGCTGGCGCGGCTGCGGTCCCGGTAGAGCGCCATCAGCTGGCGGCAATCGTCGATTGAAAAGCCGAGGTTGCGGGCACGGCGCAGGAAGGCCAGCCGATGGATGTCGTCGCTGGAATAATCGCGATAGCCATTGCCGGCGCGCGCCGGCGCGATCAGGCCGATCTCTTCATAGTAGCGGATGGTCTTGGCCGGCAGGCCGGACCGCGCCGCGGCATCGCCTACATTCATTGTGATTCCTCGATGTGGTTCCCTGATTCTAGGCTATCCGACAGGGCCGCCCATTGTTTTTCCTTCACAATCCCGTGAGTCCTGTTGCCGAAATGCCATAGTTGACGGCTTACCGGCACGTAAGCTCCTGCATATAGGCATCGCGCGCTTGGCAAGCAAAGCAAATGCCAGCATGAATGATTTCAGGAAAAGCGGCCGTAACGTGTCGCGACATCTTGGCGGGGCATCGGACCATTTCATGCGCATGAAGTCATTTGCAATCGTCGCCGCACTTGCGTTGTCGGCCGCGATCTCGGGTTGCAGCACGATCGGCTCGCAACTGTTCACCAACAACTACGGTTCGGTGAACGATGCAGGCTACCAACTGCCGCGCATCCCGATCGAGAGGGTGCCGCTGAAGTACCACCGGCAAGAGGTGAACTACGACACATCGGAAAAGCCGGGCACCATCGTCGTCGATACCCAGAACAAGTTTCTCTACTTCGTCGAAGGCGACGGCCGGGCGATCCGCTACGGCATCGGCGTCGGCCGCGAAGGCTTTGAATGGCACGGCACCGCCCATATCGCGCTGAAGCGCGAATGGCCGACCTGGACGCCGCCGCGGCAGATGATCCAGCGCCAGCCGGAGCTAGCGAAGTTCGCGAGCGGCATGGAGCCGGGCTTGAAGAACCCGCTCGGCGCGCGCGCCATGTATCTGTTCAACAAGGGCGGTGATATGGGCTACCGCCTGCACGGCAGTCCGGAATGGAATTCGATCGGCAAGGCGATGTCGTCAGGCTGCATCCGGCTGATGAACCAGGACATCATCGACCTCTACGACCGCACGTCGGTCGGCGCCAAGGTCATCGTGATGTAGGACCATGATCCGGAACCGAGGTCCACGAAAGCGAAAAGTGGAACCGGTTTTCGGGAAGATCATGGTCAAAGTAGGCGTTACCCTTCGTACGCGGACCGTCTAGGCAACAACGGACGTCCAAAACAGAAAACCGGGCAATCTGGCCCGGTTTTTTGTTGCTCGCTCGAATGCGTGAAGGGGTCTTAGGAGACCTGCTCGACCTGCTGTACTTCCGGCACGAAGTGGCGGAGCAGGTTCTGGATGCCGTGCTTCAGCGTCGCCGTCGAGGACGGGCAGCCGGCGCAGGCGCCCTTCATGTGCAGGAACACGGTGCCGTTCTCGAAGCCGCGGAAGGTGATGTCGCCGCCATCCTGGGCAACCGCCGGGCGCACCCTGGTGTCGAGCAATTCCTTGATGGTGATGACCAGTTGCTCATCGGCCTTGTCGTAGAATTCGCCGGTCTGGCTGGTCTCGGCGGCGGGGCCGGCATTGACCATGACGGGCGCGCCCGACATGAAATGCTCCATGATGGCGCCCAGGATCGCCGGCTTCAGGTGCTGCCAGTCCGGGCCGTCCTTGGTCACGGTGATGAAGTCATAGCCGAAGAAGACGCCGGTCACGCCGGGGATCTCGAACAGCCGGCCGGCCAGCGGCGAGGCGCTGGCTGCACTGTCGGCGTCGCGGAAATCGGCGGTGCCTTCAACAAGGACTTCCTTGCCGGGCAGGAACTTCAGCGTTGCCGGGTTCGGCGTCGATTCGGTCTGGATGAACATGGCCGTCTCCGTGCCCCAGTCGGGCAGCTAGTTTGGAATAGTTCTAAATAGGCTCAATCGGCTGGACATTCAAGCGAAACGCGTCGCTCAAAACGGCTGGCTGGCGGAATGTTTTTGCTGGCTGGGAATGAATCCCGCGCGGGCTATAAATCCAGGATCGTGATGTTATCCAAAACCGCTTCCACACTTCCGGCATCACTCTCCTATGCGAGGCTGTCGATCTCCTCGTCAGACAGGTTCTGCGGCACCACTGTGACCGGAATAGGGAAGGCGGCGCCCTTGCCGGCAACAGCCCCGACCAGCGGCCCGGGTCCTTCCTTGCCGGCACCTGCCGCCAGCACCAGGATGGCGATGTCCTGGTCTTCCTCGATCAGCTTGTGGATCTCCTCGGTCGGCTTGCCTTCGCGCACCACCATCTCGGGCTCGATGCCGAGCTTCTGGCGCACCTTGTTGGCGTAGCCGTCGAGTGCCGCGCGTGCCGTGGCATTGGCTTCCTCGCGCATGATCTTCTCGACGCCCAGCCAGTGCTGAAAGTCGTCCGGGGTGATGATGTAGAGCAGCACCAGCGTGCCGCTGGTGCTCTGCGCCCGCTTGGAGGCGTAGGCGACGGCGCGCTCGCACTCCGGCGTGTCGTCGATGATCGTCAGGAATTTCCTGCGATGGCCGGCTTCGCGACTGAGGCGTTTGGAGACCATGTCTATCTACTCGATGTTTCGGCCGCAATCTGCCACCGCGACAGACCGGCGGCAAGCCGCCGGCCTTGGGCCAGAATGGTGCGGTGCACTGACGGTAGGATCAGCCCTGCAACAGGCCGATAATGTCGCGCACCGTCTTCATGGTGGTCCCAGCCAGCGCGCCGGCGCGTTCGCCGCCGTCTCTCAGCACCGCGTCGACATAGGCGCGGTCTCCCTCGATACGGCGCATCTCGCCGGCGATCGGCGCCAGTTTTTCCACGGCAAGGTCGGCGAGCGCCGGCTTGAACACGGAAAACTGCTGGCCGCCGAATTCCTTCAGCACGTCCGCCTTCGACATCTCGGCCAGCCCGGCATAGATGCCGACCAGGTTTTCCGCTTCCGGGCGGCTTTCCAGGCCGTCGGCTTCGCTTGGCAACGCTTCCGGGTCGGTCTTGGCCTTGCGGATCTTCTTCGAGATGGTGTCGGCATCGTCGGTCAAATTGATGCGCGACAGGTCGGACGGGTCCGACTTCGACATTTTCTTCGAACCGTCGCGCAGGCTCATGATGCGCGCCGCCGGCCCGCCGATCACCGGTTCGGTTATCGGGAAGAACCCGTTTACCGTCTCTTCGCCAACCTGCATCTCGACTCCGACGCCAAGACTGGCGATGCGGCTCGAAAAATCATTATTGAACTTTTGCGCGATGTCGCGAGTCAGCTCCAGATGCTGCTTTTGGTCCTCGCCCACCGGCACATGGGTCGCGCGGTAGAGCAGGATGTCGGCCGCCATCAGCGAGGGATAGGCAAGCAGGCCCAGCGAGGCGTTCTCGCGGTCCTTGCCGGCCTTGTCCTTGAACTGCGTCATCTTGTTCATCCAGCCGATGCGCGCCACGCAATTGAAGATCCAGGCAAGCTCGGCATGCTGCATCACCCGCGACTGGTTGAAGACGATGTGCTTCTTCGGGTCGATGCCCGAGGCGAGGAAGGCGGCGGTGATCGAGCGGGTCTGGTCTGCGAGGTCATCATGGACGAGTTGTGCCGTCAGCGAATGCAGGTCGACGACGCAATAGATGCAGTCTGACGTGTCCTGAAGCGCAACGAATTTCTTGATGGCGCCGAGATAGTTGCCGAGATGCAGATTGCCGGTCGGCTGTACCCCGGAAAAGACGAGCTGTTTGAAGGCGGTCATGGGTTCCTCATGGCTTGTGGAGGGCCGTATTAAGCGTGTTTCCGAAAAGTTGCAGACCTTTCGGAGCCAATCACGCGGCTGGAAACCACGCGCGGCGAAAGTCTTGCGACGGCGCGCTTATGGACGAAGGGGCGGAGAGGATCAAGACCGGTGTTGCTGTTAGCTCGCCCGGACTATTCGTCCAGATCGGCGTTTGGCGCTGGCGCCGCTGCCTTGCCCGAGCCGCGTTTCACATTGCGCCGGATCATTCCGAAATCGGCGCCGCCGGTGGCGAAAGCCGTGACGAAGTAGAGCAGCGCCCCGCCGGCCACCAATGAGAGAAGCGTCACGGCCTTGATCACCAGTGGCGAGCCGGGGCCGAGCCTGACGGCCAGCCAGTGCTCGGCGAAATAGAGCGCCACCGCCATCACCGCAGCCGACAGCACCAGGCGCGGAATGCGCTTCAGCAATGGCACGTCGCGGCCCCAATGGCCGCGTCGGATCAGCACGGCAAGCAGCATCACAGCGTTGACCCAGCCGGCCACGGCCGAGGCCACCGCAATGCCGGGCGCGCCCATGCTCGGGAACAGCGTCAGTGCCGTGATCACGTTCACGCCGACCGAAATGGCGGCGAACATCATCGGCGTGCGCGTGTCCTCGCGGGCGAAATAGCCGGGGGTGAAGGCCTTGATCAGCACGAAGGCCGGCAGGCCGAGGCCAAAGATCGCCAGGATCGCCGCCACCGTCGGCGTCGAGCCGGTGGCGGCGAAGGCGCCGCGCTCATAGACCAGCCGCACGATCGGCTCCGCCATTACCCAAAGGGCCGCCGCCGCCGGCAAGGTCATGAACAGCGTGAACTCGACCGAGCGGTTCTGCAGATTGGCCGCCTCGACCAGATTGCCCGATTTCAGCGCCCGCGACAGCTCCGGCAACAGCACGATGGCCACCGCGACGCCGACGACGCCGAGCGGCAGCTGGTAGATGCGGTCGGCGTAAGCAAGCGAGGACACGGCGCTGTCCTGCGCCGACGCGATCGCCGTGCCGATCAGCTGGTTGATCTGGGTGATGCCGCCGGTGATCGCCGCCGGCAGCGCCAGGATCAGCAGGCGCTTGACGTTGGGCGTCATCTTCGGCCGGCGAAAGCCGATGGCGATGCCGGCATTGCGCACCGCCACCCAGACGATGGCAAGCTGCACCAGCCCCGCCGCCAGCACGCCCCAGGACAGGCTGAAACCGACCTCACGGGCATCCATGCCGTGGTACCAGGCGTAGCCGAGCACGCTGATCAGGATGATGTTGAGGAAAGCCGGCGCCACGGCAGCCGCGAAATAGCGGCGCAGCGAATTCAGCATGCCGGCCATCATCGCTGCGAGCGACATGCAAATGAGATACGGGAACATGATCGTCGCCAGCAGGACGGTCGTCTCGAACTTGCCCGGCGTGTCGGCAAAGCCCGGCGCCACGAGATAGCGCACGATCAGCGGCATCGCCAATTCCATGACGATGGTCAGCGCCAGAAGTGCGGTGAACAGGACGCCGAACACTTCCTCCGAAAAGCGCTTGGCGCCGTCGGTGCCGTGGGTCTCGATCTCCTTGGCAAACAGCGGCACGAAGGCGGCGTTGAAGGCGCCTTCGGCAAACAGCCGGCGAAACGTGTTTGGAAACTGGAAGGCGGCGTTGAAGGCGTCCGCCACCGGCCCGGTGCCGAGTGCGGCAGCCATCAGCATCTCGCGGCCAAAGCCAAGGGCGCGGCTCATCAGCGTGCCGGACGCAACCGTGGCGAATTTCTTGACGAGGCTCATGCGCGGGGAGATTGCCTGGATGATTGGGACAAAGGGGATGATTGGGACAAAGGGGGTGATTGGGACAAAGTGATGGTCACTCGGCCGCCGCCTTGGCCTTGCCGCCGCGCTCTGGGACAACGCCTTCAAGCGCCGCGATCAGCCTGGCGTGGATGGTGGCGGTGCGTGCCGGGTTGTCGATCTTCTGCCCCGTAAGGTCGGTGACATAGAAAGTGTCGATCACCTTCTCGCCGAAGGTGGTGATGTGAGCCGAGGCGATGTCGAGCGAGAGATCGGACAACGCACTGGTGATTTCCGACAACAGCCCAGGCCGGTCCAGGCCCTCGACCTCGATCACCGAAAACCGGTTCGACAGCGTGTTGCGGATTTCGGCGCGCGGCGGAATCTTGAACACCTTGGCGCCGCGCCGCGGCCGGGTGCGCTTCTCGATCATCTCCGGCAGCCAGCTCTTGCCCGACAGCACGTCCTCGATCAGCCGGCCGACGCGCTGGGCGCGACGGCGCTCATCCTCATCGCGGTCGAATTCCCGTGAGATCAGGATGATGTCCAGCGCGCGGCCGTCGGACGTGGTGAAGATCTGCGCGTCGACGATGTTGCCGCCGGCGCCGGCACAGGCGCCGGCAATAACCGAAAGCAGGCGCGGATGATCCTGCGCCAGCACGGTGATCTCGGTCACCGCCTCGAATTGGTGCGTCCTGACCACGGTGGCGAGCTTCTTGCCTGCCGCGTCGGCTTCGCGGATGAATTCGGCATGACGCAGCTGATCGGGGAGGTCGACCGTCAGCAGATAGTTCTCGTAATGCAGGCCGACATAGCGCTTGCGGGCCTTGTCCGGCCAATCGGCTAGCGCCTCGGCTAGCCGCTCGCGCGCCGCCGCCGTCCGCTTGGCGCGCGACACTTCCGAGAAGCCGCCGGTCAAAAGCAGTTCGGTCTCGTAGTAGAGCGTGCGCAGGAGCTGGCCCTTCCAGCCGTTCCACACGCCCGGCCCGACACCCCTGATGTCGCAGACGGTCAGGATCAACAGCATTTTCAGCCGCTCGACCGATTGCACGATCGAGGCGAAATCCTCGATCGTCTTGCGGTCGTTGAGGTCGCGCGTCTGCGCCGTCATCGACATCACGAGATGGTTCTCGACCAGCCAGGCGACTGTCTCGGTGTCGGCCGCCGACAGCCCCATATGCGGGCAGATGCGGCGCGCGATCCGGGCGCCGGCCTCTGAGTGATCCTCCGGCCGGCCCTTGGCGATGTCGTGCAGCAGCACCGCGACATAGAGCGCCTCGCGGCTCTTCTCTAGCCCCGGCATCAGCGTGTGCGAGAGCGGATGCACCTTTTCGCCGTCGCCGCGCTCGATCTCGGCCAAGACGCCGATGCAGCGGATCAGGTGCTCGTCCACCGTATAGTGGTGGTACATCGAGAACTGCATCATGGCGACTATTCTGCCGAAATCGGGGATCAGCCTGCCGAGCAGGCCGGCCTCGTTCATGCGCCGCAAATTAAGCTCGGCATTGCGGTCCGAGGTCAGGATGTCGAGGAACAGCCGGTTGGCCTCCTCGTCGCGCCGCAGCGACTTGTTGACCAGACCGAGCGAGCGGGTGAGCAGCTTCAGCGCATCGGGATGGAACTCCAGCCCGTGCTTGTCGGCGAACCAGAACAGCCTGAGCAGATTGACCGGGTCGCGCTCGAACACGCTGTCGTCGGCGACGTTGATGCGGTGATTGTCGACAATGAAGTCCGACGTGCCTGCCAGCTTGCGCTTGCGGCGCTGGAAGGTGAGGAAGATGCGGTTGAAGCCGGGCACATGCTTGGCCTGCTCTTCCTCGAGCGCGGCGCAGAAGATGCGGGTGAGGTCGCCGACATCCTTGGCGACGAGGAAGTAATGCTTCATGAAGCGCTCGACCGCCGACAGACCGGGATGGGTGGTGTAGCCGAGACGTTCGGCAATCTCGCGCTGGATGTCGAAATGCAGCCGTTCCTCGGCCTTGCCGGTGAGGAAATGCATGTGGCAGCGCACCGCCCAGAGGAAATCCTCGGCCTTGAGGAATTCCCGGTATTCGGCCTCGGTGAACACAGCCTTGTCGACCAATTCCTCGCCGGTGCGCACGCGATAAAAATACTTGGCGATCCAGAACAGCGTCTGCAAATCGCGCAGGCCGCCCTTGCCGTCCTTGACGTTGGGCTCGACCAGATAGCGGCTTTCGCCGGCCTTGGCATGGCGATCGTCGCGTTCGGCGAGCTTGGCCTGCACATATTCCGGTCCGGTGGTGCGCACCACTTCATGGTCGAAGCGGGTGAGCAATTCGTCGAAGAGCTTCTGTTCGCCCCACAGGAACCGCGCTTCCAGGATCGTGGTGCGGATGGTGATATCGCTGCGCGACAGCCTGAGACACTCGTCGATGTTGCGGGTGGCGTGGCCAACCTTCAACCCGAGGTCCCACAGCATATAGAGCATATATTCGACGATCTGTTCGCCCCACGGCGTCTGCTTGTAGGGCAGCAGGAACAACAGGTCGGTGTCGGAGCCCGGCGCCAGCGTGCCGCGGCCATAGCCGCCGACGGCAACGACCGCCATGCGCTCTGCGGTCGAGGGGCTTTTCACCCGGTAGACGTGGGTCGCGGCGAACTCGTAGAGGGCGCGGATGATCTCGTCCATCAGATGCGACAGCCGGGCGGCGCAGGCCGTGCCGCTGCCATCGTCCATCAGCATGCGCTCGGCAACCTTGCGGCCCTCGGTCAGCCGATCCTTCAGCAGCCGGAGCGCACCGACGCGCGCGCCGGGCTCGATGCCGCTGGCCGCCGAGATCAGCGCCGTCATGTCGCGGCGCAAAGCCTCGCTGTCGATCAGCGCGTCGAGCTTGAGGGAGATTTTTGCCATGGATTGCCGGTGGGCCTCGCCTTTGCGCGGCGTCTATAGCGCGTTTTCACGGCGCTGTGTATGGGGCGGACGGACGCGTCGGCCGCGATACCAGAAAGGGATGATCATCTCGCGCCGAAGCCGGAAGAGATCGGCGATCTGCCGCGTCAACCGCCTGGCCTCGATCCTTACCTTGGCGGTGATTGGCTTCTGGCGGTGTTTACCTATCCCGCTTGCCACCCATTCCTCTGTTCGGTCCTGCTTGAGCAGGCTTGGCAATCTCACCGGACTGTCGCCGAGGAATTGTGCCTGCAGGCACAATGCCGGGACGAGTTGGTAAATGACCTTGTCGGATGAGGTCGCAAAACGCGGATTGAAGATGAGGTGATCGACGGGAATGCTGATCTCATTCGTTGCCGCAAGAAGGTCCTGCGCGGCCTGTCTGGACAGGATGTATCCCGCCGTACCGATATGGAGCCCGTGCAGTCTGCTCGCAGAAAAACCGTGGCCGCAGGCGACTTGCTTGCGTGAAATTACGGTCCGGTTGAAGAACGTTTCCAACTTGACGATGTCCGCATCGGCGGGAATCCAGCCCGCATCGGCAAGCAAAGCACCGGCTTTGTCCGGGAAAACGACATCGTCCTCGAAAATCGCCGCGTAAGCATCCTCACCTGTCGCGATCATCGACCAACACTGTTGGTGGCTGAGCAGGCAGGCAATCTCGGCGTCGGCCAGACGCAAATGCTTCTTGCCCTGCGGCATTTCGGCCAGATCCGGCCGATCTCGCGCATCGATGGCGGCGACCCGCTCGAAGGCGGTGCCGATGCGCGCGAACTCCGCCGTTACATGGGCGAGGCGATCGCGGGACCGATCGAGATTGATAATCAGGCATTTCATTTGGGTGGGATCGATGCAGTGGGACGCGCGTCCATAGCATGGGAACAAAGTCGCGTAAGCGATTTTCCCTTTGATGTGCGCGATGACGGCCATGATCGAAAAGTCGAAATCGCCCCTTGACCTTCCAGTTACTGGAAGCACTACCTCCTCACCCAGACAGATATAAGGCATTTTTCGATGGCGCATTCCGAGCATCACCACCACGCGGCCGATGGCAGCTGTTGTGCGGCAAAGGCTGCTGAGCCGGCCGCCGAAGCCGTGGTGCGCGATCCGGTGTGCGGCATGAGCGTCGATCCGGCCGCGGGCAAGCCGACGGCCGAGCATGGCGGCCGTCTCTTTCACTTCTGCAGCGAGGGTTGCCGTACGAAATTCGTCGCCGGGCCCGAAAAATACCTGACCGCCACCGACCCCGTCTGTGGCATGAGTGTCGACCGCGCTACCGCCAGGCATTTTTTCCGCCACGAAGGCCAGGGTTTCTATTTCTGCTCGGCCGGCTGCCGGGCGAAGTTCGAGGCCGAGCCGCAAAACTATCTCGGCGATAGGCCGACGCCGTCGCCAGTGCCGAAAGGCACTCAATACACCTGCCCGATGCACCCCGAAGTGATAAGAGACAAGCCCGGCTCCTGCCCGATCTGCGGCATGGCGCTTGAGCCGATGGGCGTTCCCACTGGCGATGAGGGCCCGAACCCCGAACTGGTAGACTTCACCAGACGGTTCTGGGTCAGCGCGGTGCTGTCCCTGCCGCTGCTGATCGTTGCCATGGCGCCGATGCTCGGCCTGACGTTCCAGGCGTTTGTCGACGGGCGAACGATGGTCTGGCTGGAATTGGCGCTGGCCAGCCCGGTGGTGCTGTGGGCGGCCTTCCCCTTCTTCCACCGCGGCTGGGAGTCGCTGGTCAACCGCAGCCCCAACATGTGGACGCTGATTTCGCTGGGTGTGGGTGCGGCCTACCTCTACAGCGTCGTCGCCGCACTGTTTCCGGACATCTTTCCGCATCAGTTCCGCGGTCATGGCGGCACAGTGCCGGTCTATTTCGAGGCAGCCGCCGTTATCGTCGCGCTGGTATTCCTCGGTCAGGTCCTCGAATTGCGGGCGCGCGAGAAGACCGGCTCGGCCATCCGTGCGCTGCTCGACCTGGCGCCGAAGACGGCACGGCTGATCGGGGAGGACGGCTCCGAGACCGACGTGCCGCTCGATGCGGTCAAGACCGGCGACCACCTGCGCCTCCGTCCGGGCGACGCCGTGCCGGTCGACGGCATTGTAACGGAAGGCCGTTCCTCCATCGACGAATCGATGATCTCGGGCGAGCCGCTGCCGGTCGAAAAAACGAAAGGCGATGCCTTGACCGGCGGCACGCTCAACAAGAACGGTTCGCTGATCATGCGCGCCGAAAAGGTCGGCTCCGAAACGACCCTTTCGCGCATCGTCGAGCTGGTCGCAAAGGCGCAGCGTTCGCGCGCGCCGATTCAAGGTCTGGCCGATCGCGTCTCCTTCTACTTCGTGCCGGCCGTCGTGCTGGTCGCGCTCGCGGCCTTTGCCGCCTGGGCGATCCTCGGTCCCGAACCCAGCTTGATCTTTGCCATCGTCTCGGCGGTCTCGGTGCTGATCATCGCCTGCCCCTGCGCGCTCGGCCTGGCGACGCCGATGTCGATCATGACCGCCACCGGGCGCGGGGCGCACGCGGGCGTGCTGATCAAGGACGCGGCCGCGCTCGAGCGCTTCGCTTCGGTCGACACGTTGATCGTCGACAAGACCGGCACCTTGACCGAAGGCAAGCCTCGCTTGACCGATGTCGTCGCTGCCGAAGGCCTGTCCGAGAATGAATTGCTGGCGCTCGCCGCCGGCCTGGAAAAAGGCTCGGAGCATCCGCTGGCCGAGGCCATTGTCGGCGGCGCCGACGTACGCGGCCTGACGCTCGTCGAGGCCAGCGGCTTCGACGCCGTCACCGGCAAGGGCGTATCCGGCACGGTGTCTGGCAGGAAGG
Organism: Mesorhizobium sp. M1004; assembly: GCF_040318795.1. Classification (NCBI taxonomy): domain Bacteria; kingdom Pseudomonadati; phylum Pseudomonadota; class Alphaproteobacteria; order Hyphomicrobiales; family Phyllobacteriaceae; genus Mesorhizobium; species Mesorhizobium sp. M1004. Next base: position 351,203 of record NZ_JAMYNB010000002.1, read on the forward strand.
TTTCGCTCGGCAACGCCGCCATGATGGCCGATGTCGGCATCGACACCGCTTCCCTGTCGGCCAGGGCCGAGGCGCTGCAGGCAGAAGGCAAGACGGCGATGTTCGTTGCGGTGGACAAAAAACTGGCCGGCATTGTCGCGGTCGCCGATCCGGTCAAGGCAACGACAGCCGAGGCGATCAGGGCGCTGCACGACAGAGGCTTGCGGATCATCATGGCGACCGGCGACAACGAGCGCACGGCGCGCGCCATCGCCAAAAGCCTTGGTATCGACGAGGTGCGCGCCGGCCTGCTGCCGGAACAAAAGGCAGCCCTTGTCGAGGAGTTGCGTGCGAAAGCCGGAATCGCCATGGCCGGCGACGGCGTCAACGATGCGCCGGCCCTGGCCAGCGCCGATGTCGGCATCGCCATGGGCACCGGCGCCGATGTCGCTGTCGAGAGCGCCGGCATTACGCTGGTCAAGGGCGATCTCAACGGCATCGTCAGGGCGCGAACGCTCGCGCAGGGGACGATCCGCAACATCCGCCAGAATCTGTTTTTCGCCTTCCTCTACAATGTGCTTGGCGTGCCGGTTGCTGCCGGCGTGCTATATCCGCTCACCGGCACGCTTTTGTCGCCGATGCTGGCGGCGGCGGCCATGAGCCTGTCTTCGGTTTCGGTGATCGCCAACGCATTGCGGCTGCGGACGTTGAAACTCTGAGCAAAGCCCCCAGATACGAATTTCAATCAACAGGAGATCATGGATGACCTTGGCTAAGAAAATCGTGCTTTTGATGATGGCGGCGGGAATGCTGCTTGCCGTTTTCCTCGAAAGCGTCCCGGCGCAATCCGAAGAGATGAAACACGACATGGGCGCGATGGGCGCGCAAGGTCCTTCGACCGACGGCTACAAGGCGGCGATGGACAAGATGCACACCGACATGATGATCGAATATTCCGGCAATGCCGATGTCGATTTCGTGCGCGGCATGATCCCGCATCATCGGGGCGCGATCGACATGGCCAAGGTGGAACTCGCCAATGGCAAGGATCCCGAAATCCGCAAGCTGGCCGAAGATGTCATCGCCGCGCAGGAAGCCGAGATCGCCAAGATGCAGGCCTGGCTCGCCGCCCATCCGGCGAAGTAAGGCAGCAACGGCCATGCCGGAGAGATCCATTCTGGATTTCTCTCCGTGGTTGTGATGCCATTCACATCGATTACACGGCGCCAGGAGCCCACATGCCATCGACGATAAGAGCCACCACGCTGCCTTCGGGCGAGGCCGTCCAGGTGCTGGGACAGGGCACATGGAAGATGGGCGAAGATTCCCGCCGCCGCGCCGGGGAGGTCAATGCCCTGAAGCTCGGGCTGGACCTCGGCATGACGTTGATCGACACCGCTGAAATGTATGCCAGCGGCGGCGCCGAGGAGGTGGTGGCGGAAGCCATTGCCGGGCGCCGCGACGAACTCTTTCTTGTCTCCAAGGTATTGCCGTCCAATGCCTCGCGCACCGGCGTGGCGCGGGCCTGCGAAAACAGCTTGAAGCGCCTGCGCACCGACCGCATCGATCTCTATCTCCTACATTGGCCGGGCAGTGTGCCTCTAGGCGAAACGGTCGACGCTTTCGAGGCGTTGAAGAAGGCCGGCAAGATCCGTCACTGGGGCGTCAGCAATTTCGACACCGACGAAATGGAGGAACTGACCGGTCTGTCGTCTGGCGATCATGTCCAGACCAACCAGGTACTCTACAATCTGTCGCGGCGCGGCCCCGAATTCGATCTCGTACCGTGGAGCCGGCAGCGCGGCATCCCGCTGATGGCCTATTCGCCGGTCGAGCAGGGCGCGCTGGCGCGCAATTCTAGGCTGGAAACCATCGCCGCCCGCCACAACGCCACGGCAGCACAGATCGCGCTCGCCTGGGTGATGGCGCAGCCCGGTGTCATCGCCATCCCGAAGGCCAGCAGCCAGGAGCACGTCCGCCAGAATGTCGCCGCGCACGATATCAGGCTGACGGCCGAAGACCTCGCCGAACTCGACCGCGCCTTTCCACCGCCGACGCGCAAGCGCGGGCTGGAGATGATCTGAATTGATTGCGGTTGGTCAGACTGGCCGTCTACTTGCTGCCCAGTCGTAGGTTTTCGATCTCGCGCGCTGCGTTTCGCACATCGCGGACACCGACAAAGCTCACTGTGGTTGTGGTTGGTTCGTCGCCCGTATCAACCGTTTCCCGGCGAAAGGTAATCGATCCTCTACCGTTCGAGCGTTCGTTTCGCTCAATGGTGTTTATGGCATTAGGGGCCACGGCAAGGACATGCCGCCACCACAAATCGCTGATGATAAGGATTCGACGGTCGGTCACGGCGTAGACCGTTCGCCATACAGCCAAAGTATTCCAGACGGCATTGCCGAGCAGGCATAGTCCAAAGCCAATAGCGACAAACCACGTGATCAGCGAGAGTGAATTCCACCCAATGTGCTTAAGGAATGGTTCGCTTAGAGCGCTGAGGAGGAGTGGAGTACAGAAACAGGTCAAGGCGATGGCAAAAATAATCGGAAATAACTGGGTCCGAAGCATACCCATAAAGGATGGAGATCCAGTCCAGCGCACGGTTTCTCCAGGTTGCAATTCAGTCTTGACGACCTCGTGCGGAGTCCAAATCATGTGGGGCAGTATCCTCACGGCAATGCTTCATGAGATCGCGCCATTTGCCTTCCCAATTTCGTTATGGATGGGCCTAGGAGGTGGCAATGAACAACTCGCATTCTGAATGCCAGACGCCCATGCAATTGGCTAGGTGGTTTCCAGCGCCGCCCGCGCTCGTTGCAGGGCGCGGGAAAACACTGCCGTGTCGTCGAAGGCGCGTGCCAGCGTGAGCGCGCCCTGGATGGCGCCGACCGCTTCTTCGGCGAGTTCGTCCGCCCTGCCAGCGCTGTGCCCGCTTCGGGTCAGCGCTTCGGCAAGATGCGCCACCCAGCGGCCGAAATAGCTTTTGATCGCAATGGCGAAGAGGTCGCGGGATTCGTCCAGCGCGAAGGCGCCGATCAGGCACACCCGGCGTCCCGAGCGGAAATAGCTGTCGGTCGCTTCGAACATCCGATCGATGCCCGTGCGAGGGTAGGCCCTGTCCTGCAACGGCACGAAGACATTCTCCTCGAACCAGCCATCTATATGGGCAATGACAGCCGCCGCCATCTCTTCCTTGCCGCCGGGGAAGAAGTGGTAAAGGCTGCCTTTGCCTAGGCCGGTCGCCGCACCGATCCGCGCCAGGCTCGCCCCTTCATAGCCGTGTTCGCGGAAAACCTCGCCGATGATGGAGAGCAAATCGGCGCGATCGGGCGCGATCCTGCGCATGCGCTAGTTTTTCCGCTTGAGCATGATCTTTGCCGAAAACCGCAACACAGCTCTAGGGATCATATTCTAAAATCCGAGTTCGGACAGGCCGGGATGGTCGTCCGGCCGGCGGCCGAGCGGCCAGTGATATTTGCGCTCACCCTCGGCGATCGGCAGGTCGTTGATGCTGGCGACGCGCCTACGCATCAGCCCGGCCGCGTCGAATTCCCAATTCTCATTGCCGTAGGAGCGGAACCAGTGGCCACTGTCGTCGCGCCATTCATAGGCAAAGCGCACCGCGATGCGGTTGTCGTTCCAGGTCCAGACCTCCTTGATCAGGCGGTAGTCGAGCTCGCGAGCCCATTTGCGCGTGAGGAAGGAGACGATCTCATTTCTGCCCGAGACGAACTCGGCGCGGTTGCGCCAGGTGCTGTCTTGTGTATAGGCGAGCGAAACCCGTTCGGGATCGCGGCTGTTCCAGGCGTCTTCGGCCATGCGCGCCTTCTGCGCGGCGGTCTCGGCGGTGAAGGGCGGCAGCGGCGGACGGCTCATGTCACTCTCCCATCGGCAAAGGCGATGGCGAGCATTGTACCAAACGGTACAATTGGTCAAGGCTGAAATCGGACTAGGTTTTCCCCGCCAGCCCCTTCAGCCGGTAGAGCGCTTCCAGCGCCTCGCGCGGCGTCATCTCGTCTGGATTGATCTCACCCAGCGCTGCGCCCAATGCGTCGCTCTTCGCAGGCTTTGCCGCTTCCCGCTTCATTGCCACCGAAAACAGCGGCAGATCGTCGACCAGCCGGTTGGCCTTGCCGGAGACATCGCCTTCCTCGAGCTGATGCAGCACCTCTTTGGCCCGGCCGACCACCGCTTCCGGCAGACCGGCAAGGCGAGCGACCTGAACGCCATAGGAGCGATCGGCGGCACCCTTGCCGACCTCGTGCAGGAAGACCACTTCGCCTTCCCACTCCTTAACCCGCATCGTGACATTGTGCAGTCGCGGCAGCTTGCCGGAGAGTGCCGTCATTTCGTGGAAATGAGTGGCGAAGATCGCCCGGCAGCGGTTCTTCTCGTGCAGATACTCGACTGCCGCCCAGGCGATCGACAGGCCATCGAACGTGGCGGTGCCGCGACCGATCTCGTCCAGGATCACCAGCGCCCGCTCGCCGGCCTGGTTGAGGATCGCCGCCGTCTCTACCATCTCGACCATGAAGGTCGAACGGCCGCGCGCCAGATCGTCCGAGGCGCCGACCCGCGAGAACAGCCGGTCGACAACGCCGATATGGGCCGACGTCGCCGGCACGAAGGAACCGGTTTGGGCGAGGATGGCGATCAGTGCGTTTTGCCGCAGGAAGGTCGACTTACCGCCCATATTCGGACCGGTGAGCAGCCAGATCGCGCCGGCCTTGGCACCGTCTTGCGGCGACAGATCGCAATCATTGGCGACGAACGGCCCTTCGCCCGAGCGCCGCAGCGCCTGTTCCACCACCGGATGGCGTCCGCCCGAGATATCGAAGGCGAGGCTGGAATCGACCAGCGGCCGACACCAGGCTTCACTCTCCGACAACAGCGCGAGCGCCGCCGACACGTCAAGTACGGCAAGCGCATCGGCGCCGGCGCGAATTTTTTGCGCCTCGGCGACCGCCTCTGTCGTCAGCGTGTCGAAAGCGGCAAGCTCGATGCTCAGCGCCCGGTCGGCGGCATTGGCGATTTTGGTCTCGAGTTCGGCAAGTTCGGTCGTGGTGAAACGCATGGCGTTGGCCATGGTCTGGCGGTGGATGAAGCGCGCCTTGGCGCCGTCGCTTCCGGTCATGATCGAATGATGGTTGGCGGTCACCTCGATGTAATAGCCCAGCACATTGTTGTGGCGGATCTTCAGCGAGCGGATGCCAGTCTCCTCGATCAGCGAGCGCTCCAGCCCGGCGATCACCTTGCGAGACTCATCGCGCAGCGCCCGCATCTCGTCGAGCTCGGCATGGTAGCCGCCGCGCACGAAGCCGCCGTCGCGCCTCAGCAGCGGCAGTTCCTCGCCAAGAGCCTGGGTCAGATGCCCGGCCAGCGCGCGCGGCAGCGCCTTTATCGCGGCAAGTGCCGCTGTCAGCTCCGCGGGCAGGACGGCCGTTCCGAACAGTTCGGCAATGGTGGCCGCCGCTTCGAAGCCGGCACGCAGCGCGCCGAGATCGCGCGGGCCGCCGCGGTTGAGCGCCAGCCGCGACAGCGCCCGCGGCATGTCGGCGACGCTCTTCAGGCCTGACCGCACCGCCTGGCAAAGCTGCGTCTCCGCACGGAAGAACGACACAGAATCGAGCCTGGCGCCGATCGCCGCCGGGTCAGTCAGCGGCGCCATCAGCCGGTCGGCGAGCAGCCTGGCGCCGCCGCCGGTGACCGTGCGGTCTATAGCCTTGAACAGCGAGCCGTCGCGGCTGCCCGACAGCGTGCGCAACAGTTCCAGATTGCCGCGTGTCGCAGGATCGATGAACAGCGTCGAGCCCTGCTCCTCGCGTTCGGGACGCGACAAAGGCGGCCGCTCGGCCTTCTGCGTCTTTTCGACATAGGCGATGGCGCCCGAGATCGCCGACAATTCGGCGCGCGAGAAGGCGCCGAAACTGTCCGGCGTCGCCACTTCGAAGAAACGCGCGATCCGCCCCGCTGCCGAAGCCGAATCGAAAAGCGACGGCGGCTGCGGGCTGGCAACGCGGCCAATGACGTCGAACACCGGCTTCAACTCGGGATCGTAAAACACCGGCTCGGCGACGATCAGCTCGCGCGGGTCGACGCGGAAGACATCGGCCAGCAGGCGGTCGGTCGTGGTTTCGGCGACGCGGAAGACGCCGGTCGAGATCTCGATCCAGGCCAGGGCGAAGGCGTCACCGCTGTTGCCGCCCTTCACCCGCCCTAGCGCCATCAGGAAGCTCGATTCCGACGGCGCCAGCAATTTATCCTCGGTGATGGTGCCTGGCGTCACCAGGCGCACCACGTCACGGCGTACGACCGATTTGCCGCCGCGCTTCCTGGCTTCCGCCGGGTCCTCGATCTGCTCGCAGACGGCAACGCGAAAACCTTGGCCGATCAGCTTTTGCAGATAGTCGTCGGCCGCATGCACCGGCACGCCGCACATCGGAATGTCGTTACCCTGGTGCTTGCCGCGCTTGGTCAGGACGATGCCCAGCGCCTTGCTCGCCTTTTCGGCGTCGTCGAAGAACAGCTCGTAAAAATCGCCCATGCGGTAGAACAGCAGAGAATCCGGGTTCGCCGCCTTGATCTCGATATATTGCTCCATCATCGGCGTGACGCTGCCGACGGGCGCAGGCGGTGTCACCTCGGGGGCGTCGGTTTCTGCTGAAGTGTGCATGTTCATGCCCGCACGCTAGCAGATGTGGGTGCGGGGTTTAATGCCGGCGGCCCGAAAAGCAGGGGACGACCGGCCTCGACGGCGGCTTGTGCTCCCTCTACGCCGGGTGAAGCCGTTGGTTGCTTCGGGCGCCAACCAGACCCTATGATCGCCATGGCGGGGATAAGCGGCATGGATCAGGACAAACAGGAGGCGTTCGAAGAGCTGGTCGGTCCGGCTGGATCGGCGCTTGAGCGCCTGCTGCTGTTGGCGGCGCGGCGCGTCCACCGCACCAAAGGCAAGCTCAGGGGGACACTGCGCAAGCGCGTCCCCTTCCTCCTGCCGACACGCGGGCCGCTGTCCGATGTCGATGGCGGCATCGACATGTCGCTGCATGTGCTCAGCCGCGACCCGCTGGTGCTCTATGTCCCGATTGGCGGGTCGCGGCCGCTCTATCCGCTGGCAGCGCTCGGCCGGCGCCTGGCGGCGCGCCGCGTCACCTTCCTGACGATGCAGACCTGGACCATGGAGCGGCCGGCTGTCATCGCCCGGATGGGCCGCGATCTCGCCTGGTATGCCGGCCGGTTTCCGCTGCACGAAATCATCTTCCTGTGCAACACCGAGGAAGAGCGCCGTCTCATCGCAGCTGCGGGCGGCAATGCCATCTTCTCCAACCACAATCTGATGGTGTCGGAGGATATATTCCGGCCACTGCCGGACGTGCCGGTCGAATTCGACGCGGTCTACAATGGCCGCATCTCGCCGATCAAACGCCATCACCTGGCCTTCGACATAGAGCGGCTGGCCCACATCACCTATTCGATCGGCGAATTGCCGCCGGTTGCCGCCCGCGCCTTTGTTCGGCGACTGCAGGCGCGTTCGCCGCTCCACCAGATCGCCAATCCGCTCGTCGACGGCTGGCCGGGCAAGCTGACGGCGCAACAGGTCAACCACGTCTACAACCAGGCCGCCGTCGGGCTGTGCCTGTCGGCCGTGGAAGGAGCGATGTACTCCTCGATGGAATATCTGATGGCCGGCCTGCCGATCGTCAGTACGCCGAGCCTTGGCGGTCGCGACGTCTATTTCGATCCGGATTATTGCATCGTCGCCGATCCGGAACCGGCTGCCATTCGCCGCGCCGTCGAGACGCTGCGAGATCGTGCCATACCGCGTCAGCACATCCGCCGCCGCACGCTGGAGAAGGTTCACGCCCAGCGCATCGAACTCATGGCGTTCCTGACTGCATTGCTGCGGCGCAAGGGAAGCCGTGCGCCACCCATCGAGACGTGGCCTTTCCCCGGCACAGACGGCATGATGCGTCGGGGAACGGTGCGCGAAATCGCTGCCTTCGTCAGCGAGCCAGAGCCGACGTGACGCCGTTCGACCTTGGGGGATTTCGCTGCGGGCGTGAAGATCGCTTGGCGGTTTACAGCGGTGGCGTGTAGCCTTAATTCGGAAGTTTCAAAAACACGCACCCGTCTCAAGGGGGCGACACCGGCGAGGAAATCAAAAGCATCATGGCCAAGAAAACCGAAAATAGCGGCCCCTCCGTCAGCGCCGAGGAGGCGCTGGAATTCCACGCCATGGGCCGCCCCGGCAAGCTGGAGATCGTCGCCACCAAGCCGATGGCGACGCAGCGCGATCTGAGCCTCGCCTATTCGCCGGGTGTCGCGGTTCCTGTGCTGGCCATTGCCGAAGACCCCAGCCGCGCTTTCGACTACACGACGCGCGGCAACATGGTCGCCGTCATCTCCAACGGCACCGCCATTCTCGGCCTCGGCAATCTCGGCGCGTTGGCCTCCAAGCCGGTGATGGAAGGCAAGGCGGTGCTGTTCAAGCGCTTCGCCGATGTCGATTCCATCGATCTCGAGGTCGACACCGAGGATGCCGACGAATTCATCAATTGCGTGCGCTTTCTCGGCCCGTCCTTCGGCGGCATCAACCTGGAAGACATCAAGGCGCCGGAATGCTTCATCATCGAGCAGCGGCTGCGCGAACTGATGGACATCCCGGTCTTCCATGACGACCAGCACGGCACCGCCATCATCTCGGCCGCCGGGCTGATCAACGCGCTGGAGATCACCGGCCGCGACATGAAGACCACGAAAATGGTCTGCAACGGCGCCGGCGCCGCCGGCATTGCCTGCATCGAACTGATGAAGGCGATGGGTTTCGCCCCGGAAAACATCATCTTGTGCGACACCAAGGGTGTCGTCTACCAGGGCCGCACCGAAGGCATGAACCAGTGGAAGTCGGCGCATGCGGTCAAGACCGCCACGCGCAGCCTGGCCGAGGCGCTGGATGGCGCCGACGTCTTCCTCGGCCTGTCGGCCAAGGGCGCATTGACCACCAGGATGGTGCAATCGATGGCCAAGAACCCGATCATCTTCGCCATGGCCAATCCCGACCCGGAGATCACGCCGGAGGAAGTGGCCGAAATCCGCACCGACGCCATCATGGCCACCGGGCGTTCCGACTACCCCAACCAGGTCAACAATGTGCTGGGCTTTCCCTACATCTTCCGCGGTGCGCTGGATGTCAGGGCCACCACCATCAATGACGACATGAAGATCGCCGCAGCGAGAGCGCTGGCCGACCTGGCGCGCAAGGACGTGCCCGACGATGTCGCCGCCGCCTATCAGGGCAACCGGCCGAAATTCGGCCCGAACTACATCATCCCGGTGCCGTTCGATCCGCGCCTGATCTCGGCCATCCCGCTCGCGGTGGCCAAGGCGGCGATGGAGTCGGGCGTCGCCCGCAAGCCTATCCTCGACCTCGACCGCTACGCGCAGGAGCTGTCGGCCCGCCGCGACCCGATCGCTTCGACCTTGCAGCGCATCTACGATCGCGTCCGCCGCCAGCCCAAGCGCATCGTCTTTGCCGAGGGCGAGGAAGAACAGGTGATGCGCGCCGCCGTCTCCTATGTGAACCAGAAGCTCGGCACCGCGATCCTGCTCGGCCGCGACGATGTAATCAAGGAAAACGCCAGGCACGCCGGCATCGACTTGAACAAGCAAGGCATCGAGATCATCAATGCCCGGCTGTCGCGCCGCAACGGCATCTACACCGACTTTCTCTACGAGCGCATGCAGCGCAAAGGCTTCCTGTTCCGCGACTGCCAGCGGCTGATCAACAACGACCGCAACCATTTCGCTGCCTGCATGGTGGCGCTGGGCGATGCCGACGGCATCGTCACCGGCGTCACCCGCAACTATTCCACGGCGCTTGACGATATCCGCCGCGTCATCGACGCCAAGCCCGGACACCGCGTCATCGGCGTCTCCATCGTGCTCGCGCGGGGCAAAACAGTCCTCGTCGCCGATACCGCCGTGCACGACATGCCCAATGCCGAACAGATCGCCGACATCGCCGAAGAGGCGGCGGGATTTGCCCGCCGCATGGGCTACGAGCCGAGGCTCGCCATGCTTGCCTATTCGACCTTCGGCCACCCGCAGGGCGAACGCTCCGAGCGGGTGCAGGAAGCGGTGCGTATCCTCGACAAGCGCCGCGTCGATTTCGAATATGACGGCGAGATGGCCGCCGACGTTGCGTTGAACGCCCGTGCCATGGCGCAGTATCCGTTCATCCGGCTGACCGGCCCGGCCAACGTGCTGATCATGCCGGCGTTCCACTCGGCCTCGATCTCGACCAAGATGCTGCAGGAACTCGGCGGCTCCACCGTCATCGGCCCGCTGCTGGTCGGCTTGAACAAACCGGTCCAGATCGTCTCGCTCAACGCCAAGGATTCGGACATCGTCAACATGGCTGCGATCGCGGCCTATAGCGCGGGAGCCTGATTGGCGGCAAAATCGCCAACGCATAAGAGATTGATAATATTCGGCTGCTATAGGGAACGTTCTCGCCCCCTATGGCCTTATGGCATTGGCGGCGCGCTCAGACCGCCAAAACGGGGGTGCGGCCATGAAGCATGACACGGCATCTGTGGTCGGCCAGGGGGGCTATCACGACGAGCGCCTGGATGCGCTGCTGAGCATCACCGGCCGCATGGACGGTTATCTCTACCGTTGCCGCAACGATGCGTCCTACACCATGCTCTACATCAGCGACGGCATTTTAACCGTCAGCGGTTATCGGCCGAGCGACTTCATTCAAAATGCCGTGCGCGACTATGTCTCGGCGATCCACCCGGATGATCTCGCTGCGGTCTATGCCGCCGTCGATACCGCGCTCGAGGCGCGCTGCAACTGGAACGTCGACTACCGCATCGTGCCACAGGTCGGCGAGCCGCTCTGGGTGCGCGAGATCGGAGGCGGGGTCTGGAATGGTGCCGGCGAACTCGAATTCCTCGAAGGTTTCGTCGTCGACATTAGCGACCGTAAGGTAGTCGAGGATCTCAATGCCGAACTGCTGCTCGAACTCAAGGCCGCCAATGAGGAACTCTCCGTACAAAAGCGCGAGATCGAGCTGGCCAAGCAGCGGAGCGATCATTCGGCCAACCACGATGCATTGACCGGCCTGCCCAACCGGCGCGCCTTTCACAACGAGCTGAGGTCGGTGATCGACCGCTGCGACAGCACCGGCCAGGCGGCCGGCCTGCTGTTCATCGACCTCGATAGGTTCAAGAAGGTCAACGACACGCTCGGCCACGAGGCCGGCGACGCGCTGCTGCAGGAGGTGGCGGGTCAGCTTCGCACCATCCTGCGCAGCGCTGATTTCGTGGCGCGGCTCGGTGGAGACGAGTTCGCATTCCTGTTTTCAGGAGAGGCTAGCCGGGCCCGACAGAAGGCCATGGGCGTCGCCGAACGTATCCTGGAAAAGCTGCGGATCAAGGTGCCGACGCCGAATGGAGCCATCCATGTTGGTTGCACCGTTGGCGTCGCCATCTACCCGGCGGAAGCGTCCGATTCGGAGGCGCTGATAACGCTCGCCGACCGACTGATGTACATCGGCAAAAAGAGCGGCCGCAACCGGCTGGTCACCGCCGGGGCTTTGGAACCCGGGCCTACGTCCGACGACCTTCGCCGCACCGCCTGAGCGGAGCGCCGGACAGCCTGATCCGGCGGGAACCCCTCATCTGGCTCGGCGCTGCGCGCCGAAAGACGGCCCTACAGCAACCCCGCCAATTGGGCCGCGCTGCGCAGGTTTTGCCGCGGCCGTGGCCCGAGCTGCTGGATCACCAGCCCGGCGGCCAGCGAGCCGAGATCGCCGCAATCCTTCAGGCTGCGCCCCGAGGTGTAGCCGTAGAGGAAACCGGCGGCATAGAGGTCGCCGGCGCCGGTGGTGTCGACCAGTTCGCGGATCGTCGTCGCCTGAATGGTGACGGTCTCGTCGCCGCGCACGATCACTGAGCCTTTTTCGGAGCGGGTGACGGCGGCAATCTTGCAGTCTTTGCGGATAGCCGCCAGCGCCTCGTCGAAGGATTTTGTCTGGTAGAGCGACTTGATCTCGTGGCTGTTGGCAAAGACGATGTCGACAGTGCCCGAGCGCATCAGCTCGAGGAACTCGTCCCGGTAGCGGTCGACGCAGAACGAATCCGACAACGTCATCGACACTTCGCGCCCGGCCTCGTGTGCGAGCTTCGCCGTCTGCCGGATCGCCTCCTTGGCGCGCGGCGGATCCCACAGATAGCCCTCGAAATAGGTAACCTTGGCGCCGGATGCCTTGTCGGCCTCGACGTCTTCCGGGCCGAGTTCGACGCAGGCGCCGAGATAGGTGTTCATCGAACGCTCGCCATCGGGGGTGACGAATATCATCGAGCGCGCCGTCGGCGGCTGTCCCTCAAGCGGCCTGGTGTCGAAGGCAACGCCCTGGGCATGGATGTCATGGGCGTAGATTTCGCCGAGCGGATCGTTCGACACCTTGCCGAAGAAGGCGGCGCGGCCGCCGAAGCTGGCGACGCCCGCCGCCGTGTTGCCGGCGCTGCCGCCCGAGGCCTCGATCGCCGGCCCCATGCGGCTGTAGAGCAGCTCGGCGCGCTTGGTGTCGATGAGGTTCATCGCACCCTTGATGATGCCGTTGGTCTCGAGAAAAGCGTCGTCGCACTGGGCGATGATGTCGACAATGGCATTGCCGATGCAAAGCACGTCAAAATCCGGCATCAATGTCTCCGCCTCGGAACCTGCCGGCTTTCTGCCGCGCCCGGGCGGGTCTACAGCATCACCCCGAAAAATGGCAACCGATTTCCATCCTTTGCCGGCCCAAGCCGGCGCGCGCGCCTGGGACGAGGCTCCATCACAGTTCGACCGTGGCCGAAGCATCTGACCGCCGGGTCGCCTACAAGCTTGGCCTCAAATCAAGCGCTGGAAGCACCCGCATGCAAGCAAAGACCGACATGACCACCGAACTGGCGCTGCTTGGCGTGCTGGCCGCCCTGTGGGGCGCGTCCTATACCTTCATCAAGATCGGTGTCGAGACGATCCCGCCGATATCCTTCATCGCTGCCCGCACCTTGATTGCCGGCGCCATCCTGCTCGCGCTGATCCGCTGGCGCGGCCTCGCCATGCCCAAGGACAGCGCGACCTTGTGGCGGTTCATGGTCCAGGCCTGCCTCAACAGCGTCGTGCCGTTCACGCTGATCGCCGCCGCCGAGCGCTCCATCGACGCCGGTCTGGCCACCATTCTCAACGCGACCTCGCCGATCTTCACCTTCCTGCTGACCGCGCTTATCACCCGCCATGAATCCGTGACCGCACGCAAGCTGTTCGGTGTCGGTGCCGGCATTGCCGGCATTTGCCTGATCGTCGGCACCCAGGCGCTTGGCGGGCTCGGCCATCAATTGTGGGCGCAGCTTGCCGTCATTGCCGCCACGGTCTGCTATGCCGGCGCCGCCATTTTCGGCCGCGGCTTTAGGGGACTCGACCCGATGCTGCCGGCCGCCGGCTCGATGCTGTGCGGCGCGGTCATCCTCGTCCCCTTGAGCCTGGCCTTCGACCGCCCGTGGACCCTGTCGCCTTCAATGGCGTCGATACTGGCCTTGTTGGCATTGTCGGTGTTCTCCACGGCGCTGGCCTTCTGCATCTTTTTCCGCCTCATCCACACGCTTGGTTCGGTCGGCACGACGTCGCAGGCCTATCTGCGCGTGCCGATCGGCGTCGGCATCGGCGTCGTGTTCCTCGGCGAGAGCCTTGGGCCGACAGCTTTCTGGGGCATGGGCTGCGTCGTCGCCGGCGTTGCGGCAATGACCATCCCAGCCCGCTCCCGGGCGCTGGCGCGCTAGATCGTGATGAGATTTGGTTGAAATCTCATCATGATCTAACCCTTTGTTGGAGCATGATCTTTTCCAAAAACCGGTACCCACTTTTTGGGATCATGCTCTAGTTCCCGTCCGGAATTGCGCCCGCTCCAGCAGGCTTGCGGCTGACAGGGTCTCAGCCTATGTCGGAGATATCCGTTCGTTCCTGGGGGTGAAACGCCGTGATCTTCAACGCTGCCCGCGCCGCCTTCAGCCGGCTGTTTTCTCCCGAATTCCGCGCGGTTTTCCTGAAGACGCTGGGCTTGACCGTCCTGGCGCTGGTCGCGTTGTGGTTCGTCTTGACCGGGCTTGTCGATTGGCTGGCCCTGCCATGGGTTCACTCCTTGCTGCCCGGCCTGCCGTCCTGGGCCGGATGGCTGAGCGGCATCATCGCTGCCATCGCGCTTGCCTTCGGGATGGCGCTGCTGATCGCGCCGGTGACGGCAATCGTGGCGGGCCTGTTTCTCGAAGACATCGCCGAAGTGGTCGAGCGCACCGACTATCCGGCCGATCCCGTCGGACGCGCCATGCCGGCGCTGCGCTCGCTCGTGTTGTCGGTGAAATTCTTCGGCGTTGTCATCCTGGGCAACATCGTCGCCCTGCTGCTTCTGTTGGTTCCGGGCGTCAACATCGCCGCCTTCTTCATCGTCAACGGCTATCTGCTGGGACGTGAATTCTTCGAATTCGCCGCCATGCGCTTCCGCCCGGAAGACGAGGCGAGGGCGTTGCGCCGGAAACATGCCGGCACCGTGTTTCTGGCCGGGCTGCTCATTGCCGCCTTTCTCGCCGTGCCCCTGCTCAACCTGCTGACGCCGCTCTTTGCCGCCGCCATGATGGTGCATCTGCACAAGGCGGTCGGCGCGCGGGAGAGCGCCGGGCGATAGGCCTATCAACGCAGAAGAAAACCGCGTCCCAATTCGTCATCCGGCTCGACGGTGAATTCCGCCCGGCCCGAATAGCAGGCGTGGCCGCCGACGCGGGCGATGATCGCATCATGCGGGCCGGCCATGGTCGTGCGCGCCACCGCTCCGGAAAAGCGCGAGCCGGCGATGCTTTCGAAGGACCGCTCCTGACCAGGGTTGATCTCACCCTTGGCATGCATTGCCGCCAGCCGCGCGGTGACGCCGGAGCCGGTCGGCGAGCGGTCGACCTCGGCATCGGCAAAGACGCAGATGTTTTTTGTTGCCTCGCCGGAGAACGCATCGTGTCCATCGGTGAGGATGGTGCCGTAGAGGAAAGCGAGATCGGCATGGTCGGGATGCGATAGAGGGAACGCCGCCTTCAGCCGTTCGGTCAGCGCGGTTGCCGCGTCGACGAAATCGCGCACCCGGCTGCGGCCGAACTCCAGGCCGAATTGATGGCAGTCGGCCAGCGCGTAGAAGGCGCCGCCATAGGCGATGTCGAACGCAATCTTGCCGTATCCCCCCAATTCGATTTGTTGGTCATGGGCAAACAGAAAGGCCGGCACGCTTTCGAACGACACCGATCCCGCTTTGCCGTCCCTGACCTCGACCGAGGCGACGACCATGCCGCACGGCGCCTCGATGTTGACGGTGGTGATTGGCTCCTGCTTGACCACCAGCCCTTCGTCGACGGCGTAGCGGCCAAGCGCAATGATGGCGTGGCCGCACATCGTCGAATAGCCCTCGTTGTGCATAAACAGCACGGCCAGCTCGGCGCCGGGCAGGTCGGGCTCCACCAGCAGCGCGCCATACATGTCGTAGTGGCCGCGCGGCTCGAAGATCAGCAGCTTGCGCAAATGGTCGAGGTGGTCGCGCACATAGGCACGCTTTTCCAGGATCGTGCCTTTGGGAATGTCTGGATAGCCGTCCGTGACGATCCTGAGCGGCTCACCGCCGGTGTGCATGTCGACGACGGTGAGCGTCATGCGCCGGGACCCCTACCCTGAGGATTTGGAAAACAGCGCCTGCAATTTGCCGAACGGCATGGCGGCGCGGGTGAAGCCGAACGTGCCGTCCTGCTGGATCTCTCGCGCCGCGGTTTCCAGCATGCCGAAGGCGAAATTGGTCAGCCACGGCCCAAGCGAGATGCGCTTGACCCCGGCCATGGCGAGGTCGGCGATGGTGAAGGCCGGGAGTGCCATGACATTGACCGGCCTGCTCACTGCCGAGCAGACGTTCCGGATGGTCTCGACATCTTTGAGGCCCGGCGCATAGAGCACGTCGGCGCCGGCCTTTTCGAAGGCCTGCAGCCGCTTGATCGTGTCGTCGAGATCCGGTTTGCCCCAAAGGAAATTCTCGGCCCGCGCGGTGAAGACGAAATCATGCTTGAGCGCCCGTGCGGCTTCAGCAGCAGCTGCAACGCGCTCGACGGCGTGTGAAAACTCATAGATGGGCTTGTCGGGATCGCCGGTATGGTCCTCGATCGAGCAGCCGGCGAGACCTGCCGCTTCGGCCGCAAAAACCGTCTCGGCGGCACTCGTCGCGCTGTCGCCCTTGCCTTTCTCGAGATCGGCCGACACCGGCAGGCTGGTTGCCGCCGTCAGCTCGCGGCAATGGTGGATCATCGCCTCGAAGGTCACTGCGCCATCGGGCAGGCCGCGCGAGAAGGCAAAACCGGCGCTGGTGGTCGCCAGCGCCTTGAAACCGAAGGACGCCAGGAGCTTGGTCGTGCCGACATCCCAGGGGTTGGGCATGACGAAGGTCGAGGCGTGCAGGTCGCGAAAGATCTTGCCCTTGTCCATGAGTGCTCCCTTCAGATGCGGAATATCGGCAGATTCTATCGTGCAGAAATGCACCGGGCAAACGAATGCGGTTGGCTCAGAAGCGTTTGGCGTTCTCTCCTGCCAATCTGTCCAGCGCGTCGGAATCCTTGACGTAGTGCAACGTCTTCTTGTCCCAATGATAGGTAACGGAAATTGCGTGGGCTTCAGGCTTGGGCGGCTGGCCGTCGCAGCTCTCGCCGTTGAGCACCGTGGCGTCGGTCACCGTCACTTTGACTGCGGCATAAGGCTGCCCGTCAGCGATCGTCTGGAAAGCAACGTCCTGCTTGCGGCTGTAGGCGCACAGGTTCTCATCGAAGGTGAAGATCATGTCGATCAATTGTAATTTGTCGTCGCGCACCATGATCAGCGGCGTGATCGCGTAGTTTTGGCTTGAATTGAAATGCGCGCTCATGGTGATCACGATGTCGTCGTTCGGCCCAACGGAAAGCTTGCCCGGTTCACGGAAATAGGTGCCGCGGTCGAGCGCGACATTGACGGCGTCGAGCAGCTTCGGCTTGTCTGTGATGTCGTAGAGCGCCAGCACGGCATAGCCTTCGGCGCTGTCGGGAGAGTCGCCGAGGTCGTAGAGCATCGCCAGCCGGTCCTTGCCCCCGGCCTTGATGGCGAGCACGCCGGCGTTGGAGAGGCCCGATGTCTCAGGCGGCGAACCGCCGCCATCCGGTCCCTCGATGTGGCGCATCTCGATCGGCAATCCACCCCGGTAGAAACCGTTGCTGTCACCTGCGAGGCCGGGAATGACCATCCTTGCGAGGTCCAGATAGGTCACATCCATGTGGCCGGGGATGGCGCTGCCGAATTCCGGGAAGCTGACGGCTTGCGCGCCGGCTGCGGTCCAAAGCCACGGCAGCAGCACAAGCGCTAGAGCAATTTCAGGAAAAGTGTGTGCGGTTTTCCGGCCGGAAATTGCAACAAAACAAAAAGATAGAGCGGTTCGCCGTTTCCATGAAACGGTGAAACGCTTTAGGATGGAGCGAAGCAGGTTCGTTGGCATGGGCGCCTCAGGCTGGCCGCGCGGAACCTAACACAGCTTCAGTGGATCGGCACCAGCCCGGCAAGTTCGCGCATGTCGTCGAACAGGACGCCGCCGGCGCTGGCCAGGCCATCGCGGTCGGAATAGGGATCGCCATGATAGGCATAGACACGCATGCCGGCGGCAATGCCGGCCTGCGTGCCGGCAACGCTGTCCTCGATGACGATGCAGTCGGCCGGCGCAAAACCCATGGTCTTTGCCGCATGCAGGAACAGGTCCGGGAACGGCTTGCCGCGGCTGACCATGGTCGAAGAGAACATGGCATGCTCGAACAGCGGCAGCAGCCCGGTCTGGCCGAGCGTGATGTGCATCTTCGAGATACGCGCAGAAGTGGCGACGCAATAGGGAATGCCGGCCGCGCGAACCGCCTCGATGAAGTCGCGCACATAGGGGATCGCCTCGACGCCATGCGCAAACAGATCGGGCAGGCCGGCATTCCAGCGATCGACGAAATCGGCGCCGAGCCGCACCGTGGTCGTCTCTTCGATTTCCTTCTGCACCGAAGCCATGCTGCGGCCGGAAAAATATTTGCGGCAATATTCGAATGTGGTGGGATAACCGGCGGCAACAAACCACTCGGCAAGCCGCCGGTTGGCAAGGTTCTCGGTGTCGACCAGGATTCCGTCGCAGTCGAAGATGACCAGTTTCGGTATGCTCATTCAGGCGGTGCCGGTCGATCCGAACCCGCCCGCGCCGCGCGTCGTGGCGCCGGCCAGCGAGCGCTCCTCAACCGTCACCTGCGTCACCGCGGCAAAGACGATCTGGGCAATGCGCATGCCGCGCGTCACCGCGAAATCCTCGTCGCCGAGGTTGACCAGCAGCACCTTAACCTCGCCGCGATAGTCGCTGTCGACCGTGCCTGGTGAATTGAGGACGGTCAGCCCATGCTTGAAGGCAAGGCCGGAGCGCGGCCGCACCTGGCCTTCCATTCCTTCGGGAATTTCCAGGATCAGACCGGTCGGCACCAAGGCGCGCTTGCCAGGCAGGATCAGCAGCGGCCGGTCTTCCGGCACCGCGGCGCGCAGATCCATGCCGGCGGCGCCGGTGCTTTCGTAAGCGGGAAGGGGAAGTCCATCGCCATGCGGCAACCTGACGAAGCCGACGGTTGGACCGATGACGGAGGAATTGTGGAGGGCTGCGCGCATAAAATCGATCCTATCGGCGCGAACGGCGATTCGGTCAACTCGTCCGCAGGCCTATCAACGGCTTTCTTTCGGGCGTCAGTGTGACCTAGCGCAATTCCACCGGAACGACCGTCGTCTCCTTGATCTCCTCCATGACGAAGGAGGCCGAAACGTCCGACAGCGCCACCTTGGCGATCAGCCGCTGATAGAGCCGGTCATAGGCCTTCATGTCAGCGACGCGGGCGCGCAGCACGTAGTCGAGATCGCCGGACATGCGATAGACTCCGGTGATCTCGGGAAAACCGGTCACCGCCGCCCGAAACTTCTGCAGCCAGTCCGGGTCATGATTGGACGTGCGGATCAGGATGAACACCGAAAGCCCGAGCCCGAGCTTGTCGGCATCGACCAGCGCCACCCGCCCGGTGATGGCGCCGTCCTCTTCCAGCCGCTTGACCCGGCGCCAGCAGGCGTTGCGCGACAGCGACACTTTTTCGGAGAGCTGATCGACCGACAGTGTGCCGTCGCGTTGCAGCTCGGCCAGCAATCTTCGGTCGATTTCATCAAATTCAAGCGCCATGTTGGGATGAATGTCCCGAACCACGGCGTTAGACAAGGACAAATTGAGACCGATGAACCTTTACCCCGTGGCAGGATACCCACATCGGGGCTTATCCCGGCAGGAGGGATCACCATGACGACGCTGTTTTCGAAGCTGTTCACCTCTCACCCGGCCAAGGTGGGCGAGACCTATTTCAGCCATATGGCCTTTGCCGCCTGGTTCTGCTCGCGCCTCCTGATGGCCGCTGGTGCGGCACTCGTTCACGCTTTCTTGCCGTTTCTCTTCGAAACTACGGCAAGCCGAATCGTTCGCGAACTCTATGAACGGACGCACAACAGAGGCTCGCACGCGGTCAAGGAGCCCCAGGCTCTCTTGGATCGCGCCTAGGATTGGTTAGAAGCGATGTGCCGATGGGCGGCCTATCTGGGTGAAGCGGTCTTCCTCGAAGACGTCGTCACCGCGCCTTGCCACTCGCTGATTGCCCAGAGCCATTGCGCCCAGGAAGCCAAGTCGCCGACCAATGGAGACGGTTTCGGCCTTGCCTGGTATGGCGACCGGCCCGAGCCCGGCCTCTACCGCGACATCCTGCCGGCCTGGTCGGATCCCAATCTGAAAAGCCTGTGCCGGCAGATCAAATCCGGCCTGTTCCTCGCCCATGTCAGGGCGTCGACCGGCGGCGCCACCAGCCGCATGAACTGCCATCCCTTCATCTCCGGCAGCTGGTCGTTCATGCACAATGGCCAGATCGGCGGCTTCGAAAAGATCCGCCGCGCGCTGGAGAACTCGCTCTGCGACGCCGTCTTCGACCAGCGTGAAGGCACCACCGATTCCGAGCTGCTTTTCCTGCTGATGATCGACGAGGGTCTTGCTGGCGACCCGCAAGGGGCAGTATCGCGCGCCACCACTCGGGTTCTAGAGGCGTCACGCCACGCCGGTCTGGAGCCAGCCTTGAAACTCACTGCGGCCCTTTCCGATGGGCGCGCGCTCTATGCCGTGCGCTACGCAAGCGATGCCCACGCACCGACGCTGTACACGTCGCTCCGCAACGGCGGTCGTTGCATCGTGTCCGAACCCTTCGACCGCGAAGGCGGCGACTGGCAGGCGATCCCGCCGGCGAGTTTTGTCACGATCACTGGCGATGGGATGAGCATTCGGCCGTTCGTGCCGGCTGTGGCAAGGCTGGCACTGGTCGTCTAGGCCCTAGTCTAAGCCGCATTCCTTCGCGCCCCCCTCTGTCCTGCCCTCCCCACGAGGGGGGAGATTGGAGGTCACGGCGGCCTTCGCCAATTTTCAACGCAGGAAAAGGGGCGCCGAAGCCAAAGCTGCCAATCTCCCCCCAAAGTGGGGGAGATGTCCGGCAGGACAGAGGGGGGCGCCGTAGAGCGCCAACCTCAACCGACCGGCAAGCGCAATTTTGATCAAGCGCCGATGATCTCCGAATGCTGAACTTGGTTTTAAACCGCGATACGTTTGGCAGCAGCCGGAGCAATCATGGACCTCGCCTTTTCCTCGACCATCGATCTCGCCGCCGCAATCGCGGCGCGAAAGATCTCCGCCGTCGAAGCTCTGGACGCCCATCTGGTCCAAATCGACCGACACAACGAGGCCGTCAACGCGGTCGTCAATCTCGAGCGGGAAGGCGCCCGCGAGCGCGCGAAACAGGCCGACGCGGTGCAGGCGCGCGGCGATGGGCTCGGACCGCTGCATGGCGTGCCTTTCACGTTGAAGGACATGCACCAAACCGCTGATATGAAGACCACGGTTGGTTTCGCACCATTCGCCGACTATGTGGCAAAGGCAGACAGTCCGGTCGTCGCCCGATTGAAAGCCGCAGGCGGCATCCTGATTGGAAAGACCAATGTCGCGACGATGCTGGGCGACTGGCAATCGGACAATCCGCTGTTCGGTCGCACCAGCAATCCGTGGAACCGCTCGCGCACGTCAGGCGGGTCCAGCGGTGGCGCAGCGGCAGCGGTGGCGGCCGGCATGACGCCGTTCGATGTCGGCACCGACATGCAGGATTCGATCCGCCTGCCGTCGGCTTTTTGCGGCGTCTACGGGTTGAAACCGACCGAGCACCGCGTGTCCCTGGCCGGCGCCTTCCCCGATCCGAACGGCGCGGCGCGTAGCGTGCGGCTGATGTCCTGCCTCGGCCCGCTGGCGCGCAGCGTGGAGGATCTTGCGCTGATCTACAAAATCATCGCCGGCCCGGACGGAGCAGACACGGACCTCGCGCCGGTGCCCGTAGAGGCCATGCTCAGGCTAGACCTCAAGACATTGCGCATCGCCGTGGCGCCGTCCATCACCGGCTTTCCGGTGGCTGGCGAAATCGCTGTCGCCGCCGAAAGCCTGGCCAAGCGGTTGCAATCAGCAGGGGTGATTGTGGAAGAAGCGAACTTGCCTGAGATCGATCTGCATCACGATCTGGGGCAGGGCGGCGATCTGATCGGCATGATGCTGGAGGCAGCGCAGCCCGAACCGCCGGAGCAGCCAACGCCGATCACCAATTGGTTCGAGGCGCTCGCTCGCCGCGACCGCTCGATCCTGGCCTGGGACAGGTTCTTCGAAACCTGCGATGCCTTGCTGTGCCCGGTCGCCATGACCACGGCCTTCGCGCATTGTGAGCCCGGCACGCCGATCGAAGTCGACGGCAAGGAGCAAAGCTATTGGATGCTACCGGCCTATGGCGCGGTCTTCAATTATTCCGGCCATCCGGCACTCTCGCTGCCCTGCGGGCAAGACCGCGACGGCCTGCCTATCGGCCTGCAACTGGTCGGCAAGCGCTGGTCGGAATCGCGGCTGCTCGGCATCGCCAAGGCGATCGAAGCGCTGACCGGCGGCTTCAAGCGTCCGCCGGGCTACTGAGCAAACCGACCCAACCAATAAGGCGTCAGCAGCGGATCACGCTCGCCGTCGAGAATTTCGCGCGTGGCGAACAGCCCGACCGCCGGCGCCAGCGTTATGCCGGAATGCATGACGGCGACATAGAGACCTTCCGTGCCCTCGGCGCGGCCGATGATCGGAAAGCCGTCGATCGGCGTCGGCCGGTAGCCAACCGTGTGGAAATCAAATTCCAGTTCGTCGGCGCCGCGCAAAGCCGCCTTCATTGCTGCAAACAGCTCGCGCGCCGTGGCGTCGGGATTCTCACCGGGATCGCTCCCCGCGAAATCCGAGCCGGCGATGATGCGGCCCTCCGCCGTCTGGCGCATATGCAGCTTTTCGGCATGCACCAGCCCGTTGAGGAGCTTCTTGTAGGGCTGCGAGTGGACGATCAGACCGGGCGGCGTCTCGATCGGCAGCTTGATGCCGACGGTAGCGGCAATATCGGGCGCCCCGACACCGGCTGCGATCACCACCTCTTCGGCTGGCATCAGCCCATGCGATGTATCGACACCGGCAATCCTGCCATCGGTCTGGACAAGTGCGGTTACAGAACTGGAGAGAACGCGCGCACCTTGCCGTTCTGCGTCGGCCAGCAGCGCCTTGGCCGCTGCGACCGGTTCGGCCACGCCTTCTTCCGCGACATAGACAGCGAATTCCGGCGGCTCGACGAGATTGGGCTCGATTTGCGCTGCGCGCCCGGCGTCGACGCGTTCGATGCCGTAACCCCAGGAAGCGTGCTCAGCCGCGTAGGCTTCGAGCCTGTCGGCCGGCAGATCCCAGCACAGCCCGCCGCACCAGGCGAGCGGCAGGCCGGGCAGCTCGTTTGCCAGCCGCTTCCATTCGGCCATCGCACGGATGCGCAGCCGGAAATAGATTTCGGGATTGCCCCAGCTGGCGTTGATCCAGGCAAAGGAGTTTGGCGTGGCGACGCCGCCGGCACCACTATCGGAAATCACAGTCACCCGCGCCCCGGCCTTGGTCAGGTGCCAGGCGATGGACGCCCCGATAATGCCGGCGCCGATGACGATGACTTCTTTAGCGCTGCTCATACCGGACCTCTCAGAATGGGCTCCTCTGATGCCACCGTAACGATTCAAGCTCAAGTGTGGTCGGCCTGCCGGCCCGAAACTGTCGACAGGCTGGCAATGCGCTGCTAGAAGCCCGCGCCACAGACAGGATTCCAGAAATTGGCTGAAGACATCGAACAGGCGGTATCGCGCCGCCGCACTTTCGCGATCATCGCCCACCCAGACGCCGGCAAGACGACGCTCACCGAAAAGCTGCTGCTGTTCGGCGGCGCCATCCAGCTTGCGGGCGAGGTCAAGGCCAAGAAGGACCGCATCCAGACGCGGTCCGACTGGATGAAGATCGAGCGCGAGCGCGGCATTTCGGTCGTCACCTCGGTGATGACCTTCGAATACGAGGACAATGTCTTCAACCTGCTCGATACGCCCGGCCACGAGGATTTTGCCGACGACACCTACCGCACGCTGTCGGCGGTGGACTCGGCCGTCATGGTCATCGACGCCGCCAAGGGCATCGAGCCGCGCACGCTGAAGCTGTTCGAGGTCTGCCGGCTGCGCGATATCCCCATCATCACCTTCATCAACAAGATGGACCGCGAAAGCCGCGACCCCTTCGAGATTTTGGACGAGATCGAGCAGAAGCTGGCGCTGGACACTGCCCCCATCACCTGGCCGATCGGCCGCGGCAAGACTTTTGCCGGCACCTACCACCTGGCGCTCAACGCTGTGCGCAGGGGCGATGCAGAGAAAGACCGCACGCCGGTCAACGGCCCCGACTCCAACCGCGTCGCCGGCCTGCTGCCGGAAAACGAGCGCGAAGCCTTCATCGAGGAGCTGGAACTCGCGCGCGAGGCCTGCCGACCTCTTGATATTGACGCGTTCCGTGAGGGCCATCTGACGCCGGTCTATTTCGGCTCGGCGCTGCGCAATTACGGCGTGCGCGACCTGATCGAGGCGCTCGGTGCCTTCGGCCCGCCGCCGCGTGCGCAGGACGCAGACACCCGCAAGGTCGAGGCGACGGAGGAGAAGATGACGTCCTTCGTGTTCAAGATCCAGGCCAATATGGACCCCAACCATCGCGACCGCATCGCCTTCGTGCGCGTCTGTTCGGGCAAGCTCGAGCGCGGCATGAAGGCGAAATTGGTGCGCACCGGCAAGCCGATGAGCCTGTCGGCGCCGCAATTCTTCTTTGCCCGCACCCGCGTCACCGCCGACGAAGCGTTTGCCGGCGATGTCGTCGGCATCCCCAACCACGGCACGCTGCGCATTGGCGACACGCTGACCGAAGGCGAGGAGATACTGTTCCGCGGCGTACCTAACTTCGCGCCGGAAATCCTGCGCCGTGTGCGCCTCGGCGACGCGATGAAGGCGAAAAAACTCAAGGAAGCGCTGCACCAGATGGCCGAGGAAGGCGTCGTGCAGCTGTTTTCGCCGGAAGACGGCTCGCCGGCCATCGTCGGCGTCGTCGGCGCGCTGCAGCTCGATGTGCTGAAGGAACGGCTGAACTTCGAATACACGCTGCCGGTCGAATTCGAGATGTCGCGCTTTTCAGTCTGCCGCTGGATCTCCGCCGACGACAAGGCCGAGACGCTTCGCTTCATTGAGGCGCATCGCGGCGATATCGCCCGCGACCTCGACAACGATCCGGTGTTTCTGGCCCAGCACGCCTTCTCGCTGAACTACGAAGCCGAACGCTGGAAGGCGATCCGCTTCGCTACCATCAAGGACTACCAGGTCCGCGACAAGGCGGCGTAAGGCGCCCCTTTTCCTTCTGCCCGTTTACGCGGAGAAGGTGCCCGAAGGGCGGATGAGGGGCAGCGCCGACGTTGAAGGGTCAATTGGCTCCAACGCGCGCCGGCCGTTCGCATGGCTCAGGGCGTTCGAAGCTCGAAAAGCCAAGCAATTGGCTTTTCGTCCGCTACGCGGCCGCTTCTCACCCCTTCGCAGCTTCCTCGATCTTGGCAATATCGATCTTGCTCATCTGCATCATCGCCGACATCACCCGCCCGGCCTTGGCCCGGTCCGGATCCAGAAGCAGGCGCGGCAGCTGCTCCGGCACGACTTGCCAGGAGACGCCGAACTTGTCCTTCAGCCAGCTGCATTGCGACGGTTCGCCGCCGCCTTCGATGAGCTTGTCCCAGAAATAATCGACCTCTTCCTGGGTCTTGCAGTCGATCGACTGTGACATCGCCTCGTTGAACTTGAATTGCGGTCCGCCGTTGAGTGCCTGGAACTGCACGCCGTCGAGTTCGAACGTGGTCACCAGCGCCTTGCCGGCATCGGCATGGCCTTCGGGCCAACGCAGCACGCTCAGCACCTTCGAATTCTTGAAGATGGAGACGTAGAAATTCATCGCCTCTTCGGCCTGGCCATCGAACCACAGGCAGGTGGTGATCTTTTGCATGTCATGCTCCTCGGGTGTTTGGTTGCGGTTACAGGTGAAGCTGCTGACTTATAGAAATGGTGCCATTCCCTTGCCGTCGTCCAAGGACGGATGCCGGGCTAGCGATCCGACACTGGCCGGCAATCTTTTTCGAAACCCTGATTTTCAGCGAGACTCTGGCGCATTGCAAAAAAGTGGCCAGACCATACTTGCCGGTCTATAAACCCTGCGATTCAAGTTCCGCGCCGCCACGCTCCGCACCGGGCGCAGCCAGCCAGCCAAGGAAAATTCATGCCTGCCTATCGCTCCCGCACCACCACCCACGGCCGCAACATGGCCGGCGCCCGCGGCCTGTGGCGCGCCACCGGCATGAAGGATTCGGATTTCGGCAAGCCGATCATCGCGGTGGTCAATTCCTTCACCCAGTTCGTGCCGGGTCATGTCCATCTGAAAGACCTTGGCCAGCTGGTGGCGCGCGAGATCGAGAAGGCCGGCGGCGTCGCCAAGGAATTCAACACCATCGCCGTCGATGACGGCATCGCCATGGGCCATGACGGCATGCTCTATTCGCTGCCGTCGCGCGAGCTGATCGCGGACTCGGTCGAATATATGGTCAACGCGCATTGCGCCGATGCCATGGTCTGCATCTCCAATTGCGACAAGATCACGCCCGGCATGCTGATGGCCTCCTTGCGCCTCAATATCCCAAGCGTCTTCGTCTCCGGGGGGCCGATGGAAGCCGGCAAGGTGGTGCTCGCCGGCAAGACACAAGCGCTCGACCTGGTCGACGCCATGGTTGCCGCCGCCGACGACAAGATCTCCGACGAGGACGTCAAGGTCATCGAACGCTCGGCCTGCCCGACCTGCGGCTCGTGCTCCGGCATGTTCACCGCCAATTCGATGAATTGCCTGACCGAGGCGCTCGGCCTGTCGCTACCCGGCAACGGCTCGACGCTGGCAACCCACGCCGACCGCAAGCGGCTGTTCGTCGAGGCGGGTCACCTTATCGTCGATCTCGCCCAGCGCTACTACGAGCAGGATGATGAGTCGGCGCTGCCGCGCAGCATCGCCTCGAAGGGCGCCTTCGAGAACGCCATGACGCTCGACATCGCCATGGGCGGCTCGACCAATACCGTGCTGCACATCCTTGCCGCCGCGCACGAGGGAGAAGTCGACTTCACCATGGAAGACATCGACCGGCTGTCACGGCGGGTTCCGGTGCTATGCAAGGTCGCACCGGCCAAGTCCGACGTGCATATGGAAGACGTCCACCGCGCCGGCGGCATCATGGCGATCCTCGGCCAGCTCGACAATGCCGGGCTGCTCAACCGCAACCTGCCCACGGTGCATACGGCGAGCCTCGGCGAAGCGCTCGACCATTGGGACATCTCCCGCACCTCGAGCCAGAGCGTCCGCGACTTCTTTCTCGCCGCTCCGGGTGGCGTGCCGACACAGGTCGCCTTCAGCCAGGACCGCCGCTGGGACGAGCTCGACCTCGACCGCGAGAAGGGCGTCATCCGCTCAGCCGAGACGCCGTTCTCGAAAGACGGCGGCCTTGCCGTGCTGAAAGGCAATCTGGCGCTCGACGGCTGCATCGTGAAGACGGCCGGCGTCGACGAGTCGATCCTGAAGTTCACCGGCCCGGCCCGCGTGTTCGAAAGCCAGGACGCTTCCGTGAAGGCGATCCTGTCCAACGAAATCAAGGCCGGCGATGTCGTCGTCATCCGCTATGAAGGACCGCGCGGCGGTCCCGGCATGCAGGAAATGCTCTACCCCACGAGCTATCTAAAGTCGAAAGGCCTCGGCAAGGCCTGCGCGCTGGTCACCGACGGCCGCTTCTCCGGCGGCACATCAGGCCTGTCGATCGGCCATGCCTCGCCCGAAGCAGCGGAAGGCGGCACGATCGGACTGGTGCAGGAAGGCGATACGATCGAGATCGACATCCCCAACCGCACGATCCGGCTTGCTGTCAGCGACGCTGAACTCGACGCGCGCCGCGCGGCCATGGAGGCGAAGGGCGCCATGGCCTGGAAGCCCGAGGAAAAGCGCAAGCGCAAGGTGACGACCGCGCTGCGCGCTTACGCCGCCTTCGCCACCAGCGCCGACAAGGGCGCGGTGCGGCACGTGCCGGAGTGAGGGTGCGGCGCCGACCCCCACCCCGCTGCTGCGCAGCGACCCTCCCCACAAGGGGGAGGGTAAAGCTCACGGCATCAGCTGATATTCGTAAAGCTTCTGATACAGCCCGCCCTGGTTGAGCAGCGTGCGATGCGCGCCGCTTTCCACCACCTTGCCGGCCTCCAGCACCACGATCGTGTCGGCCTGGTGCACGGTCGACAGGCGGTGGGCAATGACGATGGTGGTGCGCCCGACCGTCAGCTGCTGCAGCGCGTCGCGGAACAGCGCCTCGGATTCGGCGTCGAGTGCGCTGGTCGCCTCGTCCAGAAGCAGGATTTCGGCATTGCGTAGCATGGCGCGTGCGATCGAGATGCGCTGGCGCTGGCCGCCTGACAGCAGCGCGCCATTCTCGCCGACATCCGTGTCGTAGCCTTTCGCCTGGGCGCTGATGAAGTCATGTGCATTGGCGGCCCTTGCGGCGGCCATCACTTCCTCGTCCGTGGCGCCCTCGCGCCCGAGCCTGATGTTGTGCATGATCGTGCCGGCAAACAGGAACGTGTCCTGGCTGACATAGGCGATCTTTTCCCTGACCGAGGTGAGCGTGGCACAAGAAATGTCCTGCCCGTCGAACATCACCCTGCCGCTCTGCGGGTCGTACATGCGCATGATCAGGTTGAGGATGGTCGACTTGCCGCTGCCCGAGGGTCCGACCAGCGCCGTCATCTTGCCGGCGGCAAGCGTCAGGTCCAGTCCCTCGAACACCGGCGCGCTTTCGGGGTAGGCGAAGCTGACATTGTCGAAATGGATCTCGCCCGGCCCGGCCCGCAGCGGCTTTGCATCCGGCTTTTCGGCCAGCGTCAGCGGCCGGTCGGCGAGCTGGAACATCATGCGCACGCCGACAATGCCGGTTTCAAGCGAGATGCGTACGCGGGCCAGGCGCTTGGCCGGCTCATAGGCCAACAGCAGCGCCGCGATGAAGGCCATGATGTTGCCCGGCATCTGACCGCCGCCGCCCAGAACCAGGAAGCCGCTGACAAAAACGGCGCCAGCGATGGCCAGCCCCGCAAGCGTTTCCATCACCGGGCTGGTGGCGGCCTCCAGCGTGGCGATGTTGTTGGCGCGGCTCTCCACGTCCGACACGGCCTTGTACATGCGCTTGCGCATGGCGCCTTCGAGGCCGAAGGATTTGACGACGCGCACGCCGATCGCAGTTTCCTGCATCACCTGCACGATCTGGCCGAGCGAACGGAATTCTTGCGAGGCAATTTTTCGGACGCGCTTCAGGATACGATTGACGCCGTAAATGGCGATCGGCCCGATCACCAGACAGATGAGGGACAGCGCCGGCTGCTGCCAGACCATCACACCCACCAGCGCAGCCAGCGTCACCAGATCGCGAACATAGGACGTGACGATTTGGTCGAGCACGCTGCGCGCGGCCTGGGCATTGTTCGTCATGCGCGAAATCAGTTCGGACGAAGAGGTCGAATGATAGAATTCGATGCCTTGCGCGAGAATGCTGTCATAGATCTTGCGCTGCCGGTCGGCGATGATGGCATTGCCGACCCTGCTCATGAAGTAGGCCTGGATGAAGTTTGCGAAGCCCTTGAGAATGAAGATCGCTCCGGTCGCCGCCGCGATCAGATTGACCTGCCCAATCCGCTTGTAAACCACGAATTCATTGGTGATTTCGCGCAGCATATAGGCGCTGGCTGCTGTCGTTGCCGCCACCACCAGCATCGACAGAATGGCCGCAGCGTAGCCAAATCTATGCGCGTGAAAGGATTCCCGCAAAAGCCTTGCGATAAGGCGCTGGTTTTCCGTCGAACGGAAGAAGCGAAACAAATGGCAGATCCCATGCCTGACTGACGAATTTCGGATTCGCCAACGGGGCGAAAGGCGGCTTATAGAGCGAGTTGTGGCTGGATGGAACCTTTCGCTTCGGCGAAGGCAAACGGCTGCGGCAAGGTGTCTTTTACGCCACGATTACGGCGTTCGAGCTTCAGGGAGATGACGGCAGATGGATTTCGACCTTGTTGTGCGCGGCGGAACGCTGCCCGACGGCACCGTCGCCGATCTCGGCATCATCGGCGAGACGATCGTCGCCATAGAGCCCGAACTGCATGTCAGCGCCGGCACGTCGATCGACGCCCGTGGCAATCTGATCTCGCCGCCCTTCGTCGATCCGCATTTCCATATGGATGCGACGCTGTCCTACGGCATTCCACGCATCAACGCTTCGGGTACGCTGCTGGAGGGCATTTCGCTATGGGGCGAGCTGAAGCCGCTCCTGACGCATGACGCGGTTCACGAGCGGGCGCTCGCCTATTGCGACTGGGCGGTCTCGATGGGCCTGCTCGCCATCCGTACCCATGTCGATGTCTGCGACGACCGGCTGCTGGCGGTCGAGGCGCTGCTCGACGTCAAGAAGATTGTCGCGCCCTATATCGATCTGCAACTGGTCGCCTTCCCGCAGGATGGCTTCTACCGTTCGCCGACGGCGCGCCAGAACACGATCCGTGCGCTCGACATGGGCGTCGATATCGTCGGCGGCATCCCGCATTTCGAACGCACCATGGCCGACGGCACGCGCTCGGTGACCGAATTGTGCGAAATCGCGTCGAAGCGCGGGCTGATGGTCGACCTGCATTGCGACGAGACCGACGATCCGCTGTCGCGCCACATCGAGCAGCTTGCCTATGAGACCCACCGCCTTGGCCTTCAGGGCAAGGTGGCCGGCTCGCACCTGACTTCCATGCACTCGATGGACAATTATTACGTCTCCAAGCTCCTGCCGCTGATTGCCGAGGCCGGTGTGTCGGCGATCCCCAATCCGTTGATCAACATCATGCTGCAGGGCCGCCATGACACGTTTCCCAAACGCCGCGGGATGACCCGGGTGAAGGAGATGCTGGCGCTCGGCATCCGCGTCGGTTGGGGCCAGGATTGCGTTCTCGACCCCTGGTATTCGCTGGGCACCGCCGACATGCTCGACGTCGCCTTCATGGGGCTTCACGTCGCTCAGATGTCGAGCCCTGCCGACATGGCACGCTGCTTCGACATGGTCACCAATGTCAACGCCGCCATCATGGGCCTCGATCATCTCGGCCTTGCCGTGGGCAAGCGCGCCAGCTTCGTCATTCTCGATGCCGGCAACCCGATCGAGGCCTTGAGGTTACGTGCCGAACGGCTGTGCGTCGTCGCCAGGGGCAAGGTGGTGGCCGAGCGCACGAAACAGGAGACACGGCTGTCGATCGCCGGCCGTCCCGGACAGGTAAACCGGCGGCACAAAACTGCGTAGAAACAGCCGATTTCCGCCGCTGGTCTTACCGATTTGCCTCGTCAAAGCGGCCGCTTGCAGCTAGGGAGCCGCATGGCCCAGTCGCTCGTCCGCACCTTCACCATCAGGAACGCGCTCCTGGCCGGCATCCTGTTGATGCTGGCCGGCGACTTCATGTTCGCGCTGAACGACGCGATGGGCAAATGGCTGGTCGCCAGCTTCTCGGTCGGTCAGGTGGTGCTGATCCGATCGATCGGCGCCTTCATCGTGCTCGGCCCGATGATCGCCAACCAGGGCGCCGGCAGACTGTTCCGGATGGAGCGGCCGGTCCTCCAGATTCTGCGCGTGCTGGCGACCACGGCGGACACGGCGCTGTTCTATGCCGCCGTCGTCTATCTTCCGCTTGCCGACGTGATGAGCTTCTACATGGCCGGGCCGATCTATGTGGCGGCGCTGTCGCATTTCCTGCTCGGCGAAAAGGTCGGCTGGCGCCGCTGGGCCGCCATCCTGGTCGGCTTCTGCGGCGTGCTGATCATCTTGAAGCCGTCTTCGGCGGCGTTCTCGCAGTCCTCGCTGTTCGCACTGGTCGGCAGCATTGCCTTCGCCTTCGCCATCATCCTCAGCCGCCGCCTGCGCGGCACCAGCGACACAACGCTGGTCACCTGGCAGACTATCGGCACGCTGCTGGTCGGCGGCGTGATGACCATAGGCGCCTGGCAGACGCCCTCGGCACTCGATTTCGGCGCCATGCTCCTGCTCGGCATCGTCTCCTGCAGCGCGCATCTGATGATTACCAGGGCGCTGAAACTGGCCCCTGCCTCGACGCTGGCGCCGCTGCACTACAGCCTGCTTCTATGGGCGGTGATCTTCGGCCTGGCCTTCTTCGGCGACGTGCCGGGACCGCGCATCCTGATCGGCTCGGCCATCGTCGTGCTCGCCGGCCTGTTCATCTTCCACCGCCAGAAGGTGGTCGAAACAGGCGTGCCGCCGGAGAACGTGCCGAAAGGCGTGAATTGACCTAACCTTGGCGCACCGCCGCCAGATGCCGTGAAAACTCAGGCGTTTCCATCAGCGCCTTGCAACGGGCGAAGCGGCCGTCGGCATAGGCGCGGAAATCCTCGACCGGGTTGTTGTTGGCAAGCTGGATAAGGCCCCAGAGCGTCCACAACAGGTCGCACATCGCCTTGTAGGTGACGACGCGGCCGCGCTCGGCCGGTTTTGCCTCGCCGCCGAAATAGGCGCGCATCATCACTTCCTCCTGCGCGGTGTCGAACCGGCCTTCGACCGAGAGGTCGCCGAGATCCCAGAGCGGGTCATTCATCCCCGAATATTCCCAGTCGACGATCCACATCCGCTCGCCCGTATCGAGCAAATTCTCGCACAGCGGATCGCAATGGCAGGCGGCAAGCGGCAGTCTATGCGCGGCAAGGGACGCACGCACGGTGGCGGATTCGCGCACCACGTCGTGGTAGCCCGGCGGCAAGGCGACGTCCTTGGTCGACAAGACCTTGAGATAGTCGTCGATCATCGCAAACAGCTCGAAGCGGAACGGGAACACCGCGCCTGACGAGTGCAGCTTGCGGAAGGCCTCGCCGGCGCGGGCCGGGCTGCCGTCGCGCAGCTTGAACTTCTCCGGCGACATTGTCTCGGCGCCGGCAACGAAGCGGCTCGCCATCACGCCTGTCGCAGGGTCGACATGCAGCACCTCGGGACTGACGCCGGCCTTGGCCGCCTCACGCGCCGCCACCGCTTCATTGGCGCGGTTGATATACTCCTCCGTGCCTTTGCCGGGGATACGCAGGCAGATATCGCCGGCCCGAAAGACGAGATTGGTCATCCCGCCCAGCCGCTCAAGCGGTCCGTCATAGCCCGCTAATGCCGGAATCGCTGCAAGTGTTGCGCGTGCCTCGTCGGTCCCCATGCCTGTTGCCCCTGGCGTGTTATTTCTTGCGACAACGGTTCCACAGTTTTCGCCGTTTGGCTATCATCCCGATCGAGGGTGAGCAGCGAGCTGGCGGAGAAACAGCCATGGCGGGCAACAAGGATCATGGCGGGCTTGGCGCCGCCTATTCAGCGCAACGGCCCGAGGACGTCGCCGCGATCTATGACAATTGGTCGGAAACCTACGATGCCGATATGTCGGCCGCCGGCTACTGCCATCCGACGATCTGCCTGGCCCTGCTCGCACGGCATCTGCCGCGCGGCGCGGCCCCGCTTCTCGACGCCGGGGCCGGCACCGGGCTGATCAGCGAGTGGCTGGCCATTACCGGCTATCCCCAGGTCGAAGCGCTCGATATTTCGCAAGGCATGCTGGCCAAGGCGGCGGCAAAGGGCGTCTATTCGGCACTGCATTGCCTGGCGCTCGGCGGGCCGCTCCCCTTTGCCGACAATGCCTATGCCGGCATCGTCTCGGCCGGCGTTTTCACCTCCGGGCATGTCGGCGCCGAGGGACTGGACGAACTGATCCGCATCTGCCGGCCGGACGGCATCATCGTGCTGACGGTCAAGAACACGCTGTGGAACGCCGGCTTCGCCGAACGCATCGCTGCGCTCGAGGCTGAGGGCAGGGTTGTCCGCGCCGAGGAGACGGCGCCCTATGTCTCGATGCCGGGCGAGTCGGATACCGTGCCCAGCCGCGGCCTCGTGCTTCGTGTGAGCTAATCCAGGTTTCGTCTACGCTTTGATCTTGCTCATCGCCGGATCGTACATCGGCTCGAGATGGATCTTGGCCGGCGTCCGTTCCATCGCCACCACCAGCTCATAGTCGCCTGAGCTGAGAAAATCGTCGCTGACGCCATCGGCGTTGCGGACATAGCCATAGCCGATGTTCTTAGCCAGCGTGTAGCCATAACCGCCGCTGGTGAGATAGCCGACCGGTTCGCCATTGCGCAAAATCGTCTCGCGCCCGACCAGCACGATATCGGGATCGTCGACCGTGAAGCCGGCAAAGCGTTTCTTCAGGTCGGCGCCGCTGATCTTTTCGAGCGCCCGCCGGCCGACGAAATCGGTGTTCTTCCTCAGCTTCACCGCCCAGCCGAGGCCGGCCTCCTGAGGCGTGTCGTTGGGGGTGATGTCGGAGCCCCAGGCGCGGTAGCCTTTCTCCAGCCGAAGTGATTCCAGCGCCCGATAGCCGATCGGCCGGATGCCGTGCGGCTTGCCTGCCGCCATCAGCGTGTCGAAGATTTCGCCGGTGGCGGCGATTGGCACATGCAATTCCCAGCCGAGCTCGCCGACATAGGTGACGCGCAGCGCCCGCACCGTGTGACCGGCAATAGCGATCTCGCTGACATGGCCGAATGGGAAGGCGGCATTTGAGACATCCGCGTCGGTGACGGCCGAAAGCACATCGCGGGCGCGCGGTCCCATCAGCGACAGCGTGCCGAAATCCTCGGTGACATCTTTCAACGTCACGTCGAGGCCCTTGCCGACATGGTCGCCGATCCAGGAGAGATCATGCGTGCGGAAGCCGGTGCCGGTGACGATGTAGAATTTGTCTTCGGCGAGCCTGGCCACCGTCAAATCGGCCTCGATGCCGCCGCGCGTGTTGAGAAGCTGCGTGTAGGTCAGCCGTCCCACCGGCTTGGCGACATCGTTGGCGCAGATCCAGTCCAGCGCCTTAGCCGCATCCGAACCCGTCATTTCGTATTTGGCGAAGGACGACTGGTCGAAGATGCCGACCTTTTCGCGCACATGCCGGTGCTCGTCGCCGACGGCTGAGAACCAGTTCTGCCGGCCCATCGAATAGACGTCTTCGGGCTTGGTGCCCTGCGGTGCGAACCAGTTCGGCCGTTCCCAGCCGAGCTTGGAGCCGAACACCGCGCGGTGCTCTTTCAGCCGGTCATAGAGCGGCGAGACGATGCGCGGCCGGCCCGACAAATACTCCTCATGTGGAAAGCCGATCGTGTAATGCTTGCCATAGGCTTCCAGCGTGCGATCGCTGACCCATTGCCGATCGCGATGCAGGCCGGAAAAGCGCCTGATGTCGACCACCCAAAGGTCGAGCGGCGCTTCACCATCGACAACCCATTGCGCCAGCACCCAGCCGGCGCCGCCGCCGGAAGCGATGCCGAAGGCGTTGAAGCCGGCGCCGACGAACATGTTGGCGCATTCGGGCGCGACACCGAGGATGAAATTGCCGTCCGGCGTAAAACTCTCCGGCCCGTTGATCATCTGCTTGACGCCGACCGTCTCCAGCGCCGGCACGCGCGCGATCGCCTGGCTCATATGCTGCTCGAAATGATCGTAGTCGTCGTCGAACAGCCGGAACTCCCAGTCAACGGGGACATCGCCGCCCGGCAGGCCGGTCGTCCAGGCCTGCGGGTTCGGCTCATAGCCGCCCATCACCAGCCCGCCGACCTCTTCCTTGAAATAGGTGCGGCGGTCGGGATCGCGGATTGTCGGCGCGTCGGTCGCCAGCCCGTCGATCTTCTCGGTGATGATGTACTGGTGCTTGACCGGTTGCAGCGGCACGCAAATGCCGGCCATCGCGCCGACCTGGCGTGACCATTGCCCGGCGCAGTTCACCACCTTGTCGCAAGCAATGTCGCCCTTGTTGGTCTTCACCGCGGTGATGTGCCCGTCCGTCATGTCAAAGCCGGTAACGCGGACGTCCTCGAACAGCTTGGCGCCATGCATGCGCGCGCCCTTGGCCAGCGACTGCGTGATGTCGGAGGGGCTGGCCTGCCCATCGGTCGGCAGCCAGGAGGCGCCGACGAGGTCGCCGGTCTCCAGCAGCGGCCACATCTTTTTGACCTCCCCCGGCGACAGCAACTGCATGTCCATGCCGAAGCTCCTGGCCGTCGTCGCCAGCCGTTTATATTCGGTCCAGCGGTCGGCATTGGTCGCAAGCCTGAGGCACCCGGTCATCTTCCAGCCGGTAGCGAGCCCGGTTTCGGCTTCCAGCCCCTTGTAGAGCTCGACCGAATATTTGAGCACGCGGGTGATCGAGGCGGACGAGCGCAGCTGGCCGACCAGCCCGGCCGCGTGCCAGGTCGAACCCGAGGTTAGCTTGCCCTGTTCCAGCAGCACGACATCGGCCTTGTGGTCGCGCGCCAGGTGGTAGGCCGTCGAACAGCCGATAATGCCGCCGCCGATGACGACGATGCCGGCATGTGTGGGCAAGCTCATGACTGTGTCCCGTATTTCGTGCGGTAATTGTCCAGCGCCGCGTCAAGCCGCGTCAGGTTCTCCGCGGTGTAGGCGACGTAGTCGATGCCGGGCGCGTCGAGGTAAAGTTCGGAAACCATGCTCCACATCGCCTCGCGCAGCAGCGAGGCGCATTGCATGGCCGCGTGCGAGCGGCGGATCGCCTCATCCGGCTCGCGCATGAAATACGCCGTGAGGAAAGTGAAGGACTCCGCGTCGCTCATCTCGGCGTTGGAGGCAACGCCGGCAAGATCGAACATCGCGGTGTTGAAACCGGCATATTCGAAATCGATGAGCCACAACCTGTCGCCATCGTCGAGAATATTTGCCGGCAAAAGATCATTGTGGCCGAAGACGATCGGCAGCAGTTTCTGGGCCCGCTCCAACTCGTCGGCCAGAGCCAGCAGCCTGGGCAGCTCGTCGCGCTTGCGGCTGCCGCCTTCGCTCAGCGTTCGCGCATAGTCGCGGATGACATGGAAGACCCAGAACATGAAGCCGGCGCCGGAGATGTGATTGGGCATCTCGCGATGGAACCCGCGCATAAGGGCTGCGACGCGGCCGATATTGGCGCGCACGTCCTCGGCAACATAGGTTTTCGCGCCGAGAAATTCCGTGACCATGATGCCGGGTTCGGAATGGCGGACCGCCGGCGCGAAGCCTGCGGCGTGCGCCGCACGGGCCGTCATCACCTCGCGGTCGCGAAAGACGTGGTGAAATGGATAGTCCTGGCCGAAGCGCACGACATGCCGCCCGGCCGCGTCCTTGACCAGATAGTTGGCGTTGCTGAGGCCGCCCGGCAGCGGCGCAATGTCGATGCTGCCATTCCAGCAAGGCAAGGCCCGGATGCGGTCTTCAGCAGTCACGGGGCCATCCCTGACTTTTGCGGAGCTTCGATAGGCGCCAAGCGCCGCGCAACGAGGGTTCGGGGAAGCGCAAAAATCTCGTCGGTGCGGGACACAGGAACTCCTATCCCGCACCGCACCGACGAGCCCCTCTGGCCAGGTTTTGATACCCGGTCTCCGCCCCCGCGGATTTGAAAAACTTTGTGCCAGTTCAATCCCAGACGGTCTGGCCAGACGGTCGGGTCCGTGAAATGCGGCTCTGCCATCACCCTCCCGTGGCAGTTCCGAAGCCCTGTCACGCCATCAATGTCACGCTAGTGCTGCTTATCTGTCAATGAAATGTTGTGACTTTTTTTGGGTGTTTTGCCCGAAACCACGAGCAATTCCTTTAAAAACGTCTGCATTGCCCTAAAACCGGGCAGGCCGCAAATCAGGAAGCCACATGATCCATTCGAAACGGCATGGCGAAATCCTCCGCCTCCTCAAGGAAGAGGGCACCGTCACCATTGCCAGCCTCGCCGACCGGCTGGGGGTTTCGCTTGAAACGGTGCGCCGGGATGTCAAGCCACTGACCGGCAACGGATCCGTCTTGAAGATGCATGGCGCTATCGGCCTGCCGTCGATGGCGGGCGAAGCGCCGTTCGAGCGGCGCATGCGCGACAACGCCGAGGCCAAGCGGCTGATCGCCCGCATGGTCGCTGCCACCATTCGCGACGGTGAATCGGTCATGCTGGACACCGGCACCACGACCTCGTTCCTGGCCCGCGAACTGCTCGGCCACCGGCGGCTGACGGTGGTCACCAACTCGTCCGATATCGCCCGCACGCTGGCCACCGTCAACGGCAACAAGGTCTATATGGCCGGGGGCGAATTGCGCAGCGATTCCGGGGCCGCCTTCGGCGCCTCGGCGATCGATTTCGTCAGCCGCTTCTCGGTCAGCCACGCGGTGATTTCGATAGGCGCCGTCGATGCCGCCGCAGGCCTTGCCGACTACGATCTGGAAGAGGCGGAGTTCGCCCGCATGGTGCTGTCGCGCGGCCAGCGCTCGCTGGTCGTTACCGATCATACCAAATTCGGCCGCCAGGGGCTGGTCCAGGTCTGCGGCTTCGACGGGTTTTCCGAACTCGCCACCGACCAGCCGCCGCCGCGCGACATTGCCTCGGCACTTGCCGAGGCTGGAGCGCGCCTTAGCATTGCTGCCGCCTAGCCAAACACCAGCGACTGGCGCGCCGCGATCCCGGCCATGCCGCCACCCGATACCACGAAGGCGATGTTGTGCATCATGCGCGCCGCGTCGCCGGCCGCAGAAGATGTCGTTCTGGTGAAAAATTGTTTTTCAATCATCCGCTCTTCGCAATGTCCACGCAACTTGGCAGCCGCAAACAGCGCCTCGTCGAAATGCGGGCCGGGCGAATCGCCCGCATCAGCAATGAGGCCACCATGCTGCAAACGATGCCTTGTCTTTCCTCATGGCCTGGACGCTTGCGCGCTCCGACCTGGAAGCGGACCCGGCTTGGCCGGACATTCCGCAACTTTCCGCTGGCGACGGTGTATGACGGTGTACAAGGTGTCCAGGATCAAGAACCTCAAAACCTATGACTGGCGCTTCGCATGACTGATCCACTGTCGGCGATCCTGGGCTTCGGCCTGCTCGGCGTCGGCTGCCTCGCCTTCACCGAAAAGATCCTGCCGCTGCCGCCCTCGCATGTGCTGCTGCTGTTCCTCGGCATGACGGCAGCCCCCGATCTCCCGGCGCTGGCGATCCTGCTCCTGGTGACGACGCTGTCCGCCATCACAGGCTGCCTTGTCTGGTATAGTTTGGGTCGTCGGATTGGCTTGGATCGTGCCGACAGGCTGGTCGAGCGTTTCGGCAAATATGTCTGCTTGCGCTATGCGACCTACAGCAAGCTTGGTCAGGCCTATCGCCGCCATCATGTCCGGGTCTCCTTGCTGGCGCAGTTCATCCCGACGGTTCGCAACTATCTGCCGATCGCGGCCGGCGCGCTCCGTCTTCCACTCTTGCCCTTCGCGGCGGCGACGCTGCTCGGCGCCACTTTGTGGAACACCGGCTTCCTCGTCACCGGCTACCTTATGCGCGGCAGCGGCCGGGATTCCTATGCCATCGGCTTTCGCATCATCGTCATCGTTTTGGCGCTGGAGACGGCGTTCATGCTCGCGCTTCGCTACGGTCCTGCCTGCCGGCGGCGCCTCGGGTTCGGCTGACCAGGAGGCGCCTGAAGCCGTATGGGTATAAGCTCCGCCTTCGGCTTTCCTTCCCCGGCGCGCCGGTGTTTAGTCCGGCCATGGCTTTCACCATCCGCCAGCTGCAGTTCTTCATTGCCGTCGCCGAGCAAGGCACGGTGTCGGGCGCCGCACAAAACCTCTCCATCTCGCAATCCTCGGTCACCGAGGCGATCAAGGAGCTGGAGAGCGATCTCGGCGTCGAATTGTTCGAGCGCCATCCACGTGGCCTCAACATTACTCACAAAGGCCACCAGTTCCTGCGCCATGCGACCAAGATCCTGGCCGACGTCTCCGATGCGCGCCGCGCTTTCTCCGACGACCAGGTGGTGGCCGGCGGGCGCCTGCAGCTCGGCGTCACCTCGCTGGTCGCCGGCTATGTGCTGTCCGATCTGCTGGCGCGCTACCGCCGCGCCTATCCCGGCGTCGATGTCTCGGCCATCGAGGACAATGGGGACTATCTCGAACATCTGCTGATCGGCGGCAAGCTCGACATTGCCGTCATGGTCACCTCCAATTTGCGCGACCGCACCGCGCTGCAGTCGGAAATCCTCGAGGTCTCGGCCTACCGGCTGTGGGTCCCGCTCGGCCACAAGCTGGCCAGCGCCGACATTATCGGCATAGGCGACATTGCCGGCGAGCCGCTGATCATGCTGACCGTCGACGAGATCGAGGAGAACACCGGCAAGCTTCTGGCGGCGATCGGCGCCAGGCCGCATGTCGCCTTTCGCACCCGCTCGGTCGAAGCCGTTCGCAGCCTCGTCGCCACAGGTGCGGGCGTGGCGTTGCTGCCCGACCTAGTCTACCGGCCGTGGTCGCTGGAAGGCGACCGCATCGAATCGCGCGACATTTCGGGTTCCCTGCCGGTCGTCCAGGTCGGCATGGTCTGGC
Source organism: Mesorhizobium sp. M1004 (assembly GCF_040318795.1). Lineage (NCBI taxonomy): Bacteria > Pseudomonadati > Pseudomonadota > Alphaproteobacteria > Hyphomicrobiales > Phyllobacteriaceae > Mesorhizobium > Mesorhizobium sp. M1004. The sequence continues at coordinate 391,296 of NZ_JAMYNB010000002.1, forward strand.
GCCGCGGCTCCGGTCTGCCGCAGGCGTCGCGCGACTTCATCGGCCTTGCCCAGTCGCAGCGTATGGTACGCCAGCAGCGTTGATAGGGTACGTGGTTATCTATCGGAAAAACCGATATCGCGTTTCTGATAAATGAATTTGCGAAACCGGAATTTTCCGAGCACTTTTCATGTCAGGGACGAAAGCCGCCATCAGAGCGGCAACGTGCCATCGGATGAACTGACGCTTTTCAGCCTGCGGCTGACCGCGGCGGCGACTCGCTTCGCAGTCAGGCGCCAAATGGGAGATTGACGATGTACTCATTTCTGAAGACGTGCACCGCCTTGACGGTCGCGCTAACCTTTTCCGGTCAGGCTGTCGCCCAGGTCAAGGAGCTCGGCAAGGGCGAAGGCGAGGTCAGCATCGTTGCCTGGCCGGGCTACATCGAGCGCGGCGAAACCGACAAGGGCTATGACTGGGTGACCTCCTTCGAGAAGGAGAGCGGCTGCAAGGTCAACGTCAAGACCGCCAACACCTCCGACGAGATGGTCTCGCTCATGAATGAGGGCGGCTTCGATCTGGTCACCGCTTCGGGTGATGCCTCGCTGCGCCTCGTCGCCGGCAAGCGCGTGCAGCCGATCAACACCGATCTCATCCCGAGCTGGAAGGCGGTAGACGACCGTCTGAAGGATGCGCCCTGGTTCACCGTCGACAAGGTGCATTACGGCGTTCCCTATCAGTGGGGCCCGAACATCCTGATGTACAACACCGATGTCTTCAAGGAAGCGCCCAAGAGCTGGAACGTCGTCTTCGAGGAAATGAACCTGCCGGACGGCAAGTCCAACAAGGGCCGCGTCCAGGCCTATGACGGCCCGATCCACATCGCCGACGCCGCCAACTATTTGATGTTCCACAAGCCGGAACTCGGCATCAAGGACCCGTACGAACTGAACGAAGACCAGTACAAGGCAGCGCTCGAGCTGCTGCGTGTTCAGCGGACGCTGGTCGGCCGCTACTGGCATGACGCCGCCATCCAGGTCGACGACTTCCAGAACGAAGGCGTCGTCGCTTCCGGTTCGTGGCCTTACCAGGTCAACACGCTGGTTGCCGCCAAGAAGCCGGTCGCCTCGACCGTGCCGGAAGAAGGCGTCACCGGCTGGGCCGACACCACCATGATGGAGGCCGACGCCGCGCATCCCAACTGCGCCTATATGTGGCTTGAGCATTCGCTGTCGCCCAAGGTGCAAGGCGATGTCTCGGCCTGGTTCGGCTCGCTCCCCGTGGTGCCCGCTGCCTGCAAGGCCAACGAGCTGCTCGGCGAGGAAGGCTGCAAGACCAACGGCTACGAGAACTTCGACAAGATCAAGTTCTGGAAGACGCCGGTCTCGAAGTGCGCCACCCAGAACGACCACTGCGTGCCCTACTACCGCTGGGTGTCCGACTATATCGGCGTCATCGGCGGGCGGTGAGCTCCCTTAACCCTCCCCCTTGTGGGGAGGGTCGACGCGCAGCGTCGGGGTGGGGGCAACGCTGACGTCCGGTGCTAGTCACCCCACCCGCGGCTTCGCCGCGACCTCCCCCATCGAGGGGGAGGTGAAGTGCCGTGCCCGCTGGCCTGATTGGTGGCGGCAAGAGCTATTTCGACGAACACAAACCGGCAACAGACGGACAGCCCATGACATCGGCCGTTTCCTTCCAGAAAGTCTCTCGCCATTTCGGCAGCGTGCGCGCCGTCGATGCGGTCGATCTCGATATCGTGCCGGGCGAGTTCTTCGCCATGCTCGGTCCGTCGGGGTCCGGCAAGACGACCTGCCTGCGCCTCATCGCCGGCTTCGAGCAGCCGACCTCGGGCTCGATCTCGATCTTCGGCGACCGCGCCGAGGGCGTGCCGCCCTATCGCCGCAACGTCAACACGGTGTTCCAGGACTACGCGCTGTTCCCGCATTTGAACGTGCTGGACAATGTCGCCTACGGGCTGATGGTCAAGGGCATCGCCAAGCCGCAGCGGCAGAAGGCGGCGGAAGAGGCATTGTCACTGGTGCGGCTTCCCGGCTATGGCGCCCGCCGTCCCGGCCAGCTCTCCGGCGGCCAACGCCAGCGCGTGGCGCTGGCCCGTGCGCTGGTCAACCAGCCCAAGGTGCTTCTGCTCGACGAGCCGCTCGGCGCGCTCGATCTCAAACTGCGCGAGAACATGCAGGAAGAGCTGAAGTCGCTGCAGAAGGCGCTCGGCATCACCTTCGTCTTCGTCACCCACGACCAGGGCGAAGCGCTGTCGATGGCCGACCGCGTCGCCGTCTTCAATGACGGCAAGATCATGCAGATCGGCACGCCGGAAGACATCTACCAGCGGCCCAGGACACGCTTCGTCGCCGATTTCGTCGGCTCCTCCAACGTACTGCCGCCGGACTTCGTCCAGCGCTATTCCGGCCAGCACCGCTGGGGCAGCCTGCGTCCCGAATCCATCCGCATCGGCCGCGCCGCCAAAGGCGAGGGCGTTGCCGCGCGCCTGGTCGGAACCAACTATCTCGGCGCTACGACCAAGCTGGCGCTCGACGCCGACGGGTTGAGGCTGCACGCCATCGTGCCGGCCGGGACAAAGCTGCCGGCGGAAGGCGAAGCGGTGGTGCTGACGTTCAACCGCGAGCATTTGCATTTGATGGACGAGCCGGCATGATTGAGGTTTGCGCCAAGCACCCCCCTCTGTCCTGCCGGACATCTCCCCCTCAAGCGGGGAGATTGGCTGTTCCTCCCGGTTTCGCCAATCTTCAACGTTGGGGATTTGGCGAGGCAGCGAAACTGCTGATCTCCCCCCTTGAGGGGGAGATGTCCGGCAGGACAGAGGGGGGTGTGAAGGAACGCGGCTTCTCAGGGTTCCTTCAGCACGCGGTCGCCCCATGACCATCGCCGCGCTCAACTCAACCTCCGCCCCCGCCATCCTGCCCGGCAGCGGTGGCATGCGCGGCGCACTGTCGGACCTTTTCTGGCGCAAGCCGCAACTGCTGCTGTTCCTCATGCTGGCGCCGCCGGTGCTGTGGTTGGGCGTCGTCTATATCGGTTCGCTGTTCGCGCTCTTGGCGCAGAGCTTTTTCTCGATCGACGAGTTCTCCGGCCTCATCAACCACGAATTCACGCTGAAGACCTATGGCGACCTGTTCCAGCCCGCCAATCTCGACATCATCCTGCGCACGGTGACGATGGCGGTGCTGGTCACGCTGGCCTCGGCCGTCATCGCCTTCCCGATCGCCTATTATGCGGCGCGCTATGCCCGCGGCCGCTGGAAGGCGCTGTTCTATCTCGGAATCATGCTGCCGCTATGGTCGAGTTACCTCGTCAAGATCTACGCCTGGAAGCTGATCCTCGCCAAGGAAGGCATTTTGACCTGGCTGCTCGCCAAATTGCATCTGCTCTGGGTGCTCGATGGCTGGCTGTCGCTGCCGGTCGTCGGCGGCAACTCTTTGTCGGTCTCCGCCACCGGCACCTTCATCGCTTTCGTCTATGTCTGGCTGCCGTTCATGATCCTGCCGGTGCAGGCGGCATTGGAGCGCGTGCCCGGCAATCTGGTCGAGGCGTCCTCCGATCTCGGCGCATCGCCGGGCCAGACCTTCCGCAACGTGCTGTTCCCGCTGGCGCTGCCCGGCATCGTCGCCGGCTCGATCTTCACCTTCTCGCTGACGCTGGGCGACTACATCATCCCACAGATCATCGGCACATCGCGGCTGTTCATCGGGCAGGCCGTCTATTCGCAGCAAGGCACAGCCGGCAACATCCCGCTCGCCGCAGCCTTCACCGTCGTGCCCATCGTCATCATGGGTTTCTATCTCTGGGGCGCCAAGCGCATGGGGGCCTTCGATGCGCTCTGACGGTTCGCAATCCGCTCCGCTCGGCCTCAAGATCGCTGCCGCCTGCGGCCTGCTGTTCCTGCATCTGCCGATCTTGTTGATCTTCGTCTACGCCTTCACCACGGAAGAGAAGAGCTTCGTCTGGCCGCCGCCGGGGCTGACCACACAATGGTTCGCCGTCACCTGGAACCGGCCGGATGTCTGGCAGGCGCTGTCGCTTTCGGTCCGTGTCGCCGCCATCTCGACCGCGATTGCCTTGATACTGGGCACGCTGTGCGCCGCCGCCGTGTCACGGACGAAATTCTTCGGCCGCGAGACGATCTCGCTGCTCGTCATCCTGCCGATCGCGCTGCCCGGCATCATCACCGGCATCGCGTTGCGCTCGGCCTTCTCGCTAGCCGACATCCCGTTCTCGTTCTGGACGATCGTGCTCGGCCACGCCACCTTCTGCGTTGTCGTCGTCTACAACAATGCGGTCGCCCGTTTCCGCCGCACTTCCGGCTCAATGATCGAGGCCTCGATGGATCTCGGCGCCGACGGCTTCCAGACCTTCCGGCACGTCGTGCTGCCCAACATCGCCACCGCTCTGCTTGCCGGGGGGATGCTCGCCTTCGCGCTCTCCTTCGACGAGGTCATCGTCACCACCTTCACCGCCGGCCAGCAGCAGACCGTGCCGATCTGGATGCTGGAAGAGCTGATCCGCCCACGCCAGCGTCCGGTCACCAATGTCGTCGCCATGGTCGTGGTGCTGGTGACGCTGCTGCCCATCCTTGCCGCCTATTACCTGACCCGCGACGGCGACCAGATCGCCGGTTCGGGCAAATGAAGAACAGCGAATAGGGAGTAGCGAATAGCGAATAGGGAGATTGCACGACCAGCCCTATTCGCTACTCGCTATTCGCTACTCGCTCCTGACCAAGGAGAACCCGCATGGACACCCAGATGCTGATCGGCTCGAAGTTCGAGAACGGCACCGACACCGAGGAGCCGATTCTGAATCCAAAGACCGGGGCGACCATTCTCAACCTGCCTGAAGCCAGCCAGGCGCAGATCGAGGCGGCTGTTACTGCCGCCGGGCGAGCGTTCGTCTTGTGGTCACGCACAACGCCGGCGCAGCGCTCCGGCTATCTCCTCAAGATCGCCGACCGCATCGAGGCCAACGCGCGGGAGTTCGCGGCGCTCGAGGCGCTGAATTGCGGCAAGCCGATCAACGCCGTGCTCAATGACGAAATCCCGGCGATCGTCGACTGCTATCGCTTCTTTGCCGGCGCGGTACGTTCGATGCCGGGCGTGGTCGCCGGCGAATATCTGCCCGGCCACACCTCGATGGTGCGGCGCGACCCGATCGGCATCGTCGCTTCCATCGCGCCGTGGAACTATCCACTGATGATGATGGCCTGGAAGCTGGCGCCGGCCATTGCCGGCGGCAACACCGTCGTCTTCAAGCCGTCGGAGCAGACGCCGCTGACGGCGCTGAAGCTGGCCAGGATCCTGGCCGAGGTGCTGCCCGAGGGCGTCGTCAATGTCGTGCTCGGCCGCGGCGACAGCGTCGGCAACACGCTGATTAATCACGCCAAGGTCAACATGATTTCGATCACCGGCGACGTCGCCACGGGCAAGAAGGTGCTGCAGGCCGCCGCCAAGTCGGTCAAGCGCACGCATCTGGAACTCGGCGGCAAGGCGCCGGTCATCGTTTTCGACGACGCCGACCTCGGCGCCGTGGTCAACGGCCTGCGCGCTTTCGGCTACTACAATGCCGGGCAGGATTGTACAGCCGCTTGCCGCATCTATGCCGGCAAGAAGATCTACGACAAGCTCGTCGCCGATCTCTCTTCTGCCGTCTCGACCATCAAATACAACCAGCCCGACGACACCGAAAATGAGATCGGGCCGCTGATCTCGCGCCGCCAGCGCGATCGCGTCTCGAGCTTCGTCGAGCGCGCTTCGGAACTGAAGCACATCGAGATCACCACCGGCGGCAGGCCGGGCGAAGGCTCCGGCTTCTATTACCAGCCGACGGTGGTTGCCGGCGCGCTGCAGGAAGACGAGATCGTGCGCCGCGAAGTGTTCGGTCCGGTCGTCTCCATCACCCGCTTCTCCGAAGTCGATGAAGCCGTGAACTGGGCCAATGACAGCGACTACGGCCTGGCATCCTCGGTGTGGACCAAGAACGTCTCGCGCGCCATGGCGACGGCCGCCCGTCTGCAATATGGCTGCACCTGGATCAACACCCATTTCATGCTGACCAACGAGATGCCGCATGGCGGGCTGAAGCAGTCTGGCTATGGCAAGGACATGTCTCTCTATGCGCTGGAGGATTATACCGCCGTTCGTCATGTGATGGTGGCGCATGGGTAGAGGCCGCCACTATCTCTAAAATATTCGCCAACCCGTTTTCTGTACATTAAGCGAGAGTTACTTTTGCGGTACGGCGGGAGTTCACGATTTACTGAATATTCAACCTGAACGAGCAGCCTCTTGCCGGGAAACCGCGCGGCGAGGGGTTTGCGCATGAACACGACCAAGATCAAGCTGGTACTCATTGGCGGCTTCTGTCTGCTGATCGCTGTGTTCGGCGGCAAGGACATGATCAAGAAGAGCGGCTGGCCCGAGGCGCCTGCTGAAATCCTCGCGGTCAATGTCGAATGCGACATGGAATCGACCGCCCACAAGATTGTCTACAAGACCGTCAGCACCGCCACGATCCCGTGCGAACTGGTGGATGCGTTCAAGACGGTTCATGCTGACAAAGAGTGGAAGGTGACCCAGAAATTCACCGGCACCTTGCGCGTCGGCACCGGCGCCGACGCCGTCGAGGCCACGATGGAGCTGAACAAGAACGGTGCCCGCGAACCGCAGGTCGGCGACAAGCTCACCGTCGTCCAGAACCCCGCCAACCCCACCCAGATCGAACGCACCGGCATGACCGGCACGCGTTTGACGATCGTCATTGGCGCTGGACTGCTCGGCGCGTTGCTTCTCTATCTTGCTTTCAAACCCCGCCGGCGGATGTCGACCTCCGCCGTGGCGGGCAACCCTGCCGGAGATGCCGGCGCGGACCAGCGCGCGCGCCAGGCCGACGCCTTGATAGCGGCGGCCCTGGCCAAGCAGGCCACATTGCCCAATCAGCCGGCACGTGTCGCGGCTGCCGGATCGGCCAGGGAAGGGCGGTTTTCCGGGCAGCGGACGAGTTTCGGCCGCCGCAACTGATGGCCGAAAACTGCTGCACCTGCACGGCTACTCCACGATGCGGTAGATGTTCCAAAGGCTGGTGCCTGAAACGACGTAGGGCTCCATCTCCTTGCCCCATTTGGCGTGCGCGTCGATCTTGCCGATCCTGGCGAAGAATCCCTCCAGCTGGGCAAGGCTTTCGACCTGATGATGCGATTCGACCGTCGCTTCCCGAGCTCCGACCGAACCGGTCATGATCTGGAACTCGAGATCGGCAATGCCGACCTGAGAGCCGATCTCGCGTTCCCATTTCTTCAACAGGTCGAGCACGGTCTGCTTGTGCCCGAACTTGGCGTCGATCTGCCATCTGGCGCTGAACATTTTTGTCTCCTCCAGTTTTGCGGCCCAAACCGCGGTTGATCTTTCCGCGGTGGAACTACTCGTCCCAGGCCTGCACGACGGTCTGTCGTGCGATCCGCCCATTCTTCAGCTCCAGCATCGCCGCGCAGAACACTTTCGTTCCGTCCGGATAGGCGCAGGCCTGGGTGAAGGCGAGATTGTCGCCATCGGCGATGGTGGTGTCGACCTTGTGGGTCATCGCCCGGCTGCAGATGTCGTCCCAGAAGGTGCTGATCGCCGCCCGGCCGCGGATCTCGCGCGGCTTGCTCGGCGGATTGTTGCGGTCGATCACCCGCACCAGTGCGTCGTCGGCATAGAAGCTAGCGAGCATCCTGCCGTCCCGTCCTTCGATCGCTTTCTTGATCGCCGCGCCGTCCACGCTCTGCGTCTTGGTCAGCATCTTCTCCTCCATGGCCCGTTGATCGGGCGGTTGAATGATCACAAGCAATGCCCGGCGCACCGCCCGGCAGTTTCTTTCACTGCGACTTGGCTTTGACGGCTGCGAACACGCCGTCGGTCTGTTGTTTGAAGGTCGCGAAATCGACCTGGCTGCCGTTGAGCATCGTCGACCAGTGGCGCACGATGGCCGCCATCGCGATCGCCTCCTTGATCTCCTCATCGGTCGCGCCATTGAGCTTGGCGGCCTCGGTGTGGAAATAAATGCAGTACTGGCAGGGGATCTGCGAGGCGACGGCCAGCCCCAGCAGTTCCTTGGTCTTGCCGTCGAGCGCGGTCTTGGGGTTGAGCTGCACACCCTTGATCTCGGCCCAGGCGCCGGCAACCGCGACATCGGGCAGCGTCTTGAACATGTCCGGCACTGAGCCGAGCGTCGCCTCGATGTCCTTGTAGGCGGCGGCCGCCGAGGCATCCTCGGCTCTGGCGGGAGCGATCGTGAACAGCGCGCCAACGCCTGCCGCTATCACCAGCGATTTGATCGACCTGTTTGACTTCAGCATTGCATCCTCCATCCGCAGTGCCTTTCCCGGCGACATCCGCCTGGCCTGCATGGAGAGAATTGGTACGCCTCGACCCCACCTGGCCGCTTCGCCCGAAAGCGCCATGGTCCCTATGGCCCGTCCGGGCCAGCCTGCCTGGCGGAAAATGCCGCTGCCGCCGCCCGTGACGGCAAATCGAGCTTCAGCAATATGTTGGCGACATGACGCTTGACCGTATGCTCGCTGAGCCTCAGCTCGGCGGCGATCGCGGCATTGCTCTTGCCGTCGGCGATCAGGATCACCACCTCGCTTTCGCGCGCCGTCAGTTGAGCCGGCTCGGCGGGTTTCGCCTTGGGGCGGCAGGCCGGCTCCAGGTGCTGTTCCGACGTTGCCTGGACCAGCGCCAGCGGCTCGTCCAGCTCATCCACCGTGACACGCCCGGCATCGATGAAATGCAGGCCGGACCCCGCCGCCAGATCGGCGGCCAGCCGCGACGCCAGAATATCGCCGCGCCCGGCATGGGCGGCGATCTGCATCGTCACCCGTGCCATCAGCCCCACCGGCGGCCCGCGCATTTCGACCTCACCGACATGGGCGCCCTGGGCGCTTGCAATGCCCATATGTTGCGCCGCATCGCGCAGTGCCGCCGCGCAGCGTATGGCCCGCGCCGGCCCGTCGAAGCGCGAGATCATCAATTCGCCATGGATGCCGGCGACGCGTCCGCCATGACGGCCGACCAGCTGCCGCCAGCTCTCCTGGAAGCGCTCGCTACGTTCGCTCCACATGCGGTCGCCAACCCGCGCCGTGTCGTAGATGCGTGTCGCCAGAAGAGCGGCAAGCACGCGCTCCGCTTCGGCCACGGCACGCTCGCCGGTCAGGAATTCCTCGATCAGGTCCGCCACCCGGTCGACATCGCCGGTCCAGATCGGGTGGTCGCGCCCGGGGACCTCGACCAATCGCGCATTGGCGATCTCTTTCGCCAGGAAGCGGCTGGCGTCCGGGTCGACCCGCGCGTCGTTGCGGCGATGAATGAGCAGTGTCGGTGCGCCGATCGCCGAAAGCACGCCGCGCACATCGATTCCGGCATTCATCCGGGCAAGGGCTGCCGCTGCCGTCGGACTGGCCGACAGCCGCTCGAAGCGGGCCCACCACTGGGTGAAATGCGCATCATCTACCCGGCCGGGAGCGAAGTTGGGCAGTGTGGCGCCCGTGCCCCATTCCGTGCCGGCCGTCGCGATGAAGGCCTCGAGGCGCTCCGGCGACATCACCCATTTGTGGAAATGCGCATAACCGCCATAGAGCGCCAGCGCTCGTGTCCGTTCCGGATAGGTGGCGGCAAACAACATTGCCATCGGCGCGCCTTCCGAAGCGCCGAGCAAGGCCGCGCGGCCGCTGCCGGTGGCATCCATCACCGCGCGCACATCGTCCATGCGGGTTTCGAGGCTGGGCAGGTGGCGTGGGTCGACGCGGTCGGACAGGCCGGTGCCGCGCTTGTCGAACAGGATCAGCCGCGAGAACGCCGAGAGCCGTTTCAAGAGCCTGGCGTAGCCCTCGTCTTCCCAATGCAGGTCGAGATTGGAGATGAAGCCGGGCACGAAAACCAGGTCGAACGATCCCTGGCCGACCACCTGATAGGCGATCCGCACGTCGCCGCTGAGGGCATATCGCGTCTCGATCGGCCTCACGTTGCTATCCCGCCCGGCCAGACGATTTCTGATCGCCGACCATAGCAGACGCCTGGCGGATGCGGCAGCCAAACTTTAGAAGACAGGAATATAGCCCGCGGCGAACCGTGTGCGCCCGCCATTTCTGGGGGAGGCTATTTCTGGGGAGCGGCGCTCTCTGCGCCCGTGGGTTGGACGTAGCCGATGCTCACATCGGCCTGCTCCTCGGTCTTCGGCCGCTTGATCCTGGCCGAGGCCACGACGACGAGTTCGTCAAAACCTTCGCCGCCACTGTCCAGCATCTCGAAGAACTGCCGGCGCATCCTGGGCTCCCAGAACTTGTTGATGTGCTCGGCCACGCCCGCCACACCTTCCTCGCGGGGCCTTGAATGGAAGAAGGCGGCGATCTGGTTGGCCATGCGCACCAGCTTTTCCCCGGTGCTCGTGATGTGTTCTTCGTCATGCGACATGCTGGGCAACTCCCAAGACCACCCGTTCCGGGTGGGTGAAAACATCGAAATCGTCGCCGCGCACCAGCGCCACCAGCGTCATGCCGGCCTCTTCGGCGGTGCGGATGGCAAGGGCTGTCGGCGCCGACACGGCGATGATGAAGGCGGAGCCGATCGCCGCCGTTTTCTGCACCATCTCCACCGAGACGCGTGATGTCACCACCACCGCGCCCGATGCACTGTCAATGCCGGCCTTGGCCAGCGCGCCGGCCAGTTTGTCCAGCGCATTGTGCCGGCCGACATCCTCGCGCGCCATGACGATGCCTTTGCCGGGAATGTAGAAGCCCGCTGCATGCACGGCGCCGGTTTCTGAATGCAGAGGCTGCACCTTGGACAAAAGCTTTACCGAACGGGTGATATCGTCGGCTTCAAGCGTAAGCTTGGACGCACCGACCTTGTCGACCGAGCGCATCGCTTCCTCAATCGATTCGATGCCGCACAGCCCGCAGCCAACCGGCCCGGCCAAGCGCCGGCGCCGCGTCTCGAAGCGCGTATTGGCCTGGTCCTTCAGCCGGATCTGGATATCGATGCCGGCGCCATGGTCCTCGACCTCGATCGCATCGATTTCGTCAGGCAAGGCTATGATGCCTTCGGTCAGAGAGAAGCCGAGCGCGAAATCCTCGAAATCGGCCGGGCTCGCCATCATCACCGCATGGGTGGTGCCGGCAAAGGAGAACGCCACCGGCGTCTCCTCCGGCACCATGCGGTTGGCCGATGTCGTGCCGCTGGCGCGGTGGGCAAGGCGAGAGATTTGGGTGGTGGCTTGGCGTTTTCGGGTCACGAGGCGCGCCCCTCTGCCCTGTCCGTCCTTAGCAGTAGCTGTGGAGGCTCGCGCCTTTCCTCTCCCCCGTCGACCGGGGGAGAGGTGTCAAGCGAAGCTTGACGGAGTGGGGGTCGACTGCTCGCCAGATAGGCCGGTTTGCCTGCTCTTTGGGTTGTGCGCGACTTTCGACGGCTGCGTGTTGCGGGGCCGGCTTCCCCCACTCCGTCGCCGCTTCGCGGCGCCACCTCTCCCCCCTCCGGAGGGAGAAGAAAGGCGCCATTCGGCATAAGCTCGCGTCCTTCCTGACGGAGTAGGGGTCGACCAACCGTCAAGATTGAAGCTCTTATTGTCGAACGCCGTGGCAAGACTACTCCGCCGCTTCCAGCTTTGCGATGCGGCGGCTCTGCTCGGCCTGCTCGTTATAATCGCGCTGCCAGTCCGAAGGCCCGTTGGAGGCGCCGACCTGCACCGCGGTCACCTTGTACTCCGGGCAGTTGGTCGCCCAGTCGGAGAAGTCGGTGGTGATGACGTTGGCCTGCGTGTCCGGATGGTGGAAGGTGGTGTAGACCACGCCCGGCGACACCCGGTCGGTGATCAGCGCACGCAGCGTCGTCTCGCCCGAACGGCTGGTCAGCCGCACCCAGTCGCCATCGCGCAGGCCGCGGTTCTCGGCGTCGTGCGGATGGATCTCCAACCGATCTTCCGAGTGCCACATGACGTTTTCGGTGCGCCTTGTCTGTGCACCGACATTGTACTGGCTGAGAATGCGGCCGGTGGTCAGCAGCAACGGGAAACGCGGCCCGGTCCGCTCGTCGGTCGCGACATATTCAGTGCGGATGAACTTGCCCTTGCCACGCACGAAGCCATCCATATGCATGATCGGTGTGCCGAGCGGCGCCTTCTCGTTGCAGGGCCATTGCACGGATCCGACACGGTCGAGCAGCTCGAAGGACACGCCGGCGAAGCTCGGCGTCGTTTTTGCAACCTCGTCCATGATCTCGGAGGGATGCTGATAGTTCCAGTCCAGCCCGATCGCACGGGCAAGCTCCTGTGTCGCTTCCCAGTCGGCGTAGCGCGCCTTCGGCTCCAGAACCTTGCGCACCATGTTGATGCGGCGCTCGGCATTGGTGAAAGTGCCGTCCTTCTCCAGGAAGGTCGAGCCCGGCAGGAAGACATGCGCGTAGTTGGCGGTCTCGTTGAGGAACAGGTCGTGCACGACCACGCATTCCATCGCCGCCAGGCCGGCCGCGACATGCTTGGTATCAGGGTCCGACTGCAGAATGTCCTCGCCCTGGATGTAGATGCCCTTGAACGAGCCGTCGACGGCGGCATCCAGCATGTTGGGGATGCGCAGGCCGGGTTCGTCGTCGAGCTTCACCCCCCAAAGGCTCTCATAGATGTCACGCACCGCCTCGCCCGAGATGTGGCGGTAGCCTGGCAGTTCGTGCGGGAATGAGCCCATGTCGCAGGAACCCTGCACGTTGTTCTGGCCGCGCAGCGGGTTCACGCCGACGCCGGGACGGCCGATATTGCCGGTCGCCATGGCAAGGTTGGCGATAGCCATAACCGTGGTCGAACCCTGGCTGTGTTCGGTGACGCCAAGGCCATAATAAATCGCGCCATTGCCGCCCTTGGCATAGAGGCGCGCAGCACCCCGGATCAGTTCGGGGTCGACGCCGGACAGCTTGCCGACGATTTCGGGGCTGTTTTCCGGCAAGGCGACGAAAGAAGCCCAATCCTGGAACTCCGCCCAGTCGCAGCGATCGCGGATGAAGGCTTCCTCGAAAAGCCCTTCGGTAACGATGACATGCGCCAGCGCCGTCAGCACCGCCACGTTGGTGCCGGGCTTCAGCGGCAGGTGATAGTCGGCCTCGATATGCGCTGACTTGACCATTTCGGTGCGGCGCGGATCGAGCACGATCAGCTTGGCGCCCTGGCGCAGCCGCTTTTTCAGCCGCGAGGCGAACACCGGGTGCGCGGAAGCCGGATTGGCGCCGATGATGACGGCGACATCGGTGAAGTCGACGGAATCGAAATCCTGCGTGCCGGCCGAGGTGCCATAGGTCTGGCCGAGGCCGTAGCCGGTCGGCGAGTGGCAGACGCGGGCGCAGGTGTCGACATTGTTGTTGCGGAAGCCTTGGCGCACAAGCTTCTGCACCAGATAGGTCTCTTCATTCGTGCATCGCGAGGACGTGATGCCGCCGATCGAGGTGCGGCCGTATTGATACTGGATACGGCGGAATTCCTTGGCCGTATGGGCGATGGCCTCTTCCCAACTCACTTCGCGCCAGGGATCGCTGACCTTTTCCCGGATCATAGGCGACAGGATGCGGTCCTTGTGGGTGGCATAGCCATAGGCGAAACGGCCCTTCACGCAGGAGTGGCCGTGGTTGGCCTTGCCGTCCTTGTAGGGCATCATGCGAATGACTTCGTCGTCCTTCACTTCTGCCTTGAACGAGCAGCCGACGCCGCAATAGGCGCAGGTGGTGACGGCGGAGCGCTCGGGCATGCCTTTCTCAAGCACGGTCTTTTCACGCAGCGCATCGGTCGGACAGGCCTGCACGCAGGCGCCGCAGGATACGCATTCGGAGGCGATGAAATCCTCGTGCATGCCGGCGACCATGCGCGATTCGAAACCGCGGCCCTCGATCGTCAGCGCGAAGGTGCCCTGCACCTCCTCGCAGGCCCGCACGCAGCGCGAGCAGACGATACATTGCGCCGGATCATAGGTGAAATATGGGTTGGACTCGTCGCGGGCGATGTAGTCGACCGCCAGCGAGCCATGGCCGGGCGCGACGCCGTTTTCCTGCTTGACGTGGTTGCGGCCCTCGATGCCGAAGCGGTTCTCGGTCAGGCCGACCGATTTCGCCACAACGTCGAACTCGCTGGCGCCGGTGCCGGCCTTCTCGTCCCAGCCGGTCGGGTGGTCGGAGACGTAAAGCTCCATGACACCGCGGCGGATGGCGTCGAGCCGCTCGGATTGCGTGCGCACCACCATGCCTTCGCCGACGGGCGTCGTGCAGGATGCCGGCGTGCCGCCGCGCCCGTCGATCTCGACCAGGCAGACGCGGCAGGAGCCGAACGAGTCCAGCATGTCGGTAGCGCAGAGTTTTGGGATCTCGACCCCGCCTTCCATCGCCGCGCGCATGATCGACGTACCCTCCGGCACGCTGATGCTGCGGCCGTCGACGATCAGCGTAACCTGCTTTTGCGCCTTCGATTCCGGGGTTCCGTAATCGAGTTCTTCGATGAGTGTCGGGAAGTCGGCCTTGATATTCATCTGCCAGCTCCTATTCAGCAGCCACGCGCGCCGGCGCGGGCTTGAAATCTTCGGGGAAATGGGTGATCGAGCTCATCACCGGATAGGGCGTGAAGCCGCCCAGCGCGCAGAGCGATCCGAACTTCATCGTGTTGCAGAGATCGGTGACCAGTGCCAGGTTCTTCTCCGGCTCGATGCCGGCGGCAAGCCGGTCGATGGTCTCCACCCCGCGTATCGAGCCGATGCGGCAGGGCGTGCACTTGCCGCAGCTTTCGATGGCGCAGAACTCCATGGCAAAGCGCGCCTGCTTCAGCATGTCGGCCGTGTCGTCGAACACGGTGATGCCGGCATGACCGATCAGTCCGTCGCGCTTCGCGAACTCTTCGTAGTCGAACGGCGTGTCGAACAGGCCGCGCGGGAAATAGGCGCCGAGCGGGCCGCCGACCTGCACCGCCTTCACCGGGCGACCAGTGGCCGTACCGCCGCCGATATCGTCGACGATCTCGCCCAGCGTCATGCCGAACGCCGCTTCGAACAGGCCGCCGAACTTGACGTTGCCGGCGATCTGTATCGGGATCGTGCCGCGCGAGCGGCCCATGCCGAAATCCTTGTAGAAGGCAGCACCCTTGTCCATGATGATGGGCACGGAGGCTAGGCTGATGACGTTGTTGATCACCGTCGGCTTGCCGAACAGACCCTGGATTGCCGGCAGCGGTGGCTTGGCTCGCACCACGCCGCGCTTGCCTTCAAGGCTGTTCAGCAGCGACGTTTCCTCGCCGCAGACATAGGCGCCGGCGCCGACGCGGATTTCCATGTCGAAGGCGTTGGGCGAACCCAGCACGCTGACGCCGAGCACGCCTGCCTTGCGGGCGACCTCGACAGCCTTGTTCATGACAGCCACCGCATGCGGATATTCCGAGCGGATATAGACGAACCCCTTGGTCGCCCCGGTGGCGATGCCGGCAATCGCCATGCCTTCGATGAGCACGAAGGGGTCGCCCTCCATGATCATGCGGTCGGCAAAGGTAGCGCTGTCGCCCTCGTCGGCATTGCACACGATGTATTTACGATCGGATGCCGTATCGAGCACCGTCTTCCACTTGATGCCGGTCGGGAAGCCGGCGCCGCCACGGCCGCGCAAGCCCGATTCCGTGACCTGTTTGACGATGTCGACCGGCGCCATGGCCACCGCGTTCTGCAGGCCCTTCAGCCCGCCCAGTGACTTGTAGGCGTCGAGCGATAGCGGGTCGTTGATGCCGCAACGCGCGAACGTCAGGCGCGTCTGCTTGGCCAGGAACGGGATTTTGTCGGGCGCGCCCAGCCAGCGCTTGTGATGCCCGCCGGTGAGAAAGCCGCTGTCGAACAGGCTCTTGACGTCCGAGGGCTTGACCGGCCCGTAAGCGACCCGGCCCTTTTCGGTCGCGACCTCGACCATCGGTTCGAGGAAATAGGCGCCGCGCGAACCGTTGCGGACGATCTTGGCCTCGACGCCCCGTTCGGCCAGTTCCGCACGAATAGCCTTGGCGACCTTTTCGGCGCCGAGCGCCAGCGCGCCGGAGTCACCTGGAATGTAGATGCGCGGGATCATGAGCGTACCTCCGCGACGATCTCTTCGATCTTCTCGTCATCGAGCCGCCCGATCACCTCACCATCCAGCATCGCCGACGGTGAACAGGCGCACAGCCCGAGGCAATAGACAGGCTCAAGCGTAACCGATCCGTCGCGGGTGGTCTCATGGAAATCGATGCCGAGCAACTGCTTGACCTTTGCGGCGATCGCATCCGAACCCATCGACTGGCAGGCTTCCGCCTGGCAGAGCTTGAGCACGTGCCGGCCGGCCGGCCGGGCACGGAAATCATGATAGAAGGTCACAACGCCGTGCACCTCGGCCCTCGACAGGTTCAGCCCATCGGCGATGACGGGCACGGCGTCCTGCGGCACGTGGCCAAATTCTTCCTGGATCTCGTGCAGGATCGGCAGCAGCGGGCCTTCGAGGCCCTTCAACTGCTGGATGATCGCCGCCGTGCGCGACCGTATCTCGGTGCTTGCTGGCTGCATCGTCACGCAGCGCCCTCCCTATCGTAGCGATCGATGCATATAATCGTCCAAAAGCATGACGCGGTTTTGGAACAACGACATGCCTACGCCGCTTAATCGCTAAGTGCTTAAGAAATCAGAGAAAACCTCTGAAATCAATAAAGCGGTTTCGTTGCACGATAGAAAATTTCTATCGCGCCGATTGACCAGTTATGACTAGCTCAGCGATTGGCGCGGAAATCGTCTGCCAGCGCCATCGCCTCGTCCAGCAGCGCCTGCACCAGCGGCGTGTGCGGTTCGCGCGGCGCGGCGACCAGCCCGACAGTGTGGCTGGCATCCGGTTCGACGATCGGAATGGCCCGGATCGGTTCGGAAAAACCGAATGTTTCCGCCAGGTTGAGCGGCATGATCGACGACCATTTGCCTGTCCGTATGTGGGAGAACAGCACGATCATCGAGTTGGATTCCAGTGTCGGCCGCACCTGCACGCCGGCCTCGGCCAGATGCTGGTCGATGATGCGGCGGTTCTGCATGTCCGGCGTCAACAAGCAGAGCGGCAGCTGGCTGATTTCGGCCCATGTCACTTTGTCGCGATCCGAATAGGGATTTCCGACCGCCGTGATCAGCTGGTAGCGCTCGTCATAGAGCGGCACGCTGGTCACCCGTCCGAGAGGCTCGTTGTCGAGATAGGTGATGCCGGCATCGACGTCGAAATTGCCGAGCAGCGACAACACCTCGATCGAGGTGCGCGACAGGATAGAGAAGGTGACGCCCGGATGCTTCTCGCGAAATGGCGTCGTAAGCCGCGCCACCATGGCGAGGGCGGTTGGGATGGCGGCAATACGGATACGCCCGGACAGGCCATGTCGCGCCGCCCGCATCTCTTCGCGCATGGTCCTGGAATCGCCGACGATGCGACGCGCCCACACCAGCACCTGCTTGCCTTCCGGCGTCAGCCCCTGAAAGCGCGAACCGCGATTGACCAGCATGACGCCGAGCTGGCCCTCCAGCTGCTTGATCCCGGCCGACAAGGTCGGCTGCGTGACGCCGCACGCTTCCGCCGCCCGGCCGAAATGCTCCTCCTTGGCCAGCGCGATGAAGAATTCGAGCTTGTCGATCATACCATCCGTCCGTTCGTTGCGCGCAAGGTCGGAGAAATTGCCTTTCGCCGCAAGCTCTACCCGCAATTGGCCATGCATCCACATCTTTGGGCCGGCTGGCTGTTTCCCCCGGCCGAACACGGCGCTATGTGGTTGGATGGAATACGAGGAGATCGGACATGCTGGGCTGGTTCCGCAAGCTTTTGCCGCGCGAAGATCGCTTCTTCGACCTCTTTGAACGGCATTCCCGCACCGTGGTCGGCGGCGCCGAGGCGCTGGAGCAGCTCCTGCAGGGCAAGGACATCGATCGTTGGTGCCAGAAGATCATCGATCTCGAGGACGAGGCCGATCATATCACGGCCGAAGTGCTGCTGGCGGTGCGGCGTTCCTTCATCACGCCCTTCGATCGCGGCGACATCAAGGACCTGATCCAGTCGATGGATGACGCCATCGACATGATGCACAAGACCGTCAAGACGGTGAAGCTGTTCGAAAAGAAGGAATTCGACCCGCTGATGCAGGAGATGGGGGGCGTCATCGTTGCCGCCTCCAGGCTGGTTGCCGAAGCGATCCCGCTGCTCAGCAAGGTCGGCACGCACACGGTACGCCTCAACGCCATCGCCGAAGAGGTGATGCGCGTCGAAAGCCGCGCCGACGATCTGCATGAGCAGGGATTGAAGGACCTGTTCAAGCGGCATGGCCGCAGCGATCCGATGGCCTACCTGATCGGCTCGGAGATCTACGGCCAGCTGGAGAAGGTGGTCGACCGCTTTGAGGACGTCGCCAACGAGATCAGCGGCATCGTCATCGAGAACGTTTAGGCAATGGAAGCCACCATCGCCTTTCCCGTGCTGATCGGCCTTGTCGCCGTCGCGCTGTTTTTCGATTTCCTAAACGGCTTGCACGATGCGGCGAACTCCATCGCCACCATCGTCTCCACCCGCGTGCTGAGACCGCAGTATGCGGTCCTGTGGGCGGCTTTCTTCAATTTCATCGCCTTCATGTTCTTCGGCCTTCACGTGGCTGAAACCGTGGGAAAAGGTATCGTCGACGTCAGCATCGTCACGCCGGCGGTGATCTTCTCGGCGCTCGTCGGCGCCATCGTCTGGAACATCGTCACCTGGATTGCCGGCATCCCGTCCAGCAGTTCGCATGCGCTGATCGGCGGGCTCGTCGGCGCCGGCGTTGCAAAGGCTGGGCCCGGCGCCATCGTCTGGACCGGGCTTGGCAAGACGGTCGCCGCAATCGTCGTGTCGCCGGCGACAGGGTTTGTTCTGGCGCTGGTCCTGATCCTGGCCGTTTCCTGGCTGTTCGTGCGCCAGACACCGTTCGCCGTCGACAGCACCTTCCGCGTCATGCAGTTCTTTTCGGCCTCGCTTTATTCGCTAGGGCACGGCGGCAACGACGCCCAGAAAACCATGGGCATCATCGCCGTGCTGCTCTATTCGCAAGGTATGCTCGGCGGGACGTTCTACGTGCCGCTGTGGGTCGTCCTCACCTGTCAGACAGCACTGGCGCTCGGCACTTTGTTCGGCGGCTGGCGCATCGTTCACACGATGGGCTCGAAGATCACCCGGCTGAATCCGATGCAGGGCTTCTGCGCCGAGACCGGCGGCGCCATCACCCTGTTTGCCGCCACCTGGCTCGGCGTCCCCGTGTCGACCACCCATACCATCACCGGGGCCATCATCGGTGTCGGCGCCGCCCGCCGCGTCTCGGCCGTGCGCTGGGGCATTGCCGGCAACATCGTCATCGCCTGGATCGTCACCTTGCCGGCCACGGCTGCAATTTCGGCGCTCACCTACCTTGCGGTTGGCCTGGCAAGGTGAGGCGGACACCGTGGTGCTTGGAGTCGCTGCCAATCTGCACTATCTGAGCCGCAGCCAAACGCCTAGGGAACAATGCATGTCCGTCACCAAGGAAATCGTCACCGAGCGTCTGAAGACGGTCAACGGGCCGGACTTCACCGGCAACATCGTCGACCTCGGCATGGTTTCGGAGATTTTCATCGCCGATTCGAAAGTGTTTTTCTCGATCACCGTTCCCGCCGCCCGCGCACAGGAGATGGAGCCGCTGCGCGCCGCAGCCGAGCGTGTCGTCAAGGCGATCCCTGGTGTCGCCGGCGCCGTCGTCGCGCTGACGGCGGAGAAGAAGGGCGGCGGCATGGAGGCTCCGGTTGCGTCGCGTCCCGCGCCCAGGCCCGCACCGCCGGCTGCGCCAGGCGGGCCGCGCCCAACTCCACACACTCCAGCCCCGCACGCCTCGGCCTCGCAAAGCTCGGGCAAGCGCGGCGTGCCCGGAATCGAGGCGATCATCGCGGTGGCGTCCGGCAAGGGCGGCGTCGGCAAGTCGACCACCGCTGTCAACATCGCGCTTGGCCTCGCCGCCAACGGTTTGCGTGTCGGCGTGCTCGATGCCGATATTTATGGCCCGTCCATGCCCAGGCTGCTCAACATCCATGGCCGGCCGCAGACCGTCGACGGCAAGATCCTGAAACCGATGGAGAATTACGGCCTTAAGGTGATGTCGATGGGCTTCCTCGTCGACGAGGAGACGCCGATGATCTGGCGCGGTCCGATGGTGATGTCGGCGCTGACGCAGATGCTGCGTGAGGTCGAATGGGGCCGCCTCGACGTGCTCGTCGTCGACATGCCGCCCGGCACCGGCGACGCCCAGCTGACCATGGCCCAGCAGGTGCCGCTGGCCGGCGCGGTCATCGTCTCGACGCCGCAGGACCTGGCGCTGATCGACGCCCGCAAAGGATTGAATATGTTCAAGAAGGTCGACGTGCCGCTGCTCGGCATCGTCGAGAACATGAGCTATTTCATCGCCCCCGATACCGGCAAGCGCTACGACATCTTTGGCCATGGCGGGGCGCGGCGCGAGGCCGAGCGCCTCGGCGTGACCTTCCTCGGCGAAGTGCCGTTGGAAATGGGCATTCGCGAAAGTTCTGATGAAGGTGCTCCGGTGGTGGCGTCGAAGCCAGACAGCGCCGAGGCGAAGATCTATCGCGGCATTGCTTCGAAGGTCTGGGACCGGGTCAACGAAGAACGCGGCGCGGCCGAAGCGGCGGTGCCGAACATCGTGTTCGAGTAGCTCGGATATCCCTCCCCTCAAGGGGGAGGGGAACCCACCTTCTCGCCAAAGCTTGAAAAGAACTGCAAGGCCAGCTTCTTCGAAGTCGATTCGATGAGCCGGCTGCCGAGTTGGGCGATCTTGCCGCCGACTTCGGCTTTGGCCGCGTATTTGAGGACCGTCGCATCCGGCCCGTCCGCCGTCAGCGTCACGTCGGCGCCACCCTTGGCGAAGCCGGCAATACCGCCCTTGCCCTCGCCCTGGATGGTGTAGGAGTGCGGCGGCTTCAGGTTCTTCAACGTCACCTCGCCGTTGAATGTCGCCTTGATCGGACCGATCTTCAACACCACCGTCGCCGCCATTTCGGTCGGCGATTTCATCTCCAGGTGCTGGCAGCCGGGAATGGTCGCCTGCAAAACCTTCGGGTCGTTCAGCGCGTCCCACACTTTCTGCAGGGGGGCGGCAATGCGTTCCTCGCCTTCGATCACCAAAGCCATCGACACCTCCCGGACAGACTTCGAAGGCCTAACGCACGGTCTGGTCTGTGTCTATCGCACCAAAGTCCGGTTGCGACGGTGCGCCCTCTTGCCTGCTTCCGCGCGTTGCCATATCGATTTGTCTTACAAATACGGAGACCATGATGGCAGGCGCCCCCACCGGAAAGAAGAAGTTTCGCTCGCAGGAGTGGTTCGACAATCCCGACAATCCAGGCATGACCGCGCTCTACCTCGAGCGCTACCTGAACTACGGCCTGACGCGGGCCGAGCTGATGTCGGGCAAGCCGCTGATCGGCATCGCCCAGACCGGCTCGGATCTGTCGCCATGCAACCGCCACCATATCGAACTGGCCAAGCGCGTGCGCGAAGGCATCGTCTCGATGGGCGGCATCCCCTTCGAATTCCCGTGCCATCCGATCCAGGAGACCGGCAAGCGCCCGACCGCGGCACTCGACCGCAACCTTGCCTATCTCGGCCTGGTCGAAGTGCTTTACGGCTATCCGCTCGACGGCGTCGTGCTGACCATCGGCTGCGACAAAACCACGCCGGCGCTGCTGATGGCGGCGGCCACCGTCAATATTCCGGCCATAGCACTTTCGGTCGGACCGATGCTCAATGGCTGGCACAAAGGCAAGCGCACGGGATCCGGCACCATCGTCTGGGAATCGCGCCAGCGGCTCTCCGCCGGCGAGATCGACTATGACGAGTTCATGGACATCGTCGCCTCATCGGCGCCGTCGACCGGCTATTGCAACACCATGGGCACCGCCACCACGATGAACTCGCTGGCCGAGGCGCTCGGCATGCAATTGCCGGGTTCGGCCGCCATTCCCGCACCCTACCGCGAGCGCGGCCAGATCTCCTATGAGACCGGCAAGCGCATCGTCGAGATGGTGCATGAGGATCTGAAGCCGTCCGACATCATGACGCGCAAGGCCTTCGAGAACGCCATTGTCGTCAATTCGGCGATTGGTGGCTCGACCAATGCGCCGATCCACCTCAACGCGATTGCCCGTCATCTCGGCGTGCCGCTCACCAATGACGACTGGCAGACGGTCGGCCTCCATGTGCCGCTCATCGTCAATCTGCAGCCATCGGGCGAATATCTCGGCGAAGACTATCACCATGCCGGCGGCGTGCCGGCTGTGGTGGCCGAGTTGATGAAGGCCAAGCTGCTGCCTTATCCCGCAGCGATGACCGTCAATGGCAAGACTATCGGTGACAATTGCAAGGGTGTCGCCAACGAGAACACCGACGTCATCCGCACCGTCGCCGAGCCGCTGAAGGCCAATGCCGGCTTCATCAATCTCTGCGGCAATCTGTTCGATTCCGCAATCATGAAGATGAGCGGCATCTCGCCGGAATTCCGCGAGCGCTATCTCTCCAACCCGAACGACCCGGAAGCCTTCGAAGGCAACGCCATGGTCTTTGACGGGCCGGAGGACTACCACGCCCGCATCGACGATCCGGCGCAAGGCATCGACGAGCACACCATCCTGTTCATGCGCGGCGCCGGCCCGATCGGCTATCCCGGTGGCGCCGAGGTGGTCAACATGCAGCCGCCCGCTTATCTCATCAAGAAGGGCATTCACGCGCTGGCCTGCATCGGCGATGGCCGCCAGTCGGGCACATCGGGCTCGCCCTCTATCCTCAACGCTTCCCCGGAAGCCGCCATTGGCGGCGGCCTGGCGCTGCTCAAGACCGGCGACCGTGTGCGCATCGACTTACGCAAAGGCACTGCCAACATCCTCGTCACCGACGAGGAAATCACGCGCCGCCGTGCCGAACTGCAGGACGATGGCGGCTACCACTATCCCAAGCACCAGACGCCATGGCAGGAAATCCAGCGCTCCATGGTCGACCAGTTCTCGGAGGGCATGGTGCTGAAGCCGGCGGTGAAATACCAGGACGTCGCGCACACCAGCGGCGTGCCGAGGGACAACCACTGAGCATTGCAAGTTTGGTGAAATCGAAGGCGGCTTGCCATCGGGCAGGCCGCCTTTTCTCATGGCAACGCTCTTGTATCGATTGGGCCAAGTCTACAGATACTCGTGTCGATAGGTCCTGCACAAGGGATAACACCCATCAATGACGAAGCGGCGCTCTTCCCTCGGTTTCCTCGGCATGTTCGGCCGCTCGGGTGATTTGCGGGAACTGGACAACGCGCTGCGCGGCGCCGATCTTCATCCTGCGCTTGTTCCCGAGGGGGTAAAGCTCACCATCGTCAATTTGATGAAGGATCATTGGCCGGAAGAGCCGCCGCCCGACGCCTACCGGTCCGTGGCGCAGCTGTTCGGCTTTTGCATCGCGGGCCCACAAACCTTCGAGCAGGCCAATGGGCCGGAGCGGCGGCTGGAGGCTGAGCGCCGCATCGAGGCTGCGCTTGAAACCGGCGACAGCCTGGATGCCCAGATCGTGTTGATGGCGCTGCATGGCAAGCTGATCAGCGCCGAAGTCGTCGAGCGCTTTGGGCTAAGCGCGGACTGACCTTCGTAAGGTGAAGCTTACCCGCCCATGCCGCTGCGTGGCAGCTTGATCATCTCGCCGAAGCGGGCACGCAATTTGTCGTCGAGCAGCTTCGGCACATGGCGCGGGAAGCGCTCGGCCAGCACGCGCTTCTTTTCGATGATCGCCCGCTGCAAGATGTCGGGCCGGCCCTTCTCGTTCCATTCCTTGGGCGAAAAGCGGTCGCCGACGGCAGGATAGAAATACTCCGTCTGCATTAGGCGCAGCGTCTGCTCATTGCCGAGATAGTGGCCTGGGCCATTCATGCAGACTTCGGTGATGGTGTCGATCGACAGCGCTTCGTCGGTCACTTCGATGCCGCGCACGCAGCGCAGGCAGTGGCCCAGCATGTCATTGTCGATGATCAGGCTCTCCAGGCAAAAGCCGAGCAACGAGGCATGCATACCCGCCGATTCATAGACCAAGTTGAGGCCGGCAAGACCGGCCATCACATCGGTGATGCCCTTTTCATAGCCGGACTGGATGTCGGGCAGTTTCGAATCCGTCATGCCGGCGGCCGAACCGCCCGGCAGATCGTAGAACTGCGCCATCTGCGCACAGGCCGAAGTCAACACTGCCTGCTCGGCCGAGCCGCCCGACATGGCGCCGGTCCTGAGGTCGGATACGAACGGCCAGGTGCCGAAGATCGCCGGATGCCCGGGCTTGATGGCGTTGACGTAGATGAGGCCGACCAGCACTTCGGCCACCGCTTGCACCACAGCGCCGGCAATTGCCGCCGGAGCGGTGGCGCCGGCCTGGCCGGCCGATAGAAGCAGGATCGGAATGCCGCCTTCGACGCAGGCTTCGAGCACGCCGCAGGCGTCCTCAGCGAATTTCATCGGCGGCACGACGAAGCAGTTGGAATTGGATACGAACGGCCGGGCGCGAAAGTTCTCCTCGCCGCCGGCGATCGCATAAAGCATTTCCAGCGCCGGCTGCACGTTCTCGCGCACCGTGAACGAGGTGCCGACATGCTTAGACGTGCCCATCACGCAGGCGTAGAGCGTGTTGAAGTCCATTTCGAGCGGATCGGGAATGTCGCGCGGCACCATCGGCCGCTGGAAGAAATGGATGTTGTCGAGCCCTTCGACGAGGCGAGCGGCATCATAAATGTCCTGCACCAGCGACTCGCGGTATTCGCGCTTTTCGACATCGACCAGATGCACCGCCGCACCCGCCGTGCCGTAATGCACGCGCTTGCCCTGGATCAGCATGTCATGCCTGGGGTCCTGGCCGTGCAGCGTAAAATTCCTCGCCGCTTTCTTGATCGTGTCCATCACAAGCCCACGTGGGAAACGGATGCGGCCGTCATCGCCATAGACGGCGCCGACCCCGGTCAGCGCCTCGATGCAGGAGGGAATGGCATTGGCGAAGCCGACGGTCTCCAGCAGCGTCAGCACCGCTTCATGGATGCGCTCCTGGTCGTTCTGGTTGAGCGGCCCGTAGCTGCCGCCTTCGAGGCCGGCGCGCACCGGCCGGATATCGTCGGCAAGCGGTGCGGCGCGCATGGCGCGGCGCGCTTCGCGCCCGCCGGATCGTCGCGAACGCTGGTCGGCTGATGTATCTTTAGGAGCCGCATCCTTAAGAGCCGCATCCTGCTGCTCAACAGCCACTGACATGGGGGGCACTCCACCTTTAGCTTGCGAAACACGGCGCGGTGATTGGTCCACCGTCGGCTTGCTTCGTCCCTCTGTCAGCCGACTATGCCGTTGCCATTGGCCCAGCCTATGGGCCAGTCAACGCAGCCGAGTATGCCAGAGAGCTAATGCAGAATGTTGGTGATCATGCCAAGGGCCGGGGCTGTTCAAAGCTCCGGCACAGGCAAATCAGGCTGCCGCGGGCCTGCGTCCGGCCGCAGTCGCGAGCTCGCGAATACCCGGCTCGATGTGCTGCAGCGCGATCGAGGAAATGCCCAAGCGCATGAAACGCGAGGGCTTTTCGGTGCGATCGAAGAAGCGGTCGCCCGGCTCGATGATGACGCTGCGCGACGCCGCGGCCTCGGCCAGTCCACGTGAATCGGTGCCGCGCGGGCCTTCCAGCCAGAGCGATGTGCCGCCGGCCGAATCGGTCGAGCGCCATTCCGGCAGGAATGCGGAAATCGCATGGACCAGACGCTTGCGCCGCTCATCGAAGGCCGACGACAGCCGCCGCACCAGGGCCTCGTGATGGCCGAGCGACAGGAACAGCGCGACCGCGCGCTGGTTGTTGGCCGGCGGGTGCCTGAGCATGAAGCGACGCAGCGCCCTGAGCTCGGAGATTAGTCCAGCCGAAGCGACGATGTAGCCAAGCCGCAGGCCCGGAGCCAGCGTCTTCGACATCGAGCCGACATAGACGACGCGACCCGAGCGATCGAGGCTCTTCAGCGCCTGCTGCGGCGCCTCGTCGAGAAGCTGGCTGTCATAGCCGTCCTCGATGATGATCTGGTTGTGGCGGTTGGCGCGCGCCAGAAGGTCCTGCCGCCGCTCCGCCGACAGCGGCACCATGGTCGGGCAGTGGTGGCTGGGGGTGACGAAGACAAAGCCGGAATCGTTGGGAATGGACGAGGTGACGATGCCGGACTGATCGACCGGAACCGGCTGGATTTCGGCGCCTGCCAAGCGGAAGATCGAGCGCGCGTCGGGGTATCCCGGGTCTTCCATCGCGACCTTGGAGCCCTTTGTCATCAGCAGTGTCGCCAGCATATAGAGCGCGTTCTGGGCGCCCAGCGTGACGATGATCTCGTCCGGATTGGCGAAGATGCCGCGCCGCGGCAACAGCCGCGCCTGGATCTGCTCGATCAAGAGCGGATCGTCACGATCGACCATGTCGGAGGCCCAGTTGCGGATTTCGAGCACGGCCAGCGCCATGCGGTTGCACTCACGCCATTCGGCGGTCGGGAACAGCGCCGGGTCGAACTGGCCATAGACGAAGGGGTAGGACGACTTGATCCAGTTGTCGTGCTTGGCCGGCGGCGGCATGTCGCTGGCGGCGATCTGCCGGCGTGCCTTCCAGTCGATCTCGTTCTGCTGGTCGGGCGCCTTCTGGTGCGGCTTGGCCGGGGTGGCCAGCACATCCGGATTGACGAAATGGCCGCGCCGTTCACGCGCCACCAGGAAACCCTGATCGACCAATTGCTGGAACGCCAGCACCACAGTGCCGCGCGCGACGCCGAGTTTTTCAGCCAGGATGCGGCAGGACGGAAGCGGCATCGAAGCGGCAATCTGCCGGTCGAGAATGGCGGCGACGATCGCCTGACGGATCTGCGCCTGCAGGGTCTGGCCCGATTCCGCCGAAATCCGGAACAGGCCGGACCATATGGCCGTGTCGTTACGCTGTGGCATGGAAGGTGTTCCTCGATGGCCAGTCTTTTTTGCTTGGCTGGACCAGCGGAAGGTAACCGTGGCACAAGGGGTTGCGCCAATCAATTTTTCTGATCGCTGGGATTTATGCCAGTGATCTATGCGCGACGCGCAGCGTCGTCGCATCCCCGGGTGACGCTTGCGTCATCCCGCAGCGCGGACGCCCGCGCGACGCGCAGCGTCGTCGCGCCTCATTATCCCCAGCGCGATGCGAAGCGTCGTCGCTACTCCCATCACATCATCCAGCGCGACGCGCAGCGTCGTAGCTCCATCACATCGCACTATGCTGCACTGCGTCATCCCCACGCATTGAAACATGCGGAATTCGGCTCGATAACGTCACCCCGACGACACGCGCCGGAAACATCCGGTCTGATAAGATGTCGTGAAAAAACGATCAGGAGCCGGCAGTGGATCATTCCTCCTTCGACAAACAGCTTGTCGCCTTGCGTGCTGCGCGCGCGGCGGCATCGGGCACGATGCGCGAGGCTTTTGCCGCCGACCCCAAGCGCTTCGAGACATTTTCGGCCAGCGACGGCGACCTTTTGCTCGACTGGTCGAAATGCGCGGTCGACCAGCGCACGATGGAACTGCTCGAGAAGCTCGCCGCCGCCGCCGATCTCGAAGGTCGCCGGGCCGCAATGTTTTCCGGCAAGAAGATCAACATCACCGAGGATCGCGCCGTGCTGCACACGGCGCTACGGAACCTCTCGGGCAAGGGCGTCACGGTCGATGGCCAGGACGTCAAGGCGGATGTGCTGTCCGTGCTCGACGCCATGGGCGCCTTCGCCGATGCCATTCGCTCCGGCAAGGCCGCCGGCGCCACCGGCAAGAAAATCACCGACATCGTCAACATCGGCATTGGCGGCTCCGATCTCGGCCCGGCCATGGCGACGTTGGCGCTGGCGCCCTATCACGACGGCCCGCGCGCGCACTACGTCTCCAACATCGACGGCGCCCATATCCACGACACGCTGAAGGGCCTGTCGGCCGAAACCACCCTGTTCATCATCGCCTCGAAGACCTTCACCACGGTTGAGACGATGACCAATGCCGAGACGGCACGCGAATGGGTGCAGAAGGCGCTCGGCAAGGAAGCAGTCGGCAAGCATTTCGCCGCCGTCTCGACCGCGCTCGACCTGGTTTCCAAGTTCGGCATCGAAGCGGATCGCGTGTTCGGCTTCTGGGACTGGGTCGGCGGCCGCTATTCGCTGTGGGGCGCCATCGGCCTGCCGGTGATGATCGCCATCGGCCCGCGCAACTTCCGCGCCTTCCTCGATGGCGCGCATGAGATGGACGAGCACTTCCGCACCGCACCCCTGCAGAAGAACCTGCCGGCGCTGCTGGGGCTGGTCGGCTGGTGGCATCGCGTGATCTGCGGTTATCCGGCGCGTGCGGTCATCCCTTATGACCAGCGCCTTTCCAGGCTGCCGGCCTATCTGCAGCAGCTCGACATGGAATCGAACGGCAAGGGCGTCACCCTCGACGGCAGGCCGGTGCCGACGCCGACGGGGCCGCTGGTCTGGGGCGAGCCCGGCACCAATGGCCAGCACGCCTTCTTCCAGCTGCTGCACCAGGGCACCGATTTCATCCCGGTCGAGTTCCTTGCCGCTGCCGTCGGCCATGAGCCTGATCTCAAGCACCAGCACGATCTACTGCTTGCCAATTGCCTGGCGCAGTCGGAAGCGTTGATGAAGGGCCGCACGCTGGACGAGGCGCGCGCGCAGATGCTGGCCAAGGGCATGAAGCCGGCCGATGTCGACAGAATAGCCCCGCACCGCGTCTTCTCCGGCAACCGCCCATCGGTGACGATCCTCTACCGCAAGCTCGACCCGCGCACCTTCGGCCGGCTGATCGCGCTTTACGAGCACCGCGTCTTCGTCGAAGGCACTCTGTTCAACATCAATTCCTTCGACCAATGGGGCGTCGAGCTCGGCAAGGAGCTGGCGACCGGCCTGTTGCCAGTCGTGGAAGGCAAGGAGAGCGCCGCCAAGCGCGACGCATCGACGGCCGGGCTGGTGGCGCGCATCCAGCAACTGCGGGGGGCGCAATGAAAAATCCGGCCGACATCAAGGGCATATTGTTCGACAAGGACGGCACGCTTGTCGATTTCAACGCGACCTGGCTCGGCATCGCCGATTTCATGGCCATGGATGCTGCCGAGGGCGATCGCTGGAAAGCCGACAGGCTGCTTTCAGCGGCGGGCTTCGATTTTGTCGCCAAGCGTTTCAAGCCGGATTCCATCTTCGCCTCGGGCACCAACATGGATGTCGTCGAACTATGGTTCCCGCGCCTGTCCGACGAGGACCAGATGCTGGCCGTCGCCCGTTTCAACGAGATCACCTCGGTGCAAGGCTCATCGATGGCGGTGGCCTTGCCCGGCATCGTCGCGGCGCTGACGGCTCTGCACAAGCGATCCTACCGGCTCGGCGTCGCCACCAATGATTCGACTGCCGGTGCCGAAAAGACTATGGTCACGCTCGGCGTCGCGCAGCTGTTCACCGCCGCCTATGGCTATGACGCGGTCGCCAATCCGAAACCGGCGCCGGACACGATCGTCGCCTTTTGCGACCTGACCGGGTTGAAGGCGTCCGAGATCGCCATGGTCGGCGACAACCGCCACGACCTGGAGATGGCGCGTGCCGGCGGCTGCGGCCTGGCGGTCGGCGTGCTCTCCGGCACCGGCACGCGGGAATCGCTGGCGTCGATCGCCGATGTCGTTCTGGATTCGGTTGCCGACTTGCCGGACTTTCTGTCGGCGCGGGTCAAGGAGACGGTCTGACGGGGGCCTGGGGCAAACTCAATTCGGCTCGGGATTTCCCCGCCAATGGCCGAGTTGGGGAAGCAGCCATGAAACTATGGAGCTTCTGGTTTGTTTTCGGACATAGTGGGCTACTCATCAGCAGAGCAAACGTACCCGCATTTGCCGCACCTGATCTTGGCGCTTGCGTTATCGATGTCTTCGCCAGGCTGAAGCTCGAAGCCGCGATTTTCGCACTTTGGGCAAACTATGAAGCCGATACGTTGAACAACTTTAATCCACGCCATTCGACTTCTCCTATCAACGGCTAATCCAATCTATTTTCTGCCCCTTGAGGTTTGTCCACAATGAGTAGAATCCGGCCATTCAGAGCGACTGGGCTTTGCCGCGTCGCGCTAGCAATCTTCCGGCTCGAACCAAAACACACCGCTCGGCTTGGTCACATCACCCTTTGCGTCGCCGAAATCCGGCACCTGATATTCGGCGAGCAATCGTAGCCGCGACAGCGGCAGATCGGCGCGGCGGGGATCGCCGACCAGCACCTCGATGCCGGCTGCCAGGCAGCGGTCGAGGAACGGGATCACCCGCAGAGCAACCTCGCGGCCGTAGAACACGTCGCCGGCAAGCACGAGATCGACCGCTGGCGGCGGGCCCGTGGTGATATCCTGGTCGACAATGGTGATCTCGACGCCGTTGGCCAACGCGTTGAGGCCGATCGCGGCGACGCCGTTGCGATCGATCTCGGCGGCGATCACCGCGCTGGCGCCGGCCTTGGCGGCGGCGATGCCGACGAGGCCCGAGCCGGCGCCGAGGTCGAGCACGCGGCGGCCGGCCACGATTTGCGGATGGTCGAGTATATAGCGCGCCAGCACGGCGCCGCCGGCCCAGGCATAGGCCCAGTAGGGCGGCTGCGGCTCAGCTTCGTGCTCCTCGGTTTGGCTGCCGTCTTCCGGTCCATGAGCTCGCCACTCGACAAGCCGCCTCAGGCCGCTGCCGGGATGAGCCGTATAGAGCTGGATTTCAGGGAGCGCGGGAACGGGCGCAAGCCGCAGGTTCGCCCTGATGAACACTACTGTATCGGGACGCCGACTATCGTCCGCCATCCCGCCGTCGCCAGGCTCGCCGTTCAAATTTATTCCCGCAGCGCCCGGCGCAAAATCTTGCCCACCGGCGTCTTCGGCAGTTCGGTTCGGAACTCGATGTATTTCGGCCGTTTGTAGCCGGTCAGGTTCTCGCGGCAATAGGCGGTCAGTGCCTCGACGGTCAGCGCCGGGTCCTTCTTGACCACGAACAGCTTCGGCACCTCGCCCGAATGCTCGTCCGGCACGCCGATCGCCGCCACTTCGAGCACGCCCGGATGCTGGGCGACGACTTCCTCGAGTTCGTTCGGATAGACGTTGAAGCCGGAGACCAGGATCATGTCCTTCTTGCGGTCGACGATCTTGGTGTAGCCGCGCTCGTCCATGAAGCCCATGTCGCCGGATTTGAAAAAACCGTCCTTGGTCATCACCCTGGCGGTCTCGTCCGGCCGGTTCCAGTAACCGGCCATGACTTGCGGCCCGCGGATGCAGATCTCGCCGACCTCGCCGAGCGGCAGGTTGTTGCCGTCATCGTCGCGGATGACGATCTCGGTCGACGGCAGCGGCAGGCCGATCGTGCCGGTGAAATTGCTGTCGCTGAACTTGTTGGCGGTGGCTACCGGCGAGGTCTCCGACAGCCCGTAGCCCTCGGTGATCGAATTGCCGGTCAGCGCCTTCCAGCGCTCGGCAACCCCCTTCTGCACCGCCATGCCACCACCCAGCGTCATGATCAGCGGCTTGAAGTCGATCTTGCGGAAATCCTCGTTGTTGAGCAGCGCGTTGAACAGCGTGTTGAGGCCGGGGAAAATGTGCATCGGGTATTTCTGCAGCTCCTTGACGAAGCCGGGAATGTCGCGCGGGTTGGGAACGAGCACGTTCTGGGCGCCCTGCTGCATGCCCATCAGCGCGTTCACCGTCAGCGCGAAGATATGGTAGAGCGGCAGTGCGCAGATGAAGTTGAGATGCGCCGGTTTCGGCTTGATCGCATAGGCGTCCTGCAGCCACAGCGTGTTCTGCGCGACATTGGACAGCACATTGGAGTGCAGCAGCACAGCACCTTTGGAAATCCCCGTGGTTCCGCCGGTATATTGCAGGAAGGCAACGTCGCCGGCCTCCATCTTGGCCGGTTTGAAGGCGATGCCGGCGCCGGCTTTCACCGCCGCATTGAATTTGACATGGCCGGGCAGCGACCAGGCCGGCACCATCTTCTTCACCCGGCGCACGACGAGGTTGACGATCGTGCCCTTGAGGGCGCCGAGCATGTCGCCCATCGCCGCGACCACCACATGCTTGACCGCCGTCCTGGCAATCACCGCGTCCAGGGTGCTGGCGAAATTCTCCAGAATGACGATCGCCTGCGCGCCGGAATCCTTGAGCTGATGTTCGAGCTCGCGCGGCGTGTAGAGCGGATTGATGTTCACCACGACATAGCCGGCGCGAAGCACGGCCATCATCGCCACCGGATATTGCAGCACATTCGGCATCATCAGCGCCACGCGTGCGCCTTTCTGCAGGCCCTTCGATTGCAGATAAGCGCCGAAGGCGGCCGATTGCCGCTCGAGTTCGGCATAGGAGATCGACTTGCCCATGCAGACGTATGCCGGCTGGCCGGAAAACTGCTTACAGGCGCCGACGAGGAAGTCGCCGATCGAACTGTAGGGCAGGGCGCCGATCTCCGCCGGCACGACTTTCGAATAGCTTTTTAGCCATGGCTTTTCCGGCAAGCCCGCGGCAAGCGCCGTCAGCGTATTCGGCAGTTTTTTGGCCGCGCCCGGCGACGGCTTCGAGGCGGGCTTCGCCGCGGCTGTCTTGGCGGCTGGCGGCTGGGCGGGCTTTGCAGCGGGTGCTGTCTTCGCCGCGCGCTTGACCACAGGTTTCGCTGCCGGCTTGGCGCTTGCCTTCGCCGGCGTCGAGGTTGCCGTTGGCTTGACAGCGGGAGTGGCTTTGGCCGGTGGCGCTTTCGACTTGACGGCAGCGGCGGCCGGTTTTGAAGCTTTTGCCGCTTTTGCTTTCGCCGGGGCCGTTGTCTTTGTTGCTTTCGCCACCTCTAGCCTCCCTCGGTCGTTCTGTTGCCTGCTCCTGCTGCGCCGCCTCGATGTGGTGAGGCGTCCTCCGCTGCAGCGATGTCGCGGATTTCCGGAAAATCCAGCGTGTCATCTATCTATTGCGACTATCGGCGGCCGTGCAAGTCTTGCCCCCGCGGCAGGACGGCAAAGATTTGCCGTCGAAATCCTTCCCGCGATGCCAGCTCAGGCAATGCCGTCCTGTCATCTCGGTGGCGAAACCCAGGCTTGTGGACTTTTGGCTTACGATTGCTGCGATCAATGAAAAAATGCGGTCGTTAACAATCCCGTGATTAGCAGATTTTGCTATTTGTTTCTGCAGTTCGTCAAAGACCGAGAAATATTTTCTGCTTACGGCGGGGTAGGCAAACAGGGTGTTCCAAAGCCGGAAAAACGGTGCTTATATGCGCGCTTCGCGAGCCTATAGAGGGGCTTGGAAGAACATCAGGGAGTGCTCAATGAAAAAGAAACTGACTTTTGCAGCCGCGTTGCTGGCTGCAAGCGTCCTCGGCGGTGTGGCCAATGCCAAGACGCTGGTCTATTGCTCGGAGGCCTCGCCGGCCAACTTCGACCCGGGTACCACGACGGGCGGCAACGACTTCGACGCCTCGTCGCGCACCGTCTATTCGCGCCTGGTCGAGTTCAAGCATGGCGGCACCGAAGTTGTGCCCGGTCTCGCCGACAAATGGGAGATTTCGGACGACGGTCTGGTCTATACTTTCCACCTGCATCCGGGCGTGAAGTTCCAGACGACGGATTTCTTCAAGCCGACGCGTGATTTCAATGCCGACGACGTCGTCTTTTCGTTCGATCGCCAGTTCAACAAGGAAAACCCCTGGAACGGCGAGAAGTACCTGCCGAACCTGACCTGGGACTACTACACCGGCATGGACATGCCGAAATACGTCGCCAAGTGGGAAAAGGTCGATGACCTGACCGTGAAGCTGACGCTGACCGAGCCGAACGCGCCGATGCTGGCCAATCTCGGCATGGACTTCGCCTCGATCGTTTCGAAGGAATATGCCGACCAGCTGGAAAAAGACGGCAAGATGGCCGACTTCTCGACCAAGCCGGTCGGTACAGGTCCGTTCCAGTTCGTCGACTACCAGCTGGATTCGGTCATCCGCTATGCGGCCAACCCGGACTACTTCAAGGGCAAGGAAAAGATCGACGATCTCGTCTTCGCGATCACGCCTGACGCCACCGCCCGCATCCAGAAGGTGCTCGCCGGCGAATGCGATATCGCGCCCTATCCGAATCCTGCCGACATCGGCACGATCAAGGCCAACGCCGACGTGACCCTGATGGATCAGGCTGGCCTCAACATCGGCTATATGAGCTACAACACCACCATCCCGCCGCTCGACAAGCCTGAAGTGCGCCATGCGCTCAACCAGGCGATCGATCGGGAATCGCTCATCAAGTCGCTGTTCCAGGACGCCGGCGCCACGCCGGCCGTAAACCTGATCCCGCCGACCATGTGGTCGTGGAACAAGGACGTGAAGTCCGACGCCTATGATCCGGAAGCCGCCAAGAAGGTGCTGGCCGATGCCGGATTGAAGGAGATCCAGCTTTGGGCCTCCGACCGCGTCCGTCCCTACAACCCGAACTTCCAGCGCGCCGCCGAACTGATCCAGGCTGACTGGGCCAAGGTCGGCGTCAAGGCGGAGATCGTCAGCTACGAGTGGACGAAGTACCGCGAAGAAGGCAAGAAGAAGGAGCGTCCGGGCGCCTTCCAGATCGGCTGGACCGGTGACAATGGCGATCCGGACAATTTCTTCGCTACGCTGTTCGCCTGCTCGGCCATCGGCGTGTCGAACTACTCCAGTTGGTGCGACAAGGACTTCGAGGATCTGATCCAGAAGGCCAAGAAGACCAGCGACCAGGCCGAACGCACCAAGCTCTATGAAGAGGCGCAGGTTGTCTTCCAGAAGCAGGCTCCGGCCTTCCTCATGGCACATAGCCAAGTCTACGCAGTCGTGCGCAAGAATGTCAGCGGCTTCATGATGGACCCGCTCGGCATTCATCGCTTCGACGGCGTCGACAAGGCCGAATAGAACTGTTAGGCGGGCGGCGCGCAATCAGGCGCCGCCCGCTTTTCAAGATGCTCCGATATCTCCTAAACAAAATCGTCTTGGTGCTGCCGACGCTGATCGGCATCACCATCTGCGCCTTCGCTTTTGTCAGGCTGCTGCCCGGCGATCCCATTCTTGCCATGGCCGGCGAGCATGGCGTGTCGCCCGAGCGTTACGCGGAACTGAAGGAACAGTTCGGCTACAATTTGCCGATCTGGCAGCAATACGCGCATTATGTTCGCGATGCCGCGACCGGTAATTTCGGCGTGTCGATTTCGTCCAAGCGGCCGGTCATCGAAGATTTCATGACGCTCTTCCCGGCAACCATCGAGCTCTCAGTCTTCGCCATGATCTTCGCCATGGTGCTGGCCATCCCGGCCGGCATCATTGCTGCGGTCAAACGCGGCTCCTGGTTCGACCAGGGGCTTATGGGCACCGCCCTCGTCGGCTATTCCATGCCGATCTTCTGGTGGGGCCTGCTGCTGATCATCTTTTTCTCCGGCTATCTCGGCTGGACCCCGGTTTCAGGGCGCATCGGCCTTCAGTTCTTTATCAAGCCGATCACCGGCTTCTTGACCCTCGACAGCCTGCTCTACGGCAAGTGGGATGCTTTCCGCTCGGCATTGAGTCACCTGGTGCTGCCGACAATTGTGCTCGGCACCATCCCGCTGGCGGTGATCGCGCGCCAGACGCGCTCGGCCATGCTCGAAGTGCTGGGCGAAGACTATGTGCGGACCGCCCGCGCCAAGGGCCTGTCGTCGTCCCGCGTCATCGGCGTGCATGCGCTGCGCAATGCGCTGATCCCGGTGGTCACCACCATCGGCCTGCAGGTCAGTACCCTGCTCGCCGGCGCCATTCTCACAGAAACCATCTTCGCCTGGCCGGGCATCGGCAAGTGGATGGTCGAATCCATATCCAAGCGAGACTATGTCGTCGTGCAGTCAGGCTTGCTGTTGATCGCCCTTATCGTCATGGCGGTGAACCTGATTGTCGACGTGCTTTATGCCGTCATCAACCCGCGCATCAGGGCGGCGTGATGAGCCAGTCGACCGAAATCGCCCCGATGGCCGCCGGCAACCCTGACCGTCTGACCGGCTTCAGGACCTTCTGGCACTATTTCTCGGTAAACCGCGGCGCCGTCATCGGCCTGTTCGTCTTCATCCTTTT
This sequence comes from Mesorhizobium sp. M1004, assembly GCF_040318795.1. Classification (NCBI taxonomy): domain Bacteria; kingdom Pseudomonadati; phylum Pseudomonadota; class Alphaproteobacteria; order Hyphomicrobiales; family Phyllobacteriaceae; genus Mesorhizobium; species Mesorhizobium sp. M1004. The sequence continues at coordinate 427,511 of NZ_JAMYNB010000002.1, forward strand.
GGTGCTGGCCGCGCTCTTTGCACCGCTGCTGGCACCCTATGCGCCCGACATCCAGGACAAGACAGCTTTCCTGCGTCCGCCGGCCTGGCAGGCAGGCGGCAGCATGGAATATCTGCTTGGCACCGACGCCGTCGGCCGCGACATGCTCTCGCGCCTGCTCTATGGCGCGCGTTTCTCGCTGCTCATCGGCGCCGTCGTGGTCACGCTGGCGCTTGTCGGCGGCATCACGCTGGGCCTTTTGGCCGGCTATTTCCGGGGCTGGGTCGACGTGGCGATCATGCGGGTCATGGATCTGATCCTGTCCTTCCCGTCGCTGCTCTTGGCGCTGGTTCTGGTCACCATCCTCGGCCCCGGCCTGTTCAACGCCATGCTGGCCATCGCGCTTGTCCTGCAACCCCACTTTGCCCGTCTGGTGCGCGCTGCCGTCATGGCCGAAAAGAGCCGCGAATATGTGGTCGCCGCCAAGGTCGCCGGCGCCGGCCATATAAGGCTTATGCTGCGCACCATCCTGCCCAACTGCCTGGCGCCGCTGATCGTCCAGGGCACGCTGTCCTTCTCCAACGCCATCCTGGAGGCGGCCGCTCTCGGCTTTCTCGGCCTTGGCGCCCAGCCGCCGACACCGGAATGGGGAACCATGCTCGCCTCGGCGCGTGAATTCATCCTGCGCGCCTGGTGGGTGGTGACCTTCCCCGGTCTGGCCATCCTCATCACCGTGCTTGCCATCAACCTGATCGGCGACGGTCTGCGCGATGCGCTCGATCCGAAGCTGAGGAGGTCGTAATGGCGCTGCTCGACATCCGCAATCTCGTCGTCGAGTTCCAGACCGCATCCGGCCCGTTCCGCGCGGTCGATGGCGTCTCGCTCCATGTGAACGAACGTGAAGTGCTGGCCATCGTCGGCGAATCCGGCTCCGGCAAGTCGGTGTCGATGTTGGCTGTGATGGGGCTGTTGCCGTGGACGGCGACGGTCACTGCCGACGAGATGAGCTTCAACGGCCGCGATCTCCTGAAGATGAGCCCGGCCGACCGGCGCAAGATCGTCGGCAAGGACATGTCGATGATCTTCCAGGAGCCGATGGCCAGTCTCAATCCGTGCTTCACCGTCGGCTTTCAGATCGAGGAGGTGCTGCGCTTCCATATGGGCATGGACAAGGCCCAGCGTCGCGAGCGCGCCATCGAATTGCTGACGCAGGTCGGCATTGCCGAGCCGGCCGAACGGCTGAACTCGTTTCCGCACCAGATGTCGGGCGGCCAGTGCCAGCGCGTGATGATCGCCATCGCCATCGCCTGCAATCCGAAGCTTCTGATCGCCGACGAGCCGACCACCGCGCTCGACGTCACCATCCAGAAGCAGATCCTCGACCTGCTCGTGTCGCTGCAGGTTAAATACGGCATGGGCCTGATCATGATCACCCACAATATGGGCGTGGTCGCCGAGACGGCCGACCGCGTCATCGTCCAGTACAAGGGCCGCAAGATGGAAGAGGCCGACGTGCTGTCGCTGTTTGAATCGCCGAAGAGCAATTACACCCGCGCGCTGTTGTCGGCGCTGCCGGATAATGCCGTCGGCGACCGGCTGCCGACCGTCTCGGACATGCTGTTCGAACCAGCTGCCGGGGGCGTCTGATGAGCATCAAGGTCGTCGAAGGCAAGGACATCGTGCGCGACTATCACGTCGGCGGCGGCCTGTTTCGCGGCGCGCGCACCGTGCATGCGGTCAAGGGCGTCTCGTTCAGCGTCGACAAGGGCAAGACTCTGGCCATCGTCGGTGAATCGGGCTGCGGCAAGTCAACGCTGGCGCGCATCATCACGCTGATCGATCCGGCAACGTCGGGCGAACTGTTCATCGACGGCAACAAGGTCGACATCGCAAGGAACGGCCTGACCAGGGAGATGCGCCGCAAGGTGCAGATCGTCTTCCAGAACCCTTACGGATCGCTCAATCCGCGCCAAAAGATCGGCGATGTGCTGGGCGAGCCGCTGCTCATCAACACCGACAAGCCGGCCGAAGAGCGGCGCGACCTCGCCATGAGGATGCTGAAGAAAGTCGGCCTCGGAACCGAGCACTACAATCGCTATCCTCACATGTTCTCGGGCGGCCAGCGCCAGCGCATCGCCATTGCCCGCGCGCTGATGCTGAACCCGAGCCTGCTGGTGCTTGACGAACCGGTCTCCGCGCTCGATCTTTCGGTGCAGGCGCAGGTGCTCAACCTGCTCGCCGACCTGCAGGACGAATTCCAGCTGACCTATGTCTTCATCAGCCACGATCTGTCGGTCGTGCGCTACATCGCCGACGATGTGATGGTGATGTATTTCGGCGCAGCCGTCGAATACGGCTCGCGCGAGGAGGTCTTCGCCGACCCCAAGCACAACTACACCAGGACGCTGTTCGCCGCGACGCCGCGCGCCGACGTCGCCTCGATCAAGGCGCGGCTGGCGAAGAAGAAGGCCGCCTGACCTCTCACCGAGAATTGTTTTTGAACAATCGGAAATACGTCGCGGCGGTGGTTTGCCGGCAGGATTGATCGCGATCTGCGAGCTGCCGGGCGCAAGCCGCGTCGCAGGTTGGGGTGCGCCCCATCACTCACCCGCTCCGTGCTGGTAAAGCTCGTCCATGCTGAGCATTGCCAGGGTTGCGAAGGGGGCCTGTTTTTTCACCCGACCGCGGCTCAAGATCACCACGTCGTCGCAGAACGATATGGTGCTGTAATGATGACTGATGACAATGGTGGTGCGGCGGCCGGCCCGCGATTTCAGCGTCTCGACAATAGCGGCTTCTGACAACCCATCCACCGCACTGGTGGCTTCGTCGAGGATGAGAATATCGGGATCGCGCACCAGCGCCCGCGCCAGGGCGATCCTTTGCCTTTGTCCGGCTGACAGGTTGATGCCCCGGTATCCGACCAGTGTCGCGTAGCCCTGCGGCAGGTGCTCGATGAATTGATGTGCCTCGGCCAGCCTTGCGGCGCGCATGGCGTCGCTGGCCGACGCCGTGTCGTAGCCGTAGATAATGTTTTCAAAAATGGTGCCATCGACCAGTTCCAGCTCCTGACTGGCCAGGGCAATGTTCCGCCGCCACTGGCTTGGGTCCACTTCATCGAGCGGTGCCCCATCGACGAGGATCCTGCCGCTGTCGGGTTTGACGAAGCGGCACAGGAGATTGACGATCGTCGTCTTGCCGGCGCCCGAGCGGCCGATCAGCGCCGTCGAGCGGCCGCTGCGGATATCGAACACCGCCTTATGCAGCACCGCCTCGCGCGCGTCGGGGCCAGACAGGGGACCGGAATAGGCGAAGCTCACATCATCGAAGCTGATCCCTTGGCGCAAGCCGTCGAACGGCAGGCTGCCCTGCGGCGCCTCGGGCTTGTCGGAAGGATCGAGCAGCCATTGTACCTCCTCCAGCGAGCCGCTCATGCCTTGCAACTGACTCCAGGACATCTGCAAGGCCCGCATATGCGGCTGCAGTCGGTAGAGCAGGATGAGGAAGGCGACGGTCAGCGGGAAGCTTACATTCGCCAGCCAGGCTCCGATCACCACCGCCAGGAACAGCATTGCGTGCAATACCTCGGTCAGTGGCGGCAAGACGCCCTGGCGGATTGAAAGCACGAAAGCCGCCCGCCGCACCCCGTCGGACGCTTTGGCGAAGACCGCCTTTTCGCGGTTCTCCTGCCCGAAGATGCGAATCAGGCGCCCGGCATGCACCAGATGCAGCATCTGCGACGCCAGTGCGCTGTTGCGCGAGACGACGCTGCGGCTCGGCGCCTTCAGATTGGACGACAAAACCCCGTGCGCCAGCTGGACAAGCGCCAGCCCTAGAGTCACCAGCAGCGTCATCTGCCAAGAGAGGAGCAGGAGGAAGGCGAGCAGGATGACGGCGGCCGAGGCACTGACGATCGCGCCGAGCAGGGCCTGGATAGCGTCGGATGCTCGCCAGGATTCGTTGGAGATGATGTTGAGCAGCCGCCCGGGGCTTTGCTGCAGGAAAAAGGGGTAGCCGACCCTGAGCAACTGCTCCGACAGTGCGCTACGGATCGAATAACCTGCCTTGCCGTAGATGTAGCTGGTCAGCAGAGTGTTGGCGAAGGCAAAGACATTTTTCAGTACGATCGAACCGAGGATCGCGGCCGAAATGGCGATCAGCCGCTGGCGCTCGCCGAGGTCCGCTCCAACCTGCTGGAGGAGGGCGGAGAAACCGGCCATGCCTGATGTTTCGCCACGTCCCATAATGATGCCGAGCAGCGGAATGATGAGACCGATGCCGAGGCCTTCCAGCGCGGCGCCCGCAAGCCCGAGCCCCACCACGACGGGAACGAGCCGCAACAGCCTGCCACCAAGCGCGCGGCGCAGCATTGGCAGGGCTGACGGAATCAGTGACATTATCGCGCTCTGGCCTCCGCATTGGCTTCGCTGGCTTCTCGGTCGTGGCGCAGCGGCAGCCGTTTTGGCCATCCCATCATGACGAGCAGCGCAAATCTGGCGGCACCTGCCAGATTCATAACGACAATAGGCCAGTGCGACAGATCGAGGTCGCGGTCAAAGCGAGGACGGCCCGCCAGTTCCCTTAACGCGGCCCGCGCGGACCAATAGACATGGCGAAGCAGCCAAGGGGCGTGGCGGACATGTTTCAGGCACAGCGCACCATTACCGAGGCTATAGTCGCGGTGCAGCCTGTCGATCGATTTGCGGTCTCGCCGGCCGTGATGATGCAAGACCGTCATGTCGGGCACATACTCGACCGGCATGCCGAGCAGCATCGCCCGCACGAGATAATCAGTATCTTCAGCCGAGCGTAGCGGGCCGCCAGCGCCGAAGCGTTCGTCGAACGAGCCGATGCGGGCCGCGACGTCGCGGTGCATGGTCATGTTGCAGCCGAGCACGAAGCCGCCGGGGTGGACCGCCGGGGTCAGCCGCTCGCTTGCCTCGCGGAGCTTTATGGTGAAGGGCAGGTCCCGGGCATCACCGAGCTCGACCCGGCCGCCGCGGATCAGCCACTTCTCGCCACTCCGGTAGTGCCGCTCCAGGTCGCGGAGATAGTCGCGGTCGAGCTTGCAGTCGTCGTCGACGAAGACCAGCACGCGGCCTCGCGCTCGCGCCAATCCGGCATTGCGGGCAGCGGCTAGTCCGGGGCGAGTCTCCGAGACGGCTGTGACTGGGATGTCGGAAGTTTCGGCGATAGCGGCCAGCCGCTTTGACGTGCCGTCCCGTGAACCATTATCGACCACCACCAACTCTGCCGCGAAGGTGGCGTGCACCCGGCATGCGGCCTGGATCGAGGCTATGCAAGCCTCCAGCACAGCGGCGCGGTCGCGCGTGCAGACGATGAAACTGACCTCGAGCGACGGCCGCTCCGATCGGGGAGATGTCGGGACAGGCGCACTCGCAAACTGGTGATCGCGCAGGAGCGGGTGGGGCCTGTCGGTCATACCAGTCCCCGCTGATAACGCGCAAGCACCGCTTCGGCCGGCGTGGTTTTGAAGAAGTAGGCCACCGCGTCCGCCCGCTTTCCGGCCCTTATCGAGAGCAGGCTGAGCCAAGGCGCCCAGACGCCGGGACGCAGCGCATATTGTTCGCGGCGCCGGATGAAATTCCATCTCGCCGTCCGCGTGAGCAATTCGTGGGTCAGCGGCGGTTCTCCTTCGTCGCCGACGAGTTGGTAGAGGAAATAGAACAGGTTCAGCGCGCCTGCCTCGAAGCTTGGCCGTGTGTCGGTCGGCAGCTCGGAAATCCGCTCTTCGAGCGCACGGATGAAATCGGCTGCGCGCGAAACCGTGTCGAAAGAGACGGCCTCGCCGATGTCGCGCAGATCCGCTGTGGTTTCCGCAAGCCCCTCACGCTCGAGATTTTCGGCCACGATCCGCAAATGCGTCCTGCGCATTTCCTTGGCATGCCGCATGGTCACGCTTCCCGCATGGATGCGATAGACGAGCAGGCTATCGGGCAATATGGTCGCCGGGAAACGGCCGGCAAGCCGTCTGAAGAGATCGAAATCCTCGGCATGCCTATATTTTGGATCGTAATAGAGATCGTTGTTCCCAATTACCTTCCTGTTATAGATAACCGTCGGATGTAAGAATATCGTAAAGAACATCGACAATATGTCGAGCCGGCCGAGCCGGAACACCGGGTCTAGCCTGCCTTTGGCGATACGGCCGTGAAGCAAGGTATCAACGCAGGCGCCGCAGAAGCCGAGATCGGGCCGCCGCTCGAACAGTGCGACCTGGCGCGAGAGGCGCCGGGGATAGGCGACATCGTCCGCATCCATTCGCGCAACAAGCTCGCCCTGGGCCAGTCGTAGCCCTTCATTGAGGGTGGCGACGAGGCCGCGGTTCTCACGCGAGATGACAGAAACGCGATTGTCTGCCCGGCGGTATCGTTCGAGAATCTCGAGCGAGTTGTCGGTCGATCCGTCATCGATAGCGATGACCTCCAGGCGATCGTAGTCTTGCCGCAGAATGCTCTCCAGCGCAGCGGTGAGATAAGGCCCGGCATTGTAGACCGGCAGCAGGACGGAGACGAGCGGCGCCGTGGTCATCTCTGCGCATCCGTTCGCCGGAGTTCGAGTGCGGCGCGGCCATCGGGGGATCCGCCGGGATAGGCGTCCGCCGCCCTGCCGAGCCAGCCGGCATCGCCAGAGCGTGCCTGGGAGCGGCGGCGCGCTACATAGGGGAAGCGGCGCTTGAGGCCGTTGAGCGGCTTTTCGAAAGCCGTCCACGAGATCGAAGCGACGGCGATCGTGGCGGCGCTCGCGACCAGGAAACGCCCTGGCCCCTGCTCCGAGACATTGAGCGGGATCCAGGGCTGTGACTTGACGGCGAGCGAAAGAAGGATCGGATGGTAAAGATAGACGCCGTAGCTGATGCGGCCCAGTGACAGCAGCGGTGGCAGTTCGAAAACCCTGCCGAGGACGCCGCCAAGGCCGGCTGAACAGGCGGCGACAACGGCCACCAGCGGCACCAGGGGCAGGATCTGCAGCAACGCCCAGCGGGCCCATTCCAGCATAGGATCGGCCGGCGCAGGGATAAACCACTCAATCGCCAGGAAGACAGCCGCGAGGGCTGGCCAGCCTAGCCGCATCCATTGCGGCAGGCCAGCGCCTCTGGTCCGCCGGCAGGCAAGCAAAGCACCGAACGCCAGCGCATCCATCGATGCTGGCGGCAGCAGGTCGCGCGCTAGCGCCGGGGTGGCGGTGATCGGCCAGTAGAAGCGATAGGCAAGCGACAACAGGATGACGCCGATAGTGATCGCTTCCACCCGCCGGCGGGGTGCGAGAAGCACGACCAGCGGCCAGGCGATATAGAACTGCTCCTCGATGCTCAGGCTCCAGAAATGGCAGAGTAGCCAGGGCGTCCATTCGTTGCGCAGCGCGTACCAGAAATTCGACAGGTAAAGCGCCTGCCAGACGAGCGATCCACTGGACTGCTCCAGATCGGTCAGCCAGACGAACCCAAGCACGGCGAAATAGGGCGGGAATATGCGCAGCGCGCGCCTGATGTAGAAGGAACTCAATGCAGGGCCGGCTTTGAATTCGGCCGCGGCGCGCGCTTCGAGCAGCAGTCGTGTGATCAGGAAGCCGCTCAGCACAAAAAAAAGCCGCACCCCGATGTGGCCCCAAAAGGAGGACCCGTTGGGTGCAAGGAAATGGGAATAGAGAACCATCGTGACAGCGATGGCGCGCAGAGCGTCCAACTGATTGTCACGCGCGACCGCCATCAGCCATTTCCGCCGGTCTGAAATCTCCGATGAAGCCAGCGGCCCTGCATTCCGGGCCTCAGGTCGAGGCCTGCCAGCGTCGAGAGTGCGCCGACAACATCAAACCCGCGCCTTGTGCGCGGGGCAGCCTCGAAATCGGTGCTGGCCAGCGAAAAATTCAAGCTGATCAACTTGGCGGAATCCTCCACGGCGCACTTCCCAGTACCAATCCCCCAAGAAATGGTGCAACCGGGCAATGGTGCAGTGCAACACAAAATATCTATCGAGCTGTAATATTTGTGTGAGTTAGTGCTAAAAATGGGTATGATTTGCGAGTGCGTTGCGTCGCTGAGGGTTTTTCACGTCCGCAATGCTGTATGAGCAGTAGTACCATGTCAGAAAAGACACGGTTAATTACACAACTATAATCCGGAGTGTCTGATATAGGTCAAAATTGACGAAGATTATTCTAAGATAGTGGTTTGGTATCTTATAAATTATGTTTGTATTGTCGGGTTGTCCAGGCTGTCGATCTTGCGCGATGCAGCATAGTCGATGGTCAAGCGTCTGACGACGCAATCCTGTGGCGGCGGCCATATGGCGCATGTCGACGAGGCAGACAGGAAGTGCCGGTGTTGGCGTAGGGAGTGACGTGCATTAGCCTTGCACCTGCCGTCACGCTTGCGTCGGATGGAGAACTGGTGCCGCTTAGGTGACTCGAACACCTGACCCCATCATTACGAATGATGTGCTCTACCAACTGAGCTAAAGCGGCCCGGGAAGCGCGAGGTTCCAGGATCGGCTGGGTGATAGACTCAACCGGCCGCTAATTCAAGATGGGCAACCGCGATTTCGAGCCGGCATCCGGCAATTCGTCCCGGCATTTTCCATTGGCGCGCAATGAGCCACCGCCTCATTTGCTTTTTCGGCTACGCGGAGACGTCGCGGCGGACTGCGCACAAACTGCCCGGCAAGGCGGCAAAACCGACTGATTTTATTGCCAAAACGCATCGAAATGGGCCTTGAACAGGCCTGTAAGGCAGAATGCGGGCGCTCGCCCGTTGATTGATTGGTCGCCTGCGGCTAACGATCATGGCAATGTAAGCGAACGGACAGGGGAAATTCGCTTGGACGCGATCGAAAAAGCGATCCGCAACGCCTTCGAGAAAGGCAACGCCGAGGACCGGGCATTTCGCGAGAGGGTCTATCGGTCGGCTTTCGCGGCGCTCGACCGCGTGCTCCAGGCCAATCCCGGCGTGACGGTGGAAGCCGCCATCAAGCGCCGTAAGGCGGTGCAGGAAAAGATCGCCGAGATCGAATCCGAATTCCTGCCCGCGGTCCCCGATGTCGCCGCGCAGACGCAGAGCGCTGCGCAGACACAAGATACCGCGCTGACGCAACGCGTTGCGCAGCCGCAAGACGCCGTACAGGGCGCCGCCGAAGCGCCCGCGGTCGATGCCCCGACAGGTGTCGCGGCCGGACCGTCGCCGGCGATCGTCGTTGATGAACCGGTTCAGCCCGAGGCATCCGACGCGCCGCGTTCGCGCGTGCTGCCGGTCGTCCCCGACATCATGCCTGACGCCACGCTGCCCGGCGCCCCGGCGATCGATATGGCCGATTCCGCGTTGGCCGAGGCCGCGGCGGAAGTGGCGCCTGACCGTGATGAAAGGCGGATAAGGGGCCGCCGCCTGCCGCTGACGGCGATCTTCTTTGGCGTGACGTTGCTCGCCGCCGCCGGCATCGGCCTCTATTTCGCCGTGCAGACCGGGGTCTTCAAGACGCCGGCGCAGCTCGACACGGCGCCGCCCGAAGCGCCGCCGACCGTCGACGATGACGACTTCACGCCGCCTGCCGATACAACTGAGCCGCAGCAGCCTGGCGCGCCGCAGCAGCCTGGTGTCGCCGAACAGACGCGCGACTGGATCAACGTGTTTACACCCACCGATCCAACGCATGTGGCGACCCCGTCCGACGCCAAGGCCGATGTCGTGCAGGACGACACCGGCTCCTTCCTGCGCATCCGCTCCGGTGCTTCCGGCTCGGCCATCAGCTTCGATGTCGGGCAGGGCGTGCTGGAGAAGCTTGCCGGCAAACATGCCGTGTTCGACATCGTCGCCCGCGCCGAGGACGGCAAGGACACGCAGATCTCCGTCGACTGCAATTTCGGCGATCTCGGCGACTGCGGCCGCAAGCGCTATGCGGTCGGCCAGCAGCGTAACGAATATCTGTTCGACGTGAAATTCCCCGACAAGCCCCCGGGCGCGGCCGGCAGCATCGCCATCAACTCCGACTTCGACAAGCAGGGCAAGGCGGTCGACATCTACGAGATCCGCGTTTCGATCGAACCGTAAGCGCCGCCTAGCGATCAAGCAGCGCCTGCAGCGTCTCGATGCGGTCGGCTTCGGCGGTCGGCTTGTCCCAGCGCAGCCGTGAGATGCGGGGAAATCGCATCGCAACGCCGGATTTGTGGCGGGTCGAACGGTTGAGACCTTCGAACGCCACCTCCAGCACCAGGCCTTGGCTGCGGTCGGCGCGCACCGAGCGCACCGGGCCGAAACGCTCGACCGTATTGTCGCGGACAAATTTGTCGATCTGCTTCAACTCCTCGTCGGTGAAGCCGAAATAGGCCTTGCCGACCGGCACCAATTCCTCCGCGCCTTCCGGCCCCGACCAGACGCCGAACGTATAGTCGGAATAAAAGCTCGACCGCTTGCCATGGCCGCGCTGCGCATACATCAGCACAGCATCGACCGTGTGCGGATCGCGCTTCCACTTGAACCACGGCCCTTTCGGCCGTCCCGCGAGATAGGGCGAATCCCAGCGCTTCAGCATCACGCCTTCGATAATCGGGTGCGGCGGCGCGCGGCGCAGTTCCTCCAGCGTTTGCCAATCCCGGAATTCGACGAATGGCGACAGATCGAAACGGTGCGGGTCCAGCGTTGTGATGAAGGCCTCAAGACGGGCCCGCCGCTCGCGGAAAGGTAGCGCGCGCAAATCTTCGCCGTTGATCTGCAGCGCATCGTAGCAGCGCATGAAGGCCGGGTATTGCTGCTGTATCTTCGGGGCCACGCTCTTGCGATTGAGCCGCTGTTGCAGGTCCGAAAACGTGCCGGTCGCCGCGGGCTCGCCGACCAGCAATTCGCCGTCGAGCGCGGCGGAAAAATTCATCGCCTGGGCGAGATCGGGGAATGCGCCGGACACATCGTCGCCGGTGCGCGAATAGAGCCGGCGCACGCCGCCCTCGCACACCGCCTGAACGCGGATGCCGTCCCATTTCCATTCCGCGGCATAGGCGGCCGGATCGAGCTTTTCGAGGTCGCCGTCGCCGACTGGGTTCGACAGCATCACCGGACTGAACAGGGCAAGTGCGGTCCGCTTCGGCTTCTCGGCCTTGCCTTCCAGCCACGCGAACAGCGAGATATAGGGCGGCGTCAGCCCGTGCCACAGCTCCTCGATCTCGGCGACATCGACCTTGCCGAAATCGGCCAGCGCCTGTTTGGCCAGCCGCGCCGAAACGCCGATGCGCAAGCCGCCGGTGACCAGCTTGATGATGGCAAAGCGCGCCGAAATGCCGGCGCTGTCGAGCAGCCCGGCCAGCACCTTGGGTCCGTCCGAGCGGCTCGCCGCCTGCAGCTTTGTCACGACGTCGCCAAGCGTCGGCTCCCGGTTGGGGATATGTCCCGGCGTTTGCGGCCAGACCAGCGACACGGTTTCAGCGAGGTCGCCGACATAGTCGTAGGAATAGCCGAACAGCACCGGATCCATGCGCTCGGTGACCAGCGTGCGCAGCATCGCCGGCTTGACCGCCGCAATGTTGAGGTCGCCGGTGATCGCCGCCAGCGCCAGCCCGCGGTCGGGGTCCTCGACGCTGCGGAAATAGTCGACGAGCAGCGTCAGCTTGCCATTGCGCGACGGCGTCAGCACCAAGCGGTCGAGGAGTTCGGCAAAGCGGTTCATGGATGCAAGGACCGCGTTGACGGCAGAGGTTTGCGCTCTGGCACACCCCCCTCTGTCCTGCTGGACATCTCCCCCGCAAGGGGGGAGATTGGCAGCCTTGATCTTGCCGCCCATCTTGCGAGGTTGGCGATTGGCGAAAGCGGAGGTGACATCTGATCTCCCCCCTTGCGGGGGAGATGGCCGGCAGGCCAGAGGGGGGTGGGAAGGATCGCCGCGCCGGCGATTTCTGGATCAAAAATCACCATCAATCGCCCTCGTCCTCATAGCCCACAAGGTGCAGTGGCCTGGCGGCGATGCCTTCCAGCTCGCACCAGCGCACCAGCGCTTCCTCGCGGCCGTGCGTCACCCAGATTTCGCCGGCGCCCGTCTCCTTGACGGTAGCGGTCAGTTCATCCCAGTCGGCATGGTCGGAAATGATCAGCGGCAGTTCGACGCCGCCTTGCTTGGCGCGCTGGCGGATGCGCATCCAGCCCGAGGCGAAGCATGAGATCGGGTCGGGAAAGCGCCGCGCCCAGCGGTCGGCGAAGGCCGATGGAGGGCCGACAACGATGGCCCCGGTGAAATCCTGCTTGCCGCCGCTGTCGACGGTTGCCGGCTCCAGCGTGCCGAGGTCGATGCCCTGGCTCTGGTAATATTCGCTGAGCTTGGCCAGCGCGCCGTGGATATAGATCGGTCTGTCATAACCGGCATCGCGCAGCAGCCGCATCACCCGCTGTGCCTTGCCCAGCGCATAGGCGCCGACCAGATGCGATCGCTCGGGAAACTGCGCCGCCGATTTGAGCAGCCGGGCGATCTCCTCCGTGTCGGGCGGATGGTGAAACACCGGCAGGCCGAAGGTCGCCTCGGTGATGAACACATCGCATTGGACCGGTTCGAACGGTGCGCAGGTCGCGTCCTTCTGGCGCTTGTAGTCGCCGGAGGCGACGATGCGCCTGCCCTTGTGCTCGACCGCGATCTGCGCCGAGCCCAGCACATGGCCGGCCGGATGGAAGGTGACGCTGACATCGTTCAGCGCCATAGCTTCGCCAAGCACGGCCGCTTGCGTTGTCCCGGCAAAATCCTCGCCATAACGCAACCCCATAATGTCGAGCGTCTGCTGCGTCGCCAGCACCGAACGATGGCCGGAGCGGGCATGGTCGGAATGGCCATGCGTGATCAACGCCCGGTCGACTGGCCGCACCGGGTCGATGAAGAAATCGCCGGATGGGCAATAAAGGCCTTCAGGCCGGGGATGAAGCAGTTCGCTGGCGCGCATCCACTCAAGATAGTGGCTAATTCCAGCGCGGGAAGCCTGTTGCAAGAGACTGCTGACTCGGCCTACAGCCAGCCACCGGCCGCATCAGCCGGCGGGGCCATCGCCATGCAACCGCTGAAAATCTCGTCCGGCGACCTGACCGCCGACCGTCGCGCCGACTATGCCGAGATGCTTTTCGGGTCGGGCGAGCACGCGGCAGCGACGGAGCTGCTGCTCGGCGCGCTGGAACTGGCGCCGCAATGGGCGGCGGGCTGGTTCCGCCTGGGCGAGATGCAGGAGGCAACGGGGCTGCTCGACCTGGCGACGCAGGCCTGGGCGACGGTGCTGAAACTGGACCCGGCGGATCGCCTGGGTGCTGCGCTGAAGCTGCAGCTGATCGGCAAGGCGCCGGCTGCCGCAGCGCCACCCAGCGCCTTCGTCGAGACGCTGTTCGACCACTATGCCGAGACTTTCGAGGACTCGCTGGTCGACAAGCTCGGCTACCGGCTGCCGGAGTTTCTCGATCGCGCCATTCGCGCGGCAAGACCGGGCCGCTTTTCGCTGGCGCTCGATCTCGGTTGCGGCACCGGTCTGATGGGCGAGAAACTGCGGCCGGTCGCCGAACGGCTGGAGGGCTACGACATCTCCGCCGCCATGCTGAAAAAGGCCCGCGCCAAGGGCGTCTACGACCTGCTCGCCAAGGCCGATCTGCAGCATTTCGCCTATGCCGGGCCGAAAGCCGATCTGGTGGCGGCGGCCGACGTGTTCATCTATGTCGGCGCGCTCGATCGCGTGGTGAAGACCGTCGCCGGCATTCTGGCCACCAATGGCCTGTTTGCCTTTTCCGTCGAAACGCCAGCCAAGGGCGGGGCGGGCGGCGACGCCGGTTTTGCGCTGCAGCCGTCTCGTCGCTACGCCCATTCTCAAGCCTATGTCGAGCGGGTGCTTGCCGCAAACGGCCTGTCGGTGCTGTCGATGCAGCCGACCGTCATCCGCTGGGATCGCCGCCAGCCGGTCGGCGGGCTTGCCGCGCTGGCGGTGCCCTCGTCCAAGGGTTGATGTCTCGTCTTGTTCGAAAACGTGAATAGGATTTTTGCGGCTGGCGCGGCATCAGGTAGGATACAAGCCGAGAAAAGCCCTCGGCAGGCATTGAGGAGGAACACATGCGCTGGAACATGATGGTCTTGGTGTCTTGCCTGGCAATGACCGGCTGCATGGGCAGTTCGATGTCGGAGCGGCAGGACCAGGACGTGCAATCGTCGCTGCAATATGACAACGTGGCTTGCGACCAGTTGCTGGCGCAGCGCAACGAACTGGCGCAGCAATACCATCTGTCGACGGACGCCAAGCCGAGCTTCTCCAATCCGGCGATGGGCTTCGGCCCGTTCACGCCGGATATGCGCTCCAAAAGCAAGCGCGATACTGATCTGGCAAGTGGCAAGATCGACGCCATGAACCGCTCGATCGTCCGCCGCGACTGCGGCACGCCCAACAAGCAGAAGAAGTTCAGTCTGCCGAGCTGAACCTGGACTTCCTCAGTACCCCGCCTTGCGGTCGACCACGTTATCAAGCTTTTCGCCGCGCTCGAAGGCATCCATCTGCCGCAACATGCTCGGCGCCAGGTGGACAGGGTCGGAGGTCGCCGCCGCGTGCGGCGTCACGAACACTTTCGGGTGACTCCATAGCGGACTGGTCTTCGGCAGCGGCTCGACCTCGAACACGTCGAGGCTCGCCTCCTTCAGCGTGCCGTCGCCCAGCGCGCGCAATATGTCGGCGTCCTTCTGCAGCCGGCCGCGCCCGGCATTGATCAGCACCGAGCCGCCGAGGCCGTTGCGCTTGCGCAATTCCTTCAGCACGCCGTAATTGATGATGCCGTGCGTATCCGGCGTCAGCGGCAGCAGCACCACCAGTATGTCGGTGGCGTTGAGGAAGGGGATCAGCCCGGCCTCTCCGGCATAGGTCGCAACGCCTTTCATGGCCTTGTCGCTGCGCGACCAGCCATTGACGGCAAAGCCGAGCGACAACAGCACCGACGCCGCGGCGCGGCCGAGATTGCCGAGCCCCATAATGCCGACCGAGATGTCGCCGGCCGGCCGCTGCGGCGGTTCGTGCCAGGTCTTCTTCGGCTGCTGGGCACGATAGAGCATGCCCTGGCGATGATGGTCGAGCACCCGCCAGACGACATATTCGGTCATGTATTGGGTGAGGTTGTCGGCTACCACTTTGACGATCGGCACATCGGGCAGGCCGGGATCGGCGAAGATATGGTCGACGCCGGCGCCGATCGAGAAGATTGCGCGTAGATTGGGCAGCGATTTCAAGAGGTTCGGCTTCTGCTTCCACACCACCGCATAGGTGATCGACGGATCCGAAGCGCCGTCCGGCTCCAGCACCACTTCGCGCTCGGCCGACAGCAGCTCGCGCCAGCGCTGCGGATGAAAGCCGGTGACGGCAAGCAGGATTTTGCCTTTTTCCATTTGCGGATTGTATTCCCTGTTATTCGCTGACGATACCGACCGGCGCCGTCTCGATCTTGAACGCGGCCGAGATCAGCGCCTTCGTATAGTCGGTCTGCGGCCGCTCGAAAATCTGTTCGGAAGGGCCGGCTTCGACGATCTTGCCATTGCGCATGACGATGACGTCATTGGCAAGGGCGCGAATGACTTTCAGATCGTGGCTGATGAACAGATAGGCAAGGTCGTGCCTGGCCTGCAGATTGCGTAAGAGGTCGACCACTTGCGCCTGCACGCTCATGTCGAGCGCCGAGGTCGGTTCGTCCAGCATGACGAAGCGTGGATTGAGCACCATGGCGCGCGCAATGGCGACGCGCTGGCGCTGACCGCCGGAGAATTCATGCGGATAGCGGTTCCTGGTCGCCGGATCGAGCCCGACCTCCTTCAGCACGGCGACGACCTTGTCGTCGCGTTGGTCGGGCGACAGCTTCGGCTCGTGGATCTTCAAGCCTTCCTCGATGATCTCCGAGACCGACATGCGCGGGCTGAGCGACCCGAACGGGTCCTGGAAAACGATCTGCAACTCGCGGCGCAGCGGCCGCATGGCGTTGAAGGAAAGCTGGTTGATGTCGCTGCCATTGAACTGGATGGTGCCGGTCGATGAGATCATCCGCGCCAGCGCCAGGCCGAGCGTCGTCTTGCCGGAGCCGGATTCGCCGACGACGCCGAGCGTCTGGCCGGCGCGTACGGTGACGTCGATTCCGTCAACTGCCTTCACATTGTCGACGGTGGTGCGAAAGAAACCCTTCTTGATCGGGAACCAAACCTTGATGTCCTTGCCGGTCATCACAGGCTTGGCGGCGTCGTTGGCGGCCGGCGGCTTGCCTTTCGGCTCGGCGGCCAACAGGTGCTTGGTATAGGCGTGTTGCGGGTTGGCGAAGATGTCCCTGGTCGGCCCGGTCTCGACGATCTTGCCTTTGGTCATCACGCAGACGCGGTCGGCGATCTTTCTGACAATGCCGAGATCATGGGTGATGAACAGCATTGACATGCCCTTGCGGCTCTTCAGCCCCGCCAGCAATTCGAGGATCTGCGCCTGCACGGTGACGTCGAGCGCCGTCGTCGGTTCGTCGGCGATCAGCAGTTCCGGTTCGTTGGCCAGCGCCATGGCGATCATGACGCGCTGCCGCTGGCCGCCGGACAATTGGTGCGGATAGGCGTCGAGCCGCTTTTCCGGTTCGCGAATGCCGACCTCGTTGAGCAGCGCCAGCGTGCGCGCCTTGGCCTGGCGGTCGCCCATGCCCTGATGCAGCGCCAGGATCTCGACGATCTGCTGCTCGATCGTGTGCAGAGGATTGAGCGAGGTCATCGGCTCCTGGAAGATCATGGTGATCTTGTTGCCGCGCACGCTGCGCAACTGCTTTTCGTTCATCGCCAAAAGGTCGGCGCCCTGGAACAGGATCTTGCCCGAGGGATGGCTGGCCGTCGGGTAGGGCAGCAGCTTCAGAACCGACAGCGCCGAGACCGATTTGCCGGAACCGGATTCGCCCACAAGCGCCACCGTCTCGCCCTTGGCGAGATCGAAGGAGATGTGGTCGACGGCTATCGACTGGTTGCCGCCTTGCGTGAAGGCAACGCTGAGATCGCGGACCGAGAGCAGGGGCTCGCTCATCGGAACGCCTTGCGCGGATCGAACGCATCGCGCGTCGCCTCGCCGATGAACACCAGCAGCGACAGCATCAGCGAGATGACGATGAAGCCCGATATACCGAGCCAGGGGGCATTGAGGTTACTCTGCGCCTGTTTTAGCAGTTCACCGAGCGACGCGGTGCCGGGCGGCAGGCCGAAGCCGAGATAGTCGAGCGAGGTCAGTGTCGAGATCGAGGCGCTGACCAGGAAAGGCATGAAGGTCAGCGTCGCCACCATGGCATTAGGCAGAAGATGGCGCAGCATGATGGTGCGGTTGGACACACCAAGCGCGCGGGCCGCGTTGACATATTCGAAGTTGCGTGCGCGCAGGAATTCGGCGCGCACCACGCTGACAAGCGACGTCCAGGAGAACAGCAGCATCAGCCCGAGCAGGATGAAGAAGCCCGGCGGCAGGATGGCGGCGACGATCAGCAGCAGATACAGCAGCGGTATCGCCGACCAGATTTCTATGAAGCGTTGAAAGAGAAGGTCGGTCCAGCCGCCGAAATACCCTTGCAGCGCGCCGGCGGCGACGCCGATAACCGACGAACCCGCAGTCAGGATCAACCCGAACAGCACGGAAATCCTAAACCCGTAGATGATGCGCGCCAGCACGTCGCGCGCCTGGTCATCGGTACCCAGCCAGTTCCAGTTGCCGACAATGCAGTCAGGATCGGCAGCGCCTTGCGGATATTGGCTGCATCGCCTCTGCGCGTCGTATTCCCATGACGGTTTTGCGGGAGCGGCGTCGGGGATCGCATTGTTGACGGTGCGGTAGGAATAGCGGATTGGCGGCCAGATCATCCAGCCATTGGCGTTGATCTCGTCGCGGATGACCGGGTCGCGATAGTCGGTGACGGCGTAGAAGCCGCCGAATTTTTCCTCGGGGTAGGCGACCGCCACCGGGAACAGGATCTCGCCTTTGTAGTAGGCGACGATCGGCCTGTCGTTGGCGATCAGTTCGGCAAACAGCGACAGCACGAACAGAGCGAGGAATATCCACAACGACCAGTAGCCGCGCCGGTTGGCCTTGAAGTTCTGCCAGCGCCGCTTGTTGAGCGGCGACAGCCAGGGGCGGGCGATCCTTGTCGGTGTGATCTCGGCTGCAGCCTGCGTCATCAGACGTCTCTCCGCTCGAAATCGATGCGCGGATCGACCCATGTGTAGATCAGGTCGGACAACAGCGTCACGAACAAACCAAGCAGCGAAAATATATAGAGGTTGGCGAACACGACCGGATAGTCGCGCGCCAACACGGACCTGAAACCGAGCAGCCCGAGACCGTCGAGGGAAAAGATGTTCTCGATCAAAAGCGAGCCGGTGAAGAAGGCCGAGATGAAGGCCGCTGGAAAGCCGGCAATGACGATCAGCATTGCGTTGCGGAACACATGTCCGTAAAGCACCCGCCGCTCCGACAGGCCCTTGGCACGGGCCGTCACCACATACTGTTTGCGTATCTCTTCCAGGAAGGAGTTCTTGGTCAGCAGCGTCGTCGTCGCGAAGGCCGACAGCACCAGCGCCGTCAGCGGCAAGGTCATGTGCCAGAAATAATCGACGATCTTGTCGGGCCACGACAATTGGTCCCAATTGTCGGAGACGATGCCGCGCAGTGGGAACCAGTCCCAGAAGGAGCCGCCCGCGAACAGCACCATCAGCAATATGCCGAACAGGAAGGCCGGTATGGCATAGCCGACGATGATCACGCCGCTGGTCCAGACGTCGAAGGCGGAGCCGTCCTTGACCGCTTTGCGGATGCCAAGGGGGATCGAGATCAGATAGGACAACAGCGTGATCCACAGCCCAAGCGAGATCGACACCGGCATCTTCTCCAGGATCAGGTCAAGAACCGAGATGTCACGGAAATAGCTGTCGCCGAAATCGAAGCGGGCATAGTTCCACAGCATCATGCCGAAGCGTTCGAGCGGTGGTTTGTCGAAGCCGAATTGCTTTTCCAGCTTCTTGATGAATTCCGGATCGAGCCCTTGCGCGCCGCGATACTTCGAGCCGACGTCACCGGCCACATCGAAATTGCCGCCGCCTCCTGCATCGCCGCCGCCGCTGCCGAGGCGGTCGCTGCCGCCCTGGTTGGTCAGGCTGGCGATGACCTGCTCGACCGGTCCACCCGGTGCGAATTGAGTGACGACGAAAGCAACCGCCATGATGCCGAACAGGGTCGGTATCATCAGCAGGATACGGCGCAGTATGTAGGCGCCCATCAGCTTTCACCCTCCCCCTTGTGGGGAGGGTCGATCCGCGAAGCGGAGCGGGGTGGGGGTAGTCTCGATCCGGCGTACGCCGTCACACCCCCACCCCGGTTCGCCATTCGCGCTGCGCACGAAGTGCTCACCGACCCTCCCCACGAGGGGGAGGGTAAAGTGCCGCGCAACAGCCTACCCTTTGCCAATTTTTGCCGCCTTGCCCTTGTCGACCCACCACAGCGCTTCGACCGGGAAGTCGAAATCGGGTTTCCGCTCGGGAAAACCGAACATGTCCCAATAGGCGCTTCGATGATTCGCCAGGAACCAACTTGGAATCCAATCCCTCCGTGCACGCAAGACCCGGTCGAGCGCGCGCATGGCAATTGTCAGGCTTTCGCGACCCTCGGCGGCACCTGCGGCGTCAACCAGGGCGTCGATGGCCGGGCTCGACGTTCCCGGCAGATTGCGAGAGCCCGATACGGTAGCTGCTCGCGAATGGAAAATGGTTTCGAGGTCGTCACGGGTTGGCGTCGCCGGAAACGAGGCCGCGACCGAGACGAGGTCGTAGTCGAACGAATTCTGCCGCAGCTGATATTGCGCGGCATCCACCAGCCGGATCGAGGCATCGATGCCGACCGCCTTCATGTTTTCGACCCAGGGCGAGTAGACCTGTTCGAAGACTTCGTCGTCGACAAGAAACTCTGCGGACAACCGACCACCCTTGTCGTTCACGACGAAATTGCCGGACCGTTTCCAGCCGGCCTCGGCCAGAAGCTTGGCCGCCTTGCCAAGCAACTGCCGGTCGCGGCCGGAGCCGTTCGACGCGTCCTGGATCACGGCTTCGCCAAAAGCCTCGGCGGGAATCTGCTCACGCAGCGGCTCAAGAAGAGCCAATTCTTGTGGCGACGGTCTGCCCTCGGCGCGAAATTCGGATTTCTCGAAGCAGGATTGCGAGCGCTCATAGGAACCGTAGAAGAAATTGCGCCGCGTCCATTCGAAGTCGAAGCAGAGCCCGATCGCCTGCCGCACGCGCGAGTCGCGAAACTGCTCGCGCCGCTGGTTGACGGCGGTGCCCTGCATCGAAGGCACCGTTTCGGCCGGGAATTCGTGCTTCACCACCTTGCCGGCAGTGAACGCTGGGAAGTCGTAGCCGGTCGCCCAGACGCGCGAGGTGAATTCCTCCCTGTAGAGGATTTCTCCCTTCTTGAACGCTTCGAAGGCAACGCTACGGTCCTGATAGAACTCAACGCGGATCCGCTGAAAATTGTTCTGGCCGCGATTGACCGGCAGGTCGTTGCCCCAATAATCAGCCACACGCTCATATTCGATCCAGGCCCCTGCCGACCAGCGACCGACCTTGTAGGCGGCTGACCCCAACGGCGGGTTCATCTGCGAGGAATCGAACGGGTTGGCCGTGTAGAACGCCTTCGACAGGACCGGGAACTCGACGACGTTGAGGATGGTGCGGCTTGTCTGCTTGCCGGAAAACCTAAGCTGCAGCGTGTGGGCATCCACGGCAATCGCGTCATCCAGATGCGTTAGCGGCAGGGAATAGTACGGGTGCCCCTTGTCCTTGAGCAGCTTGAAGGTGAAGGCGGCATCCTCTGCCGTCAATGGCGTGCTGTCATGGAAGCGGGCCTGCGGGCGCAGCGAGAAGGTGAAGTCGTTGCGGTCGTCGGAAATCGTCACGCTGTCAGCGATCAGCCCGTAAACGGCGTCAGGTTCGTCGTACGCTCTCACCATCAGTGAATCGAAGCACATCTCCGTGCGCTGGGGCGAATCGCCTTTGGGAACGAACGAATTCAGCGTGTTGAAGGTCAGCGGCGTCTGGTTGGCAAGCCAGTTGCGCGGCAGGAAGTTGAAGACGCCACCTTGCGGCGCATCGACATTGACATAGTCGAAATGAGTGAAGTCCGGCTTGTATTTGAGGTCGCCGAAAGCCGACAGTCCATGCAGTTTCACGCCGGTTGGGCTGGCGGCGAAAGCCTTGCCCGGCAGCAGCGCAGCAACGGCCGCGGCGCCACTGAGGGCCAGGAAATCGCGGCGAGGGAGCCCCGCCATCAATTGCTGCCCTTGTACTTGGCGGCCAGGGCCTTTTCCTTGTCCGCATCGATCCACCAGGAATCGATATCGGCGCCACGGTAGCCGGGCTGCTTTTCCGGGATGCCGAACTTGTTCCAGTAAGCCAGCCACACAACGGCGCGATAGTATTGCGGCACCACATAGTAATTCCACAGCAGCACGCGATCGAGCGCATGGGTGGTGGCGACGAGGTCATCGCGATCCGTGGCAAAAATGATGCGGTCGACAAGGGCGTCAACGACCGGGTTCTTGATGCCGGAATAATTGCGCGATGCCGGTGTGTCGGCGGCCTTGGAGCTCCAGAAATCGCGCTGCTCGTTGCCGGGCGATTCCGACTGTTGGAGCTGTCCTGTGATGACGTCGTAATCGAAGTTTCTGACGCGGTTGGTGTACTGGCTCGGGTCGACGATGCGCAGTGTTGCATCGACGCCGATCTTGCGCAGATTGGCGATCCAGGGGCTGGAAATGACCTGGTCGGTTTCATTCGAGCCTAGGATTTCAAACTTGAATGGCTCGCCGGTCTTGGCGTTGACCATCTTGCCGCCCTTGATCACCCAGCCGGCCTGGGCGAACAGGTCGACCGCCTGCTTCAGATATTTGCGCTCCGCCTGCGGCGAATCGTAGACCGGCAACTTGAATTCCTGGGTGAATACTTCCGGCGGCAGCTTGTCGCGGTACTTCTCCAGGATCTCCAATTCCTTGCCTTGCGGCAAGCCGCTGGAGGCTAGGTCCGTGCCCTGGAAATAGCTGTGGGTGCGAGTGTTGAAACCGAAGAACAGCGTGCGGTTCATCGATTCGAAATCGAACGGGTAGGTGAGCGCGGCCCTGACCAGACGATCGGCAAACAACCTATGTCTCTGGTTGAGCATGAAAGCCTGCATCGGCTCGGGCGAGGTGGTCTTGAACTCCTGCTTGATCACATCGCCGGCCTTGATCGCCGCGAAATCATAAAATGTCGCCCAGCGCTTCGAGCTGTTTTCCGGCTTGATATCGTCGAGGCCACCTTTCTTGAACGCCTCCCAGGAGGCGTTGTCGTCAAGAATGTAGGTGAAGTGCTGCGTGTCGAAATTCTCCCGGCCGATCTTCACAGCCAGCTTGGCGCCCCAATAGTCGGGGACGCGCTGCCAGACGATTTCCGACCCCGCCTTGAAGCTGGCGATCTTGTATGCAGCCGAGCCCAGCGGCGGCTCCAGCGTCCCCTTGGTGATGTCGCGCTTCTTGCCATTGTCGTCGGTGCCTTCCCACCAATGCTTGGGCAGCACGACAAGGTCGCCGAGGATCTTGGGCAGTTCGCGATTGCCCTTCTGGTCGAAGTGGAACTCGACCTCACGGTCCGAGACAGCGACGGCGTCGGTGACGTTTTCGAAATAGCGGCTGTACATCGGGCTGTTGGCCTTCAGCACCTGGAACGACCAGATCACGTCGTCAGTGGTGATCGGCTGTCCGTCATGCCATTTCGCCCGTGGGTCGAGCCGGTAGGTGGCCGAGGAATAGTCGGTAGGGTACTTGTAGGCATCGGCGATGAGCGGGTGGCTGACGCTGCCTTCGTCAGTCGCTTGATCCATGAGCGTGTCGTAGAGCAGGCCGCCGCCAAATGGCTGCAGGCCGGCCGCCGGCGAGCCCTGCACGACGTAGGGATTGAAGCTGTCGAACGTGCCGGAAACGACCGAATTGTAGGTACCGCCCTTCGGTGCATCCGGATTCACATAATCGTAGCGCTGGAAGTTCTCGCCATATTTGGAGGGGCCGATCAGCGAAGAGGTGGTGTGCCATTCCTGGGGGAAGGATGCCTGCAGGCCGCCTGCGAGGGCGCCCACAACCAGAAAGGACCTCAGAAGCGTTCGGCCAACCGTCATGCGTTCTCCTCGTCGCGATGCCCGGCAATCCTAAATGATTTGACGCCGGTGAAAACCGCCATGCGGCGGCTTTGTCGCCGCATATGCGATTTTCCTAACAAAAAGCCGGGCTGAACCCGGCTTTTTTGAGGTCATGGAGATGACAATTCGGTTATTTGGCGGGCGCCGGTGCCGGCGTCGCAGGGGCTGGAGCTGCACCTTCAGCCGGCTTGGCCGGAGCGGCACCCTCGGCCGGCTTGGCCGGCGCCGTTGCATCGGCGGCGGCACCTGGCGTCGGCAGCGGCTTCGGGCTATCCGACAGCGTGCGCAGATAGGCAATGACGTTGGCGCGGTCCTCGTCCTTCGGCAGGCCGGCAAAGCCCATCGCCGTGCCCTTCACGAATTTCTTCGGCGAGGTGATGAAGTGGTTGAGATTGTCATAGGTCCACTTCTCGGCGCCGCCCTTGGAAAACTCCTTCATGCCGGCCGAATAGGCAAAGCCCTCATGCTCGGCGACGGGGCGGTCGACGATGTCCCAGAGATCCGGGCCGACCTTGTTGGGGCCGCCTTTTTCGCCGGAATGGCAGGCCTGGCATTTCTTAAAGACGGCCGCACCTTGCTCGACATTGGCGGTGGCCAAAAGGTCGGCGATCGGCTTCGCCTCTGCTGCGGGTCCGGCGGCGCCGCCTTCGGCAGGCTCCGTCGCCTCGATGGCAAAGCCGGGTTTTTCCGGCGCCGGCGAGGCAAACAGGGCGTCGGACACCAAACCGACCGAGAAGACGACGAAACAGGTTCCAAGCAACCCGGCGAGCAGTTTGTTGACTTCGTTGGAATCCATACGCCCCAGGGCTCCCTTTTCCGGCGGACCTCTCCGTCCACTCCGTCCGTCGGTATCGTGACCCACCCCGTCGAGCCGGTCAAATCGGGCGGAAACTAGGTCTTTTGCTTGGGCGTTGCAACACCTATAAGGGCGCTTCCAGTGAGACCTTTTGCCACTTTCCCCATCCTCTTTCGAACGCCTTGCAACCTCGATGTCCACGCTCATCCTGATCCCGGCCCGCATGGCCTCGACGCGCCTGCCGGGCAAGCCGCTGGCCGACATAGCCGGCGCGCCGATGATCGTCCATGTCGCCCGCCGCGCCGCTGAGGCTGGGCTTGGCCGGGTAGTGGTGGCAACCGACACGCGCAACGTGGCCGAAGCGGTGCGCGCGCACGGTTTCGAGGCGGTGATGACGCGCACCGACCACGAATCCGGTTCCGACCGTATCTTCGAGGCGCTGACCGCCCTCGACCCCGATCGCAAGGTCGAAACCATCGTCAATGTGCAGGGCGACCTGCCGACCATCGATCCCAAGATCATCGGTGCGGCGCTGAAACCGTTCGAGGACGCTGCGGTCGACATCGCCACGCTCGGCGTCGAGATCGTCCGCGACGAGGAAAAGGCCAACCCCAACGTCGTCAAGATCGTCGGTTCGCCGTTGTCGGCGACGCGGCTGAAGGCGCTCTATTTCACCCGCGCCACCGCGCCCTGGGGCGAGGGGCCGCTCTATCACCATGTCGGCCTCTACGCCTATCGGCGCTCAGCCCTCGAACGCTTCGTCGCGCTAAAACCTTCGCCGCTCGAACGGCGCGAGCGGCTGGAGCAGTTGCGGGCGGTGGAGGCCGGTATGCGCATCGATGCCGAGATCGTGCAATCGCTGCCGCTGGGCGTCGACACGCCGGAAGACCTCGAACGCGCCCGACAAATTCTTTCCTGAGACCTTCAACCTGAGATATCGGCATGCCTGACAAGACCAACAGAATAGCCTTCCAAGGCGAACCGGGCGCCAATTCCGACACCGCCAGCCGCAACATGTTCCCTTCGATGGAGCCGTTGCCGTGCCCCACCTTCGAGGATGCCTTCAACGCGGTCGAGACCAACAAGGCCGACCTCGCCATGATCCCGATCGAAAACACCATCGCCGGCCGCGTCGCCGACATTCATCATCTCTTGCCGGAATCGAAACTCCACATCGTCGGCGAGTATTTTCTGCCGATCCACTTCCAGCTGATGGTGCTGCCAGGCGTCAAACGCGAAGAGATCAAGACCGTGCACAGCCATATCCATGCGCTGGGACAGTGCCGCAAATACATCCGCAAGAACGGTTGGAAGCCGGTGATCGCCGGCGACACGGCGGGCTCTGCGAAGCTGGTCTCGGAGCTCAAGGACCGCACCATGGCCTCGCTCGCCCCGGCGCTAGCCGCAGAACTCTACGGCCTCGACATCATCGAGAAGAACGTCGAGGACACGGATTCGAATGTCACCCGCTTTGTCGTGCTGACCAAGGACAAGCGATTGGCCGAACGGCCCTCGGCCGACACCAAGATGATGACGACCTTCATGTTCCGTGTCCGCAACGTGCCGGCTGCGCTCTACAAGGCAATGGGCGGTTTCGCCACCAACGGCGTCAACATGACGAAGCTGGAGAGCTATCAGTTGGGCGCCTTCACCGCGACGCTGTTCTACGCCGATATCGAGGGCCATCCCGACGATCCACTGGTCAAGCTGGCGCTGGACGAACTGCGCTTCTTCTCGCGCGAAGTGCGCATTCTGGGTGTCTATCCCGCCAGCGAGTCGCGCGAGCAGTGGAAGGTCGCGGACTAAGGTTCCCCTAAACCAGCAGGGTCAGCGGCACATAGTCGATTTCCATGAAGGTTTCGACTTCCGGGATCCAGCGGTCGCGCACGAAGGCAACGTGGTCGGGATGCTCGTTATATCTGGTGTAGGCGGCCTGATCGACGAACTCCATCGAGAAGCCGAAGTGATAGTCGTTCTTCGGGCTGACTTGCCGCAGCGGCTCGAAATGGGTGACGCCCTTGATTGCGCTGAGAATGCGCTTGGCATCGGAGAGGAACCGCTTTTCCTCCAGCGAGTACTGCGGGTGCTTCAGGGTGAAAACCACGGTGTGACGGATCATTTTTTGCTCCCGTTAAGCAATTCCAGGAAAAGTGTGAAGCGGTTTTCCGTCCGGAATTGCGTAAAATAACAAGTCTTATTCGCTGTCGACCCAGGCGCGGATCAGATGATGCGCGATCGCGCCTTTCGGCGGCGTGACCAGATTGTCCTTGTGCGTCCTCTCCAGCATGGAACGCACCTCGTCGCGAAAAAACCAGCGGCAATCTTCCAACTCGTTGAGATCGGCCTGGATGTCGTCACTGAGCGGTTCGCCGAAACAGCCGATCATCAGCGAATAGGGGAACGGCCAGGGTTGGCTGGCATGGTAGACAACGCGGCCGAGCCGGATGCCGGCTTCCTCCAGCGTTTCGCGGCGCACCGCCGCCTCGATCGTCTCGCCCGGCTCGATGAAGCCGGCAAGCGCCGAGTACATGCCGGGCCCGAAATGCCGGCCGCGGCCGAGCAGGCATTTTTCCCGCGTCGCCGTCAGCATAATCGCCACCGGATCGGTGCGTGGAAAGTGCTCGGTGCCGCAATTTGGGCAATGGCGCTTGTAGCCGCCGGCCCGCATTTGCGATTCATGGCCGCATTTGCTGCAGAAGCGATGGGTGGCATGCCAGGCAAGCAGGGCGGCGCCTTGCGCCAGCGCGCCCGCTGCCGCCTCGTCGATCAGCCCCTGCATATAGACCGAGCGATAATCGATCGCCTTCATGGTCTCCGGCAGCTGTTCGGGATCGAGGCCGACCGGCACGGCAAGTACCGGGCCGCTCTCGGCAAAGCCAAGCAGCACGCCTTGTGCGAGTGATGGCTGCAGCTTCTGGCTCTCAGCCAGATCGAACCAAGGGTCGAAGCTGCCATCGTGCAATTTCAGATACAGCCGTCCGCCATGCATCGGCAGAAGACGTGCCGAGGGATCGGCCAACGCCCTTTCGACGGAATCGTCGGCGCGGTTCTCGGATTGCCGATCAATCGTGTTTCCGGCGAAGCCGACGAACTGGCTCGGTTCGCGCAAGGGCGCGTCAAAAAGGCGAAGGGTCATGGAAGCTCGAACGTCTAGGGATGGACACAGGCGGCTTATAGCGCCGCCTTGATCTGTTGCGCAAACTGGCGGATGCCTGAACGCTCATAGGGCTCGCGCATGCCGTGCCCCCACACCGGCCCCGGCCAGCCCGGATCGCCTTCCGAGCGGGCGATGACGTGGACATGCAATTGCCGAACGATGTTGCCGAGCGCGCCGGTGTTGATCTTGGTGCAGCTCGTGGTTCTTTTCAGCGCCTGCGCCACCATGTTGGTTTCGAAGGTCAACATCGCCTGGTCGAGCGGCGTCATGTCGTGGATTTCTTCGGCCCCCGGCCGCTGCGGCACCAGGACTAGCCATGGCCAGCGGCTATCGTTCATCACCCTGAGCTCGCACAGGCCGAGCCACATCAGCTGCTCGCTATCCGCCTCCAGCCTGGAGTCGAGCGTGAATCCGGCCTTGAGGCCCGGTAGCATTGGCGTTTCCCTTGCGCTTCTCGCATTATTCCCAAACTCATCACGCTAGAGCGGCTGCACGGGGGCTGCAAGCGATTCATTGAGCGGCGGAGTTCACGGGCATCCGATTCTCAATGCACCCTTGCATTTGATCGCTGAATTGCCGATATGGAACGCGGGAGGTTGGTGGTGGACGATCCACTCGCCAACCGGGTCAGGTCCGGAAGGAAGCAGCCCTAACGAGCCCGGAACGGGTCATTGTTCCAGCCTCCCACCTCATCGGCCCCTCTCGCGACATTGACGACGCATTGCAGCGCGGGCGAGACTATTGGAGCAATTCCAGGGAAAGTGTGAGCGGTTTCCCGTCCGGAATTGCGTTAAAGCAAAGGGTAGAGCGGTTTGCCGTTTCAGAAAACGGTGAAACGATCTAGCAGGAATCGGCTACGCTGAGACGCGGCCTTTTGGAGCTTTACGGGCGAATGAGCGAAGCCGGAAATTCGGACCCCGAAAACCTGGAGAAGCAAAAGGCCGTCGCCTATCGCGTGCTGGCGCGCAAATATCGTCCGTCGAATTTCTCCGAACTGATCGGCCAGGAGCCGATGGTCCGCACTTTGACCAACGCTTTCTCCACAGGCCGCATCGCCCAGGCCTGGATGCTGACCGGCGTGCGCGGCGTCGGTAAGACCACGACGGCGCGCATCCTGGCGCGGGCGCTCAACTACAAGACGCCGACGGTCGACCATCCCTCGGTCGACCTCGCCCTCCTGGGCGAGCACTGCCAGGCGATCATGGAAGGCCGCCATGTCGACGTCATCGAGATGGACGCCGCGTCGCATACCGGCATCGACGACATCAGGGACATTATCGAGCGCGTGCGCTATGCCCCGGTGTCGGCGCGCTACAAAGTCTACATCATCGACGAAGTGCACATGCTCTCCACCCAGGCCTTCAACGGCCTGTTGAAGACGCTGGAAGAGCCGCCGCCGCACGTCAAATTCATCTTTGCCACCACCGAAATCCGCAAAGTGCCGATCACCGTGCTGTCGCGCTGCCAGCGTTTCGACCTGAGACGCATCGATGCTGGCGCACTGGTCGCGCACCTCTCCTCGATTGCCGGCAAGGAAGGCATATCGGTCGACGACGACGCGCTGGCGATGATCGCGCGCGCCGCCGAAGGCTCGGCCCGCGATTCGCTCTCCATCCTCGACCAGGCGATCGCCCATGGCGGCGGCGCCGTCAGCGCCGAAGCGGTGCGCGCCATGCTGGGTCTCGCCGACCGCGCCCGCATCGTCGACCTGTTCGAACATGTCATGAAGGGCGATGTGGCGGCCGCCCTTGCCGAATTCCGCAACCAGTACGACACCGGCGCCGATCCGGCTGCCGTGCTGACCGATCTGGCCGAATTCAACCACCTCGTCACCCGGCTGCGCTTCGTGCCGACGGCTGCCGACGACGCTTCCCTGTCCGAGGATGAGCGCCGCCGCGGCGCCGACTTCGCCAGCACGCTGTCGGTCAAGGTTCTGTCGCGGACCTGGCAGATGCTCTTGAAAGGCATTCCCGAGGTGCAGTCGTCCAACCGCCCGGTCAGCGCCGGCGAGATGGTGCTGATCCGCCTGGCGCATGCCGCCGACCTGCCGACGCTGGACGAGGCGCTGAAATCTCTAGAGAGCGGCGCTCCGGCGTCCGGTGGTGTGTCACGCCCGAATGGTGCGCCGGTAAATGCCGGCAATGGCGGCGGCGCCAGCGCGGTAGCGCAGACCCGGATGCCGTCCGGGCCAGCCGGTGCGCAAACCATGCGATTGGTCGACGCGCCCCCGGTCGCCTTTGTCGCGCCTCCGCAGCCGGTCGTCGAGCCGCAATCGCCGCCGCTGAAATCGCTGGCCGATATTGTCGCTCTTGCCGACGCGCAGCGTGACATCGCCTTCAAGGTGCTGGTCAAGAGCTGTATTCGCCTGGTGCGCATCGAGCCCGGCCGTATCGACGTCGGCCTGACCGCCGATGCGCCCAAGATGCTGCTCAACGACTTGACGACGAAGCTGCGCGCCTGGACCGGCCGCAACTGGCTGGTGTCATTGTCGAAGGAAGAGGGCGGCCAAACGCTGGCCGAGATGGAATCGACCAGGCGCGAGACTGCTTTCTCCGACGCGAAAAGCGATCCGGCTGTGGCCGCCATCCTGGCGCGCTTTCCCGGCGCCAAGATTATCGACGTGCGCATTCCCGACGCGCCGGAAGTCGACACCGACAAGGCCGAAGCGCCGGTCGAGCCGCCATCCGACGACGACGAAACCTGACCATAGCCACGAATCCGCAAAGGACCCGACCATGAAAGATCTTCTCGGCCTGATGGGCAAGGCGAAGGAAATGCAGGCCAAGTTCCAGGCCATGCAGGACGAGATCGCGACGATTGAAGCAAGCGGGCAGGCGGGCGGCGGGCTGGTCAATGTCACGCTGACCGGCAAGTTCGAAATGAAGTCGCTGAAGATCGATCCGTCGCTGTTCAAGGAGGACGAGGTCGAGATTCTCGAAGACCTGCTGCTGGCCGCTCACAATGACGCCAAAAATAAGGTCGAGCAGATTATGCAGGAGAAGACCAAGGCGCTGACGGCAGGCTTGCCGATCCCGCCCGGAATGAAATTGCCGTTCTGAGCCGGCTCCAACCAGTTAATTGATTATGAAGGGAAATCGGCTGCGGAGGCTGTTGTTAAGACTTTCTCCGGCTTTGCTCACGCGGACATATCCGGGCATTTATAAAGTTTTACCTATGCTGCACGAAAGCTAATCCTTTAGCCATCTTTTTGCCTTTAAGAGTCTCATTCTTGCCACATCTCGTGGCGGGCTGGCATCTGGACAATGAGGCATTTTTGTTGATCGCGACGCGATGGAAGACGCCGCTTCTGCTCGGCATCATCTTCTCCCCTATGTTCCTGGCCGGTTGCAGCCAGACCACGTCTTCGCACGGCCTGTCGGTCGCCAGCCTGACCGACGCCATCACGCCCAGCTTCCTTTCGACGCGCGCCTACCGCAACACGCCGAAGGAGAAGGAATGCCTGGAGCGGGCGATGTTCTTCGAGTCCAACCGCTCGAGCCGTGACGGCATGATCGCCGTCGGCACGGTGGTGATGAACCGGCTGCGCTCCGGCAATCATGGCAGCACCATTTGCCAAGTGGTTGGCGAACCGGGCCAGTTCGCGCCCGGCGTGATGACGCGGGCGATGAATTCGAAAGCGATGCCCGATGTCGAGGAGGCCGCCGATGCGGTGCTGAAGGGCGAGCGCAAGGCCAAGCTGAAGAACACGATGTACTTCCACACCGCCGGCCTGAGGTTCCCCTACAAGAACATGCATTACACCATGGTTGCCGGCGGCAACGCCTTCTACGAGAAGCGCGGCCGCAACTGGCAGCCGCTGCCGGATGAATCCACGACCATGGTTGCCTCGGGGACGCCGCGCGCGCCTGTGCCTGAAGCGCCGGTGCAGGTTGCCTACGCCGAGCCGGTGGTGAAGACCATTGTCCGTCCAGATCCTGCCAAGCAGGCCGCGGCGGTTCGCGCAGCCAAGGCGACACGTGCCCCGGCCGAGCAGACCTATGTGACGGCTTTCGCGGCGCCCGCCAAGAGCGCCCGCGTCGCCGCCAAGCAGACGGAGGTGGCGATGCAGGAGCCGATGGCCGAGCCGGATGCCTCGCGTTTCGGCGGCACGCTGAACGCCCGCTACATCACCTCGGTTCCATCGGCGACGCAGGAAGCGTCGATGGGCTTCCAGTCGACGCCTGAGAACACCGACGCTATCGGCGCAATGATCGTCGATCAAACCCGGCCGCTCTCAGCCTACTGACGCCCAGAACATTTTCCGAGCCCGCCATGGCAGCATGGCGGGCTCGGTGCGTATGCGGCATGTTTCAAAGCGCGCGGAAAAATCCTAGATCAGTGCGATGTCGAAGCGAATCGCCGGTCCCGAGATCGAACGCCTGATCCAGCTCCTGGCCAAGGTGCCGGGGCTAGGGCCTCGTTCGGCCAGACGTGCGGCACTGCACCTCATCAAGAAGAAGGAGCAGCTTTTGTCGCCGCTCGCCGCCGCCATGGCTGAAGCCGCCGACAAGGTGCGCATCTGCACGACCTGCGGCAATGTCGATACCTCCGACCCTTGCATGATCTGCACCGATCCGCGCCGCGATGCCTCGACGCTGATCGTCGTCGAGGATGTCTCCGATCTCTGGGCGCTGGAGCGGGCGGCGGCCATGAATGTGCGCTACCACGTGCTCGGCGGCACGCTGTCGCCGCTCGACGGCATCGGTCCCGAACAGCTCAACGTGCGCTCGCTGGTCGACCGCGTTGCCGGCGGCGAGGTGAAGGAGGTGATCCTTGCCGTCAATGCCACCGTCGAGGGCCAGACGACGGCGCACTATCTCACCGACCAGTTGTCGGGCTTCGAGGTCAAGGTGACACGACTTGCCCATGGCGTGCCGGTTGGCGGCGAGCTTGATTATCTGGATGAGGGTACGCTGGCAGCCGCGTTGCGATCGCGGACGGCGTTTTGACGCAATTGGCGGGGATGCTCCGGAGATGACAGCATTCCTTCGGGCCCCCCTCTGTCCTGCCGGACATCTCCCCCTCAAGGGGGGAGATTGGCTGTCGCTTCGGTTTTCGCCTACCACCTGCGTTGAAAGAAGAATGCCGTCCGAGAAGCTGCTGATCTCCCCCCTTGAGGGGGAGATGTCCGGCAGGACAGAGGGGGGTGTGAGGGAACGCAAGCCTCCAAGGCTGCTACTATTTTCATTCCTTGCAGCCCTGCTCGCCCTCCTCCTCATCTCCCCCGCCTCCGCCGCCAAAATCGATGACCAGTTCCGCGCCTGGCTGCAAACCGATCTCTGGCCGCAAGCCCAGACCAAAGGCATCTCCAAATCCACTTTCGACGCCGCTTTCGACGGCGTGAAGCCGAACCTCAAATTGCCCGACCTCGTCCTGCCCGGCGAGAAACCCAAAACCCCGCAAAAACAGCATCAGGCCGAGTTCGGTTCGCCCGGCGCCTATTTCGCCGAAAAGACGGTGCGCGCCGTCACGTCAGGTGCGCGCACGCGCGAGGCGGCCAACGCCAGGACGCTGGCTGCGATCGAAAAGCGCTACGGTGTCCCGGGCGAGATACTGTTGGCGATCTGGGGCCGCGAGACCGGCTTCGGCGCGGCGAAAATGCCCTACGACGCCTTCGAGGTGCTCGGCACCAAGGCATTCATGTCGACCAAGAAGGACTTCTTCCGCACCGAGGTGCTGGCGGCGCTCGAGATCGTCGAGCATGGGTTGGCGCCGGTCGGCGCCATGAAATCGTCCTGGGCCGGCGCGCTCGGCCAGCCGCAATTCATGCCGACCTCGTTCCTGAAGCACGCCGTCGACTACGACGGTGATGGGCACCCGGACATCTGGAATTCGACGCCGGACGTGCTGGCCTCGATCGCCAACTATCTCGTCCACTATGGCTGGGTGAAGGGGCGTGGCTGGGGTTTCGAGGTGACGGTGCCGGAAAGCGTTTCCTGCTCGCTCGAAGGTCCCGACCAGGGCAAGAAAATCTCAGCCTGGGCGGCGATGGGAATCATCCGCGTCGGCGGCAAAGCCTTTCCGGCCAACGAACTGAAGGCGGAAGGGTTCCTTTTGATGCCGGCCGGACGCAGCGGTCCGGCCTTCATCGCCACGCCCAATTTCTACGTGCTGAAACAGTACAACACCAGCGACCTGTACGCCCTGTTCATCGGCCATGGCGCTGACCGCATCGCCCATGGCGATGCTGATTTCGTCGGCATCTGGGGTGCGGTCGGCGGCCTGCATCGTTCCGACATCGCCGCGCTGCAACGGGCGCTGGAGGCCAAGGGCTACGATGTCGGCAGCGCCGACGGCCTGCCCGGCTTCAAGACCCGCCGCTCGATCGGCAGCTGGCAGGAAAAGAACGGCCGCCCCGCCACCTGCTTCCCCGACGCCGATCTGGTTGCTGCCATCAAGTAACACCGAAAAGAGCAGATTTTTCCCCATCGGCGGCTGCAATTGGGTCGCCCATGCTTCGACGCGCACAGCATATTCCGGTCCAGTATGCCGGCTCGCGAAAATGCCCGTTGCCGGTTGGAGGGCTGCCGGATAGGGTGTTGACCAACTGGAAAAAAATCAACACGGTATGGGGTCTAACGGTCGTCCTCCGGCCGCGAAAAAGATTACTGCAGCCCTGAGCCGGGAACTCGGGGTCAACAATCAACAAAACAGGGAACAATCATCATGATGATGGAAAAGTTTGCTCTACGTTCGCGCGTCTGGCTCGCAGGTGCTGCCATGTCCGCTCTGCTCATTGGCGTCGCGCCGGCCTTTGCCGTGACCCCCGCCGACACGCTGGTCGAAGGTTTTGCCATCGACGACATCATCTCCATGGATCCGGGCGAGGCGTTCGAACTGTCGACCGCAGAGGTCACCGGCAACACCTATGATCTGCTGGTCCGCCTCGACCTCAGCGACACCTCCAAGGTCAAGGGCGACCTTGCCGAGAGCTGGACCGTTTCCGACGACGGCCTGGTCTATACGTTCAAGCTCAAGCCCGGCCTAAAGTTCGCTTCGGGCAATCCACTGACCGCCGCCGATGTCGCCTATTCCTTCGAGCGCGCCATCAAGCTGGACAAGCCGCCGGCATTCATCATCAACCAGTTCGGCATCAGCGGCGACAATGTTGCCGACAAGGCCAAGGCCGTCGACGATACCACCTTCCAATTCACCGTCGACAAAGCCTATGCGCCGAGCTTCGTGTTAAACTGCCTGTCGGCAACGGTCGCTTCGGTCGTCGACGCAAAGCTGGTCAAGGAACATGTCGCCGCGGTGACGCCGAGTGCCGACTACAAATGGGACAACGATTTCGGCAACGCCTTCCTGAAGACCGGTTATGCCGGCTCCGGCGCCTACAAGCTGCGCGAATGGCGGGCCAATGAGGTCGTCGTGCTCGAGCGCAACGACAATTACAATGGCGAGAAGGCCAAGCTCGCCCGCGTCATCTACCGCAACATGAAGGAAAGCTCGGCGCAGCGCCTGGCGCTCGAAGCAGGCGACATCGACGTTGCCCGCAACCTCGAGCCGAACGATCTCGACGCCATCGCCAAGAATGCCGATCTCACCACGACCAGCGCGCCGAAGGGCACGGTCTATTACATCAGTCTCAACCAGAAGAATCCGAACCTCGCCAAGCCCGAGGTTCGCCAGGCGTTCAAATATCTGGTCGACTACGATGCGCTGAGCACGACCATCCTCAAGGGCATTGGCGAAATCCACCAGACCTTCCTGCCCAAGGGCGTGCTGGGCGAACTGGACGAAAATCCGTTCAAGTTCGACGTCGCCAAGGCCAAGGAACTGCTGACCAAGGCCGGCCTGGCCGACGGCTTCAGCGTAACCATGGATGTACGCACGGGACAGCCGACCACCGGCATGGCGGAATCGATCCAGCAGACGCTTGGCCAGGCCGGCATCAAGCTGGAAATTATCCCCGGCGACGGCAAGCAGACGCTGACCAAATATCGCGCCCGCAATCATGACATCTATATCGGCCAGTGGGGCCAGGACTATTTCGATCCGAACTCCAACGCCCAGACCTTTGCCTCAAACCCGGACAATTCGGATGAAGGCAAGACCAAGACGCTGGCCTGGCGCAATGCCTGGGACATCCCGGACCTGACAAAGCAGACCGAAGCAGCCTTGCTGGAGAAGGATGCCGGCAAGCGCGCCGATATGTACAAGAGCCTTGAAAAGACGATCCTCGACACCAGCCCCTTCGTCATCATCCACCAGCAATTGGAAGTGGCAGGCCTGCGCAAAAACCTGAAAGGCTTTGCGCTCGGTCCGAGCTTCGACACCAACTTCGTCGGCCCGGTCTCCAAGGAATAGCGCCGGCGGACGCGCCCTGATGAGCGCGATTGAAAACCAGGCGACGGCGGGGCAGGGAAGCGCCCGCGCCGTCGCTATCTTGTTGGCGATCGGCCGCTTCCTGGTCATCGCGGTCACCACCTATCTCGGCCTGCTCGCGGTGACCTTTTTCATCGGCCGCGTCATCCCGATCGATCCGGTGCTGGCGGTGCTCGGCGACCGCGCACCGGCCAATGTCGTCGAGCGCACCCGCCGCGAGATGGGGCTCGATCTTCCGTTGATCGAGCAATTCTATATCTATCTCAAGCATGCGCTGAACGGTGATTTCGGCACCTCGGTGCTGACCACCAATCCGGTGATGACCGACATCCGCCGTGCCTTTCCGGCAACGATCGAACTGGCGACTTTGGGCACTCTGATAGGCTCGTTGCTCGGCGTGCCGCTCGGCGTGCTGGCGGCGGTAAAACGCGGCAGTCTCATCGACCAGATCGTTCGCATTGTCGGCCTGATCGGCTATTCCGTGCCTATCTTCTGGATCGGGCTTTTGGGGCTTGTCCTGTTCTACGCCAAGCTCCAATGGGTGGCTTTTCCCGGCCGCCTCGACATCGTCTACGAGTACACATTCACACCGATCACCGGCTTCTACCTGCTCGACGCCGCGCTGCAGGGCCAGTGGGATGTCTTCTACGACGCTTACCGCCACATCATCCTGCCGGCAGGGCTGCTGGGCTATTTCTCGCTCGCCTATATCAGCCGAATGACGCGCTCCTTCATGCTGAACGAGCTGTCGCAGGAATACATCGTCGCCGCGCGCGCCAAGGGCCTGTCTGAAACGCGAATCATCTGGGGCCATGCGCTGCGCAACGCCGCGGTGCCGATGGTCACGGTGATCGCGCTGTCCTATGCCGGGCTGCTCGAAGGTTCGGTGCTGACCGAGACGGTGTTCTCCTGGCCCGGCATCGGCCTCTACATCACCAATTCGCTGCAGAACGCCGACATGAACGCCGTGCTCGGCGGCACCATCGTCATCGGTTCGGTGTTCATCGGCATCAATCTCCTGTCCGACGTTCTCTACAAGGTGCTCGATCCGAGGACGAAGACAGGATGAGCGCCGAAGCAATCCAAACGCGCCGCGATTGGCTGCTCAGCGATCGGCCGGCCTCGCGCATGCAGGCACGGCTCGGCCGCGCCTACGTCGCTTGGCGGCGCTTTTCCGCCAACCGGCTGGCGTTTCTCGGCCTGCTCATCATCATCGCGCTGCTGCTGGTCGCCGCCTTTGCCGATGTGCTGGCGCCCTATTCGCCGACTATCGGCGATCTCAAGAA
The DNA here is from genome assembly GCF_040318795.1 of Mesorhizobium sp. M1004. NCBI lineage: Bacteria > Pseudomonadati > Pseudomonadota > Alphaproteobacteria > Hyphomicrobiales > Phyllobacteriaceae > Mesorhizobium > Mesorhizobium sp. M1004. Next base: position 464,256 of record NZ_JAMYNB010000002.1, read on the forward strand.
TGCCCGGCTTTTGGCGCCGAGTGCGGCGCATTGGTTCGGCACCGACGATCTCGGCCGCGATATCTATTCGCGCATTCTTTTTGGCTCACGCTGGACCCTCTATGTCGTCATTCTCGTCGCTGTCATAGCGGCCCCCATCGGCCTTTTGGTCGGCACCGTCGCCGGCTATGCCGGCGGCTGGACCGATGCCATTCTGATGCGCATTACCGATATCTTCCTCGCCTTCCCCAAGCTGATCCTGGCACTGGCCTTTGTCGCCGCCCTTGGCCCCGGGATCGAAAACGCGGTGCTGGCCATCGCCATCACCTCGTGGCCGCCTTACGCCCGAATTGCGCGGGCCGAGACGATGACCGTGCGCAATTCGGATTACATCAAGGCGGTGCAATTGATGGGCGCCTCTCCGTTCCGCATCGTGCTGCGCCACATCATGCCGCTCTGCATCTCTTCGCTCATCATCCGGGTGACGCTCGATATGGCCGGCATCATCCTCACCGCCGCCGGCCTCGGCTTCCTCGGCCTGGGCGCCCAGCCGCCGCTGCCGGAATGGGGCACGATGATCGCGTCCGGCCGCCGCTTCGTGCTCGACCAATGGTGGGTGGCCGGCGCGCCGGGCTTCGCCATCCTCATCGTCAGCCTCGGCTTTAACCTGCTTGGCGACGGCCTGCGCGATGCGCTCGATCCCCGGAGTGGCGACCAATGAGTGGTGACCAATGAGCGGTGCACTTCTCGATGTCGACGACCTGCGCGTCACCTTCCCGACTCGGACCGGCCTCATCCAGGCGGTGCGCGGCGTCACTTTTTCGCTTGGCCGAGAGCGGCTGGGCATTGTCGGTGAAAGCGGCTCCGGCAAGTCGCAGACCGGCCGCGCCATCATGGGCCTGACACCGCCGCAGGCTCTGGTGTCGGCCAAGAAGCTCGCCCTCGACGGCATCGACCTTCTGGCCATACCGGCCCGTCAGCGCCGGGCGCTGCGCGGCAAACGCATCGCCATGATCCTGCAGGATCCGAAATATTCGCTCGACCCCGTGATGAGCATCGGCCGCCAGATCGTCGAGACGCTGCGCACGCATGAAAAGGTCTCCAAGGCCGAAGCGCGCGAGCGGGCGCTGGCCATGCTGGAAGCTGTGCAGATCCGCGATCCCTCGCGTGTCTTCGACCTGCATCCGCACGAGGTGTCCGGCGGGATGGGCCAGCGCGCCATGATCGCAATGATGCTGATCGCCGGACCGGAACTGATGATCGCCGACGAGCCGACCTCGGCGCTCGACGTCACCGTGCAACTCGATGTGCTCGGCATCCTCGACCGCTTGGTCAGTGAGCGCGGCATGGGCCTGATCTTCATCTCGCACGACCTGCGGCTGGTCGCCTCCTTCTGCGACCGCGTCATCGTCATGTATGCCGGCAAGGTGGTCGAGCAGCTCAAGGCGTCGGAGCTGCGCGACGCCCAGCATCCCTACACGCGCGGCCTGCTCAACTGCATGCCCAGGATCGGTTACGAACGCCACCCGCTGCCGGTGCTCGACCGCAAGCCGGAGTGGGCGGCATGACGCCAGCCATTTCGATTGAAGGGCTGGAGGTGGTGTTCGACCGTTTTCGCGCGCTGAAAGGGGCGAACCTCGAGGTGAAGTCCGGCGAATCCTTCGGCCTGGTCGGCGAGAGCGGTTCCGGCAAGTCGACGCTGCTCAAAGCCATTGCCGGCCTGGTGCCTGTCGCATCCGGTACTATCACGGTCAATGGCAAGACGCTGGGAGCGCGCCGCGACAAGGCTTTTTATCGCGAAGTGCAGATGGTCTTCCAGGACCCCTATGGTTCGCTGCACCCGCGTCAGACCGTCGACCGCCTGCTACAGGAACCGCTCGCCATTCACGGCTTTGCCGATGGCGAGCAACGCATCCAGCGCGCCCTCGACGAGGTCGGATTAGGCAACGGTTTCCGTTTCCGCTACGCGCACCAGCTCTCCGGCGGTCAGCGTCAGCGCGTGGCGATCGCGCGGGCGCTCATCCTCGAACCGTCGATCCTGCTGCTCGACGAACCAACCTCGGCGCTCGACGCTTCGGTGCAGGCGGAAGTGCTCAACCTGCTGGAAGAGGTTCGCCGTCGGCGCAAGCTGACCTTCCTGATGGTCAGCCACGACCTCGCCATCATCACCCATATGTGCGAGCGCCTAATGGTGATGCAGAACGGCGAAGCGGTGGAAAATCTCACCGCGAGCCAGCTGATCGGGCATCGCGTAGAGAAGGATTATACGCGCAATCTGTTGAGGGCGAGCGAGGGGTTTGTGCGGACCGCTTGAATCTGGGGTTTCCTATGGCGGAATGGACGTTCGAAGACCCACCCAATGTCGCGGTGTTGTCGGACAGAAGCATATTTAAACGTGGTGACTGGATCGCATACGTTGTGCACGAAGCTGATGACGACGATAACCACAACGATGAGGGTGGCAGTTGGCAATTTCATAGCAACGACAAGCAAAATCGAGATGAACCCGAGCTAATGCTCGTCAGCCTCCAGAATGTGGTTCAGCGGGATGAGAGCATCCTGGAATTGGCTGATTTGCCAAAAGGCTGGCATGCTTGGCGCAGTTCAAAATTGTCGCCCTGGCAGCGCGCTAAATCACTCCCTGTACCCTCCAACGACAACGAGTGATGCAGCAGGGCTAAGTCGAGCTTTGCGCCAGTTCGCCGTTCTCCGGAACAGATGGTTCGTCCCCCTGCTTAGGCTCCTTGATCCTGAACCACGTCACATAAAGCGCCGGCAGGAACAGCAGCGTGATCGCCGTGCCGGCGATGATGCCGCCCATCATGGCGTAGGCCATCGGGCCCCAGAACACTTCGCGCTCGATCGGGATCAGCGCAAGGCTGGCGGCCGCGGCCGTCAGCGCGACCGGCCGCATGCGGTGCTCGGTCGCTTCGATCACGGCTTCCCAGCGGTCTTGGCCCTCGGCCATCAGATCCTCGATCTGCACGATCAGGATCACCGAGTTGCGGATCAGGATGCCGATCAGCGCCAGGACGCCCAGAATGGCGACGAAGCCGAGCGGCGCCACCACCACGACCAGGAACAGGTGCTGAAAACTTTGCAAACTGGATCATCAGGATGGTCGCCATCACGAACAGCATCAGCGGCACCACCGCTGCGATCGGTCTCTGGCTTTTGGCGCTTTCCTCGACCGAGCCGGCGGTTGCAACGGAATAGCCGGGCGGCAGTTTGGCGATGAAGGCGTCGACCGACGGCTTCAATTCGTTGACGAGGGTTGCCGGCAGCACGCCGCCGACCAGGCCGGCGCGCACGGTGATCGTCGGGATGCGGTTGCGCCGCCACACCGTGGGCTGTTCGAGGTCGTAGCGGAAGTTCGCGACCGCAGCGAGCGGGATCGCTTCGCCGTTCCCGGTGACGGGTGAGCTGTCACGGACTGCCCCGTACGTGTATCGGTCGGCTGGTTAAGACCGGTCTGTCGAAGTGGCCCGCATCGACGACAGGCCCAATCGCCCGCCGGCGGTGCCAACTTGAGGAAAACGTGAAATAAGGTCAGAAGAGGCCTTGGCATTCATCTAACGAGAACGGGCGTCGGCCCGATGAGGGACGAAATGAAGAACGCAGCCATTTCCGAGCGCAAGAACCAGTCGATCTCGCGCGGCGTCGGTATGACGACGCAGATCTATGCCGACCGCGCCGAGAATTCGGAGATCTGGGATGTAGAAGGCCGCCGATACATCGATTTCTCCTCGGGCATCGCCGTCGTCAACACCGGCCACCGCCATCCCAGGGTGATCGAGGCGGTCAAGGTACAGCTCGACCGCTTCACCCATACCTGCCACCAGGTGGTGCCCTATGAGAGCTATGTGCGGCTGGCCGAACGGCTGAACGGCATGCTGCCCGGCAAGTTCGAGAAGAAGACCATCTTCGTCACCACGGGCGCTGAAGCCGTCGAGAACGCCATCAAGATCGCCCGCAACGCCACTGGCCGCCAAGCCGTCATCGCCTTTGCCGGCGGCTTCCACGGCCGCACCTTCATGGGCATGGCGCTGACCGGCAAGGTCGTGCCCTACAAGGTCGGCTTCGGCGCCATGCCGGGCGACGTCTACCATGCACCGTTCCCGGTGCCGCTGCACGGCGTGTCTACAGCCGATTCGCTGGCTGCACTCGACAAACTGTTCAAGGCCGATGTCGATCCGGCCCGCGTTGCCGCCATCATCATCGAGCCGGTCCAAGGCGAGGGCGGCTTCTACGACGCGCCGCGCGAATTCCTGACGGCGCTGCGCAAACTCTGCGACCAGCACGGCATGCTGCTGATCGCCGACGAGGTGCAGACCGGTTTTGCCCGCACCGGCAAGATGTTCGCCATGGATCATCATGAGGTCGCGGCCGACATTACCACCTTGGCGAAAAGCCTGGCCGGCGGCTTCCCGCTGGCGGCGGTCACCGGCCGCGCCGAGATCATGGATGCGCCCGGTCCTGGCGGGCTCGGCGGCACCTATGGCGGCAGCCCGATCGGTGTCGCCGCAGCACACGCCGTGCTCGACGTAATCGAGGACGAAAAGCTGTGCGACCGCGCCAATACGCTGGGCGCCCGGCTGAAACAGCGGCTGCAGTCGATCCGCGACGATGTGCCCGAGATTGTCGACATCAGGGGTCTCGGCTTCATGAACGCGGTCGAGTTCAACAACGTCAAGAAGGGCCTGCCGTCGGCCGAGATCGCCAATGCGATCCGGCTGAAGGCGCTCGACAAGGGGCTGATCCTGCTGACCTGCGGCGTCTACGGCAACGTCATCCGTTTCCTGGCTCCGATCACCATCCAGGACAATGTCATGAACGAGGCGCTCGACATTCTGGAAAGCTCGATCCGCGAAGTCTGCGCTGCCTAGCGCAAACCCTACCTCCCCCTTGTGGGGAGGTCGGACCGCAGGTCCGGGTGGGGGGCCTCGCGCCGACCCCAACCCCGCTGCTTCGCAGCGACCCTCCCCACAAGGGGGAGGGTAAGTGCGTCTAGCCCGCAGCCCGTGCCGGCTCATCCTGCTGGAACGCTGCCAGTGCAGCCTTCAGCCCGTCAGGTCCCTCAGCAATCGTCTGCGCCATCGGCGAAAACCCGGCCCCGAGCATCTTGCGGCCCAGCATATGGTCGCCCGGCCTGTTGACGGATTCGATGCCGAGCAGCCGGCTTCCAGCATAGTGGTAGATCGAGAACTTGTTCTCAGCGAGGTCGCCCAGCACGACATGGCTGTCGCCGCCCGAGGTCAGCCCGACCATCTGCAGTTTCATGTCGCCGATGTCAGACCAGAACCACGGCACCGCCGCATAGGCGTCCGTATGGCCGGTGATCGTGCGTGCGGCAAGCCGCGCCTGGTCGGTGGCGTTCTGCACTGATTCCAGCCGCACGTCGCCGCCGGTCGACCAGTGGCGGTAGGAAGCGGCGTCGCCGATGGCCAGAATATCAGGCACTGAGGTGCGCATCTGTTGGTCGACGCGGATGCCACTGGCGACAGTCAGTCCGGCAGCCTGAGCAAGTTCGACATTCGGCACGGCGCCGATGCCGACGATGACCATGCGCGCGGGCAGCCTTTCGCCGGTGGAGGTGATGGCGGCGCAGACATGGCCGTTTTCGCCTTCCAACCTGGCAATGGTGGTGCCGGTGAGGATACGCACGCCGATCGCCTCCAGCCGTTGACGGACATGGCTCGCCACCACCGGCGCCACGGCGCGGCCAAGCAGCCGGTCGACAGCCTCGACCAGGGTGACGTTGCGGCCGGCGGCCCTCAGCGTAGCCGCGATCTCCAGCCCGATGAAGCCGCCGCCGAGGATGACCACGTCTTCGCTTTGGGCGCTGAGCTGGCGGATCAGCCGCGCATCGGCGATCGAGCGCAGCGACAGCACGCCCGAGAGGTCGGCGCCCGGCAGCGGCAGGAGCCGCGGCCGCGAACCGGTGGCCAGGATGAGCCGGTCGAACGGCAGCACGCCGCCGCCTGCTATGTCCAGCTTGCGGCCTGCCGTATCGATGCTGTCGATTCGGACGCCCGGCCTGAAGTCGATGGCGCTGCCGGTGTAAAAGGCCTCGCCGCGCAAGGGTTGCGGCTTGGCATCGGCGTCCTTGATGAAGGTCTTCGACAGCGGTGGCTTGTGATAGGGCAGATCGGTTTCGTCGCCGATCAGGATGACAGGCCCGTCATAGCCTTCCTCGCGCAGGCTGGCGGCCGCTTGCACGCCCGCATGACCCGCACCGACAATGACGACCCCGTTCTTCATCGCAACCCGAATTCCTGTTTCAAATCTGGAGCATGATGCCGAAAAGTGTGAAGCGGTTTTCGGACGACATCATGTTTTGATTGTGAGCCGTTCCGCCAGATGGCGATTGTCTGCCGCCGTCGCAAGAGCCCCGGTCCGGGTCGCACCCGGAACGGTCGCTTGTCAATCGCGGCGTCTCTCACCTTGGCTGCTGGCTATACGATTGAAAGTTGACAGTCCCAGTTTAGAATAATTCTAAACTTTTGTTTCAATTGAATTTTCTAGGGTTGACCAGTTGACTTCCGGCCTCGCCATCGTTTTATGGAGGCTCGCGCGTCAGCGCACCCCTTTGATGTTTGGGCCTTGAACCCGTTCGATTGGAGGCATTTGGTGTCTTTCTTCCGTGAGCCGCGCAACGGCGCGGCATCTGTGGTGTCCTACGGCATGCCTATGTCCCGGCACCGTTTGGCACGCGCGCCTTTTACCGAATCCCCTTTGAACTGGAGACTGATGATGACAGCGCGATATGGCGGCAGACTGGCTGCGATCGGTGCCACGGCTATGTTGACGGCGGCGGTTTTCATCCTGCCGGCCAAGGCGGCGGAGATCGATGCCAAGGCGGTCATCAAGACCTATTCCGACATCGCGCTGGCCAAGTACGAGGATTCGCTGACCACGGCGCAGGCGCTCGACAAGGCTGTCGACGCGCTGCTTGCCAACCCGTCGGCGGACACGCTGAATGCCGCCCGCGATGCCTGGAAGGCGTCGCGCGTGCCCTACCAGCAGACCGAGGTCTACCGCTTCGGCAACAAGATCGTCGACGACTGGGAAGGCAAGGTGAACTCCTGGCCGCTCGACGAAGGCCTGATCGACTACGTCGCCAAGAGCTACGGCACCGAGTCCGACGCCAACGCGCTCTACACCGCCAATGTCATCGCCAACAAGGACATCGAGATCGACGGCAAGAAGGTCGACGCCTCGAAGCTTTCGCCGGAGTTCCTCGCCGGCACGCTGCAGGAGGCCGGCGGCATCGAGGCCAATGTCGCCACCGGTTATCACGCCATCGAATTCCTGCTCTGGGGCCAGGATTTGCACGGCACCGGCCCGGGCGCCGGCGAGCGTCCGTACACCGACTACGACCTCAAGAACTGCACCGGCGGCAATTGCGATCGCCGGGCCGAGTATCTGAAGTCGGCCAGCGATCTTCTGGTCTCCGACCTGCAGGAGATGGTCGGCAACTGGAAGGAAGACGGCGCCGCCCGCAAGAACCTCGTCGATGGCCAGCCGAACACCGCTATCTCGGTGATCTTCACCGGCATGGGCTCGCTGTCCTACGGCGAACTGGCCGGGGAGCGCATGAAACTCGGCCTGCTGCTGCACGATCCCGAAGAGGAGCACGACTGCTTCTCGGATAATACCTACAACTCGCATCTCTATGACGCCATCGGCATCCGCGCCGCCTATCTCGCCAGCTACACGCGCATCGACGGCACCGTCGTTTCAGGCCCGTCGGTGCACGATATGGTCAAGGCGGCCGATCCGGCGATCGACAAGGAACTGTCCGACAAGCTCGATGTCTCGGTTGCAAAGATGGAGGCGATCAAGGCGCGGGAAGTGGCCGGCGAGGCCTACGACCAGCAGATCGCCGAGGGCAACACCGAAGGCAATGCTACCGTGCAGGCGGCAATCGACGCGCTGGTCGACCAGACCAAGTCGATCGAACGCGCCGTCGGCGCGCTGAAGCTGAACAACATAGCCTTCGAGGGGTCCGACAGCCTCGACGCACCGGACAAGGTGTTCAAGTAGCACCCCAACCAACTACCAGCCAAACGGCGCGGAGGGGCGCCGTCAGCCAGAGCCAATCCATGCTGATCTGCCATTGCAACATCATCACCGAAAAGGAGATTGAGCAGACGATCGTCGATCTGCTGGATCAGGACCCCTGGCAGCTGATCGTGCCGGCGAAGGTCTATCACACGATGCAAAAGCGCGGTCGCTGTTGCGGCTGCTTCCCAAATGTGGTCGAAACGATCATTCGGGTCACGGAAAATTACCACACCCGTTCGGAGGCGAGCGGCGTGGACATCGTTTCACACCTGGATCGCGTCAGAGGCCTGCGCGTCCAATATGGGAGCAGAATCCATGAAAGGCGAACCGCAGATCATCGAGCGGCTTAACGAGGCTCTGTTCCTGGAGCTTGGCGCCGTCAATCAATACTGGGTGCATTTCCGCCTGCTCGAAGATTGGGGATATGCCAAGCTGGCAAAGAAGGAACGCGCCGAATCGATCGAGGAGATGCACCATGCCGACCGGCTGGTGGCCCGTATCATCTTCCTCGAAGGGCATCCCAATTTGCAGTCCGTGGCGCCGTTGCGCATCGGCCAGAACGTCAAGGAAGTGCTCGAATCCGATCTCGCCGGCGAATATGACGCACGCACCGCCTACAAGCGTTCGCGCGAGATCTGCAACGAAGCCGGCGACTACGTGACGATGAAGCTGTTCGAGGAATTGCTGGCGGATGAGGAAGGTCACATCGACTTCCTCGAGACGCAGCTCGACCTCCTTGCCTCGATCGGCGAGGAAAAATACGGCCAGCTCAACGCCGCATCGGCGGACGAGGCGGAATAGGACCATGCAGGAATGCGGCGCCCCCTAGATGTTCTGCGCCGCGTGCGGCGGGCTAACGGCCCGCTGCTCCTCAAAAACCCGCAATGCCAGGCGTTTCGTGGGCTTTCGGTTGTAATCCTGGCGGCAATTTTGGCCCCGGCCCTGGCCGGATCGTCGGAACCGGTCGGCCTCGCCACGAGCCGCACCGACCTGACGCCGAAGGACCGGTCCCGCGTCCTTGCCGTTACCAGGCCAACCCAGGATTTCTCCAAGCCCGAATCCTTCGAAACGATGCAAGGCGGCGCCGGCACGTCGCGCAAGCAGGTCGACCGCGACGCCTTCTCGCAACCGTCTGAAAACATCACCTTCGAGGAACAGGGCAATTTCAAGCTCGGCAATGCGCTTTTCCGCAAGAACTGGGTGTCGTCGCCATCCTCGACCCAGGCCTCGGACGGTCTCGGACCCCTGTTCAACGAGCGCGCCTGCCAGAATTGCCATTTGAAGGATGGCCGCGGCCGCCCGCCGGCCGCCGACAGCCGCACCACGTCGATGTTCCTGCGGCTGGCGCGCGATGCGAGCACGGCCGAGGAAAAGGCCGAGATCGCCGCGCACAAGGTGCTGAACTTCCCCGATCCGGTCTACGGCACGCAGTTGCAGGAACTGGCGGTGCCCGGCCTCAAGGGCGAAGGCCGCATGTATGTCCATTATCGCGAGGAAAAGGTCACGCTCGGCGACGGCAGCGTGGTTTGGCTGCGCAAGCCGAGCTATTCGGTCGACGGGCTTGGCTACGGCCCGCTTGACTCGCGCACCACGCTGTCGCCGCGCCTGACGCCGCCAATGATCGGCCTTGGCCTGATCGAACAGATCGCGCCGGCCGACATCCTTGCCCATGCCGATCCCGGCGACCGCGACGGCATTTCCGGCAAGCCCAACATGGTGCGTGACCTCAGCAGTGGGCAACTGACGCTTGGCCGCTTCGGTTGGAAGGCCCAGACCGCGTCGATCCGCCAGCAGGCGGCGGACGCCTTTGCCGGCGATATCGGCATTTCGACGCCGGAAGAGCCCAGTCACTGGGGCGATTGCACTGCGGCTGAAAAGGCCTGCCTCGACATGCCGAACGGCGTGCAGAAGCGGCTTGGCCCGATCGAGGCGCCACCACCGGTGATGGACCTCGTCACCTTCTATTCGCAGAACCTTGCGGTGCCGGCGCGGCGCGATGTCGGCGCACCCGCCGTGCTCGCCGGCAAGAAGCTGTTCTACGAGATGGGCTGCATTGCCTGCCATACGCCGAAATTCGTAACCATGCGCGGGAACAAGGCGCAGGCGTTCCAACTGATCTGGCCCTATTCCGACTTTCTGCTGCACGACATGGGGCCTGGCCTTGCCGACGGCCAGGCGGTGGGCGATGCCACGGGCAGTGAATGGCGCACCCCGCCGCTATGGGGCATCGGCCTGACAAAGACCGTCAACGGCAACGCTTTCTTCCTGCATGACGGGCGTGCGCGCACGCTTACCGAAGCGATCCTGTGGCATGGCGGCGAGGGGCAGAAGGCGCGCGATCGCTTTGCCGCCGCCAATACGGCCGACCGCGATGCTCTCATCAAATTCCTGGAGTCATTCTGATGCTCAAGCGGGTTTTGCCTGTTCTACTCCTCCCATTGGCTCTGTTCGGTGCGTCCCCGGCATCGGCCTCGGTGAAAGCCTCCGATGTCATTCAAAGAGCGATCGACGGATTTGTCCGCCCCGCCTATGCCAGCCTGCATGGCCATGCCGGCACCTTGGCGAAGGCCATGGACGCGCTCTGCCAGGCGCCGTCGCAGGGCAACCTCGATGCCGCGCATGCCGGATTCTCGGCCACGGTCGCAGCCTGGTCGTCGGCTGAAATCATCGGCTTCGGGCCAATCAAGGAGAACAACCGGCTGGAGCGCATGCTCTACTGGCCGGACCGAAAGAGCATCGGCCTGAAGCAGGTGCAGGCGGCGCTGGCCGGCAAGGATCCGACCGCCACCGATCCGGCGCAGCTGGCGGGCAAGAGTGTCGCGATGCAGGGATTAGGGGCGCTTGAGTTCGTGCTTTACGGCGACGGCGCCGAGACGCTCGTCGGCAAGGACGAGCCCTATCGCTGCGCCTATGGCGCGGCAGTCGCCAAGAACATCGAGACCATGGCGGCCGATGTAGACGCGGCCTGGAAAAAACCGGACGGTTTTGCAGCCTTGTGGGCCAATCCCGGACCCGACAATGCGCTTTACCGAGACGGCACCGAAGCGGTGACCGAACTGGTCGGCGTCTTCATCAACGAGCTGGAAATGGTCCGCGACGTGCGCCTCAAAGGTTTTTTCGGCGCCAAGCCGGAGGCTGACAAGCCAAGGCAGGCGATCTACTGGCGGTCGCAAAACACCGGCCTGTCATTAGCCGGCAACCTCTCCGGCATTGATGCGCTGTTCCAGGCCTCGAAGCTCGGCGACGCGCTGCCCGAGGATAGCAGATGGATGGCGGAATCCATCCATATCCAGCTCATCAATGGCGTTGCCACTGCCAAATCCATCCAGGGTTCGATCGACAAGACGCTGGCCGATCCCGCGGAGCGCGGAAAACTCGAGCATTTCGCGCTGATCACCTCCAGCCTGTCGGGCCTGATCGGCACCAGGCTGACCGCCGAGTTCGGCCTGACCGCCGGCTTCTCCTCGCTCGACGGAGACTGATCATGAGGACGCCGCTGATCGACCGCCGCGATTTTCTCAGGGCTGCCGGCGCCGGCTTCGTCGCGGCAATGGCGCCGCGGGCCTGGGCGGACACGCTCGCCGCCGATGCCGTCTTTGCCACCGCCTTCGTCAAGCGTGACGGCAGCTTTGGCGCCGCTGTGTTGTCGGACGACGGCAAAGTACTGCATGCGATCGATCTGCCCGACCGTGGCCACGATGTCACCTTCGATCCGGTATCGAAGCGCTCCGTGGTCTTCGCCAGGCAGCCCGGCACCTTCGCCGTGGTCTTCGACCACACCGGCCGCGAGGCGCCGCAGACCATCGCCAGCATCACCGGCCGGCATTTCTTCGGCCATGGCGTGTTTTCCGCAGACGGCGCGCTGCTCTACGCCACCGAGAATGACTTCGACAATGCCGCCGGCGTCGTCGGGATCTACGACGCACGGGCCAAGTTCAGCCGCATCGGCGAGTTTCCGACCTATGGCATGGGGCCGCACGAGCTCTTGCTGCTCGGAGACGGCCGGACGATCGCCATCGCCAATGGCGGCATCGAGACCCATCCCGACTATGGCCGCGCCGAACTCAACATCGCGACGATGAAGCCGTCCTATGTACTGGTCGATCGCACAACCGGCGATCTCATCGAAAAGCACGAACTGCCGCCGGCTCTGCACCAGCTGTCGATTCGCCACATGGATGCCGACCCCACAGGCACCGTCTGGTTCGGCTGCCAGTATCGCGGGCCAGGCACCGATCGCCCGCTGCTAATCGGCCGCGCCACGCGCGGCAAGGGGCTGCAGCTGCTCGACATGCCGCAGGACGTGCTATCCGGCTTCCGGAACTACATCGGCTCGGTCGCCACCAACCCGATTGCCGGCACGGTCGCGGTGTCTTCGCCGGAAGGCAATTCGCTGGCCGTGATCGACGCCGCCAGCGGCAAGATCGTCGCCACCAAGGCGCTGGTCGAGGTCTGCGGCCTGGCGCCCGACGGCCCGGGCTTCATGGCAACCACGGGTGCCGGCGAAATCATCGAAGGCAGCGGCGCGACGCGCTCCGAGCCCGACTATGTCTGGGACAACCACATGCTGCGCATCGCGCCGGCGGCGTAAGTCGTCCGGCCTGCACCGAGCGAAGCCGCTTAACAATTTACGCGCTGGCTCTTGCGGCGGCGCGCCGTGGCGGGCAGAGGGAGACTGTTTTTCGAACCGGTCGCCCATGAAACTGCTCGCCATCGACTGTGCCGCCAATCTCTGCGCCGCTTGCGTCTATGACGCATCGGGCGGCAGAGAGCTCGGCCGCTCGGTACTCGATCTCGGCAAAGGCCACGCCGAACACCTGATGGCTGTCATTGACGAAGCGTTGAAAGCGGACGGCACCGATTATGCCGGCCTTGGCGCCGTTGCGGTCTCCATCGGTCCGGGTTCCTTCACCGGCCTGCGGGTGGGCGTCTCGGCGGCGCGCGGCCTGGCGCTGGCGCTGAAGATCCCGGCGATCGGGGTAACGACACTGGAGGCGCTGGCGGCCGAGGCGAGGGCGGCATTTCCGGGCCGCCCGATCCTGGCCGCTCTCGATGCAGGCCGCGAGGAGATCCATGCCGCGTTTTACGATGCGGAAGCGATTTTGCGCTATGGTCCGGCTGTGACCACACTTGCCCAAGCCGCGGGAATGGCGGCGGACAATCGTCCGGTGCTTGCCGGCACGGCCGCCGTGCAGATCGCAGCCGCGGCCGGTCGCGATTTCGATATCGGCCCGACGGCTGCCACCGCCGACATTGCCGTCTACGCCCGGCTCGCCGCTGCAAAAGGTGAGGGCGACAAGCCGAAGCCACTCTATCTGCGCGGCGCCGATGCCAAGGCGCAGGCCGGGTTCATCCTGTTGAGGCAGGAAAAGTGATGCGCATCCCTTTCCTCCAGCCGCGCCGCAGGGACTATGCGCTCGAGCCGCTGACCATCGCCGACAGCCCGGCAGCGTCGGTGCTGCATCGCGAGGATTTCGTCCGGTCCTGGACCGATGGCGAGTTCGCCGCGTTGCTCGAACAGGAAACCGTGTTCGGCTATGCCGCGCGCGAAATCGGCCAGGGCGCCAAGCCGCCGGTCGGCTTCGTGCTGGCCAGGCTTGCAGCCGGCGAGGGCGAGATTCTGACCGTGGCGGTGGCGCGCTCGCATCGCCGCCAGGGGCTCGGCTGGCAATTGATGGACGCCGTGCTGCGCGAACTGCATGCGCAGCGCGCCGAGGCGCTGTTCCTTGAGGTCGACGAGACCAATGTCGCTGCCATCGCCCTCTACCGGCGGCTGGGCTTCCGCCAGGTCGGCCACCGCGCCAATTATTACCGCTCGACCGAACATGGTCCTACCGGCGCGCTTGTCATGCGCCGCGATCTTCGCTAGCCAAAGTTTTGGGGCAGGGCCAAGCTGCATGATCGGAAAAATCAGGATTTTCCTGGCGCTGAGCCTCGTTGTCGTCGGTTCGCTGGTCCTTGTGCCTTTGCAGCTGCTGTCGATGAAGACCGGAATCTGGCGCGAGACGGTCATTCTGAAGGTCTGGCACAGCCTCATCGTCCGGACGCTCGGCCTGCGCATCCATGTCAAAGGCGCACTGTCCAGCCAGCGCCCGCTGCTGGTCGCCTCGAACCATATCTCCTGGACCGACATCATGGTGCTGGGCTCCTTTGCCGATGTGACATTCATCGCCCGGGCGGACATGGAGGGATGGCCGCTGATCGGCTGGCTGTCGAAACTGCAGCGTACGGTCTTCATCGAACGCGAGCGCAAGCGGACAGCTGGCGACCAGGCCAGCGAGATCGCCAGCCGCATGGCCAAGGGGGACGCCATGGTGCTGTTTGCCGAGGGCTCTACCGGCGACGGCAACACCATCCTGCCGTTCAAGAGCACCTTGTTCGGCGCCGCCTCGATGGCGATTTCGGAAGGCGCGGCCGAGCAGGTCTTCATCCAGCCGCTGTCGATTGCCTACACGCGGGTGCACGGCGTGCCTCTCGGCCGCCGCCACCGGCCGCTCGCTGCCTGGATCGGCGATCAGGACCTGATGCCGCATCTTAAGGTGCTGATGGCCGAAGGCGCCATTGACGTCGAGGTGCATTTCGGCGAGCCTATCGCCTTTTCCAAGGGCTCGAACCGCAAGGAAACGTCGAGGATGATGGAAAGCCAGGTGCGCGCCATGATGCAGGCCGCGCTCGCCGATCCCCGACCGAGCCGCTAGCGCAGGCCGAGCGCCTACAGGCCGATGCCCGAGAATCGTCTGTTTTTTGTCACGGAAAGGCGTTAGAAGCCGCCAGATGGATTTGAACACGATAGAGCGGAACGACCCCGACAGCGTCGCGCAAAACGCGGCTGTGGCGTCCGCCCCGGCCAAAAAGGTCTTCGTCAAGACCTATGGCTGCCAGATGAATGTCTATGACTCACAGCGCATGACCGATGCGCTGGCCGCCGACGGCTACACCGCGACCGACGCCATCGCCGAGGCCGATCTGGTGTTGCTCAACACCTGCCATATCAGGGAGAAGGCGGCGGAAAAGGTCTATTCCGAGCTTGGCCGCATCCGCGACATGAAGGCTGAACGCGCAGCAGTTGGGCGCAAAATGCTGATCGGCGTCGCCGGTTGCGTCGCGCAGGCCGAAGGCGCGGAAATCATCCGCCGTTCGCCTGCTGTCGATCTGGTCATCGGTCCGCAGACCTATCACCGGCTGCCCGATGTCCTGGCCCGGGTGCGTGGCGGCGAGAAGATCGTCGAGACCGAATACGCCATCGAGGACAAGTTCGAGCATCTGCCGCAGCCGCAGCGCGCCGAAATGATCAAGCGCGGCGTCACCGCCTTCCTCACCGTGCAGGAAGGCTGCGACAAATTCTGCACCTTCTGCGTCGTGCCCTATACCAGGGGCTCGGAAGTGTCGCGGCCGGTGGCGCAGATCGTCGCCGAAGCCGAGCGGCTGGCCGATGCCGGTGTGCGCGAGGTGACGCTGCTGGGGCAGAACGTCAATGCATGGCACGGCAAGGGTGAGGATGGCATGGAATGGGGGCTTGGCCGTCTGCTGTTCCGGCTAGCCGAAATTCCCGGCCTGGCGCGGCTGCGCTACACCACCAGCCATCCGCGCGACATGGACGACGAATTGATCGCTGCCCATCGCGACCTCCCGGCTTTGATGCCTTATCTGCACCTGCCGGTGCAATCCGGGTCAGACCGCATCCTCAAGGCGATGAACCGCAGGCACACGGCCAAGGACTATCTGGCGCTGCTCGAGCGCATCCGCGCTGCACGCGGCGACATCGCGCTGTCCGGTGACTTCATCGTCGGCTTCCCCGGCGAAACCGACGCCGATTTCGAGGCGACGATGGATCTGGTGGGCCAGGTGAACTACGCCTCGGCCTTCTCGTTCAAATATTCGCCGCGTCCCGGCACGCCGGGCGCCGATATGCCCGATCACGTGCCGGAAGCGGTCAAGGACGAGCGCCTGCAACGCCTGCAGGCGCTGCTGCTGAAACAACAGCAGGATTTCGGCCTGGGCCTGGTCGGCAGCACCATCGACACGCTGATCGAGAAGCCCGGCCGTCAGGCCGGCCAGAAGGTCGGCCGCTCGCCCTGGCTGCAGCCGGTTATTGTTGATGAAAAGGCCGGCGAAATCGGTGACATTATCCGGGTGCGAATCACGAAGACGGGCTACAATAGCCTGTTCGCCGAGTTGGCTTGATGGCCTCGGCAGATGAGGAGAGACGGTTGAGCGCTGCTGAAGTGAAGACTCTGCCCCAGAACCAGACATCCGGGGCCTCTGACATGGCGCACATCGTTCTGACTTTCGACAACAACAAGCTTGCCAGCGCCCTGTACGGTCAGTTCGACGAGAATTTGGCCCGGCTTGAGCAGAAGCTCGGCGTCGACATCCGCTCGCGCGGCAACCAGTTGACCATCAAGGGCTCGGCCTCGGCGGCCGAACAGGCGCGCCGCGCACTCGACAATCTCTACGGCATTCTCCAGAAGGGCACCGACATTGGCCAGTCCGACGTCGATGGCGCCGTGCGCATGGCCATTGCCGCCGACGACCAGCTGACGCTGCCGACGCTGGAACGCAAGGGCAAGGTTTCGGCCGCCCAGATCTCCACCCGCAAGAAGACGATCTATGCCCGTTCGCTCAACCAGGACGCCTATATGCGGGCGCTGGAGCGTTCGGAACTTGTCTTCGGCATTGGCCCCGCCGGCACCGGCAAGACCTATCTGGCGGTGGCGCATGCGGCGATGCTGCTCGAACGCGGCATGGTCGAGCGCATCATCCTGTCACGCCCAGCGGTCGAGGCCGGCGAGCGGCTGGGTTTTCTGCCCGGCGATATGAAGGAAAAGGTCGATCCGTACCTGCGGCCCCTCTATGACGCGCTCTACGACATGATGCCGGCCGACAAGGTCGAACGTGCTATCGCTGCCGAGGTCATCGAAATCGCGCCGCTGGCCTTCATGCGCGGCCGCACGCTGGCGCATGCCGCCGTCATCCTCGACGAGGCGCAGAACACCACGCCGATGCAGATGAAGATGTTTTTGACCCGCCTCGGCGAGAATTCGCGCATGATCGTCACCGGCGATCCGACGCAGATCGATCTGCCTCCAAGCACCAAGTCGGGCCTCGTCGAAGCCTTGCGTGTCCTTGACGGCGTGGCCGGCGCGGTAACCGTGCGCTTCAACGATGTCGACGTTGTGCGCCACCCGCTGGTGGCCGAAATCGTCAGGGCCTATGACCGCGACGCCAAGCTGGCACGCGGCCTCGGCGCCGAGAGCTGATGTGACGATGCGGGCTCATGCCTGAAGACATAAGACCTGGCGGCGGGGACAGTTCGGTTCCCGTCGAGATCGATATGTCGGTCGAGGCCGGCGACTGGCCCGATGAGGCGGCGCTGACGCGTCTGGTCGATCGCGCCGTGTCGGCTGCCTTTGCCGAAACCGCTGCTGCCGGTCCTTCCGAACTCAGCATCGTCTTTTCCGACGATGCCCATATCCGTACCCTCAATGTCGGCTGGCGCGGCAAGGACAAGGCGACCAACGTCTTGTCTTTCCCGGCTTTTCCGTTCCCCAGGGGTGGCAAGCTGCCGCCCATGCTGGGTGACATCGTGCTGGCCGCCGAGACGGTGGCGCGCGAAGCCGCCCTGGAAGACAAGCCCTTCGAGAACCATATCACCCATCTCGTCGTCCACGGCCTGCTGCATTTGCTGGGCTACGATCACGAGACCGATGCAGAGGCCGAGGAGATGGAAGCCATCGAGCGCTCGGCGCTCGCAAGGCTTGCCATTCCCGATCCCTACACGTAATGACAAAAGACCAATTGACCGGACGACGATGAACGACAAACCAGAAACTGCCGCCCGCCCCGAGGCTGGCAGTGCGACAAAGCCTTCCGATACGACGGAAGAGGGATCGAGTCCGAGTCCCAGTTCCGGCAGCCCTGCTTCTGGTAGCATTGCCAGCGAGCCATCGCCTGCCGGTCCGTCCCTGTTCGACCGCGTCTTGGGCCTTTTCAGGCAGCGGAACGGCACCAGCCTGCGCGAGGAAATCGCCGGCGCGCTTGCCGAAACGACCAGCGATGCCGGGTCTTTCTCGCCTGGCGAACGCGCCATGCTCAACAACATATTGCGCCTGCGCGAGGTACGCGTCGAGGACGTCATGGTGCCGCGCGCCGATATTGAGGCCGTCGAGATCACCACGACGTTGGGCGATCTGCTCGGTCTGTTCGAGCAGTCCGGCCATTCCCGCATGCCGGTCTATTCCGAGACGCTCGACGATCCGCGCGGCATGGTTCACATCCGCGACGTGCTGGCCCACATCACCAAGGTTGCCCGCGTCAAGAAGGGCAGAACATCCAGGAAGACGCCGGCAACGACGCTTCTCGACCTCGCCCAGGTCGATCTCGGCCGCACCATCGGCGACCTCAATCTGATCCGCCCGGTGCTTTTCGTGCCGCCATCGATGCTTGCCTCCGACCTGATGGGCCATATGCAGACGACGCGAACCCAGATGGCGCTGGTCATCGACGAATATGGCGGCACCGATGGTCTCGCCTCGCTGGAAGACATCGTCGAGATGGTCGTCGGCGATATCGAGGACGAGCATGACGAGGACGAGCCGCTGATCACCCAGACCGGCGAGGGCGTATTCGTCGTCGACGGCAAGGCCGAGATCGACGAGGTCGCCAAGATGATCGGCGAGGACTTTACCGCCGGCGAGCATGGCGAGTATGTCGACACGATCGGCGGCATGATCTTCAACACGCTGGGCCGCGTGCCCGCGCGTGGTGAGGTTGTGCAAGCCATCCCCGGCTTCGAATTCCACGTGCTCGACGCCGATCCGCGCCGCGTCAAGCGGGTGCGCATCGTCCAGAACCAGAAGGGCGAGCGTCGCCGCCGCGTGACCGCCCCCCGCACCGAGCAGGCCTAGGACAGAACGTTGCCCGGCCGATGACGATCGACGATCCCTTCAAGCACTCAACCTTTGGCTCGGGTGTCTTCTACAAGGACCCGCCAGCCGCATTGAAATGGCTCGAAACGGCCTTCGGCTTCGAGCCGAGCATGGTGGTCAGCGACGCCGACGGACGGCTGGTCCATGCCGAAATGCGCTTTGGCGACGGCTACATCATCGTCGATTCCGAATGGGCCGATCATATTGCCAGTCCGGTAAGCGTCGGCGGCAAGAACACTCAGTCGGTCTGTGTGCGTCTGAAAGACGGCCTGGACGTGCATTGTGAGCGGGCAATGGCGGCTGGAGCCCAAATCGTCGAGGAGCCTGCCGACCATTTCTACGGCGAACGGCAGTATCGGGCGCGCGACCCCGAAGGCCATGTCTGGACCTTCACCCAGACCTTGCGCACCGTGCCGCGCGAGGAGGCCGAGCACCTGAGCGGGCTCACCATCGAGGGATGGCACCGATAGCGCAGCGATCGGCCGGTTCGCGTTTCAATAAATCTGATAAATCTTGGCTCCTGATTCGCGCGACCTGGGAAGTCTGTATGGAGCGCCTTGCCGGCCGGATAATTCTGCTTTGGGGCTGGCGGCGCGCGCTGGTGGCGTTTCTTGCCGGGGCGCTGGCGGTGCTCGCCCAGGCGCCTTACGATTTCTTCGCCGTCTGTTTCGTCTCGTTTCCACTGCTGGTCTGGCTGCTCGACGGCGCCACCGGCCAGGCTTCCGACGGCTGGCTCAGGCGCCTGCGGCCGACTTTTGCCATCGGCTGGTGGTTCGGCTTCGGCTATTTCCTCGCCGGCCTGTGGTGGATCGGTGAGGCGCTTCTGGTCGAGGCCGACAGTTTCGCCTGGGCCTTACCCTTCGCGGTCGTCGGCATTCCTTTGGCGCTGGCATTTTTCTACGGCTTCGCCACCGTCGTCGCGCGGCTGTTATGGACCAACGACATTGGCCGCATTGCCGCCCTTGCCTTTGCTTTTGGCCTGACGGAATGGCTGCGCGGCTTCCTGTTCACCGGCTTTCCCTGGAATGCCGTCGGTTATGCGGCGATGCCCGTGCCGCTGTTGATGCAAAGCGTGTCGGTGACCGGCATGGTCGGCATGAACGCGCTGGCGGTCTTTGTCTTCGCCATGCCGGCCTTGCTTGCAGCACGCCGGCATGTCCGTCTCGGTGTGGTCCTGCTTGCCATTCTCGTCGCCGCCCATGCCGGCTTCGGCTATGTCAGGCTCGCGACCCCCGACAAGCCGGCAACCCGCACTCTCGATGTCCGTATCGTGCAACCGGATGTCGACCTCAGCGAAAAATGGGACGCCTCGGTGCGCGACCGCATCTTCGCCACGATGATGGGCCTGTCGGCCGCAGCGCCCGACCCCGGTCATGACAAACCGCAGTTGATCCTGTGGCCGGAGACCTCGGTACCGTTCCTGTTCACCGAGCGTCCGGACGCGCTGACCGCGCTCGGCGACATGCTGCAGCCTGGTCAGATGCTGATTGCCGGCGTCGTGCGCGAGGAGCGCGGATCGGGGGCGGATGCCGACAGCCGCTACTACAATTCGGTGGTGGCGATCGATGACAAGGGCGAAATCGCTGATGCCGTCGACAAGGTCCATCTGGTGCCGTTCGGCGAGTATCTGCCGTTTTCCGGTCTGCTCAGCCGCTTCGGCATCGGACAGCTCGTCGCCGGGCCGATGAATTTCGCCGCCGGCAACGAGCGCCATCCGATCGCTTTGCCCGGCGGCATCAGCGCCTTGCCGTTTATTTGCTACGAGGTGATCTTTCCTGATCTTGTGGCTGTTGACGCAACGTCATCCCAGCTTATTGTGAACGTCACCAACGACGCATGGTTCGGCGACACGCCCGGGCCGTACCAGCATTTCAGGCAGGCTCAGATTCGCGCGGTGGAAAACGGATTGCCGCTGTTGCGCGCCGCCAACAACGGCATTTCCGCCGTTGTCGATACGCGGGGACGCATCGTCGACGCATTGGCGGTCGATGCACGTGGCGCCATCGACGTGCGGGTGCCGATCTCCGGCCAAGCCTTCATCTCCGCCGCGGGGCGGCGCATTAACGGAATGCTGATCATGTTGGTGTTTGCCGCAATCGCCCTCAGCTTGAACGTAAGGCAACGGCTACGGGTGAATTGACAGTCGACACATTAGAAACTCATACTGTTACCGCCTAATTTTCTCGAAGTCGGTTGGTGTTTCTGTTGGGGCAGTTGGCTCCGGCTTCGTTTGGGCGAGAAAAATAGAAAAGGCCGGAAAAATTCGGCGAGGAAAAAATGACAGAAGAAAACAAGAAGAAACCGAATCCGATCGACATCCATGTCGGAAGTCGCGTCCGCCTTCGGCGCAATATGCTTGGAATGAGCCAGGAAAAGCTTGGTGAAAATCTCGGTATTACGTTTCAGCAGATCCAAAAATATGAAAAAGGAACGAACCGCGTCGGCGCCAGCCGTCTGCAGGCAATAGCCTCGATACTCAGCGTGCCTGTCGCCTTCTTTTTCGAGGATGCGCCAGGGCAGGAGCCGGTGGGTAATAGAGGATTTGCCGAGGACACTTCGATGGCTTTCGCCGTCGAATTCTGCGGCAGTCCGGAAGGGCTTCAGCTCAACCGCGCGTTCGTCAAGATCGCGGATGTGAAGGTGCGCCGCCGGATTATCGACCTTGTGAAGTCCCTTTCTGCCGAAGATGCCGAGTGATTCGGTGGGTCGATTGACCCATTGGCCCCAGTAATCCCCCGGGCCCGAGTAGCCCAGAGGCTCGACTGCCGGCGGCGCCAAGCCGCCGGTGGTACAAGATATATTGCTGCGGCACTCATGCCAGAACCGCGGCACCGCTTGACGAGCGGCGCCCGGCACCGTTAACACGTGGCGCGCCAAAATCGGCAGCCCTGCCGATCGTTTTTTCAAGAGGGGACACCCGTGACGCGGCAGAACTACTTCTTCACCTCGGAATCCGTGGCCGAGGGTCATCCCGATAAAGTCTGTGACCGCATCTCGGACGAGATCGTCGATCTGGTCTATCGCGAGGCCAAGAAGACCGGCATGGACCCATGGAAAGTCCGCGTCGCCTGCGAGACGCTCGCAACCACCAACCGCGTCGTCATCGCCGGCGAAGTAAGGGTTCCCGATACTCTGCTGAAGCGGGACAAAGCCGGCAACATCCTCAAGGACGCCGCCGGGCATTCGGTCGTCAACCCGGCCAAGTTCAAGTCGGTCGCCCGCAAGGCGATCCGCGAAATCGGCTACGAGCAGGCCGGCTTCCACTGGAAGACGGCAAAGATCGAGGTTCTGCTGCACGGCCAGTCGCCCGACATCGGCCAGGGCGTCGACAACGCCGCCGACCGCCAGGGCGAAGAGGGTGCCGGCGACCAGGGCATCATGTTCGGCTATGCATGCCGCGAGACCCCGGACCTGATGCCGGCGCCGATCTATTACAGCCACAAGATTCTCGAACTGCTCGCCGCTGCCCGTCACGAAAACAACGGCGAAGCCGGCAAGCTCGGGCCTGACGCCAAGAGCCAGGTCACCGTTCGCTATGTCGATGGCAAGGCCGCCGAAGCGACTCAGATCGTGCTATCGACGCAGCATCTCGACGCGACCTGGGATTCCAAGAAGGTCCGCAAGGTCGTTGAGCCTTACATCCGTGAGGCGCTCGGCGACCTCAAGATCGCCGACGATTGCATGTGGTACATCAACCCGACCGGCAAGTTCGTCATCGGTGGGCCGGACGGCGACGCCGGCCTGACCGGCCGCAAGATCATCGTCGACACCTACGGTGGTGCTGCCCCGCACGGCGGCGGCGCCTTCTCCGGCAAGGACACCACCAAGGTCGACCGCTCCGCCGCCTACGCGGCGCGCTATCTCGCCAAAAATGTGGTGGCGGCCAAGCTCGCCGACCGCTGCACCATCCAGCTGTCCTACGCCATCGGCGTTGCTCAGCCGCTGTCGGTCTATGTCGACCTGCACGGCACCGGCAAGGTCGACGAGGCCAAGCTCGAGGAAGCGCTGCGCACGGTGATGGATTTGTCGCCATCCGGCATCCGCAGGCATCTCGACCTCAACAAGCCGATCTACGCAAAGACCTCGTCCTACGGCCATTTCGGCCGCAAGGCCGGCCGAGACGGGTCCTTCTCCTGGGAAAAGACCGATCTGGCCAAGGCGCTCAAGGACGCGATCGCTGCTTAGGCATGATTCCAAAAAGTGGGTACCGGTTTTTTGGAAAAGATCATGCTCCAACAAAGGATTAGATTGAGATGAGATTTCAGCCAAATCTCATCTCAATCCCAAATCTCATCTCAATCTAAGCGCGGCGCGCGACCAGGCCATGGATCCACAGGACAGGCGGAGCCGGGCGACCGAAGGGTTCTTCGGCCGCCGGCACGGCAAGACCATTCGCCCGCAGCAGGCGGCGGCGCTGGAAAGCGGTCTTGGGGCCTATGGCCTCGACCTCTCCGTCCAGGCACCGGCAGAATTGCGCGCGCTATTCTCAGCGGATGTTTCAACGGTTCGGCTGGAAATCGGCTTCGGCGGCGGTGAGCATCTGCTGCACCGTGCCACGGAGGCACCGGCGACCGGCTTCATCGGTGTCGAGCCGTTCGTCAACGGCATGGCCAAGCTGATGATGGCGGTGCGGGAAAAGCCGCTTGCCAATCTTCGCGTTTATGACGACGACGCCACGCGCCTGCTCGATTGGTTGCCGCAGGCGTCGCTCGACGGCATCGACCTGCTCTACCCCGATCCCTGGCCGAAGAAAAAGCACTGGAAGCGGCGTTTTGTCAGCCCGCTCAACCTCGATCGGTTCGCGCGCGTGCTGAAGCCGGGCGGAAAATTCCGCTTCGCATCCGACATCGACACCTATGTGAACTGGACCTTGTTGCACTGCCGGGCGCATGGCGCGCTCCTCTGGCAGGCGCAAGATGGGGCCGACTGGCATCGGCCCTATGAAGGCTGGCCGGGCACACGCTACGAGGCGAAAGCCATTCGCGAGGGCCGACGGCCGGCCTATCTCACCTTCATCAGAAAATAGTTCGATGCGGGAAAGTGTCCCGCATCGACAGCCGGTCTGGCTTCAGAAACGGCCGATCTTGCCGAAAGCGGTCGGGTCCATGCCAAGCCGGCGCAGATCGTTGGCGCGCGGCTTGCGGCCGGCTTCGACGGCCCGCGAGGCGGCAACGGCGCTGCCGAACAGGGCAAAGGCGTCGCCTATGGCGGAAAACACGGTACGGTTGCTCATTGTCTTGACCTTTCGCGCGCCACCGCGCGCTCATCTTTGATTTGTGCAGTGCACCATAGATAGCGATGTGACATCCGGGATCACAGGGCCGTTACCGCATAGCCGGCATGCGCCCCGCGCAATCCTGCCAGCCGTCGCCGGCTGCACTCTGCCCGGCCCCTCAACAGACTTGAAACACTGGCCGGGATCGTCTATATCAGCCTCAAATTCTTGGTCGGTATGACGAAGAGTGGGTCCACCCGGTCCCGCTCTTTTTTATTACCTGCCGGTCAGCCATCAGCAAAGAGATGGTTCGGGACGACGATCATCCTGACCCATAGAACGACAGGAAACGCATGACTGCAACGGCAAGCGAAGCCGACGACCGCATCATCCGCGAAAGCGGTATCGATGCGCGCATCGCGCTGATCGTTCAGCCGGTGTTGCGAGGCATTGGCTTCCGTCTCGTGCGGGTGCATCTGTCGGGCCAGAACGGCCTGACGCTGCAGATCATGGCCGAACGCGAGGACGGCATCATGACCGTCGAGGATTGCGAAGAGGTCAGCCGCGCTGTGTCGCCGGCGCTCGACGTCGATGACCCGATCGAGAAGGCCTATCATCTCGAAGTGTCGTCGCCGGGCATCGACCGGCCGCTGGTACGCAAGTCGGATTTCGTCACCTGGACCGGCCATCTGGTGAAGATGGAAACCTCGGTGCCGGTCGCCGACCGCAAGCGCTTCAAGGGCAAGATCGCCGAAGCCGGCGAAGACGACATGCTGCTCGAGCGCGACAAGGCCGCCTACGGCGAAGAGCCGACGGTTCGCATTCCTTATGACGCGATCGCCGATGTGCGGCTGATCCTCACCGACGACCTTATTCGCGATGCCCTTTCGAAGGACAACCGGGAACGCAAGGAAGCCAAGAAACGCCGCGGCGAAGCTGATGATGCACCCGAAGGTGCTGAAGGCGGCGCGGAAGACGAAATCGAACAGGAACTATGATGAGCGGCCGGGCCTAAAAGCTCGGCAACAAGCTCGGGAGAAATAAGATGGTTGTAAGCGCCAACAGACTTGAACTGCTGCAGATCGCCGACGCGGTGGCGCGTGAAAAGTCGATCGACAAGTCGATCGTCATTGCCGCCATGGCTGATGCGATCCAGAAGGCGGCGCGCTCGCGCTACGGCCAGGAAACCAACATCCGCGCCGACATCAACGCCAACACCGGCGAGATGAAGCTGCAGCGGCTGATGGAAGTGGTCGAGAAGGTCGACGACTACGCCACCCAGATCGCCATTTCCTCGGCCCGCGAGCGCAATCCGGACGCCCAGCTTGGCGACTTCATCGCCGAACAGCTGCCGCCAATGGATTTCGGCCGCATCGCCGCCCAGTCAGCCAAGCAGGTCATCGTGCAGAAAGTGCGCGAGGCCGAGCGCGACCGCCAGTATGACGAATACAAGGACCGCATCGGCGAGATCGTCAACGGCACCGTCAAGCGCGTCGAATATGGCAACGTCATCGTCGATCTCGGCCGTGGCGAGGCGATTATCCGCCGCGACGAGCTGATCCCGCGTGAAAACTACAAGTACGGCGACCGCGTCCGCGCCTATGTCTACGACGTGCGCCGCGAACAGCGCGGCCCGCAGATATTCCTGTCGCGCACCCATCCGCAGTTCATGGCCAAGCTCTTCACCATGGAAGTGCCGGAAATCTATGACGGCATCATCGAGATCAAGTCGGTCGCCCGCGACCCAGGCTCGCGCGCTAAGATCGCCGTCATTTCGCGTGACTCGTCGATCGATCCGGTCGGCGCCTGCGTCGGTATGCGCGGCAGCCGCGTCCAGGCCGTGGTCGGCGAATTGCAGGGCGAAAAGATCGACATCATCCCGTGGTCGCCTTCGGCTGCCTCCTTCATCGTCAACGCGCTGCAGCCGGCGGAAGTCGCCAAGGTCGTGCTCGACGAGGATGCCGAGCGCATCGAAGTGGTGGTTCCCGATGACCAGCTGTCGCTTGCCATCGGTCGTCGTGGCCAGAACGTGCGTCTTGCCTCGCAGCTCACCGGCTGGGACATCGACATCCTGACCGAGGCCGAGGAGTCTGAGCGCCGCCAGAAGGAATTCGTCGAACGCTCGTCGCTGTTCATGGAAGCCCTTGATGTCGACGAGATGGTCGGCCAGGTGTTGGCCTCCGAAGGCTTCACCAGCGTCGAGGAAGTTGCCTACGTCGATTCGGGCGAGATCGCCTCGATCGACGGTTTCGACGAAGACACCGCTTCGGAGATCCAGACCCGCGCCCGCGAATATCTGGAGAAGATCGAAGCCGAGCATGACGACAAGCGCAAGGCGCTGGGCGTCACCGACGAACTGCGCGAGATCCCTGGCGTCACCACCGCCATGATGGTGACGCTCGGCGAGGATGGCGTGAAGACGATCGAGGATTTCGCCGGCTATGCCGCCGACGACCTGACCGGCTGGAAGGAACGCAAGGACGGCGAGACCAAGGTATTCCCGGGTGTGCTCGCCAATCACGGCGTGTCGCGCGCCGACGCCGAGCAGATGGTTCTGGCAGCCCGCCTCAAGGCCGGCTGGATCACCGAAGACGAGCTTGCAGCCGAACAGGTCCCGGCTGACGAAGCCGTTGGTGCGTGAGGTGAAACCGCATCGCACACAACCCGCCCCAGGACGAGATGAACGATCGCACCTGCATCGTCACGCGCAAGCAAGCCGAGCCGGATGAGCTGATCCGTTTCGTGGTCGGCCCGGATTCGGCCGTCGTTCCTGACCTGAAGAGAAATCTGCCCGGCCGTGGTTGTTGGGTGAGCGCCGACCGCCTACATATCGACAAGGCGGCGGCGAAGAACCTGTTTGCCCGCGCCTTCAAGGCGCAGGTCGTCGTGCCGCCCGATCTCGGCGGCATGGTCGACGGACTGCTTGCACGATCCGCTTTGGGTATGCTTGGCCTTGCCCGCAAGGCTGGCTCGATCGCACTCGGCGCAACCAAGGTCGAGAGCGCGGTGCGCTCGGGGTCGGCGCTTTTCGTGCTCCACGCGACCGAGGCATCCGACGATGGCGTGCGCAAGATCAGTCAGGCGCGGCGGGCAACTGTCCACCTCGGCGGGCCGGCAGTCCTTGCCTACAAACTTTTCTCCGAGGCCGAGTTGAGCTTGGCATTGGGGGGTACAAATGTGATACATGCTGCCGTTCTCGCGGGAGACGCGGGCAAGGCGGTTGAGAGGCGCATGGTTGCGCTCGACCGATATCGGGGCGGAACCCCCGACGATCTGGCAATGCTTGCGGCCGTTGCTGACGAAGATGATGCTGCAGAGGATATGGAATGAGCGATACGAAATCGGGCGACGATAAGACGTTGAGTGTTACACCGAAGAAGACCTTGACGCTGAAGCGCCCCGGTACAGAGCAGAGCGTCGTGCGACAGAATTTCTCGCATGGCCGCACCAAGCAGGTCCAGGTCGAGATCAAGAAGCGCAAATTCTCCATGCCCGGCGACAAGCCGGAGCCGGTGGCTGCACCCGTATTTACGCCCAAGCCCGCGGTAGTGGCAGCCCCCGTCGTGCAGGAAGCGCCTAAGGCGCCGCCTCCGCCGCCGCCGGCCGAACGCGGCGGCATGGTGCTGAACGAACTGTCGCGCAATGAAATGGAAGCGCGCCGCAGGGCGCTCGAAGGCTCCAAGGTTCGCGACGTCGAGGACCGCCAACGCGCCATCGAAGAGGCCAAGCGCCGCAACGAGGATGAGGAACGCCGCAAGCGCGAGCGCGAGGAATCCGCGCGCCGTCAGGCCGAGGAAGAAGCCCGCCTGCAGACCGAGGCCGAGTCCCGCCGCCGCGCCGAGGAAGAAGCGCGCCGCCGCGCGCCGCAGGCTGCCGAGCTTGTGGCATCGGACGACGAGGAAGAGGTCAAGCCGAAGCGCACCGCCGCCGGCGCCCCGGTACGCCGTCCGGTTACGCCCGAAGTGGCGCGCCCGGCCAAGCCGACCAAGGCCGAGGAAGACCGTCGTCGCGGCAAGCTGACCCTCAACACGGCGCTTTCCGACGAGGACGCGCGCGCCCGCTCGCTGTCGTCGATGCGTCGCCGCCAGGAAAAATTCAAGCGCGCGATGCATAATGAGCCGCGCGAGAAGGTTATGCGCGAAGTGATCCTGCCTGAAACCATCACCATCCAGGAACTGGCGCAGCGCATGTCCGAGCGCGCTGTCGATGTGGTCAAGTACTTCATGAAGCAGGGCCAGATCCTGAAGCCGGGCGACATCATCGACGCCGACACGGCCGAGCTGGTCGCCACCGAATTCGGCCACACGGTCCGCCGCGTCGCCGAGTCCGACATCGAGGAAGGCCTGTTCAACATTGCCGACAATGCCGAGGACCTGGTGTCGCGGCCGCCTGTCGTGACCATCATGGGCCATGTCGACCACGGCAAGACCTCGCTGCTCGACGCCATCCGCAATGCCAATGTCGTCTCCGGCGAAGCCGGCGGCATCACCCAGCATATCGGCGCCTACCAGGTCGAGAAGAACGGTCAGAAGATCACCTTCATCGACACGCCCGGTCACGCCGCCTTCACGGCGATGCGCGCCCGCGGCGCTCAGGCGACCGACATCGCTATCCTGGTGGTGGCGGCCGACGACAGCGTCATGCCGCAGACCATCGAATCGATCAGCCATGCCAAGGCGGCCGGCGTTCCGATCATCGTGGCGATCAACAAGATCGACAAGCATGATGCCGATCCGCAGAAGGTGCGGTCGGAACTGCTGCGCCATGAGGTGTTCGTCGAATCGATGGGCGGTGAAGTGCTGGACGTCGAAGTGTCGGCGACCAAGGGCACCAACCTCGACAAGCTGCTCGAGGCGATCCTGCTGCAGGCCGAAATCCTCGACCTCAAGGCCAATCCGGACCGTACCGCCGAGGGCGTGGTCATCGAAGCCCAGCTCGACAAGGGCCGTGGCCCCGTCGCCACCGTACTGGTGCAGACCGGCACTTTGATGCCGGGCGACATCCTCGTCGCCGGCAACGAATGGGGCCGGGTGCGCGCGCTGGTCAACGACCGTGGCGAGCAGATCAAGGAGGCGCCGCCGGCAATGCCGGTCGAGGTGCTTGGCCTGCAGGGCACGCCGCAAGCCGGCGACCGCTTCGCTGTCGTCAACAACGAGGCCCGCGCCCGCGAGATCACCGAATATCGCCAGCGTCTGGCGCGCGAGAAGGCAGTGGCTCGCCATGCCGGCCAGCGCGGCTCGCTCGAACAGATGATGTCGCAGCTGCAGACGAGCGGGTTGAAGGAATTCCCGCTGGTCATCAAGGGCGACGTGCAGGGTTCGATCGAGGCGATCAACGCCGCTCTCGACAAGCTTGGCACCGACGAGGTGCGTGCGCGCATCGTTCATGCCGGCGCCGGCGCCATCACCGAAAGCGACGTGTCGCTGGCGGAGACCTCGGGGGCCGCGATCATCGGCTTCAACGTCCGTGCCAACGTGCAGGCACGTGCGGCCGCGGCGGCCGCGGGCATCGAAATCCGCTACTACTCGATCATCTACAACCTCGTCGACGATGTGAAGGCAGCACTTTCCGGCTTGCTGTCGCCGGAACGCCGCGAGACCTTCATCGGCAATGCCGAGATCCTCGAGATCTTCGACATCACCAAGGTCGGCAAGATCGCCGGCTGCCGTGTCACCGAAGGCAAGGTCGAGCGTGGAGCGGGCGTGCGCCTGATCCGCGACAACGTCGTCATCCATGAAGGCACGCTGAAGACCCTCAAGCGCTTCAAGGACGAAGTCGCGGAAGTTCCGGGCGGCCAGGAGTGCGGCATGGCCTTCCAGAACTACGAGGACATGCGCGTTGGCGACATCATCGAGTGCTTCCGCGTCGAGATGGTGACCCGGACGCTCTGAGTTCGTATACTGTCGATACGACCGGGCGGTGGTCGAAAGACCGCCGCCCTAACTTTAATGCCTGTCGCCCAAAAGTGCGGGATAAACGACATGCATAGAAACAAGTATGAGACATGCGGCACGGTCCCATCCCGCGCCTCACGCTTTCCGGATTGAGAAAAATGCCCCGTCCAACCGCCTCCAGCCCATCCCAGCGCATGCTTCGCGTCGCCGAACAGGTGCGCCATGCGCTGTCGGAAACCTTGCAGCGCGGCGAGATTATCGACCCGCTGATCGAGAACACCGTGGTTTCGGTCTCGGAAGTGCGCATGTCGACTGATCTGAGGGTCGCAACGGCCTTCGTTTCGCCGCTCGGCGCCAAGGACACGGGTGCGGTCATCGACGCGCTCAACAAGCATGCGAAGTTCGTCCGTGGCCGCGTCTCCGGCGCGCTCCGCCAGATGAAGTTCATGCCGGAGTTCCGCTTCAAGCTCGATACGTCCTTCGACAATTTCGCCAGGATCAACGATTTGCTGAAATCGCCCGAAGTCGCGCGAGACTTGGGTGCCGATGGCGAAGACAACGACAAGGACGAGAAATAGTGGGGCGCCGCGGCAAGAAGAAGGGCCGGCCGATCTCCGGCTGGGTGGTGCTGGACAAGCCGGTTGGCATGGGTTCGACCGAAGCCGTCTCCAAGATCAAATGGCTTTTCCAGGCCGAAAAGGCCGGCCATGCCGGCACACTCGACCCGCTGGCCTCTGGCATGCTGCCGATCGCGCTCGGCGAGGCAACCAAGACCGTGCCTTATGTACAGGACGGCGCCAAGATCTACCGGTTCACCGTCGCTTGGGGCGAGGAGCGTTCGACCGACGATCTCGAAGGCCCGGTGACGCAAAGTTCCGACCGCCGTCCGGCGGAAAACGACGTCAGGGCGCTGCTGCCGAACTACACCGGCGTCATCATGCAGACACCGCCGCAATTCTCGGCCATCAAGATATCAGGCGAACGCGCCTACGATCTCGCCCGTGGGGGCGAGGCGGTCGACATCCCCGCGCGCGAGATCGAGATCGGCCGTCTGGACATCGTCGAGCACGCTGCCGACCACACTTTGTTCGAGGTCGAATGCGGCAAGGGCACCTATGTGCGCTCGCTGGCCCGCGACATGGGCCGCGACCTCGGCTGCTTCGGTCATATCGCCGAATTGCGCCGGGTCGAGGTCGAGCCGTTCACCCAGGAGGATTTCGTCACCCTCGCCGAACTGGAAGTCGCCCGTTTCGGCGAACAGCGCGAAGCTGACGGAGAGGGCGACGCCGATGTTGCCGATGCGCCGATCGACTTTGGCGCCATCGATGCGCTGCTTGTCGACACGGCCGCCGCGCTCGACTGCCTGCCCCAGATCGCCATCAGCGACGAAGCGGCGACCAAGATCCGCCTTGGCAATCCCGTCATCATCCGCGGCCGCGACGCGCCCGTGGAAGCCGAGGAAGCCTGCGCCACCGCGCGCGGCAAGCTTGTCGCCATCGGCGCCATCGAGCAGGGCATGTTCAAGCCGAAGCGGGTCTTTGCCGGCTGACCACTCTCGTCTAGTCTTACGTCGACGTCACATCCGAGGGGCACATGGCAAAGGCTGAGGCGGTGAAGAAGCGGGCGCCGGTGACAACGCGCCGGCCGCCGGTTGGCGCCTCGCCTGGCACGCTGATCGCCGATCCGGCGGCGCGACGGTCCGAGCTGCGGCTGACGCTGATTTCGCCTGAAAAATTCAAGACCATCAACGATGCCAGTATCGACGATCTCAACACCCATTGCGACAACTGGCCGGTCGTCTGGTTGGACTGCACCGGTCTCGCCAACATCCAGCTGATCGAGGAGATCGGCCGGATCTTCAACCTGCATCCACTGGCTCTGGAAGATGTCGTCAACACCGGCCAGCGGCCGAAGGTCGACTTCTTCGAGGACCACGCCTTCGTCGTCATGCGCATGATCGACGACGTCAAGGTGCATCGCTATGAGCAGATCGCGGTGTTCTTCGGCAAGAAATTCGTCGTCACCTTCCAGGAGCGCGAAGGCGATCCGTTCGACCCCGTACGCAAGCGCATCGCGGCAGCGTTGCCCAACCGCTTGCGGATGCGCGGCGCCGACTATCTGGCCTATGCGCTCATCGACTCCATCGTCGACAGCTATTTCCCGCCGATTGAGGCCGCTAGCGAGGAGGTCGATGGCATCGAGGACGAGATGCTCAACACGCCTCACAAGCATCAGATGCGCCAGCTGCACGAATTGCGGCGCGACGCCAATGTGCTCAAGGGCGTGCTGTGGCCGATGCGCGACGCGCTGGCGACGCTGATCCGCAACGACGTGCCCTATGTGAAGCCGGAGACGAAAATCTTCTTCAACGACACGCTCGACCACGCATTGCGGCTGATCGAGCTGGTCGAGAACCAGCGTGATATGCTGACCGGCTTGATCGAAATGCATTTGTCGCTGAGCCAGGCACGCACCAACGATGTGATCTCTTATCTCACCATCGTCTCGGTGATTTTCATGCCGCTAACCTTCCTGGTCGGTATCTGGGGGATGAATTTCGATCCCGAGAGCTCGCCGTGGAACATGCCGGAACTGAAAGCCTACTATGGCTACCCGGCTTCGCTGCTGTTCATGCTGGCCGTTGCTGTCGGGCTGATCGTCTTCTTCAAAAGCAAGAAGTGGCTGTAAGGTTTCGGTGTCAGGGGAATCCTGGATTCCCGAGCAAAGGGCTGCGACAAGCCGGCTTTATGAATGGGCTGGTGTTTTCCGGGGAATTGCCCTATATGCGCCGCAGCATCGCGCCATGTCGCTTTGCTTGCACCGGCCCCTGCTGGACGACATCCCGGCTGAGGGCGACCCGTTTCCTCAAACAGATAAGGAAAAACACGATGTCGATTACTGCCGAGCGCAAACAGGAATTGATGGGTGAATTCGCAACCGCCAAGGGCGATACCGGGTCTCCGGAAGTCCAGGTGGCCATCCTTTCCGAGCGCATCAAGAACCTGACCGACCACTTCAAGGACCACAAGAAGGATAACCATTCCCGCCGTGGTCTGCTCGCTCTCGTCTCCCAGCGCCGCAGCCTGCTTGATTATCTCAAGCGCAAGGATGACGCGCGCTATCAGACGTTGATCGAGAAGCTCGGTCTGCGCCGTTGACGAATTGACCGGCGGGCTTTCGAAGGAGAGCCCGCCGGTCGCGCATTCTGCCAGTCGCATCGATTGGCTAGACCCGGTTTCGAGCGCGCAGAGGCCACTCGAAACCGCCCATGGACGGTCATGGGGCAGGATTGCAGGACGCTCGTGCGCTAACCAGTGCCGAAATCTACCCGAGCTTCCCGTTGTCTTGCCCGTGGCTGCCCGAGAAAGGAAGCCAGGGAAAGGGCATCCGCGCACCGTGAAACGGCGCGGCCCTTTCCGCTTATCAAGGACAAGATATGTTCAACTACCACAAAGTGGAAATCGAATGGGGCGGCCGTCCGCTCATCCTGGAAACCGGCAAGATCGCACGTCAGGCTGACGGCGCGGTGCTTGCGACCTACGGCGAAACCAAGGTTCTCGCCACCGTCGTTTCGATGAAGGAGCCGAAGCCAGGCCTCGATTTCTTCCCGCTGACCGTCAACTACCAGGAAAAGACCTACGCCGCCGGCAAGATCCCCGGCGGCTACTTCAAGCGCGAGGGACGTCCGAGCGAAAAGGAAACGCTGGTTTCCCGCCTGATCGACCGCCCGATCCGCCCGCTCTTCGCCGACGGCTACAAGAACGACACCCAGATCGTCGTCACCGTCGTCCAGCATGACCTCGAGAACGATCCCGATATCGTGTCGATCGTCGCCACCTCGGCCGCTTTGACGCTGTCGGGCGTTCCCTTCATGGGCCCGATCGGCGGCGCCCGAGTCGGCTACATCAACGGCGAATACGTGCTCAACCCGCATGTCGATGAGATGCAGGAATCCAGGCTCGACCTCATTGTCGCCGGCACCGCCGACGCCGTGCTGATGGTCGAGTCCGAAGCCAAGGAACTCGGCGAAGAGCTGATGCTCGGCGCCGTCATGTTCGGCCACAGGGGCTTCCAGCCGGTGATCGACGCCATTATCAAGCTGGCCGAAGTTGCCGCCAAGGAGCCGCGCGATTTCACGGCGCCGGACTACTCCGCGCTTGGAGCCGAAATGCTGAAGATCGTCGGCGACGAGCTCAGCAATGCCTACAAGAACGTCGACAAGCAGAAGCGCTACGCTGCCGTCGACGCCGTCAAGGCGAAGGTCAAGGCAGCGTTCGCTCCGGCCGAAGGCGAAGACGCCAAGTACACCTCCGAGCAGATCGGTTCGGTGTTCAAGGAACTCCAGGCCAAGGTCGTGCGCTGGAACATTCTCGACACCGGTTCGCGCATCGATGGCCGTGACCTCAAGACTGTCCGCAAGATCGTCTCGGAAGTCGGCGTCCTGCCGCGCACGCACGGTTCGGCGCTGTTCACCCGCGGCGAGACCCAGGCGCTGGTCGTTGCCACGCTGGGCACCGGCGAGGACGAGCAGTATGTCGATTCGCTGACCGGCATGTACAAGGAGAAGTTCCTCCTTCACTACAACTTCCCTCCCTACTCCGTCGGCGAGACCGGCCGCATGGGTTCGCCGGGCCGCCGCGAAATCGGCCACGGCAAGCTCGCCTGGCGCGCCATCCGTCCGATGCTGCCGAGCGCGGACCAGTTCCCCTACACGCTGCGCGTCGTCTCGGAGATCACCGAGTCCAACGGTTCGTCGTCGATGGCCACCGTCTGCGGCACATCGCTGGCGCTGATGGATGCCGGCGTTCCGCTGGCCAAGCCGGTTGCTGGTATCGCGATGGGCCTGATCAAGGAAGGCGAGCGCTTCGCGGTTCTGTCCGACATCCTGGGTGACGAAGATCACCTCGGCGACATGGACTTCAAGGTCGCCGGTACCGAAGGCGGCATCACCTCGCTGCAGATGGACATCAAGATCGAGGGCATCACCGAGGAGATCATGAAGATCGCGCTGGACCAGGCCAAGGACGGCCGCCAGCATATCCTCAGCGAGATGGCGCATGCTCTGACCGGCGCCCGCCCCGAACTCGGTGAGTTCGCACCGCGCATCGAGGTCATGCACATCCCGACCGACAAGATCCGCGACGTGATCGGCTCCGGCGGCAAGGTTATCCGTGAGATCGTCGAGAAGACCGGCGCAAAGATCAACATCGAGGACGACGGCACGGTCAAGATCGCTTCGTCGAACGCCAAGGAGATCGAGGCGGCCAAGAAGTGGATCCATACCATCGTCGCCGAGCCGGAAGTCGGCGAAATCTACGAAGGCACGGTCGTCAAGACCGCCGACTTCGGCGCTTTCGTCAACTTCTTCGGTCCGCGTGACGGTCTCGTCCATATCTCGCAGCTTGCCAACGACCGGGTCGCCAAGACCTCGGACGTCGTCAAGGAAGGCGACAAGGTCTGGGTCAAGCTGATGGGCTTCGACGAGCGCGGCAAGGTCCGCCTGTCGATGAAGGTCGTCGACCAGGCCACCGGCAAGGAAATCGCCCGCGACAAGAAGGCCGAAGGCGAAGAAAACGCCGCCTGAGTGGTCTGACAATAGAGTTGAACGGGCGCGGCTTATGTCGCGCCCGTTTTCGTTTAATACCCGTCTACGACATGAGAATCGAAGAATGGCCGCTGAGCCGCTGAAGACACTGTTCCATCCCTTCGAGGCCGAGGGGCTCCCTCTGCCGCAAAAGGGCGAGCGTGTGTTGTTCCTGGGTGCGGAGCCCGGCTTCCGCTTGCCGGAAGGCTTCGAGGCAGAGCTCCATCTTGCACAGGGTTTCCGGCCGCATCTCCGAGCGCTGGAGCGTGCCGGTCACAAGGTAACGCCGCGCGCGGAGGGCGATGCATTCGATGCAGCGCTCGTGCTTGCCGGCCGCCATCGTGGGCTAAACGAGATGCGTATTGCCGAGGCGATCGAACGTGTCACGCCGGGCGGTCTGATCATTGTCGCCGGCGGTAACGACGAAGGCATCGCCAGCCTGCGCAAGCGCATCGACGAGCTTGTCCCCATCGAAGGGCATCTGCCGAAATATCACGGCATCGCCTTCTGGCTTCGCCGTCCGGCCGATCTGGCGCCTGCGGAAAAACTGCGCGTCGCCAATCCCGCCTTGGTCGTAGAGGACCGCTTCCGTACCGCGCCTGGCATGTTCTCCTTCGACCGGATCGACGCCGGCTCGAAACTTCTGGTCGACAACCTGCCCAAAGACCTGCGCGGCAACATTGCTGATTTCTGCGCCGGCTGGGGTTATGTCGCCGCCGAGGTCGCGGCACGTTCATCCGGCATAACGGGGCTCGACCTTTACGAAGCGGATTTCGACGCGCTTGAGGCGGCCAAGGGCAATATCGGCCAGACAGGCTTCGAGCCCGGCTTCTTTTGGACCGATCTGCTGAGCGAGCCGGTCGAGCGGCGCTATGATGCCATCGTCATGAACCCGCCCTTCCATCGCAGCCGGGCGGCCGAGCCGGAAATCGGCGCCGGCATGATCCAGGCGGCGGGCAAGGCGCTGAAGCCGGGCGGGCGGCTGTTCATGGTGGCGAACCGTCAGCTGCCTTACGAACCGGTTCTGAAGGCCGTCTTCTCCAGCCATGCCGAGCTCGCCCGCGACGGCATGTTCAAGGTTTTCTCCGCGCGCCGATAGGACGGTGCCGGTCGCCTCAATGCATGCTGACGATGCGCGCCGGCTCGTGGACGGGAATGGTCGGTCTGATATCGCCAGGCTTGATCTTGAGCGGCGCCGGCCTGCCGAACAGATAGCCCTGCACCATCTCGCAACCAGCTGCTCGCAAAAGCGTCGCCTGGTTCTCGGTCTCGACGCCTTCGGCGATGATGCCGACGCCGAGCGCCCGCGACAGGCCGACGATGGTAGAGACGACGGCGCCCGAATTCGAATCGGTGTCGATGCGGCTGACGAAGGAGCGGTCGATCTTCAGCTTGCCGAAGGCGAAGTCGATCAGGTAGCTGAGATTGGAATAGCCGGTGCCGAAATCGTCGACGGCCACCGAAATGCCCATGTCGGCAAGCTGCTGCAGGATGGTGGCGGCGCGGTCGCGGTCCTGCATCATCGCCGTCTCGGTCACTTCGAGCTCCAGCCGCGACGGCTTGATGCCGGTGCTGGCCATCGTATCGCGCACGATGCCGACGAAATCCTTGGTCATGAACTGGACCGGCGAGATGTTGACGGCAACGAAGCAGTCCTCGGGCAAATGACGGGCATCGCTGCAGGCCTTGTTCAGCACCCAATTGCCGATCGGGTGGATCATGCCGGTCTCTTCGGCGATCGGAATGAATTCCATCGGCGGGATCATGCCGCGTTCCGGGTGCTTCCAGCGGATCAGCGCCTCGTAGCCGACGATACGGCCGGTCGGCAGGTCGAGCTGCGGCTGGTAGTGAAGGTCGAAATCGCCACGGACGAAGGCGATGTGCAGTTCGGATTCGATCCAGTGGCGGTAGTCGGCGACCTGGCCCATGTCGGAATGGAAGACCGACCAGTTGCCCACGCCGCCGGCGCGGGCATTCTGCAGCGCCAGGTTGGAGCGGCGCAGGATGAGGACCGGATCGACGCCATCCTTTGGCATCGCCACGATGCCGACCGACAGGCCGACCGACTGCAGGTGGGAATCGAGCTGGTACGGCTTCAGCATCTCCTCGATCATGGTTTCGACGGTGCTTTCCATGGACCTTTGGAGTTGGTGTTCCCAGACAAGGATAGCGAACTCGCCGGCGCCGATGCGCCCCATCACCGCGCCTTCGGGCATGCAGGCCTTCAACCGCTTGGTGAAGCCGCGGATCAGTTCGTCGCCATGGCTGTAGCCGATGGCGTCGTTGATCTGCTTGAAGCGGTCGATGTCGATGTCGATGAGGAACACCGGCTCACCGGTCCTGATCGTCGCGGACGCCGCGTCGGCAATCCTGCCGACCATCGCCGGCCGCGCAAAAAGCCCGGTCAGCTTGTCAAAATGGGTTTCGTTGAAAACGTAGTCCACCGATTCATCGACGCCGGCGAAGAAGGACAAGGCAGCACCGGCGGCGGCCAGCGCGCATAGCGCCGACGCGATGCCGATCATGGTTTCCGCCTGCATGCCGGCAAAGCCGTCCCCGAAACCATGCCGGAGGCCCCAAAGCCCAAGGATGAAACTGCCAAGGCCCGAACTGGCGACGGTGAGCAGCCGGAACACAGGTGTTCGCTTCGGGTTGCTGACAGCAGGCATTGCTCAGTCCCTGTCGCATGATCCCGAAATCAACTCGACTTTCGGAAATATCAAGCGCAAATTCATAAAGGCTAAAGCATCCTTTGCGCCCAGCAAGAACGCGCAGAGCCCAAGCCCATAAGACTTCTAGCGGATATCTCCTTAAAATGAGTTTCCGCCGATGCATCTAATTTTACTGGTGAGTTAATCGCGTACGCTGTCGGTCTGCTTCAACTCATCCAGGGTTGGCATCGACACGATGTGATAGCCGGAATCCACATAATGGATTTCGCCGGTGACGCCTGACGAGAGGTCGGACAAAAGATAGAGCGCCGAGCCGCCGACCTCGTCGATGGTCACCGTGCGGCGCAGCGGCGAGTTGCGCTGCTGGTAGGAGTACATGTGGCGGGCGTCCGAGATTCCGGCGCCGGCCAAAGTACGCACCGGTCCCGCCGATATGCCGTTCACCCGGATGCCGCGCGGGCCATAATCGTTGGCGAGATAGCGCACGCTGGCTTCCAGCCCGGCCTTGGCGACGCCCATGACGTTGTAGTTCGGCATGACGCGGACAGAGCCGGCATAGGTCAGCGTGATCATCGCGCCGCCTTCGCTCATCAGCGGGGCGGCATGGCGGGCGACCTCGGTGAAGGAGTAGCAGGAGATGACCATGGTGCGGACGAAATTGTCGCGGCTGGTGTCGGCGTAGAGCCCTTTGAGCTCGTTCTTGTCGGAAAAGCCGATGGCGTGGACGACGAAGTCGAGCCCGCCCCATTCCTTGCCGAGCGTCTCGAAGGTGGCGGCGACCGATGCGCTGTCCTCGACGTCGCACGGCACCACCAGTGACGCCCCAAGTTTCTCGGCAAGCGGCTTGACGCGGCGCCCGAAGGCGTCGCCCTGATAGGTGAAGGCAAGCTCCGCCCCGTGTTCGGACAATTTCCTGGCGATGCCCCAGGCGATCGAA
Organism: Mesorhizobium sp. M1004; assembly: GCF_040318795.1. Taxonomy (NCBI): domain Bacteria; kingdom Pseudomonadati; phylum Pseudomonadota; class Alphaproteobacteria; order Hyphomicrobiales; family Phyllobacteriaceae; genus Mesorhizobium; species Mesorhizobium sp. M1004. Next base: position 503,532 of record NZ_JAMYNB010000002.1, read on the forward strand.
TGATCGTTGGCGACGCCCATGACAAGCCCGCGCTTGCCCTTCATCAGTCCGTCCATGGCCGGCAATCCCCCTACAATAAAACGCTGGCCTTATGCGGAATAGCGCTGGAAAATCAGCGTTGCGTTGGTGCCACCGAAGCCGAACGAGTTGGACAAAACCGTGTCGATCCTGGCGTCGTCGATGCGCTTGCGCACGATCGGCATGCCCTCGAATTCGGGATCGAGGTTTTCGATATGGGCGCTCTCGCCGATGAAGCCGCCTTGCATCATCAGGATCGAGTAGATCGATTCCTGTACGCCGGCGGCACCCAGCGAATGGCCGGTCAGCGACTTTGTCGAGGTGATGAACGGCATCTTGTCGCCGAACACCTCTCGGATGGCGCCCATTTCCCGGGAATCGCCGACCGGCGTCGAGGTGCCGTGGGTGTTGATGTAGTCGACCGGCCTGGACACCGTCGCCAGAGCCTGGCGCATGCAGCGCACCGCGCCTTCGCCCGACGGCGCCACCATGTCGTAGCCGTCCGACGTCGCGCCATAGCCGACGATCTCAGCGTAGATCTTGGCGCCGCGCGCCTTGGCGTGTTCGAGCTCCTCCAGGATGAGGACGCCCGCGCCGCCCGCGATGACGAAGCCATCGCGATTGGCGTCATACGCGCGGGAAGCTGTCGGCGCACGATCGTTATACTTCGACGACATCGCGCCCATGGCATCGAACAGGTCCGACATCGTCCAGTCGAGGTCTTCATGGCCGCCGGCAAACATCACATCCTGCTTGCCCCACTGGATCAGTTCGTAGGCGTTGCCGATGCAATGCGCCGAGGTCGAGCAGGCCGACGAGATCGAATAGTTGACGCCGTGGATCTTGAACCAGGTGGCGAGCGTCGCCGACGCGGTCGACGACATCGCCTTCGGCACCGCGAACGGACCGATGCGCTTGGGGCTGTTGTTCTTGAGCGTGGTCTCGGCCGCCTCGACGATGGTGCGGGTCGAGGGGCCGCCCGAGCCCATGACGATGCCGGTGCGCTCATTGGTGATGTCGCTTTCGCCAAGCCCGGCGTCGGCGATGGCCTGGTCCATCGCGACATGGTTCCAGGCCGCGCCCTGGCTCAGGAAGCGCATGGCGCGCCGGTCGATCATAGGGGTCGGGTCGAGCGTCGGCGCGCCCCAGACCTGGCAGCGGAAGCCGTGTTCGGCGAAGGAATCGGAGAAGCTGATGCCTGATTTGGCATCGTGGAGCGAGGATTGCACCTCGTTGGCGTTGTTGCCGATCGACGATACGATGCCGAGGCCTGTGACGACGACCCTTCTCATTCGCAACTCCTTCCAGCGGATGATCCCGAAACCCTAGTCGGTTTTCGCCGGCGATCATACGCAAAATCAAAATGCCGCAGCGTCGTTGCGCGTCCGGGAACGCCCTGCTGCAGTGGCGCCGGTCAGGCGGCCGATTGCTTGGACAGCCCCACCTTGAGGTCCGTCGCAGCGTATATGGGTTCGCCGTCGGCCTTAAGCCAGCCATCGGCGATACCGAGCACCAGGCGTCCACGCATGACGCGCTTGAAATCGATGCCGTATTCCACCTTCTTGACCGAAGGCGTCACCATGCCCTTGAACTTGACCTCGCCGGTCGACAGCGCCATGCCCTTGCCCGGTTCGCCGAGCCAGCCGAGGTAAAAACCCGTCAATTGCCACATGGCGTCAAGGCCCAGGCACCCCGGCATGATCGGATTGCCGATGAAATGGCAGGCGAAGAACCACAGGTCCGGCTTGATGTCGAATTCGGCGCGGATGAAGCCCTTGTCGTGGGCGCCGCCGGTCTCGCTGATCTCGGTGATGCGGTCGAACATCAGCATGGGCGGGTAGGGTAGCTGGGCGTTGCCGGGCCCGAACAGCTCGCCGCGGGCGCAGGCAAGCAATTCCTCATAACCGTAGCTGGATTTCGAACCCGCCATATGTCTCGTCCCCATAATGTCCCGGGCGGTGGGGCGCCCTTGTCGTTGGTTTCCTAACACAATCCCTTTCGGGCCGGAAACCGGCGTTTGCGCTTAACCCGCCCGTCTGCCCGGGTCAATGCGCGCTCTCGCATCGGCCCGAAATCGATTTCGATTCCGGAAAGCACGATGCGACGCCAAAAAAGCGATAGAGCGCACTTAGTGCGTCCAACTGGACGCACGTCGCTCTATTGATCGTATTCCGCCAACAGAATATATGTCGGGAGGTATCCAGTTTCGGTTGATGACGTTTTTTCGCCACTCTGGGCGTGTCTTGAGGCAGAACTGTGGGCTTGGACGGATAGATGGATCTGGGCTGCCGGAAGGAAAATGTCGCTGTGGACAAGCGGGTTCGCGAAGCCGGCCTTAGGCCGACACGCCAACGCATTGCGCTGGCCGATCTGCTGTTTGCCAAGGGCGACCGCCACCTTTCGGCCGAGGAACTGCATGAAGAGGCGGTCGCCGCCGGCGTGCCGGTCTCGCTCGCCACCGTCTACAACGCGCTTCACCAGTTCACCCAGGCCGGCCTGCTGCGCATCCTGGCGGTCGAGGGGTCCAAGACCTATTTCGACACCAACACCTCCGATCACCATCATTTTTACATCGAAGGCGAAAACAGGATCTTCGATATAGAAAGCGGTCCGGTGACCGTCTCCAACCTGCCGGAGCCACCCGCAGGCATGGAGATCGCCAATGTCGACATCGTGGTGAGGCTGCGCCCGAAGCGCAACGTTTAAGCCCCACCCCATGAAGCCTGTCGATTTTGCAATCCGGCTCGAATGGGTTGCGGTCGCGCTCGTGGCTATAGTCGCCTATGCCGCGTCAGGCGTTTCCTGGTGGCTGTTCGCCCTGCTTATTCTGGCGCCCGACCTGTCGATGCTGGGCTATCTCGCCGGGGCACGGATCGGCGCTGTCGCTTACAACGCGTTGCACATCCTGATCGTCCCGCTGTTGCTGGCCCTCGCCGGATATGTTCTGGCCAATTCGACGGCGACCGCGATTGGTCTGATCTGGATCATCCACATCGCCGTCGACCGCGCGCTCGGCTACGGTCTCAAACTGTCGACCGGTTTTCAGGACACCCATCTCGGCCGTATCGGCCGTTAGGCCTCCAGCAATCTCAATTCTTGACGTGCTCGCCGGGATAGGCGCCCCACACCTGCGACTGGGCGATCCAGCCGGTGTGGCCGTCGAAGGTCATTTCGCACCACTGGCCATCGCAGGTTTTGATCGTGCCCGTAACGCCCGGCTCGATGATGGCGATGACGCTGGCGTCCTTATCGGCATCGTCGAGCAGATTGATTCGGCCACCTTTGGTGCGTTGCCAAGGGGCGACGATCGCGGTCCGGCGGCCCGACAGCAGCGACTGGTTGATCCAACCCTCCGAGCCATCGGCATCGCGCACGCGCCGCCAGGTATCGAATTCCTGGATGATTTCCATCGGCAGGCCGGCCTTTGTGTACATCCAGTCGACGGAATAGTTGGCGCCGGGGCCAACGCGCGAGTTGACGCGAGCCGATTTCAGGCTGACGAAACGCGGCAGCGGCAGGCCGCTCGGCCCGAGCGTGACCGTCTGCACAGGTGCGGCGGCACCTTGCGCCGCGGCTTGCGGGGAATGCAGGAGAGCGCCGAGAAGCGCTGCGCTGAGGATCAGGCGAAGCGACGCGAAACCAGACACTTTCATTCCTTTCGGCGCGTGCCCTTTGGTCCGGGCGCCCCTTTTTCTTTGTCTTCGGCGGCACCGCTTGTTACAGGAGTGGCAGGCACCGCGACCGGTATTCAGTTTCGCCTGTCTTGGTTAAAGAGGTCTCAACGAGATCGGGTTCGAGGAAACAATGGCAGGCAAAAAACGGCCTCTCGTCGTCATCACGCGCAAGCTGCCCGATCCGGTCGAGACCCGCATGCGCGAACTCTTCGACGCCAGGCTGAATGTCGAGGACAGGCCGATGACGCAGCCGGAGCTGGTCGCGGCGATCAAGGAAGCCGATGTGCTGGTGCCGACCATCACCGACCAGATCGATGCGGCGCTGATTGCCCAGGCCGGCGACAATCTCAAGCTGATCGCCAATTTCGGCAATGGCGTCGACAAGATCGATGTCGCTGCGGCGGCCAGGAAAGGCATTACCGTCACCAACACGCCGAACGTGCTGACCGAGGATACGGCCGACATGACCATGGCGCTGATGCTGGCCGGCCCGCGGCGGCTGGCCGAAGGCGCCAATGTGCTCACCAGCGACAAGAAATGGGCCGGTTGGTCGCCGACCTGGATGCTCGGCCGGCGCATCTGGGGCAAGCGCCTCGGCATTGTCGGCATGGGCCGCATCGGCACCGCTGTTGCCAGGCGCGCAAAGGCTTTCGGCCTGTCCATCCACTACCATAACCGCCATCGCGTGCTGCCGGCGGTCGAGGAAGGGCTGGAGGCGACCTATTGGGAAAGCCTCGACCAGATGCTTGCCCGCATGGACATCATCTCGATCAACTGCCCGTCGACGCCGGCGACCTTTCATCTGCTTTCGGCGCGGCGCCTGGCTCTGCTTCAGCCCACCGCCTATGTGGTCAACACCGCGCGCGGCGACATCATCGACGAGGAAGCGCTGGTCAAGCTGATCCAGGACGGCAAGATCGCCGGCGCCGGCCTCGACGTCTATGAGCACGAACCGGCGCTGAACTCGAAACTGCTGAAGCTTGCCGCCAAGAACAAGGTCGTGCTTTTGCCGCATATGGGTTCGGCGACGATCGAGGGCCGCATCGACATGGGCGAGAAGGTGATCATCAACATCCGCGCCTTCTTCGACGGGCACCGGCCGCCGGACCGCGTGCTGCCGCTACGGACTTGAAGCGGGCCGCGTTCAGGATGCGGTTGTGAGGGCGCCATCCGCCGCGACACTCACACGCTTGCCGCGATAGGCCTCAAAATCGTCGCGCTCGAGCCTGAGCGCTACCGGCGTCCGCCAGCCCATTTCCCTGGCCACGATCAAGCCAAGCAGCAGGATCGCGTCCGGCTCGTGCAGCACGAGTGCCGTCGGCGCATGGCCATTGTGGACGAGTTCCATCAGCACGGCTGACGCTGAGGACGAGCCGATCGTGCCGGGCAGGAACAGCACACGCCCGGAAATGGTCTCGCCATGCTGCGGGTGACGGACATCGGCGATGCGGCCGCTCTTCGGATCGACGCCGCCCCAGAAGCTGATCGGCGCCGTCAGCACCAAGGCCAGCCCTTCGCCTCCGCTGCCCGGCACCAGGATTTCAGCGACGGCGCTCATGCGGCGATATCCGTAAACCTGGGCTTACCGGCAACCGCGCTTTCCACGCAGTCGGCCAGCGAGCCGTAAAGCACGGCGTAACCGGTATTGCCCGGCGCGTAGTGCGCGAATTTTCCCGAATTGGTCATCAGCACGCCGCCGGCCAGATTCGGCAGGATCGGCGTCACCACCACGCAGGTGTCGGCGACGATGATGACGCCGCTGGCTTCGAGCATCTTGCGCTTGCCGTTCTGCTCCAGCCTGGTGAGCACGTGGCGGCCGGTGCAGGCGTAAATCGGCACGCTGAGCCGCCGCCCGCCAATCAGCCGCTCAAGTGCATCGAATTCGGCCAAAGACAGATGCGGACTGCCGATCGCCACGGCATCGATGGCGGTCTGCGTGGCTGCGGTGGACAGGCCGGCGCGGGCCTTCATGGCCATCTCCGGCGTTACGCGGATCATCGTTTCCGGCCTGCCGCCCACCAGGATGGTCTCGGCGTCGGGCGCTTCTGGCGTTACCCCAGCGATATGGAACAGGCCGACGGCGCCCGACGATGCCGCCGCCGCGCCGAAGGCCTTCAGCGCATCCTCGCCGGGATGGCTGGATATGCCGGTGACGACGCCGACCGCGTTGCCGACCTCACGGCCGTAGAGGTTGCCCAGCACCGGCCAGGCGATCTCCGAACCAAGGAACGAGGCGGAGAGGCCGGACACATCGAACACCAGCCGTGCCTGCCGGTTCTCGGGGCGATGCAGGCCGTAATCCGGCGCGCGGCCCGATATGGCGCAGGCGATGTCGAGGAAGTCGCCATAGCGGTTGGTGCGTGCCCCCAGCACCGAATTGCAGAACACCACCGCGTTGGATTCACCCCAGGCGACATCGCTGCCAAGCGCTGGCCTGTGGCCGGCTTGATAGGGCGCGCAGGTCCAGCTCTGCTCGCAGCCAAGTTTGCGGTAGGCCTCCATCATTCGTCGCGCCATGCCGCGCGCCGGCTCTTCGAGGCGCACGCGCGAGCAGCCCATCAGATCGAGCGCGCCGACATTGAGCGTCGAGCGCACCGCGACCCTGGCGCCGCCATCGACCAGCCTTTCGGCAAACAGCGTGCCGGAATCGCCGTGATAGAGCGCGCCGTCTATATGCGTCGAGGCGATCGGGATCAGTCGCGGCGCGCCGAGCAGCGCAGCGCTTTCGGCAACGATGCGCATCGCCATCGCCGCCCCGTCATGGCCGGAGGCGATTGTCTGCTCCTGTGCGCTGAGGGCGAGGCTCACGCGAACTCCTTGCGCATGGTGATCGAGGTCGGCCGGTCATAGCCGTCATGCGCGGTGCGTTCAGTCTCGCGAAAGCCGAGACCGGCAAAGGTTGCATGATTTACGGTCAGTTCGATTCGCGTCTGCAGTTCGATGGCCGGTTTGTTCCGGCTGCGGGCGAGAAATTCGACAGCCTGCATCAGCCGCCTGCCGATGCCTTGCCCTTGAAGCTCAGGTTCGACGGCGAGCTTGCCGATGTAGAAATCATCGGCTCTCTCCAGCGCGAAAACGCAGCCGGCGATCCTGTCATCCTGCAGGGCCAGCAACACGGTCTCGCGGCCAGCCTTGTCCCTGAGGTTTCCGGCGTTCAGCAGATGTGCCGAGGAGGGCGGGTCGATGACGCCGTCCATCGGTGCAAAGGCGCGCATGATCAGGCTGAGCAGTTCGTCCCAGCGGTCGAAGCCGGGGGCGAGCTGCGTGACCAAAACACTGGCAGGCTGATCCATGCGGTCAGCTTCTCTTGTAGCGGATCGTGTCGAAGCGCGCCGACAGCGCATCGTAGAGCAGCAGCCGGCCGACCAGCGGTTCGCCGATGCCGGTGATCAGCTTGATCGTTTCCATCGCCTGCAGCGTGCCGACGACGCCGGTCAGCGCACCGACGACCCCGGCCACCGCGCAGGATGGCACCAGCCCCTCTGGCGGCGCTTCGGGAAAGAGGTCGCGATATCCAGGGTTCGGTCTGCCGTCGGTGCCGGTGCCGAACGGCATCAACACCGTAACCGAGCCGTCGAAGCGGCCGACGGCGGCATGCACGAGCGGCCGCTTTTCCGCCGCGCAGGCATCCGCCACCACATAGCGCGTCTCGAAATTGTCGGAGCCGTCGACGACCACGTCGTAGCGCGCCACGAGAACGGCAGCATTGTCGGCCGTCAGCCTGAAATCGTGCAATTCCACCGCGACATGGGGATTGATCCGGGCGATCGCTGCTTTGGCGCTCTCGGTCTTCGCCGTTCCGACCGTATCGGTGGCGTGGATCACTTGCCGCTGCAGATTGGACAGCGAGACAATGTCGTCATCAACGATGCCAAGTGTGCCGACGCCCGCGGCAGCGAGATATTCCAGCACCGGTGCGCCGAGGCCGCCGGCGCCGATCACCAGCACCCGTGCGCGCTTCAGCCGCTGCTGGCCGGCGCCGCCGATCTCGGGCAGCACGATGTGGCGGGCATAGCGTTCGAGTTCTTCGTCGGTGAGGGCGGCAGGGGTCATTGCCCGACCATATAGCGGAGCAAAAACCTTGTCAGGTCTCTTCGGTTGGCCCAACCGTGCCGTGGTCGACGGTGAGGAACTGCGCGCGTCCCCTCAGGCTGGAAAACAGCGCGGCGTCGGTTCCGGTCATGAAGGCCTGGCAGTTCAGCTCCTCCAGGATCGAGAACAGCGCGGCGCGCCGGCCGGCATCGAGATGCGCGGCAATCTCGTCGAGCAACAGGATCGGCGTCATCGCCGACATCTCGCCGGTCAGCCTTGCGTGCGACAACACGATGCCGACCAGCAGCGCCTTCTGCTCTCCGGTCGAGCAGAGTTCGGCCGGCATCGCCTTGGGGCGGTGGCGCACCAGTAGATCCGAACGGTGCGGGCCGTCGAGCGTGCGTCCGGCGGCGCGGTCGCGCTCGCGGCCGTCGGCAAGGGCGTCGCGATAGCGTTGCTCGACATCCACAGCGGGTGCTGAGGCGACATGGCTTTCAAGGTCGCCGAAGAGGCTGATGTCGGCTTGCGGAAACGGCCCGCTGGACGGCAACCTGTCGATCATGGCGGCCAGCAGGCGTACCAGTTCGGCGCGCGCAGCCGCGATCGCCACGCCGGTTTCGGCCATCTGCATCTCGATGGCGTCGAACCAGGCGCCGTCGCGCGAGCCTTCCGTAAGCAAGCGGTTACGTCCGCGCATCGCCTTCTCGTAATCGAGCGCACGCTGGCCGTGGCCGGGATCGACAGCCAAAACCAGCCGGTCGAGAAAGCGCCGCCGGTCGGCGGCAGGTCCGGGGAACAGGCCGTCCATGGCCGGCGTCAGCCAGACGACGCGCAGCCATTCCAGCATGGCGTCTGCCGACCGTGCCGGCGCGCCATTGATGCGCACCTTGCGACCGCCCTCGCCGGCCGCTTCACCCCCGGTGATGCCGGTGCCGATCTCGACCTGTCCCTCCGGCCCGTCGAGCCTTGCGTGGAGCGCAAAGCCGCCATCGCCGCCTTCGCGGGCCACGTCGACATAGGGCGCACGGCGCAGGCCGCGGCCCGGCGTCAGCAGGGAGATGGCTTCCAGAAGATTGGTCTTGCCGGCGCCATTGTCGCCGGAAAACACCACCGCGCCGGGTGAAAAGCCGATCGACAACGCCGCATAATTGCGGAAATTCGTAAGTGTGAGCTTACTTATGTGATTTTGTTCCGGCAACCGCTATCCGCCTATAGAAGTCGCCGCAATCACTATGCTGCAGTGTGCCGCAGTGCGGCTACACCCGCATCGGCATCAGCACGTAGAGCGCGGTCTCATCGGCCATGTCATGGATCAGCGTCGGCGAGCCGGCATCGGCCAGCATGAACTTGGCTTCCGTGCCGGTGAGTTGAGCAGCGACGTCGAGCAGATATTTGGCGTTGAAGCCAATCTCGATCGGGTCGGACGAATAGTCGGCCGCCAGTTCCTCGGTGGCGCTGCCCGAATCCGGATTGTTGACGGCAAGCGTCACCTGGCCTTCGGTGATCGAAAGCTTCACCGCGCGGCCGCGCTCGGAGGAAATGGTCGAGACGCGATCGACGGCGGCGGCGAAGCTCTGGCGGTCGATGATCAGCTTCTTGTCGTTGCCGGTCGGAATGACGCGCTGGTAGTCCGGGAAAGTGCCGTCGATCAGCTTCGAGGTCAGAACCACGCTGCCGATGGTGAAGCGGATCTTGGTGTCGGACAATTCGGTGGTCACCGCGACATCGGGATCGTCGACCAGCTTCTGCAATTCGCTGACCGTCTTGCGCGGAATGATGATGCCCGGCATGCCTTCGGACCCGGCCGGAGCGTCGATCTCGGCGCGCGCCAGGCGGTGACCGTCGGTCGCCACCGAACGCAGCTTCAGCTTGCCGCCAGTTTCATGCGTGTGCAGGTAGATGCCGTTGAGATAGTAGCGCGTCTCTTCGGTGGAGATGGCGAACTGGGTCTTTTCGATAAGGCCTCTCAGGGCGACGGAATCGAGCCGGAAGATGTGTGAGAAGGATCCCGCCGAAAGCTCCGGGAAATCGGACTGCGGCAGGCATTGCAGGCGAAAGCTCGAGCGGCCCGACGTTACCGTCATGGCGTTGCCGTCCTCGTCGGTCTTCAGCATCACTTCGGCGCCGTCGGCCAGCTTGCGCACGATGTCGTAGAGCAGGTGCGCCGGAACCGTCGTCGCCCCGCCGCGCTCGACCTTTGCCGGCGTCGCTTCGGTCACTTCGAGGTCGAGGTCGGTGGCTTTCATTTCAAGGCTGGCGCCCTCGGCGCTGAGCAGCACGTTCGACAGGATCGGTATGGTATTGCGCCGCTCGACCACGCGATGAACGTGGTTGAGCGACTTTAGGAGATTGGACCGTTCCAGGATAACACGCATGACGAAACAGGCTCGCTTGAATGAATGGACGGGTCACCAGTGGGCGGCGCCCCGCGAAAGGTCTGAACAGGCTCAGAATCTATGCAAACTGACAGGAAAAAGCCAGCAAACGCAAGTCCGGGCCACCGGTTCGCGCCGGTTAAGCGGGCTTTCTGGGGATAAAGCGGACGTTGGCCGGCAACCGATGCATGTCGCCGAAAACTGCGCAGCGGTTTTGGGACAACGACATGCATCAAAACAAGAAAATTTAAAGCGCGACGACCGAATACTCTAACCCTGCGCGCTCCGTTTGCCGCGCCGATCAGGCTTGGTCGTTGATCAGCCTGCGCAACAGTTCCAGTTCCTGCGCCAGCGTGTTGTCGACGCCGGAAAGGTCCTCGATCTTGCGCACCGCATGCAGCACCGTGGTGTGGTCGCGCCCGCCGAACCGCCGGCCGATCTCCGGCAGCGAGCGCGGCGTCAATACCTTCGACAGGTACATGGCGACCTGCCTGGGCTTCACGATGGTGCGCGTGCGCCGGTTGGACAGCAACTCGGTCTTAGACACATTGTAGTGGCGCGCCACGATGCGCTGGATGTCCTCGATGCGCACCCGCTTCGGCTCGCCAGAGCGATAGATGTGCCCCAGGATCTCGTCGATGCGGTCGATGGTGATCGCCGGCTCGAACGACTGACGAAACAGCAGCTGGTTGAACGCGCCCTCCAGCTCACGACCGCTGCCGGTCACCGTGCGGGCGACATGGTTGAGGATCTCCTCCGAAATATTGAGCGATGCATCGTCAACCTTGGCGGTGGCAAGCCGAAGTTTGAGCATGCCTATGCGCATGGCGAAGTCCGGCGCCGACATTTCCAGCGCGACACCGCCATTGAGGCGCGAGCGCACCCGCGGTTCCAGCGATTCCAGTTCCGACGGCGGCCTGTCGGCGGCAACCACCACTTGCTTGGCGCTGTCGAGCAGCATGTTGATGAGATGGCAGAATTCGTGCTGGATCGACTTGCCCTGCAGGAACTGCATGTCGTCGATGATCAAGAGGTCGATGTCGCGCAGCTGTTCCTTCAGCGTCAGCGCATTGTTGTCGCGGATCGCGGTGGCGAAGCGCCACATGAAATATTCGGCCGTCAGATAGACGACGCGCGATTTCGGGTTCTGTTTCAGGGATTCGGCCGCAATCGCCTGCAAAAGGTGCGTCTTGCCGAGCCCGACGGTCGCATGAAGGAACAGCGGGTTGAAGCGCACCGCGCTCGACTGCGATTCCGCCACGGCTTTGGCTGCGGCGAAAGCCACCCGGTTCGACGGGCCTTCGATGAAGGAGCCGAACGTGTAGCGCGGGTCGAGCGGCGACCCCAGCACATTGTGCCGGAATTCGCTCTCGATGGGCGTGCCGGGACGAGGGGCGGGCGCCCGCTCCACCCTGCCGGGGCCGACCGTGCCGGCCGCCAATGCGGTCTGCGTATGCTTGGTCATCTTGCGCGCCGGCACGGCCTCGGGTTCGACGCCATTGCGGGCAGGACGGGTCGCGGTGCGCACGACCATCTCGATCTTGAGGATTTCGGGATCCTCGTGCTTCCACAGATCGGCGATGAGATCGAGATAATGGCCATTGATCCACGAGCGCAGGAAGGCCGTGGGCACCGAGATGCGTACAATGCCCCGGGAAGCCTCAGCCACCTTCATACGGCCGAACCAGCTCGAATAGACCTCGGTTCCCAGGCGCGCCTTCAACTGGGCCTTGACCCGGTCGAACTTCTGTTCCGCGTCGCTGGAAGCCGCCATATCGTGCGCTCCGACCAATGTTCCGGGAAATGGCAGGTCGCCCGTAAGCTCCCGCTCGATGCCGCTCTGCATGATTGTGCGTCCCTTTTCCTTTGTACCTTTTTTCCGCCGGGAGTGCGCCTCCTGCACCCATGTTTCCGGCGACCGTATCTTCGCTACAACACCACCGCCGCCGCCGGCGGATGACGTTGCCTCGTCAAAAAGGGATGGGTCCCGGCTGCTTAAAGCCAGTCCGTCTGACATGTTCGGGCAAAGCGGTGCTACCCGGCGAAAACGCCGGTGCGCCATCAAGCTGCCATGTACAATTACGCCAGTCCCCTATCGTATCGAAAAGGCAAGCCATACCCGTTCGCGGAATTGATCCACGTCATGAATTCTGCCACTGTTAGCTGGCCGATTCAGGCTGGGTTAAGGGCTAATGGCCCGTCCCTTTCGATAGACCGACATTACCGAAATCGCTGTGGATAGGGCAAGGCCACCTCTAACGGATTTTTAAGGAATCTGGTTAGTGAACAACGGTTCGGGCTCCGTGCTGGAAGCGCATATTTTGACAAAGCCATTGGGATTCAAACCCTTTTGCCGCGAATATGAAAATGGCTGTGCGGTTTGAAATTTTCTGAAATAATTCGCTTGACACCAACTTGCTGCCTGTCGCCCACAGGCTATGTGAACAAGCTGTGGATCACTTCCAGCAAGTCACTGAAAAATATCAGCAATTTGTGACAGCCAAATTTATTGGCGTGGGCCGTTTCGGCGGATTGGAACATCAGTGGGAGTGTATGTGCCGGCAAAGCATTCCGGACTCTGGAATGCGGCTCGGGCGTGCTTTGCGGCCGTTCTTTTTAAGTGCTTGCCGGCAAACGAAAAAACCCGGCGCGATTGGCCGGGTTTGAAAGAACGACAGTTCAGGAACGGTCGATCAGGCCGACAGCACCTTGAGGCGGTGAGCAAGACGCGACACCTTGCGCGATGCCGTATTCTTATGGATCACGCCCTTGGTCGCGGCGCGCATCAATTCCGGCTCTGCGGTCTTGAAGGCTTCCAGCGCGGCTGCCTTGTCGCCGGCAGCCAGTGCCTCTTCGACCTGGCGGACATATGTACGCACGCGCGAGCGGCGGTTCTTGTTGATCGCTGCGCGGCGGGCGATCTTGCGCGTTGCCTTTTTGGCCGAGGAGGTATTGGCCATGATGCCTCTCTTCTGATCTGGTGGGCGCATGCGGGATGCCGCAGGGCGCAAAAAACAAACGGGCAGCCAACGGCCGCCTCGGTTGGAGCGGCTTATAGTTCAGCTTTTCCGGCGCGTCAACGCCGCTTTGGCTTCTTTTTGGTCCTCGCCGCCGCCACTCTAGCGATTGGTGAAATTCGGCTTCCGCTTCTCGGCAAAGGCGGCCATCCCTTCCTTCTGGTCGTCGAGCGCAAACAGCGAGTGGAACAGCCGGCGTTCGAAGCGCAGTCCCTCCGCCAGCGTCGTCTCGTAGGCGCGGTTGACTGCCTCCTTGGCCATCATCACCGATGGCAGTGAAAACTCTGATATCCTGGCCGCGGCCTTCATCGCCTCCTCGATCAACTCGCCGGCCGGCACGACGCGCGAGGCCAGGCCGCTGCGCTCGGCTTCGGCGGCATCCATCATCCGACCGGTCAGGCACATGTCCATGGCCTTCGACTTGCCGACAAAGCGGGTCAGCCGTTGCGACCCGCCCATGCCGGGAATGACGCCGAGCGTGATTTCGGGCTGGCCGAATTTCGCCGTGTCGGCGGCAATGATGAAATCGCACATCATCGCCAGTTCGCAGCCGCCGCCCAGTGCATAGCCGGCGACCGCCGCGATCATCGGCTTGCGCGCACGGGTAAACTCTTCCCAGCCGACGAAGAAATCCTGCACATAGGCCTCCGCGTAGGTGACGGCCTGCATTTCCTTGATGTCGGCGCCCGCCGCAAAAGCCTTCTCGGAACCGGTGATGACCATGGCGCCGATGCCGGGATCGGCGTCGAACCCCTTTGCCGCCGTCAGCAAATCCGCCAGCACCTGCGCGTTCAGCGCGTTCAGCGCCTTGGGCCGGTTCAGCGTGATCAGGCCGACCTTGCCGCGCGTCTCGACGATGATGGTTTCATAGCTCATGGGCTGGCCTCCTGGTTGCGGCACTGAAGGACCGTCTAGCTTACCGCTGGCAGGTCCGGCAATAAAAGGTCGAGCGGCCGCTTTGCACGATGCGCTCGATGTGGCCGCGACAGCCGGGCGTCGGACAGGGCTCGCCTTCGCGATCGTAGACCGCGAAGGAATGCTGGAAATAGCCCGGCGACCCGTCTGTGTGCACATAGTCGCGCAGCGAAGACCCGCCGGCGGCGATCGCATCGGCGATCACCGAACGGATTGCCTCGGCCAGTCGTTCGCTCTGTTCCTTGGCCTTCTTGCCGGTCCCGGCGATGGTGCCTGCCTCGCGCAATGGCGAAAGGCCGGCGCGCCACAGCGCTTCCGACACATAGATATTGCCGAGCCCGGCAATCAGCTTCTGGTCGAGCAGCGCCGCCTTCAACGGCGATCTGCGGCCCTTCAGCAGAGAGGCGAGCAGGGCGCCTTCCAGCGCATTGCCGGTCGGCTCGACGCCCAGTCCCGCGAGCATCGGATGCGCGTCGGCCAGGCCTTCCGCAAACAGCATGAAGCCGAAGCGACGCGGGTCGTTGAAGACCACGCGAGACTGGACGCCGACAGGCGACACGACATGGAACACCACATGGTCGTGCTTGGCATCCTTCGAGCGCTCTTGATGGAACGTGCCGGGCGTCTCTTTGTCATCAGCGGCCTCGATGCGGAACGAGCCCGACATGCCGAGATGGCAGATCAGCACCGGGCCACCGTCCAGGTGTATGGTGAGATATTTGGCGCGGCGGCCAAGCGCGATGACCGTCTTGCCGGTCAGCCGCTGCGCAAATTTCGCCGGAAACGGAAATCTGAGATCGGGCCGGCGCGCCTCGACGCGCACGATCCGCGCGCATTCCAGAACCGGCTGCAGGCCGCGCCGGACCGTTTCGACCTCGGGCAGTTCAGGCATGGCCGCCTATCGCCGAATGGAAGGAAGCGCCGTGGCGGCCGCGCGCCAGCTTGAGGTGTTCGGCGACCGTCTCGCCGATATCGGCGAAGGTGGTCCTGAGCCCGATGTCGCCGCCCGTGAGACCCGGTGCGGTGCCGATGACCGGGACGCGTTCGCGCGTGTGGTCGGTGCCACGCCATGTCGGATCGTTGCCATGGTCGGCGGTGAGGATGAGCAGATCGCCCGGCTTCAGCTTTGCCAGTGCCTCGGGCAGCCGGCGGTCGAAGGCTTCGAGCGCCGCAGCATAGCCGGCGACGTCGCGGCGATGGCCGAACTCGGTGTCGAAGTCGACGAAATTGGCGAACACCAGGTCGCCGTCGCCGGCATCGTCCATCGCGCCCAGCGCCTTGTCGAACATTGCCATGTTGCCGGGCGCCTTGCGTACTTCCGAGATACCGCGGTGGGCGAAGATGTCGTCGATCTTGCCGACCGCGATCACCCGGCTGCCGCGCCCGGTCAAGCGGTCGAGCAGCGTCGGCTCAGGCGGCGGCACGGCGTAGTCATGGCGGTTGTAGGTGCGCTCGAAGGTGGCTGATGTTTCGCCCAGGAAAGGCCGTGCGATCACCCGTCCGATCTTCAGCGGATCGACCAGCCGGCGTACCGTCTTGCAGAACTCGTAGAGCCGCTCCAGGCCGAAATGAACTTCGTGCGCTGCTATCTGCAGGACGGAATCGACCGAGGTGTAGCAGATCGGCTGGCCGGTGCGGATATGCTCCTCGCCGAAGCGCTCGATGATCTCCGTGCCGGGCGCATGGCAGTTGCCGAGAATGCCCGGCACCTTGCCCTCGCGGATCATCGCTTCGGTCAGTTCGGCAGGGAAGGCGGGCACCTTATCGGGGAAATAGCCCCAGTCGAACCGCACGGGCAGCCCGGCGATTTCCCAGTGACCCGACGGCGTATCCTTGCCGCTCGAAATCTCCTGCGCGGCGCCGTGGAAGGCGGAGGCTGAAACGGCGGCTTTGCTGTCGAATTGGAAGCCGGTTGCGGTTTCTGCTGCGCGGCCGAGACCGAGCGAAACCATGGTGGGCACCTTCAGCGGTCCCTCGCGCAGGCCCTCGCGATCGGCGCGGGCTTCCGCGCAGGCCAGCGCGATATGTCCGAACGTGTTCGAGCCGGCGTCGCCATAGCGTTCGGCATCGGCGGCGCCGCCAATGCCGAAAGAATCGAGAACGAAGAGGAAAGCGCGTGACATCGGTGCCGTCATTGCCAGTCTGGTTGACCAGACATAAGGTCCCGTCGCGGCATTGGCAAATCGTAAACCAGGCGGCAGCGGCCTGGCGCAATAGTCGCGAGGTCGGGCAGGCGCGCTGTACGCATCCTTGAGACATGCGATGCGCTTCAAGGAAACGGTGTGCGGGGCATGGATCGATGAGACGGGCTGACCTCGGTTGGAGTGCACTAGCGACCACTGTAGCGCTCCTGGCCTCGCAGCTCGCCGCGCACGCCGACTGGCGCGACCAGATCGGCACGTTTCGCATCGGCATCGTTGCCGACCCGGGCGCCGGCAACACGGTTCCGGGTCTGGCCTTGCTGACTGACGCCTACGGCAAGGCGCTCGGCATGAAGGTGGAATTCGTCGTCGCGCATGACTATGCGGCGCTGATAGAGGCACAGGCCAATGGCCGGATTCAGTACGCGGTCTATTCGGCGACCGCCTACGCCACCGCCTCGGAGCGCTGCGCCTGCGTCGAACCTCTTGTGGCGCCGGTCGATGCCGACGGTGCCACGGGCATCCGCTCCGTGCTTTTGACGCGCGACGGCAGGCTTTCCGATCTCGCGGCCCTGGAAACGCACCTCATCGCCATGGCGCCTTCCGACAATGTCGGCGGTTCGCTTCTACCGCTCGCCGGGCTGGCGGCCGACGGCATCAAGATCAGCCAGAATGCGCCATTCCTCGCTCATGCCGGCTCGGCTGCCGCCGCAGAAGCGATGCTGGTCGATGGCCAGGCCGATGCCGTATTCGGCTGGGAGCGGGCCACGGCGGAAAACCGGACGGGGATTGCTGGCGATCAGCCGGCTGATCCGGACGGCACGGCGGCGCGACTGGAGGCGGCGGGCATTCCAGAAGCCGCGCTCCAGATCATCTGGACCTCCGGCGTGCTCAGATACGGCCCTCACGCCGTCCGCAGCGATCTCGATCCCGAAGCCAAACGCCGACTGACCGTCTTCCTCACCAATCTCAGATCGCAGTCGCCGGAAGTTTACGATTTCGTGGAATCGAAACATTCGGGAGGGTTCACGCTCGCCGCTGCGAGTGACTATGCGATGGCCGCTTCCATCGTGCGCCTGGTGTCAGCCAGCACCGACAGCAGCGCGCAATGAACCGGGTTGAATGGGTAGAACTGCTTCAGCAATCGCTGCAGGGGATCGACGTGGCCCGGCGCGGCCTGAGATAGTAGGTTTCGCTCATCGTTATTTTGCCTTCGTTGAAGGCCGAGATAAATCCGAGCGGCTTTTCGGCGCCTTCCGACCAGGAGATGATCGGTTGGTATTTGAGAGTGGTTTGGACACGAATGAGGAAAGTCCCAGCAATATTGAGCGTTGCCGGAACGGTGGTGGCGGTTGTCGGGTCGGAGTCGCGGCTAGTGATCCCATTCAGCACGCGCCAGGACCACGCCACCTTTGCTTGCGGTGTCGCATTACCCGGATCGGCTTCGATGTCGATTGCTGTAATGAAGATATCGGCGACTGAGCGGTTATAAGGCTGAAGGCTGGAGTTTCCAATCTTCATGATGTCGGTGAGATCTGCGTTGACCACTGACGTTTGCTGCGTGACGAGGTCGGCAACCATGGAACTGATGCGGCTGACCTTCTTGCTGGCCTCGATGGCTTGCGAGGCCTCCATGGTAACGAAATACATGATCAGCAAGACAGGCACGATGAGGGCAAATTCGACCGCCGCTATGCCGCGCCGATCGGCAAAAAACCGCGCCGCTCTCTTCCAGATAACCGACATCCCCGGATGTGCCCCCGCACAAAACATGCACTTTTCCTTTTGCTTACACGTGCAATTTCAGTTGTCGAATGGCTCGTTTTGCCACGTTGTCGTCGCGTAATGCAGAGTCTTGCCGCCATCCATATTCGACATGTATTGAGCCATGAAATCGGTCATGACCGGCCAAGGGTAAAAGACCCGCAGCATGTTCTTTGATTCTGCCGGGCCTATTGTGGGGGTCCCGAAAACCGGCTCCTTGCCTGTATCCGGATCCTTGCCCGTCAGCGTGATGGTCGAGCCGGAAATCGTGAAACCCGCACTGGCTGCCCCGGCAAAGGTCTTGAACGGGCGCAGATCCACCAGCAAACCGGGGCAACCCTTGGCGACAATAATCTCCAGTCTGGCGCAGACCAAGCCCTTCAGCTCCTCGTCCGTTACATCGGCTTGCCTCAACTGGCCAGTACGCAACTGACGGGCGATATCATCGGTGATGTTGGCCATCACCTCCTGTCCGGCGAATGAAACGCAGCTCTCAAGGATGGCGAAGACGAGAGCCGCAAACGGTAACGCAAGCATGGCGAATTCTATCGCGGTGCTGCCGCGCCGATCGCCAAGGAAACGAGGGATAAACTTTCCTCGTCCTGCGCTGGCCTTGCCGATTCCGGGTCTTGAATCCTCGCAATAATCCTCGCCCATATCCGTCCCTGCCGATCCTGATGCGGTACCAGAGACAACATTAGCCAGAACCCATTGAGGTCCGGTTTGGATGACCGTTAAATTTGCCGAGACTGCATTAACCCGCCGCTAACCGAGGCGGCGTTGTCGAGGCCATGAAGCGTCGGGCGCTTACTGCCCAGCGCTCATCTCGGCTTCGGACGACTTTTCCGAGTCGCTCTTGTACGAGCTTTCGCAATAGGGCGTGCAGGACATGGTCTGTACCGAGGCGCGCCTGTAGATACGCACGGACGACGCGTCCTGGCGCACCACGGTCACTTGCTCGTCGACGATCGGGCTGCCATCGTGGTCGAGGACAACCAGGTTGGTGACGCCGAACCCCTTGCCCGTCAGCACGATCGTCGATGCATCCTGGACGGAAGCGTCGGCAATCGCCGGATTGCCGACGACTATGGTGTCGGCGGGGCGTGTCAGTTTGACGATCTTGGCCTGGTTCATCGTCACTTCGATGCCGGCTCCGGCCTTGGCCGGCAGCACAAAAGCCGGGACGGCGAGAAGCGCGACAAGCAGGAATGACGATTTCATGGCAGTCATCAAGGCGCTCCACGGCGGCAAAACTTGTTCAACGGAACATGAAGGAGATTGGTGAACCAACGGTTAAACCGATCGGCGCAGGGATATTCGCACCAATCTTGCTACCAGCTAATATAATAATGCGTCCTGCCGATGGCCGTGAATTTGCAGCTTTCGCGGCCTTTTCACAGGCAGGCGAGCTAGTGTCCAGCGTTTAGTTTACGGTTAACCACACAGGCTGTTCGAAGCGGGAAAGGAATCGGTAAGGCTGTTTATTAAGCCGATTGAAAGAGCTTCTCCGTAGATTGGCAGCATCCGATCAACCACCACAGAAGTTGACGGAAGTGCTGTAACACGTGGAGTAGGAGCTCTCGAATGTCTAATCTCATCGCACGTTTCGCGAAGGACGAATCCGGCGCGACCGCTATCGAATACGGTCTGATCGCCGCTCTCATCGCGCTTGCCATCATGGTTGGCGCTGGTTCGCTCGGCAATGCCCTGAACAACAAGTTCACCACGATCGCCGGCAAGGTGACTAATTCGTAATACCCTTGGTTGCTTTAGAGATAGGGGCCGCCTGATTGGCGGCCCCTATTTCATCGCGTCGAGCGATTTTGAGTACCCAGTCTCATCGATCGTTAATCGTATATGTCTAGGCTGAGGCTGGATACAGTTGGCAACAGGGTGCCGCGCCCATGCTCGAAGCGTTGATCTTCGTCGTCTTTCCTTTTTGCATGCTCTTCGCCGCGACCTCCGACATGCTGTCGATGACGATCGCCAACCGCGTACCGGTGCTGCTACTGGCGGTGTTTGTCCTGGTTGCGCCGCTGACGGGCATGGACTGGGCAACCTATGGCTGGCATTTCGCCGCCGGCGCCTTGGTGCTGGCAGTGACGTTCGGTCTGTTTGCACTGGGCGGCATGGGCGGCGGCGACGCCAAGCTGCTCGCCGGCACCGCCGTCTGGATGGGGTTCAACACTCACCTTGTCGAGTATCTCGTGATCTCAGCGTTTATCGGGGGACTGCTGACGCTCGCCATCCTCCTCTACCGGAAATCGCCGCTGGCGATCTACACCAGCCACAGTCCATTCCTGCGCCATTTCGCCGACGACACGACCGGCGTTCCCTACGGCATTGCACTCGGCATTGGCGGGCTGCTAACCTATCCGGACTCACCCCTGATGGCATGGGCGCTGGCAAGGCTGGCGATCTGAGACAGCAAGCCTTCCTTGCCGCTCCTGCATCGATCTGAAAAGAGGCGGCTTGGCCGCCTCTTTTGTTGGTCGGAGCACGGGTCCATCCAATTTATGTAAACCTTAAATTAATCACGATCGTAAGCATTGTATTAACCTTGTTTTGACGATTGCCGCTGCAAAGTCCGGCCTGGCTAGGTGGTTGCCTAAAGGCGAGGGTTCGGACAGATGCCAGCATCCCGACTGATCATTCTGGGCGTGGCGGTGGCCGCGGCGGGTGGTGCAGGTTATGTTGCCAAGAATATGGTGGCGGTCCCGCCCCAGCAGGTCGTCGTCGATGCCCCGCAGGCGCCGGCCATCGCCTTGCAGGATGTGCTCGTGCTTTCCGGCGACGTGCCTATGGGAAGCCCGCTTGAAAACAATCTCAGCTGGGAGTCCTGGCCGTCCGATGGCATCAATGCGAATTTCATCACCCGTGCCGCCGAACCCGAAGCGCGGGAGAAGCTGAAGGGCTCCGTCGCCCGCATGGCGATGTACACCGGTGAGCCGCTGCGGCGCTCCAAGCTGATCGGCGAGGGGCAGAGCTTCATGTCTTCTATCCTGCCCACCGGCATGCGTGCCGTCGCCACCGCGATCTCGGCGGACACGTCGGCAGGCGGCTTTATCCTGCCTAACGATTTTGTCGACGTCATCATGACCCGCAGATCCGACACCGGCAACGGCGGTAGCGGATTCACCACTGAGACCATCCTCAAGAACATCCGCGTCCTGGCGATCGATCAAACCATCCAGGAGGACGAGGAAGGCAAGAAGACCAGGGTCGGACAGACGGCGACGCTGGAGCTGACGCCGCAGCAGGCCGAGATCATCACCGTCGCCCAGCAAATGGCCGATCGCCTGACGCTGGCGCTGCGCTCAATCACCGACAACCAGGAAAAGGGTACCGATGAAGCCGACTACCTCGTTTCCGGCAATGGGCGGCGCGGAACGGTGCGGTTGATCAAATCGGGCGAAGTTTCCGAAGTAGGGGCAAGGAAATGAGGTTAGTCGCTAGACTGCCGGTCACCACGGCTGCGGCCATCGGCCTGCTTTTTCTCGGAGCCCATGCAAGTGGCCTTGTCGACGCCAAGGCCGCCGGAAAGAGCGTCGGGGTCACGGCCTCGTCGGCCACGCAACGTGTCAAGCTTGGCCTCAACAAATCGGTGGTCATCGATCTGCCGAGCGACGCCTACGACATCCTGGTCGCCAACCCCGCGGTCGCCGATGCGGTGACCCGCACCGCAAGGCGGATCTATCTGTTCGGCAAGTCGGTGGGCGAAACCAACATCTTCGTCTTCGGTCCCAATGGCGAGCAGATTGCCAGCCTGGATCTGGCCGTCG
Organism: Mesorhizobium sp. M1004; assembly: GCF_040318795.1. Lineage (NCBI taxonomy): Bacteria > Pseudomonadati > Pseudomonadota > Alphaproteobacteria > Hyphomicrobiales > Phyllobacteriaceae > Mesorhizobium > Mesorhizobium sp. M1004. Next base: position 525,250 of record NZ_JAMYNB010000002.1, read on the forward strand.
AACGCGACGTCGCCGGATTGGAAGACTACCTCAAGCGCTTCCTTCCGAATGCCGAGATCAAGGTCGAATTGCTGAACGACAACGTCGTCCTGACCGGGGTGGTGGACACGCCGCTCGATGCCAAGCGCGCCGTTGACCTGGCAACCATCTTTGTGTCCGGCGGTGAAGCGACGACCGGCCAGTATTCGCAGACCGCGGCCGGCGGCAATGCTAATGGCGGCGTCGACATCAACAATCCGGATACCGAACGCCGGGTCTCGAAGATCGTCAACCTGCTGCAGATCATCGGCGACGACCAGGTGACGCTGAAGGTGACCGTGGCCGAAGTCAGCCGCTCGGTGATGAAGCAGCTCGGCGTCAACATGGTCGGCAGTGGCGGCAGCAACGGTATCAGCTACGGCGCAATCAGCGACAATTTCACCGGCCTCGGCAAGCAGCTGTCGAATTCGGGCTTCAATATCGGCTCCTCGGGGCTGCAGGCCTATATCAACGCCATGGAGCAGTCCGGGGTCATGAAGACCCTGGCCGAGCCGACCTTGACCGCCGTATCAGGCGAGAAGGCGACCTTCAAGGTCGGTGGTGAATACAACATGGTGAGCAGCGTCAGCGCGAACGTATCCACCGACAACCAGACTGGCCTGAAGACCTATACTCTCGACAAGATCGAGTACGGCATCGGCCTGGAATTCCAGCCGGTGGTGTTGTCTCCCGGTCGCATCAGCCTGAAAGTCAGAACCTCGGTTTCCGAGCCGACAACGGAGGGATCTGTGTCGCTCTCCTCAGGCGTAACGAGTCCCGGCACGAACGTCCTGTCGCTGCGCAAGCGTCTTGCCGATACGACGGTGGAATTGCCCTCTGGGGGCTCCATGATGATCGCCGGCCTGGTTCGCGACGATGTCAGGCAAGCCGTCAACGGCTTGCCTGGACTGACAAAGATTCCCGTGCTCGGGGCGCTCTTCCGCAGCAGGGATTTTGTGCGCAACGAGACCGAACTCGTCATCATCATCACCCCCTATCTGGTGAAGCCGGTGGCACGCAACGACCTCGCCAAGCCGGACGACAATTTCAACGCCCCGAGCGATGGGGCCGGCATGTTCCTTGGCCGGGTCAATCGCGTCTACGGCACCATGCAGACCGACAAGCCCAACGGCCGTTATCACGGTGTTGTCGGCTTCATCTATAAGTGAGCGGGGAAGTGGACATGTCTCAGTCAGCATTGAAGGCAAGCACGTTCGCTACAACGATGCGTGCCGGGCGTTCGCGGATCTGCCGGCGAGCCGTCCCAGTCCTGGCGGTTGTGGCGGCAGCGCTGCTGGCCGGCTGCGCCCATCGTGACAGCATCACGGTAGGCGCCATTCCGGACGATTATCGCACCACGCATCCGATCGTGATCGCGGAGAAGAACCAGAAGATCGACCTGCCGGTCGGCGCTGGCGACCGCGGTATGACCGGCTCCCAACGCGATACGCTTCTGGGTTTTCTGGATGGCTATGACAGAAGTGCCGCCCCGACGCTGACGATCCAGATACCGAGCGGATCGGCCAACGAGGTCGCCGCGACGGCCGCCGGTCGCGATTTCGCCAGGCTGGCGGTTGCCAGCGGCATCAAGCGAAACCGGATCGTCGTGACCTCCTACCAGTCGGTTTCCCCCGAAGCCTCGGCGCCTATCCGGGTCTCCTATATTTCGGTGAGAGCCCAGACCGACAAATGCGGGCGCTGGCCCGCAGACATTCTCGAGTCTTCGGAAAACAAGCACTACGCCGATTACGGCTGCTCGTCTCAGAACAACCTCGCCGCCCAGCTTGCCAATCCGGCCGATCTGCTCGGGCCGAGAAAGTCGTCCGATATCGACGCCGAGAACCGCGGCGCGGTGATCGACGTCTATCGCGGCAGAGGTATTTCGGACGAGTTCCTCGGCAATTCGGAAGTGACGTACTAGGAGCGCCAGTCCCGCGTAGAGACTGGAAAGAGAAGTCACGGAAAAGAGCATGACGATGAGCAATCTTGCCTACGACACGCCCGGAGACGGCGGCGACAGCTCGCAATCGGATATTGCCGCGATGCAGGCGCTGCGGCCGGTGCCGCGTATTTCTATCCAGGCATTTTGCGAGACGGAAGGTGTCGCGCATCCGGTGGAGCGGGCCGGCGAGGATCGCCGCATGGCCAAGGCGCATCTGAAAGTGCATATGGGCGGCATCGCCACGGCGATCGAATTCTACCAGTCGGCGCCGACGCCGAACCTGATCCTGCTGGAATCGCGCAGCGAACCGAAGCAGTTGCTGGAGCAGCTTGCCCAGCTTTCCGAATATTGCGATCCCTCCTCGAAAGTCGTGGTGATCGGCCACTACAACGATGTCGGTCTTTACCGCGAACTCATCCGCTTCGGTATTTCCGAATATGTCATCGCGCCGGTGTCGATGGCCGATATCGTCTCCGTGGTGTCATCGATCTTCGTCGATCCGGAAGCCGAGCCGATCGGCCGCTCGATCGCCTTCATCGGCGCCAAGGGCGGCGTCGGCTCCTCGACCATCGCCCACAATGTAGCGTGGGCGATGTCATCGCTGTTCAAGTCGGAAGTGGTCGTCGCCGATCTCGACCTGGCTTTCGGGACGGCCAACATAAATTTCGACCAGGACCCTGCGCAAGGCATCGCCGAAGCCGTATTTTCGCCCGAACGCGTCGACGAGGTCTATCTCGACCGTCTGCTTGCCCAGTGCGCCGAACATCTGTCGCTGCTCGCCGCGCCCTCCACACTGGAACGTGTCTATGATTTCGATCCCGATGCCTTCACGCAACTCATCGATACCGCCCAGCGCAGCGTGCCGCTGCTGGTGCTCGACGTCCCCCATATCTGGACGGGCTGGACCAAGAACACACTGATCAAGGCCGACGAGATCGTCATCACGGCGACGCCGGAACTGGCCAATCTGCGCAACACCAAGAACCTGGTCGATATGCTGACGAGGCTTCGCCCGAACGATCCGCCGCCGAAGCTGATCATCAACCAGGCCGGCGTGCCGAAACGGCCCGAGATTTCCGCTTCCGACTTCGCCGAGCCGCTCAGCCTCACGCCGATGTCGGTCATCGCCTTCGACCCGTTGTTGTTTGGAAATGCCGCCAACAACGGCCGCATGCTGGGCGAGATGGATGCCAGGAGCCCGGTCGTCGGCATGATCAACGAAATCGCGCATGTCCTGACCGGTCGCAGCGAAATCAAGGCCAGGAAGAAGGCAGGCCTTGGCGGCCTGCTCGGCAAGCTCTCGCGTAACAAGAAATGACGCTCCCCTCCAAATCAAGAAGTAGAGCATGATGTCGTTCGAAAACCGCTTCGGCATCATGTTCTGGACGGAATTGGTAGTCGATCATGTTTGGTAAAAGAGGCTCCGACGACGGCGGCCGGTTCACCCCGGAGTTCCGTCAGCCAGCACCGGCGCCATCGGCGCCGGCCACTGCAACGCCTGCGGACATGGCGGTTCTTGCCCGGCCCGCGGCAGCGCCGCCGGTCGGAGCGCCGGCAACGCCGCCAACTCGCCGTGCCGTTGAGGCGCCGTCGATGGCGCCGGAGCCGACAAAAAAGATCCAGCGCGAAAAAAGTGAAACCTACTACGACACCAAAAGCCAGGTCTTCTCCGCGCTCATCGACACCATTGACCTGTCGCAACTCGCCAAGCTCGACCCCGAGAGCGCGCGCGAGGAAATCCGGGATATCGTCAACGACATCATCGCCATCAAAAATTTCGCAATGTCGATCGCCGAGCAGGAAGAGTTGCTCGAGGACATCTGCAACGATGTGCTGGGCTACGGCCCGCTGGAGCCGCTGCTGGCCCGCGACGATATCGCCGACATCATGGTCAACGGCTCCAAAAACGTCTACATCGAAGTCAATGGCAAGGTCGAACAGACCGGCATCCGCTTCCGCGACAATCAGCAGCTGCTCAACATCTGCCAGCGCATCGTCAGCCAGGTTGGCCGCCGCGTCGACGAATCGAGTCCGATCTGCGACGCCCGCCTACCCGACGGCTCCCGCGTCAACGTCATCGCCCCGCCGCTCTCCATCGACGGCACCGCGCTCACCATCCGCAAGTTCAAGAAGGACAAGCTGACGCTCGATCAGCTGGTCAAGTTCGGCGCCATCTCGCCGCAGGGCGCCGAGATCCTCAAGATCATCGGCCGCGTCCGCTGCAACATCGTCATCTCCGGCGGTACCGGCTCCGGCAAGACGACGCTGCTCAACTGCCTGACCAACTATATCGACCGCGAGGAACGCGTCATCACCTGCGAAGACTCGGCCGAACTGCAACTGCAGCAGCCGCACGTGGTGCGTCTCGAAACCCGCCCGCCCAATCTCGAGGGCGAAGGCGAGGTGACCATGCGCGACCTGGTCAAGAACTGCCTGCGCATGCGGCCCGAACGCATTATCGTCGGCGAAGTGCGCGGACCGGAGGTTTTCGACCTGCTGCAGGCGATGAACACCGGCCATGACGGGTCGATGGGAACGATCCACTCCAACAGCCCGCGCGAATGCCTGAACCGTATCGAATCGATGATCGCCATGGGCGGCTATTCGCTGCCGCAGAAGACCGTGCGTGAAATCGTCGTCGGCTCCATCGATGTCATCATCCAGGCAGCACGCCTTCGCGACGGCTCGCGCCGCATCACCCACATCACCGAGGTGATCGGCATGGAAGGCGACGTCATCATCACGCAGGATATCGTGCTCTACAACATCAAGGGCGAGGACTCGAATGGAAGGCTGCTTGGCGAGCACGTGTCGACCGGCATCGGCCGTCCGCACTTCTGGGATCGCGCCCGCTACTATGGCGAGGAACAGCGCCTCGCCAATGCGCTGGAATCGATGGAGAAACGCGCTGACTGACGCATATCGAGGTTGGAAGCAATTCCAGGAGAAGTGTGAAGCGGTTTTCCCGGGAAAAGCGCGTAGCGCTTTCCCTTGGGAATTGCGTCAAAACAAAGCGATAGCGCATATCGCCGTTTCCTTGAAACGGCGATATGCGCTGGGGACCGAGGTCGATGTTCGGAATTGACACCACCGTACTGGCGTTCATCGTGCTCGCCGGCTTCAGCGCCGGTGCGGTCGCCTATGCCTTCCTGTTCACGAAGATGAGCAACGAGAAGCAGGCCGGCAAACGGCTCGAGACGATCAAGGCGGCCGAGACCGATCGTTCGGTCGTCAAGGCTTCGCGCGACCGTGTCGCGGAGGCGGTCAAGCGGCGTAAATCTGTCCAGGATACGCTGAAACAGCTCGACGAAAAGCAGAAAACCAACGAACTCGCCGTCAAGAAGCCGCCGTTGAAGGCCCAGATTCGTCAGGCCGGCATGCAGGTCTCGATCGAGCGTTTCTATATCTACTCCGTCATTTGCGGGATCGCGCTGACGGTGCTTGCCCATCTCGCCGGCGCGCCGCTTCTGGTCCTGCCGGGCGCGCTGCTGGCGGGGGCGCTCGGCCTGCCGCGCTGGTTCGTCTCGTTTCGCCGCGCGCGCCGGGTCAAGGCGTTCCTCAACGAATTTCCCAACGCCCTCGACATCATCGTGCGCGCCGTCAAATCCGGCCTGCCGCTCAACGACGCCATTCGCCTGATCGCCAGTGAATCGCCGGAGCCGGTCAAGACCGAGTTCCGCCGGATTGTCGATTCACAGCAGATTGGCATGTCCATCCCCGATGCCACCTTGCGCATGGCTGAAACCATGCCGTGCAGCGAGGCAAGCTTCTTCGGCATCGTTATCCAGATCCAGTCACAGGCCGGCGGTAATCTCTCCGAGGCGCTTGGCAACCTGTCGCGCGTGCTTCGCGATCGCAAGAAGATGAAGGCCAAGGTCCAGGCGCTTTCCATGGAAGCCAAGGCGTCGGCCGTCATCATCGGCGCGCTGCCTTTTGTCGTCGCCCTTCTCGTCTATCTGTCGAGCCCGAACTACATCATGCCGCTGTTCACCACCAGCACCGGCAATCTGATCCTCGGCTGTTCCGGCGTCTGGATGTCGATCGGCATTCTGGTGATGCGCAAGATGATGAACTTTGAAGTTTAGGCCGACCTTGGAAAGCTCGAAACGAAAAGACTGAAAACGAATGACCGACCAAGTCGTAAAATCGCTCACCGATCCTGCCTTCCTGATAGCGTTGCTGGTTGGCATTGCGGTGTTCGCGACCGTCTTCACGGTGCTGCCGGCCCTTGGTGGCAATCAGCTCAAGACGCGCATGAGATCGGTGGCGCTGGAGCGTGACGAATTGCGCGCCAAGCAGCGCGCGCGGCTTGCCAATGAAGCCGATCGTCGCCGCAAGGGGCTGCGCGAAGAGCAGTCGATCGGCATGCGCAACATCGTCGACAGGCTGGACCTGCGGCGTGCGTTGGCCGATGAAGGCACGTTGCAGAAGCTCAAGGTGGCGGGCTTTCGTGGCCAGAACCCGCTGACGCGCTTCCTGTTCTTCCGCCTGATCCTGCCTTTTGTCGGTTTCGCGCTGGCAGGGATCTATCTGTTCGTGCTCGGCGGACTGCCGGACCGGCCGGCCTTCGTGAAACTGTTCGTCTGCATCCTTGTCGCCTACGCGGGTTTCTACGCGCCGATCCTTTACGTCAACAATCGTGCCGCCAAGCGCAAGCAGTCGATCCAGGCGGCGTGGCCGGATGCGCTGGACCTGATGCTGATCTGCGTCGAATCGGGCATGTCGGTCGAGGCTGCCTTGCGCAAGGTCTCCGAGGAGATCGGTTCGCAGTCGGTGGCGCTGGCGGAGGAATTCGTGCTGACCAACGCCGAACTCTCTTATCTGCAGGAGCGCAGGCAGGCTTATGAAAACCTCTCGGCTCGTACCGGCCTGGAATCGGTGAAGTCAGTGTCCCAGGCGCTGGTCCAGGCCGAACGCTACGGCACCCCCGTGGCGCACGCATTGCGCGTGCTGGCCTCGGAAAGCCGCGACATGCGCATGAATGCCGCCGAGAAGAAGGCCGCCGCCCTGCCGCCGAAGCTTACCGTGCCGATGATCCTGTTCTTCCTGCCGGTTTTGTTCGCCATCATTCTGGGCCCAGCCGGCATTCAGGTCAGTCAGCGCGGCATCTTCGGCGACCAGCACAATTCCTCAAGCCAGTAGGCCTCGTTTGCAGCCGTACAAAAGAGCCGCACTGCCAATGCAGTGCGGCTCTTGGTTTTCAGCGTTGATGCGTGGACGGATTTGCGCTGTGCGGAGCCGGCGCCCATGCGGCGCTCAGTTGGTCGCCGGCTTTGCCTTGTCCTGATCCTTGAGTTGGCTCCAGGCGTTCTGCTGGGCAAGCATCTGGCGAAGATAGGCTACATTGGCTTGCGCCTGTTCGGGCGAAAGCTCCTGCGAGGCGATCTTCTCGGCCTCGTCGAAGCGGCCCTGCAGTCCCACGACCAGCGCAAGGTTCTGGCGCACCCGGCTGTCGGCATTCGGTTGCCGGGCTGCCGAGCGCATATAGGTCTCGGCGGTGCGCAGATCGCCTTCCAGCACATAGGACATGCCGAGATTGGAAAGGATCGAGGGTTCGTTCGGCTTGAGGTCCAGCGCCTTGCGGTAGTTCTGGCGCGCTTCATCCTTCTGCCCGAGCTGGTCGAGGATGGCGGCCTCGGCGGACATCAGCCGCCAGTCCGGATATTCCGGTGTCTGCGCCCGGCGCACGGCGTCGAGCGCAGGCTCGAACTGGCCGTTGGCGGCCAGCGCCTTGCCGTAGGCGGCAAGCACGTCGCGGTCCTTGGGGTAGGCGATCGCCAGCTTGCGCATCACGGCAAGCGACTGGTCGGCATCGCCGTCCATCTGGAGCGCCGCCGCAAAATTTGTCGCCAGCCGCTTGTCGTTGGGGTTCTTTGCGTAGGATTCGCCCAGCCGCCCGGTCGCCCCGTGCAACTCGCTGGCCGACATGGTTTCCAGCGGTTTGCCGCTGGTGCGCCCGATCGAGCCGGTCGTGAGCTTGCTGGTTCCGCACCCCGCAGCACCGGCCGCCAGCGCCATCAGCAGTGCCGTGGTGACCAACCGTTTGCCCGTGACGTTCATCCTGCGGTTGGTGGGCATCGGCACGGGGCTCTCCATTCCTGCGCGTGGCCATTCACGTGGCCATCTTCATCCCCGCAGAAATATTCTGTTAACCCTAACGGACAGTTAAAAAGTGAGCCGTCGGATCGGTGAACGGCCCGCCGGAAGCCTTTGGCCTGGCATGTCCAATGTCCGGCTCTGTGCATAGGTGTTGAAATCATTCGACGTCCCTGTCACTTGACTGAGGACGATCTGCAAGCCTCCCGGAGACCATCGAATGCCTGTCGAACTCATCGAGACACTAAGCACTGCCTTGCCGGTCCATCTGGTCGCGAGGGATGGACTGGAGGCTTTGGCGCTTTCGCCTTCCACGATCGCATGGGCGGCCGCCAACGGCTTTTCCGGCGAAGCCGGCAGGACGCTGGCCCTGCCCGGCGACAACGGTTCCCTTGCCGGCGCCTTGTTCGGCGTCGGTGATGGCGAGGGGGCGCTGGCCGTCGGCATGCTGGCGAGAGCCTTGCCGGAAGGCGACTGGCATTTTGCCGCCGCTCCAGCCGAGCCGGAACTCGCGGCCATAGGCTTGGTGCTCGGCGGCTATGTCTTCACTCGCTACGGCAAGAAATCAGGCAAGGCGTTGCGTTTTGCGCTGCCGTCCGGCGCCGATGCGGGTCGTGTCCGGCGCATCGCCGACGGCGTCTTCCTGGCGCGCGACCTCGTCAACACGCCGACCAGCGACATGGGACCGGACGAGTTGGAGAAGGCCGTGCGGACCCTGGCGGCCACTCACAAGGCCGAGGTGTCGGTGATCAAGGGGGATGATCTCCTGAAGCAGAATTTCCCGATGATCCATGCGGTCGGCCGGGCCTCGGTCGGAGCGCCGCGCCTGATCGACATGGTTTGGGGACCGGAAGGCGCGCCGAAGGTGACGCTGGTCGGCAAGGGTGTCTGTTTCGACACTGGCGGCCTCGACATCAAGCCTTCGTCGGGCATGCTCTTGATGAAGAAGGATATGGGCGGCGCCGCCAATGTGCTTGGCCTGGCCTCTATGATCATGGCTGCCGGGCTGAAGGTCCGGCTGCGCGTCCTGATCCCGGCGGTCGAGAATTCGATTGCCGGCAACGCCTTCCGGCCTGGAGATGTGCTGACCAGCCGCAAGGGCATTACCGTCGAGATCGGCAACACCGACGCCGAAGGGCGGTTGGTGCTGGCCGATGCGCTGGCGCTGGCCGATGACGAGGAGCCGGAACTGCTGATCGACATGGCGACGCTGACCGGGGCAGCGCGTGTCGCGCTCGGCCCCGATCTGCCGCCTTTCTACACTGGCGACGAAACGCTGGCGTCCGAACTGGCTGCGGCCTCCATGGCCGTCGAGGATCCGTTGTGGCGCATGCCGTTGTGGCGGCCCTATGACGCCAGGCTGGCGTCGAAGATCGCCGACATCAACAATGTCACCACCGACGGCTTCGCCGGTTCGGTCACCGCGGCGCTGTTCCTCAAGCGCTTTGTCGAACGGACAACGGGCTGGGCGCACTTCGACATCTTCGCCTGGAACCCGTCCGATCGCCCCTATGGACCCGCCGGCGGCGAGGCGCAAGGCATCCGTGCACTGGAGCGGGTCATTTCGAGGCGCTATGCCTGACGCCCTGAGACCGCCACCAAAACTGAAACGGAACCGAAACAATTTGCCGTCATGCTCGGGCGATGTCGATTTCGATGCGTCCGAGCCAGGCGATGCGGCTGTGGCAGCAGGTGATGCTGTCGCAGGTGCGCGCCGGCGCGCCAGATCTCACCATGCGCCAGACGGCGATCCTGTTCACCATCTATCTCGACCCGCCGCCGCACACGGTGCGCGGTCTAGCCGCCCGCCTCAATGTCACCAAGCCGGTTATCACCCGCGCGCTCGACACGATGGGTGCGCTGAAACTGGTGTCACGCCATCGCGACGAGCTCGACAAGCGCAATGTGCTGATCCGGCGCACGGTCGAAGGCGCGCTCTTTGTCGAGCGCTTCGGGGATGGTATCGTTGCCAGGGCTCATGAACTGCCCATCTGATCAATCCATGAATTAGAACGAGTACCGATTTGACTGCCAGGGATGCCCGCCTCCACGCCTTCCGTTCCGACCTCGCCGATGCAAGGCTGAAAGGGGAGGTTTCGGCCGATCGCTTCGTCACCGGCCGTCCGGCTCGGATCACGGCCTCCGTGGCTGACGTGCGCAAGGCACCGCGCCCGGATGCCGGCGTCAACACGCAGGTACTGTTCGGCGACGATGTGCTTGTCTTCGAGGAAGCCGAAGGCTGGGCCTGGGTCCAGGCCGAACGCGACGGCTATGTCGGCTACGTCGGCGCCACCATGCTGGGCGCACGCGAGCATGCGCCAACCCACATCGTCACGGCGCCGCGCACTTTTCTCTATCCAGGCCCGGATCTGCGCTTTCCGATCAGCGGGCAATTGTCGATGGGCTCGACGGTGACGGTGACGGGCGCTGCCGAAACGCGCGGCACGCACTATGCGCTGTTGCCTTCCGGCGAGGCGCTGATCGCCGGCCATGTGCGCCCGGTCAGCGATATCGCCGCCGACTGTGTCTCGGTCGCCGAGATGTTTATCGGCACGCCCTATCTCTGGGGCGGCACCTCCGGCTTCGGCATCGACTGTTCTGGCCTCGTGCAACTGGCCATGCGCATGGCCGGCCGCAATGTGCTGCGTGATTCCGACATGCAAGCGGCAGGCCTCGGCGAGCCGCTCGATCCGGGACCCGATTATGCCGGGCTGAAACGCGGTGACCTCGTGTTCTGGAAGGGGCATGTCGCGGTGATGACCGACGCCGAGACCATGATCCACGCCAACGGCCACACCATGCTGGTCTCGCGCGAAGGGCTGAAGGAGGCGATCGGCCGGATTGGGTATCTCTATGGCGGGCCGACGGGCTTTCGGCGGCCGTAGCGCCTCTTCCTTCGGCCCGTTCACGGGGAGAAGGTGCCCGAAGGGCGGATGAGGGGCGGCGCCAGCGATTGAAAGCTCGCGCTGTCCCTCACCTGCCTGCCGGCATCCTCTCCCCGTACGGGGTGAGGACAACTCACCCGATCACCTTTTGTTCCGATTTTGCTTGGCGATCGCGCGCCGTCGCGCTACCTCTTTCGCGTGACCGAGCAGCCGCGCCTTGCCAAACAAAATGCCGCCGTCCTTCTGCCCGAGCCATTCATCAGATGGTTTGGCGAAAAAGGCTGGTCGCCGCGCGCTCACCAGATCGAGCTGCTGGCGAAGGCTCAAGCCGGGCAATCGGTGCTCTTGATCGCACCGACCGGCGCCGGCAAGACACTGGCCGGCTTCTTGCCATCGTTGACCGAACTGGCCAACCGTCCCAGGCGTAAACCCGGTCAGGCGCGGCGCGGCATCCATACGCTCTACATTTCGCCGCTGAAGGCGCTGGCCGTCGACATCGAGCGCAATCTCGGCAAACCGGTCGCGGAGATCGGCCTGCCCGTTACCATCGAGACGCGCACCGGCGACACGCCTTCCCACAAGCGGCAGCGCCAGAAGCTGGCGCCGCCCGATATCCTGCTCACCACGCCCGAGCAATTGGCGCTGCTGATTGCGGCCGGCGATGCCGGGCGCTTCTTCGAGGATCTGCGCTATGTCGTGCTCGACGAGTTGCATTCGCTGGTGACATCGAAACGCGGCCATCTGCTGGCGCTCGGGCTGGCGCGGCTGCGCAGCATCGTGCCCGGCCTGCAGACGATCGGTCTGTCGGCAACGGTGGCCGACCCCGACGAGTTGCGGCGCTGGCTGGTGAGCCAGAATCCGCCCAAAGGCCTGGCAAGTCCCGATATGTCTGAACTCATCGTCGTAACCGGCGGCGCGAAGCCCGAAATCTCGATCCTCGATTCGGAAGAGCGCGTGCCATGGGCCGGCCATTCGGCGCGCTATGCGACGCCGGAAATCTATCGCGAGATCAAGCGCCACAAGACCACCCTGCTGTTCGTCAACACCCGCAGCCAGGCCGAGCTGCTGTTTCAGGAATTGTGGCGGGTCAACGAGGATACCTTGCCGATCGCGCTGCATCACGGCTCGCTCGATGTCGCCCAGCGCCGACGCGTCGAGAAGGCGATGGGGGAAAACGCGCTCCGTGCCATCGTCGCCACCTCGACGCTCGACCTTGGCATCGATTGGGGCGATGTCGATCTGGTCGTCCATGTCGGCGCGCCCAAGGGCGCCAGCCGGCTGGCGCAGCGCATCGGCCGCGCCAATCACCGCATGGACGAGCCGTCGAAGGCGATCCTGATCCCGGCCAATCGTTTCGAAGTGCTGGAGTGCCGGGCAGCGCTGGACGCCAACTATCTGGGCGCCCAGGATACGCCGCCGCTGGTCAATGGCGGGCTCGATGTGCTGGCCCAGCATGTGCTGGGCTGCGCCTGCGGAGCGCCGTTTCGCGCCGACGATCTCTACGAGGAAGTGCTGACAGCAGCGCCCTATGCCAGCCTCGACCGGCCGACATTCGACCGCGTCATTGATTTCGTCGCCACCGGCGGCTACGCACTGAAGAACTACGAGCGCTACGCCCGCATCCGCCTCAACAAGGACGGCATGTGGCGGGTCTCCAATCCCCGCGTCGCGCAGCAATATCGGCTGAACGTCGGCACCATCATCGAGGTGCCGGCGCTCAATGTGCGTTACATCAAGGCCGGCAGCAAAGGCTCGGCTTCGCACGGCGGCCGGGCTCTGGGCAAGATCGAGGAGGCCTTCCTCGAAACGCTGACGCATGGCGACACCTTCATGTTTGCCGGCAAAGTGCTGCGCTTCGAAGGCATCCGCGAGAACGAATGCTTCGTCTCGAATGCGCCGGGAAGCGACGCCAAGGTTCCTTATTATGGCGGCGGCAAATTTCCGCTTTCGACTTACCTCGCCGAGCAGGTGCGCGCCATGCTGGACGACCCGCAGCGCTGGAAGAAGCTGCCCGAGCAGGTATCGGACTGGCTGCGGTTCCAGGCCAACAAATCGGTATTGCCCAAACGCGACGACCTCTTGATCGAGACCTTTCCGCGCGGCAACCGTCACTATCTCGTCGCTTATCCTTTCGAGGGCAGGCTGGCGCACCAGACGCTCGGCATGCTGCTCACCCGCCGGCTGGACAGGGCCGGCGCCAGGCCGCTTGGCTTCGTCGCCACCGACTACGCATTGGCCATCTGGTCGCTGGGCGATATGGGCGCGATGTTCAAATCGCGGAAACCTTCGCTTGGCGCTCTGTTCGACCAGGACATGCTGGGCGACGACCTCGAGGCTTGGCTGGCCGACAGCTGGCTGCTCAAGCGCACCTTCCGCAACTGCGCGCTGATTTCAGGCCTGATCGAGAAACGTCACCCCGGCCAGGAGAAAAGCGGCCGCCAGGTCACCGTCTCGACCGATCTGATCTATGACGTGCTGCGCAGCCATGAGCCCGACCACATCCTGCTGCAGGCGACGCGCGCCGACGCGGCGACCGGTCTGCTCGATGTCAGCAGACTTGCCGACATGCTCTCGCGTATCCAGGGTCGAATCGTGCATAAGGCACTCGAACAGATATCGCCGCTGGCCGTGCCGATCATGCTCGAAATCGGCAAGATGCCGGTGAACGGCGAGGCCGACGAAACGCTGCTGATGGATGCCGCGACTTTGGTCGAGGAAGCCATGGGTCCTGGGATGGTTGAGGAATGAATTTTTCGCTGGCGCGGGCATCGCTGATCGCCGAGGCCGACTTTGTCGGCATCGCGGGCGAGCGCGCGGTCTGTGATTCGCGCGGCGTGCTCTATTTCCCCGATCTGAGGCTGCTCGCGGTCTCCGACCTGCATCTGGAAAAGGGCTCGTCCTTCGCCAGGCGCGGCGCACTGATCCCGCCCTACGATACCGGCGCCACTCTGCTCCGGCTGCAGGCGGTAATCGCGGACTATCAGCCGGCCATCGTCATCAGCCTGGGCGACTCCTTCCACGACGGCGGCGGCGCCGAGCGCATGCATCAAACCTTCCGCGATCGGCTGGAAGCATTGATGGCCGGCCGCGACTGGTTCTGGGTCGCCGGCAACCATGACCCGGAAGCGCCGGCGGATTTGCCCGGCGAGACGGTGCGCGAACTCGCCATCGGCTCGCTGCTGTTCCGCCACGAGCCGTCGAAGATAAGAACCGAGGGCGAAGTTGCCGGCCATCTTCACCCTTGCGCCCGCATCGTCCAGCAGGGCCGCTCGGTGCGGCGGCGCTGCTTTGCCGGCGATGGCGGCCGCATGATCATGCCGGCCTTCGGCGCTTATACCGGCTCGCTCAACGTGCTCGACCGCGCCTATGCCGGCCTGTTCCGCCGCGAGACGTTGATAGCTTATATGATGGGCGCCGCGCGCATCTTCGCCATTTCCGGTTCGATGCTGCGGCCGGGCTGAGTTTCTACGGTATAAGCACGGTTGCGCCTGTCGTCTGCCGTGCTTCGAGCCGGCGGTGCGCCTCCGCCACTTCGGCAAGCGGCATGCTTGTGTGCACCGGGATTTTCACTGCGCCGCTGAGGACGACGCTGAACAGATCCTCGCTCATGGCGACGACGTCCTCACGCCTGGCGAGATGATGGAACAGCAACTGCCAGGTGGCGAACAGCGAACCCTTTTGCATCAAAAGCATGATGTCGAATGGCGGGATCGACCCCGACGCTGTGCCGTAGCTGACGAAGGTGCCGAACGGCCGCAGGCAGTCGAGCGAGGCGGGGAAGGTCGCGTTGCCGACGCCGTCATAGACGACGTGGCAGCCTTCGCCGTTGGTGACCTCTTTCACCCGTGCGGCGAAATTCTCTTTGCTGTAGTCGATGACATGGTCGCAGCCATTGGCGCGCGCAAGTTCGGCCTTTTCGGGTGAACCGACCGTGCCGATGACGGTCGCGCCGAGATGTTTGGCCCATTGCGTCAGGATGAGGCCGACGCCGCCCGCCGCGGCATGCACCAGGATGGTATGGCCCGCCTCGACGCGAAACGTGCGGCGCAGCAGATATTGCGCCGTCAGCCCTTTCAGCATCATCGCCGCACCTGTCTCGAAATCGATGGCGTCGGGCAGATGCACGACGAAATGCGCGGGCACGATGCGTTCTTCGGCATAGGCGCCGAGCGTCTCGACATAGGCGACTCGGTCGCCAGGCGCGAAGCCGCTGACGCCTTCACCGACGGCGACGATTTCGCCGGCGCCTTCATTGCCGGGAATGAATGGCAGAGCGGGCGGCGCGTATTCGCCGGTGCGAAAATAGATGTCGACGAAGTTGAGGCCGACCGCCCGGTTGCGCACGCGCACGTCGCCCGGTCCGGGCTGGCCGATGTCGACATCTTCGTAGGCGAGCATATCTGGCCCGCCATGGCGGTGAACACGGATCGCTTTCATGGTTTCTTCCCTGCGCTGTTCTCTTGAGTGTGAGATAGCGCGTGGCGAGATATCATTGTAGACTGATACCTATGACATCAGAGTTCAAACAAAATGATATCTGAGCAGATCGGCCTCGACCTTCTCCGCACCTATGTCGCGGTCTGCCGGCAAGGTAGCCTGAGCAGGGTCGCCGCGCAGACCGGCAAGACCCAATCGGCGATGAGCATGCAGATGCGCCGGCTGGAGGGCCTGCTCCAACGGCACTTGTTCCAGCGCACCGGCCGCGGTGTCGTACCGACTGCGGCGGGAGAGCTCTTTCTGGGATACGCGACCCGCATCCTCGCTCTCGGCGACGAAGCGGTGGCGCGTCTGCAGCAGGCTAGCATTGGCGGCGGCGTGCGTATTGGTCTTGCCGAAGAGGTCACCACGGCCGCGCTTTCGGCCGCGCTTGGGCGGCTGCATCGCACCTATCCCGACATCAGCCTCGACGCGATGGTCGAGCACAGCGTTGCGCTGGGACGGCTGTGGAGCGAGGATGCGCTGGATGTCATGATTGCCCCGACATCCGTCGTCGCGGCCGATGCCGTGACGACATGGAACGTCGAACTGCAGTGGGTCTGCGCCCAGGACTATGTGCTGGACCATGACCGGCCACTCGATCTCGCCGCCTTCGGCGCAACCTGCCCTTGGCGCAGGCGGATGATCGAGGCGCTGGTCGCCGCCGGCCGGGAGCACCGGATCGTCCTGTCGTGCCAGAGCGTCACCGGCCTTCAGGCCGCGATCGAGAACGGACTGGGCGTTGGACTGCTTCCGCCCGAATCCGTGCGCACTGCTTCGATGCGGGTGCTGAAGACGTCAGCCGGCCTGCCCGAGCCGCTCACGGTCCAATACGGCCTTTACGCGCACGACCGCAGGACAGCTGTAATCGATGCCGCGATCGAAATCCTGCTTAAGGATTTGCCGGCGGCGCCACGAGCACGGGCCGCCTGACGGCGGGACGCTCTACCGGCCGTAATAGAGGGTGACGGTGTGCTTGGCCTCGGCGAAGAACAGCCAGCGCTCGACCAGCATGCCGGCGAACTGGACGGTTGCCGCAAGCACCGACAGCACCGCTGCGAATGGCCAGGGCAAAGCGAATAAGACAGAAAGCAGCAGCAGGGCAGGCAAGGCGAAAGCCAGCAACTGCGTGATCAGCCGCAGCTTTGCACCGTGCTTGCGGGCGATGCGAAAGCCCATTTCCTTGAGCAGGTAGTTCTCCTCGGTGTGCGGCCATTCCAGCGAGCGCACCGTCCCTCCGGCGAGGCCTGTCGCCGTGTTGGCGGTGGTCGCGATCTCCAGCGCGTCATTGTATCGCCACGTCGCCAGCTTCCAGCCCCAGCCGAGCAAGGTCAGCAGCAGGGCGGCTACCGCAACGGCGGTCGGGCTGATGGCGAAAGCCTGCAGCAGCGCGTTCAACAGCACGCTGCCGGTCATCGCCGAAAAGATGAGATAGCCCGGCAGCGTATACGGGCTATGCCACTGCGCGATCGGCTTCAGCGAGGCATAGATCATGCCGGTGGTGCAGACGGTGACGATTGCGCCGATAGTTGCGAGAAACCCGGCGATGGCCATCCAGCCTCCGGTGCGGCCAAAAAACACCCAGCCGATGCCGAACAGCCCGGCGGGAATGAAGGTCGCGACCGACGATACACCCTCGCGTGACAGCCAGGAGCTACGCCATTGCGAAAAGGCGCGCCAGGCGCGTTCGGGCCGGCCAAGATGGCCGGTCGACGACAAAAGGCCGGCAGCAATCAGGCCAAGCGCCAGCCCCATGCCGATAAGGCCGGGCCAGAAATGGGCCGGGATAAAACCCAGTCCGCCAAGCACGCCAAGCAGCGCCAGCAGTCCGTAGCCCGCTCCTGTGGCAGTTGTGAAGAAGACGACGGAAAAGGCTGGATGCATTGGTCAGTTCGAAAGCATGCGGTCGATCCAGCCGAGAAAACCGCCTTCGGCCGTGACTGGCTCGAGCCTTGGCGCCGGCACCGATGCGGCGCGCTGGGCGCGCGGCGGCAGATATTTGTTGGTCGGTTTGTAGCCCATCTCCGGCATCAGGTCGACGCCGCGACGCTCCGCCACCAGTTGCGAGACAGCCGACGAGGGATCGCCGAGATCGCCGAAATGCCGGGCGCTGGTCGGGCAGGCGGCAACGCAGGCCGGCACGCGGTCTTCCTCGGCCAGATTGTCATTGTAGATGCGATCGACGCAAAGCGTGCATTTCTTCATCACGCCGACATCGGTGTCGAATTCGCGCGCGCCATAGGGGCACGCCCAGCTGCACAGTTTGCAGCCGATGCATTTGCTTTCGTCGATCAGCACGATGCCGTCCGACGCCCGCTTGTAGGACGCGCCGGTCGGGCAGACAGTGACGCAGGCAGGCGTCTCGCAATGCAGACAGGAGCGCGGAAAGTTGACCGTGCGCCCGCCCGCCTCGGTCGTGTGCTCGTAGCTGTGCACGCGGTTGAACCAGACGCCGTCGACACGGCCGCCATAGGGGTCGATGTCGGTCAGTGGCGCCATGTGGCCGCCGGTGTTCCACTCCTTGCAGGCGGTGACGCAGGCCTGGCAGCCGACGCAGGTGTCGAGGTCGATGACTAGGCCAAGCTTCTTGTCTGTATGGGCGGGAAGGCAGGTCATTCCACGGCTTCCCTATGGACGCGGAACTCGGCGCCGAAGCGAAGGATGTCGGGCGAAGGCTCGACATTTGGCGGCTGGCTGAAACGCTCGAATTGCGGTTCGGTGAAGCCGGCTTCCTCATCAGAGCATTTGACAATGCGTACCCTGAGGTCGAACCACGCCGCCTGGCCGGTCACCGGATCGGAATTCGAATAGCGTTTGCCTTTCGCGTCAGCCGATGTCTGGTCGCCGATAATGTGGTTGAGCAGGAAGCCGCGGTTGGTCTCGGCAGCGTTGTCCTTCAGACCCCAGGCGCCGCGCCTTTTGCCGATGGCGTTCCAGGTCCAGACCGTATCCGCATTGACGCCGTCGACCAGCTTGATCTGCCCCTTAACCCTACCGTTGATGCTCTCGATCCACACCCAGTCGTCGTCGACAAGACTGAGATCTGCCGCGGTCTTGTGGTGCACGAACAGGCGGTTCTGACTGGTGATTTGCCGCAGCCACGCATTCTGCGAGCCCCAGGAATGATACATGTGCATAGGCCGCTGCGTCAGCGCATGCAGCGGGTATTTATGCGGATCGACGGCGGCCTCTTCGAACGGGGTAAACCAGAACGGCAGCGGATCCATATAGGTCTCGATGCGCCGGCGTTCGCTCTCGGGCGGCTGGACGCGACCATGACCGCGCGCGGCGAGGCGAAAGCGCTGCATCGGTTCGCAATAGAGCTGGAACACGATCGGCTCGGCCTTGGGGATGAACCCCATCTGCTCTGCGAAGTCGAGATAGGAGCGGTTGGCCATCTTGTAATAGCGCTGGTCCTCAGCAAAATCCTGGTGCCAGAAGCCGCCATTGCCGATGTAGCGCTGCAACTGGTCGGGATTGACTTCGCCCTTGCCGACGGAAGTGCCGTCCTTGCCGCGCCAGCCGGCCAGCGGGCCGATGCCCGGCGTGCGTTCGTGATTGACGATGTAGTCGGCATAGTCGGCATATCTGGCCGAGCCATCGTCCTCGACGAAGCCGGGCAGGCCAAGCCGAGCGCCAAGTTCGATCAGCACCGATTGGAACGGCCTGACATCTCGGTCCGGTTCGACCACCGGATGGCGGATCGCGTCGCCCGGCCCGTCGGCATGGCTGATCGGCCGGTCGAGCAGGCTGATGCAGTCGTGACGTTCGAGATAGGTGGTGTCGGGCAGCACCAGGTCGGCGAACGGCACCGTCTCGGAATAATAGGCGTCGGAATAGATGATGAAGGGGATCTTGTAGTTACCCGCTTCGTCATGGTCGGTGAGCATGGCAATGGTCTCGACGGTGTTCATCGAGGAATTCCAAGCCATGTTCGACATGTACATCATCAGCGTGTCGATCGGGTACGGGTCACCGGCCCACGCATTTCGGATGACCGTATGCATCAGCCCATGCGCGGCGAGCGGCGCATCCCAGGAGTAAGCCTTGTCGATGCGCAAAGGCGTGCCGGCCTCGTCGACCAGGAGATCGTCCGGCCCGCAGACGAAGCCGAGCGGCATGCCGTCGAGCGGCGTCATCGGCCTGACCACCTTGCCGGCCGGCTTCGGTCCCGGCGGCGCCGAGCGCGGGTAGGGGGGCTTGAAACGGAAGCCACCGGGCACGTCCACCGTGCCGAGCAGCACCTGCAGCAGGTGGATGGCACGGCAGGAGTGAAAGCCGTTGGAGTGGGCCGAGATGCCGCGCATGGCATGCATCGACACCGGCCGTCCCTTGATCGTCTCGTGCCGCCGTCCGGCCCAGTCGGTCCACGCAACCGGCAGTTCGATCGTCTGTTCGAAGGCGACGTGGGCGAGTTCGGCAGCGATCCGGCGGATGGTGTCGGCCGGAATGCCGCATCGTGCCGCGACCGCATCGGGTGCGTAGCTGTCGTCCATGTAGCGGTCGGCGATAAGCCGGAACACCGGCACGCAACGGCGGCCGGCGAACGTGAAGCTGCCGGTCAGCGCCGGTTTCGCATCCGCATCGGCTGCGTTGACGGTTGTCTTCGCCACTCTGTCCCAGGCGAGAAGATTGTTGTCGCTGTCGCGCAGGAACAGCCCGTCGTCCGCCGCACCCGGCTCCTGGACGACCAGCACATGGGCGTTGGTGTAGCGCAGCAAATAATCGAGATCGACGCGGCCTGCCTTCAGCAGTTCATGGATTAGGGCGAAGACGAAGAGGCCGTCGGTGCCGGGCCGGATCCCGATCCAGTCGTCGGCAATGGCGTTGTAGCCGGTGCGACAGGGGTTGATCGACACCACCTTGGCGCCGCGCGCCTTGAGTTTACCCAAGCCGATCTTGATCGGGTTGGAATCATGGTCCTCGGCGACGCCGAACAGCATGAAGTATTTCGTATTGTCCCAGTCCGGCTCGCCGAACTCCCAGAACGAGCCGCCGATCGTGTAGAGCCCGCCGGCCGCCATGTTGACCGAGCAGAAGCCGCCATGGGCGGCGAAGTTCGGCGTGCCGAACTGGCTCGCCCACCAGCCGGTCAGCGACTGCGACTGGTCGCGCCCGGTGAAGAAGGCGAGCTTTTTCGGATCGGTCCGGCGGATATGCGATAGCCGCCCGGTCGCAATCGAAAACGCTTCCTCCCACTCGATCTCGCGGAATTCGCCCGAGCCGCGCAGGCCGCTGCGCAACAGCGGCTTCTTCAGCCGCGCCGGGCTGTAGTGCTGCATGATGCCGGAGCTGCCCTTGCCGCAGATTACGCCGCGGTTAACCGGATGGGCCTTGTTGCCGTTGATGTAGCGCACCTTGCCGTCCTTGATGTGGACGTCGATGCCGCACCGGCAGGCGCACATATAACAGGTGGTCTTGGCGATGCTGTCGGAGATAGCGGGCGAGGTGTCGACGCCGTCGCCTTCATCAGGCGCGCGTGTATCGCCAAGCGGCCGTTGCGACGGTGCGGAATTGGCTCCGCGCGGCGCAGCTGGGTTCATGATGCCGGCGTGCTTTTGCTACCTGCGAATTTGGCCCGCGTCTTCGGTCCGGGGCCACGCATATAGTGTTCTTCAGGATGATATCGATCGCCGGCCAGCCGCCGCCTGAGGCCACGGGTCCAATGCGCAAACAGGGATCTGAACCGCCCGATCATTTTGTTGGCCGCGATTTGTTGGCGAATTCTTTCTAATTTCGACTGAAAAAGTAGAATAAAGCTATCGATCCGTCTAATCAGTTGTTCTTGTAAATTCGATCGGAATTGGTTCTTAATGCACACATGACGCTGGACCAGTTGCGCATTTTCGTTGCCGTTGCCGAACGCGGCCATATGACCAAGGCGGCGGAGCTTTTGGGCATCTCCCAGTCGGCGGCGTCGGCGGCTATCCGCGCTTTGGAAGAGCAGCATGGCGTTCATCTGTTCAACCGTGTCGGCCGCAACATCGAGCTGGCTCAGACCGGCCACCGTTTCCTGCCCGAGGCCAAGGCGGTGCTGGAACGCGCCGCCGCCGCCCGAAATGTGCTGGAGCATGTCTCGCAGACGGTCGCCGGCAGCCTGTCGATCGCCGCCAGCCTGACCATCGCCAGCTACTGGCTGCCGCGCAGGCTGGCCTCTTTCCATGAAGCCTACCCGGCGGTGCGCTTAAGCGTCAGCATCGGCAACACCAGGCAGGTCGAGGCCAATGTGCTCGACGGCACCGCCGATCTCGGTCTGGTCGAGGGGCGCACCGAGTCAGACATCCTCCGCCGCACCAAGGTCGACGTCGACAGGTTGATGCTGGTCGTCGCCGCCTCGCATCCCGAAATCGCCGAGATTGCGCCGGGCCGCCCGGATATCAGAGGGCTGCGCTGGATCATCCGTGAGGGTGGTTCGGGCACGCGCGAGGTGCTGGAGGACCTGGCCCGCCGCGAGGGGATATCGCTTGGCGACCTGCAGATATTTCTGGTGCTGCCGAGCAACGAGGCGGTTCGCCAGGCGGTCGAGGCCGGCGCCGGCGCCACCATCATCTCGGACCTCGTCGTCGGACGCGCCGTCGCCGAGGGCAGTCTCCGGTCGGTGCCGCTCGAACTGCCGAAGCGCGACTTCGCCATGATCACCCATCGCGACCGCCAGGCAAGCCTCGCCCAGATGGCGCTCAAGGCGCATCTCGGCGCTGAGGCCGTCAGCAATCCGGCGTAAGCGATCAGGCGAACTTCCGCTGTGCATCCAGCGCCAGGCCAAGGCCGACCGAACCGAACATGTCGCCCTCGATAACGGCGGCTTGCGGCACCAGCGACAGGATTTCGCGCCGTGCCAGCGGGATGGCGGTCGAGCCGCCGGTGAGGAACACGGCGGTGATGTCGGACGCTTTCACGCCAGCATCGGCAATCGTCTGCCGCACCGTAGCGGACACCCGCTCGATGTCGGCGGCGATGGTCTCTTCCAGGCCGGTCCGCGAGATCTCGGCGGCGAAATGCGCGCTAGGCAGCGCCACCGTTACATCGGCCGAAGCCTGATCCGTCAGCGCGATCTTGGCTCGTTCGACGAGGCCGGCCAGCGCATGGCCGTAACGGTGCTCGACAATATGGATGAAGCGGTCGACAAGGTCGGCGCGGACGGCCTCGAAGCGGATTTGCCTCAGATGCGTCATCGCCTTGGCAGTATAGACGAGGTTGATGCGCTGCCACGTCGCGAGATCAATGAAATAGCTCGCCGGCAGGTTGCGCTTGCCGTCTTTTGTGGGCGAGAGATAGCCGAGCTTGGGCATGACATGGGCGATGCTGAGCAGCCGGTCGAAATCGGTGCCGCCAATATGAATGCCTCGGTTGGCGAGGATGTCGTCCTTGCGGTCGCGTGAGCGGGCGCGTTGCGGCGAAACGCGCACGATCGAGAAGTCGGACGTGCCGCCGCCCATGTCGACGATCAACGCCAGTTCCTCGCGCTTCACGTCCTGCTCATAGTCGAGTGCTGCCGCAATCGGTTCGAACTGGAAGGCGATGTGCTTGAAGCCTTGCGCGCGCGCCGCTTTTTCAAGCTCGCTTTGCGCCTTGGCATCGGCTTCCACATCGTCGTCGACAAATTGCACCGGCCGGCCGAGCACAACGTTCTCCACCGGAGCGCCGGCATCTTCCTCAAGCCGCTTCTTCAAATGGCCGACGAACATGCCGACAATGTCGATGAAACCGATCTGCCGGGCCTTGATCCGCGTCTTCTCATGCGCCAGCGAACTGCCGAGCACGCTCTTCAGCGACCGCATCAGCCGGCCTTCGATGGCATCGGTGTAGTCGGCAATGGCGCGGCGGCCGAAATAGGTGTGACCGTCCTCGAAGTTGAAGAAAACCGCGCTTGGCAATGTCGGCTGTCCGCCTTCCAGCGCCACCAGCCGTGCCTGGCCGTTGCGGATCCCGCCCACCGTAGAATTGGACGTGCCGAAATCGATGCCGCCAAATGCCTGGTGCATTGCAGCCTCCTGTCATTGGGTCGTCGCTGTGGCAGGCGTCCGCAAGGCGCGCGCCGTCCAGCGGCCTGACCGTTCTGCCGAATGATTGTGCGTGTAACCCGAGGGTTGGGAGGCGGCGGTCTATCGCAAGACTGAGAAAAGGGGAACCCCCTTTCCCCGGAAATGGGTCGTGCGCGTCAATCCCTGCGGAAGATCAGCCTGCCCAGCCAGCCGGTGATCATGGCCAGCGACACGGAGAAGACGCCGTAGAGGAAGGAGTAATCATGCGCGACGCGGAAGATCGACTGTTCGAAACCCGATTTGCGGATTTCGAGCTGGGCCGAGCTTTCCTTGAGGAACAGGCCGCTCTTGAACAGGAACGCGCGGGCTTTATGCGTTCCAACCGGGACATTGGGCGCCAGCCGCACCGTGGCGCGAAACAGGTTCTGCGACAGGAACTGCACGCCGCCGACATTCTCGCTATAGAGGCCGGTCGCCGCCTTGCGCTCGCGCAGCGCCACGGTGAATTCCTCGATCGTCGCCGGACTGTCGGTTACGTCGGCCGGTTGCATGTAAAGGTTGGAGGCGCCGAGCGACAGCTGCTTGTAGCTGTTGGGTTCGGTGATGTCCTGCAGCGGCCGTGTCGTGGCGACGGAGTAGGAGACCGGCACGTTCTCGAAGGTCTCGGATTCCAGGTTGACCCAGACGCCGAGCACCCGGTCCTTGCGGCGCACCACAACCGGCCGCGGCGGCCCTTCGAGCACGACGATGACGTCATAGCGCCCCTGCCGCGCGACCAGCGGGTCGGGGTTTTCCAGCGAACCGAAAATGGTCAGGTCGGCGCCGGAAAAGCCGGCGGTGATCGACACCGCGTCGGTGGAGAGACCGATCTGGATGCCTTCCGGCAAGGGGTTCGGCGATTGCGCTGCGGCCGGCAGAGCGACGGCGATAAGCAAAGCGGCGGCCGAAAAAATCCCCCACCGCGGCATCAGTTCAGGCCCGCGGCGGTCAGCGAATAGAGGTTTGGCGGCGTGACGAAGAGATCGATGGCAAGCCGGATGGCAACCGCCAGCACCAGCAGCGCCAGCAGTGCCCTGAGCTGTTCGCCGCGCAGCTTCTGTCCTGCCTTGGCGCCATATTGCGCGCCGGCAACGCCGCCCGCCATCAGCAGGAAGGCAAGCATGACGTCGACCGTCTGGTTGGTGGTGGCGTGGACAAGCGTGGTGTAGGCCGAGGTGAAAATGATCTGGAACAGCGAGGTGCCGATGACGACGTTGGTCGGCACTTTCAAGAGATAGATCAGCGCCGGCACCATGATGAAGCCGCCGCCGACACCCATGATCGACGACAGGAAGCCGATGCCGGCGCCGAGCCCCAGCACCGGAATGACGCTGACGAACAGCTTCGAGGCCCTGAAGCGCATCTTCAGCGGCAGCCGGTGGATCCAGTTGTGCTGGCCGGATTTCTTCAAGACCGGCGCCGCACCGCTGCGCGTCGCGCGCAGCGCATTGACGCTCTCGACCAGCATCAGCCCGCCGACGGTGCCGAGCAGCACGACGTAGAGCAGCGAAATGAACAAATCAAGTTGGCCGAGCCGGCGCAGGAAGGCAAAGACAAAGATACCACCGGTCGAGCCGACGATGCCGCCGGCCAGCAGCACCCCGCCGAGCTTGAAGTCGAGCGTGCCGCGATTCATGTGCGACAGCGCGCCGGAGAAGGAGGAGGCGATAACCTGGTTGGCGCCAGTGGCAACGGCGATTGCCGGCGGGATGTTGTAGAAGATCAAGAGCGGCGTGATCAGAAAGCCGCCACCGACCCCGAACATGCCCGACAGGAAACCCACCGCCGCGCCCATTGCCAGCAGCACGAAGACGTTGACGGAAATTTCCGCGATCGGGAGATAGATGCCCACCCGTCAGTCTCGATCAGTTTGCCTGTCGGCGATTGCAGCCATTCCAGGGCATTGTCGCACCGAAAAGCCAATTCTTTCTTGCACCGCCGGGGCAGTGGGATCAAACCCCGCCGCCCTACCGAAACAAAAAACATCTCAAGCAGTTAACAGGCAAATGTATGGCAAGGGCGTCGCGTTAGCGACGCATCTGCCGTTATTTGTGCGCCAGCAGCGCCTTCACCAGCTTTTCGTCGATTTCGCCGGTCGCCTGCATCTTGTTGTCGGTCTGGAAAGCCATGATTGCGGTCTTGGTCTTGCCGCCCATCACGCCATCGGCGCCGCCGGCATCGTAGCCGTTCTTGTTGAGGATGAGCTGGATGTTCTTGACCGCCTTCTTCATGTCGACGCTGGCGGTGGTCTGCGGCGTGCCTTCCTGCCAGGATTCAGGAATGTCGGCCGAGTTGGACGCCGGGTCGAGCGGCTTCGGCTTCCACAGTTCCGTGGCGGCGCGCGCCCGCTCCAGCTGTTCGGGGCGCAGCGCAGTGGCGACTTCGTCGCGCTTTGCAGCCGCATCCTTGTCGCCGGTCTTGGCGACGAGCGCGAACCATTTGTAGGATTCCTCCAGGCTCTGCTTCATGCCGACGCCCTTTGCCGCCAGGATGCCGAGATTGAACTGGCTGTCCTTGACGCCGACATCGGCCGCCGCCTGAAACCAGTGCGCGGCCGATTCATTGTCGGTCACGCCGTCGGCGGCCATGGCAAACAGAACGGCCAGATTGTGCATGGCGCTGGCATTACCCTGCGCGGCGGCGAGCTGGTAGAAGGTCTTTGCTTTCTTGACGTCGCGCGTGACGCCGATGCCCTTCTCGTAGAAATTGCCGATGCGGTATTCCGCCGGTGCGAAGCCGAGCTCGGCCGACTTTTCGTACCATTTGGCCGCTGCCGCCATGTCTTCCTTGACGCCGCGCGATTCAGCATAGCGCGAACCGAGCTCGAACAGCGCCTTGGCGTCACCGCCGGCAGCCGCGTCGCGCAAGGCTTGCGGTCCGGCATCGGCCGGAACGTCTATCTTGGCCATGACAGGTGCTACCGCGGCATCAGCCGGCGGAACGGCGCCGGTAGTATCCGAGGCCGTCGTATCCGAGGCCGAGGGCGCCATGACGGCGGCCGCAGGCTGCGCGTCGGCAGCCGCCGGTTCCGCAGTGGCGGTGGTCGGCAGCATTGCATTTGGCGTGGGGGCCGGATCGGCCAAAGCCATCGGCGCTGGCGCGGGCTCCACCGCCGGCACTTCGGGCTCGGCGACCGAGGCCGCATTCATTGGCGCATCGTTGCCAGCTGCCGGTTCCGTGGGCTCCGCCTGCCTGACGATCCGGGCCGGCACGTCCTGCACGGCCACCTGCTGTTCTGCCTTGGGTTGGCTGGCAGCGTTGACCGAGGCAGTCTCGACCGGCTGCGAGGCGACGATCGGCGCTGTATCGTTGCTTGCGACCTCGACCGGGTCGGCGAAGAAGGCCTTGCCCAACTGGAGGCCGGCAAGCGCCAGCATGATCGCGACCGCTCCCATCAGGATCGGCTTGCGCCGCGCCTTGAGCAGGTCGCCGATACGAAGCGCCTTGACCGGGCCCTTCATGGTGGACTGGCGTTTCAGTGCGTCGGCCTCGGCGGCCGCGGCTTGCGCCGCGCGCCTGGCCGCGGCAATGAAGTCGGATTTCGATGCATCGCCGGAGTTTTGGCGCACCGGTGGGCCACGCTCGTCGCGGACGCGCTTCATGATGGCGTTGAGGTCGGGCGCGCCGGAGCCCGGCTCCAACGGCCGGTTGGCGAGCTTCGGATCGAGCGGCTCGTCGAGATCGACGCTCGGCATGTCGACATTGGGCCCCGAGCCGGCAAGCGGCGGCATGTCAGCCGGCTTCTTGCCCCTGAAGGCGCGCGCCAATCCTCCGAACAGCGACTTCTTGGCCGTGCCTTCGCCTTTCTCGGCAATCCTGTCGGAACCGAGCGCTGCCTGGGCAGCGGCCGCGGCAGCTTCGGCTGGCGAGCGCCGCACTGGTTCGCTGCCCATGACCGGGTCGCTACGCGTACCCGGGTCGCTGCGCATATCCGGCTCGCTGCGCATGATGGCGGCGGCGCGGCCGTCCAGGTCGGCCATGTCTCCGGTCAGCGGCAGCGGCTGGTCGATATCCATCGACGGCGCGTCCTGCACCGAAATCTTGGAGGCGCGTGCAGCGCGGGCCCGCCGCGCCGGCTCGGCCTGGGCATCCAGAAGCTCGCTCACCGCCTCGGCCGGTTCGCTGGTCTCCAGCGAGCCCAGACGATCGACGATCTTGAGCAACGTGTCGTGGATAGCCTCGAATGTCCGTGAATTGCGCTCGTCCGAACGGCGCGTCAGCGCTTCCAGCGTCTTCAGATCCTGGGCAAGGCCGGTAACGGCCGCGGTGTTGGCGTTGGAATCTGCCAGCGAGCGCACGGCGCTCTCGGCCGCTTCCCGTGCCGCGCCCATGATGGATTCGCGGGTTCCGGCCAGCGACTTCTCGATTTCGTTGAGACGCGGGCTGATGTCCTCGAATTCCGGCAGCGGCGTGCCGGGCTTCGACAGGTGAGCCGATAGGCCGGAGACCTGCGCCTCGAGGCTGCGGATCAGTGCCGGATCGATGCCGGCGACCTGCGCGGCCGACGATTCCAGCCGGCTTGAAATGTCTTCGAGCCGGCTTTCCAGGCCGCGGATCGCCGCCTCGTTGGCAGGATCGGGAATGCGCGTCTCCATGCGTTGGGCGAGCGCGGTGAAGCGTGCATCGATGGCGTCCATGATGCCGGCGCTGTCAGCCTGCGGCTGGCGCTGGTCCAGCCGGTCGGCAACCTCGTCCAGCCGCCGCTCGAGATCGCGAAACAGCATGTTGCCCTGTTCGATGGCGTCGCCCTGCCGACGTTCCATCATGCCCGACAGCACGTCGAAGCGCTGTTCCAGACCCTGGAAGATATAGTCGGCGTCGGGCATGGCCGGGGCGCGATCGATCTTGTCGGCGATCATCGCGATCTGCTTGCCGAGGCGCTCCATCGCCTGTTCCGGCAGATTGGCGCGGCCGGCAAGCTCGTCGACCCTGTTCGACAGCGTGCTGAGACGGTCGAGAACCTCGCCGCTCGGACGAACCTGCACGACTTCCTCGATCTGCTGCGCCAGCGAGGCGATCCGCTTCTCGATGCGCTCGAACGGTTCGGGGTCGAAGGAATTGGCCTGTGCGGCGACGGTCGAGGCGACGATGGCGCGCGAAATCTCATCGAGCCGTTCGTCGATCAGGCCAAGCGTGTCGCCGCCGCGGTTGCTCTGCTGGCTGACGAAATGATCGACGGCGCCGGCAAGCGTGCGGACCTTTTCTTCCATCGAGCGCAGCGACAACGATTCCGGCAGATTGTGGACCGCATTGCTGATCTGTTCGAGCCGGTCGGTCAGGGCCGAAAATCCGGGGCCGTCGGCGCGGTTGCGCTGGTCGGCGTCGACACGGTCCTCGAACGCGCTCCAGCGGCGGTCGAAATCGTCCCAGCGGCGGTCGACCTTCAGCACGCTTTCCTCGCGCGCCAATGTGTCGAGCGCCGTCTTTACCTGCTCGAGCTCGAGCCGCAGCATGTTGACGCTTCGGTCGTCGCTCTTCTCGGCCAGCGTCTGGATGGCGCCGGACAGCCGCTCGAATTCGACGCCGAGTTCGGCGCTGCCCTTGCCGGGCAAGCCGCCTGCCTGACCACCCGATTGGTTGCTCGCCTGGAAGGCCCGTTCGATGTCCTTGCGCAACGCGGCGAATTCGCGCTGCAGGCCGGCCGTCATCTGATGGCGCAGTTCCTCGCGCAGGCCACGCAATTCGCCGGCGATCTTGCCGACCACGGCGACGCTGTCTTCCTGGCCGCGCACGCGGTCGATGTCGCGCGCGATGGCCTGATAGTTCTGGTCGAAGGCGGCCGTCACAGGGCTTTTCGGCCGCGGCGCGGGCTGCGGGTCCTCGTACCAGCGCGGCGGCGGGGCGTAGGGCTGGGCACTTGCGTAGCGCGGCTCCGGGGCGGGCCGGCGCGGATCGAAGCGCTCGGCGGCGTCCTCGCGCTTGCGCTCCAGCCGCTGCTCCAGCGTTTCCAGCGAGCGGTTCAATTCATCAAGCGTGGTGTTCGGCCTGCGCGGCCTGCCGGCGTTGAGTGTATCGAGATAGGACCGCTTGCTGTTCATCGATGCGTCCGTTTTCAGAATGGCTGGCTTGCTGCCAGTTTCCCAAGTCCTTGTCGGGAACGAAGGCGGCCGCGCGGCACTGCTGCGGCGAAAGACGAGCTTCCCGGGCCAGGCCCGCTCTCCGAAAAACCGTGAAAAATTCGCTACAGGATAAACACGGGTGACCAACATCCGCACATTTCACCCATCGTGGTAAACAAGGCGTTAACCAAGCTTAAGAAGTTACGGCATTGCTGAAATACAGGCGGTGCCCGTTCGGACCCGGCGCCGGGGGTGCGGCATAAGGTTTCGCAATCCCAGAACGCCCTTGCGTCATGCGGCGGCTATCGATATAGAATTGACGTAAACGTAAGAGGGGCGCCGTTCGTGCCTTTTGCGATGCATTAGTTGAAACCACGACTGGAAGCATGCCCCCGCTTCCACTCAGGCGTTGCAAGGTCCGAGACCGCGATGCCACGACAGGGGAAAGCCAGTGACTATGAAACTTGTTTCGCCCGGCGAAGCCGCGGCCAACACCAACAATATGTCTGCCGAAGCCGGTGAGGAGCTGGTGCGCATCGGCGAGATGGCCAAGAAATACGGCGTGACGCTGCGCACGCTGCGGTTCTATGAAGACAAGGGCCTGCTCAATCCAAAGCGCGATGGGGCGACGCGGCTCTACACGCGTCGCGACAAGGCGCGGCTGAAGCTGATCCTGCTCGGCCGCAAAGTCGGGTTCTCGTTACGCGACGTCAAGCAGATGATGGATCTCTACGATCCGACGGGATCCAACACCAAGCAGCTGCGGCTGGCTCTCGACAAGTCGGAGAAGCAGCTTGCCCGCCTGCAGAAGCAGCGCGCGCTGATCGACGACGCCATCAACGAGTTGAGCGGCTCGATGTCGGCCGTGCGCCAGATGCTGTCCGAGCGTTCGGCCCCGGCCAGCGCCGCCAGCTGATTTTGCTCCGCAGCTCCCGGCGAAAGCTTTGAACGGAAGAGCCGCGCGGCCGCCCGCGCGGCTCTTTTTGTTTGACCCCCCTCGCTTTGCGCAAAGCATGCACCGCTCGTGCCGATAGGCTGGCATAGGTAAATTTTGTCCCGGCGATAAAATTGACGTTTACGCAAACGTCAATTTTTGCTATTCCGCTTTCAACATTGGCCCGCATGCCGCCCCCAACCTCATGTTCGGGGCCCGATCTCGCGGCCAAGACCCGCATGGTGGAGGAAACACATGCCGATCTACAGGGCGCCGGTCCAGGACACGCTGTTCGTGCTCAACGAGGTGCTGGGTTATCAGCGCTACTCCAACCTTCCCGGATTTGCCGAAGCGACGCCCGACGTTGTCGAGGCGATCCTCGCCGAAGGCGCCAAGCTCGCCGAAAACGTTATGCATCCTCTGAACCGCGTCGGTGACATGGAAGGCTGCGTGCGCCATGAGGACGGCTCGGTGACGACGCCGAAGGGCTTCAAGGAAGCCTACGACCAGTATCGCGAAGGCGGCTGGATGGGACTGGCGGCGCCCGTCGAGTTCGGCGGCCAGGGGCTGCCCTATGCCGTGCACACCGCGGTTGCCGAATACATGGTTTCGGCCAACATGGCGCTGATGATGTATCCCGGCCTGACGCAAGGCGCGATCGCGGCGATCATCACCCACGGCACCGACGAGCAGAAGGCGACATGGCTTCCGAAGCTGGTCGAGGGGTCCTGGACCGGCACCATGAACCTGACCGAGCCGCATTGCGGCACCGATCTCGGCCTGCTGCGCACCAAGGCGGTGCCGAACGGCAACAGCACCTACAAGATTTCAGGCCAGAAGATCTTCATCTCGGCCGGCGAGCACGACATGTCGGAAAACATCGTCCATCTCGTGTTGGCCCGCATCGAAGGTGCGCCGGCAGGCGTGAAGGGCATCTCGCTGTTCATCGTGCCAAAGCTGAAGCTCGATGCCTCGGGCAATCCGGGCGAGAAGAACACGCTCTCCTGCGGTTCGATCGAGGAGAAGATGGGCATCCACGGCAATTCGACTTGCGTCATGAATTATGACGAGGCCGAAGGCACGCTGCTCGGTGAGGCCAATGGCGGCCTGAAGGCGATGTTCACGATGATGAACGAAGCCCGCCTCGGCGTCGGCCTGCAGGGCCTGTCGCTGTCCGAGATCGCCTACCAGAACGCGGTCTCCTACGCCAAGGACCGGCTGCAGGGCCGCTCGCTGTCTGGCGCCAAGGCGCCGGACAGACAAGCCGATCCGATCATCGTCCATCCCGACATCCGCCGCTCGCTGATGACCATGAAGGCCTTCAATGAGGCCGGCCGCGCGCTGGCGCTGTGGACGGCGATCAAGTCCGACATCGCCCACCGCTCCGCCGACGACAAGGATCGCCAGGCGGCCGACGACTATACCGGCCTGCTGACGCCGGTGATCAAGGGCGTGCTCACCGACAAGGGTTTTGACCATGCAGTCATGGCGCAGCAGGTGTTCGGGGGCCACGGCTACATCGAAGAGCACGGCATGAGCCAGTTCGTGCGCGATGCCCGCATCGCCATGATCTATGAAGGCGCCAACGGCATCCAGGCGCTCGACCTCGTCGGCCGCAAGCTTGGGCTGAATGGCGGCCGCGCCGTGCAGGCCTTCTTCAAGGACGTCGGCGAGTTCTGCGAGGAGAACCGCGCCGACGAGAAGCTGGCGCCTTTCACCAAGGCGCTGAAGAAGGGCCTCAACGATCTGCAGGCGGCGACCATGTGGCTGGTGCAGAACGGCATGGCCAAGCCCGACAATGCCGGCGCCGCGTCGACCGATTACATGCATCTCTTCGGCCTGGTCGCGCTGGGCTATATGTGGGCGCAGATGGCCAAGGCCGCGCTCGGTAAGACCGGGGCCAATGGCTCCCAATCTGTCCACGAAAATGGGGCTTTTTACGATAACAAGGTGGTGACGGCGCGCTTCTTCATGGAGCGGATCATGCCCGAGACATCGGCACATCTCGCCCGCATTTCCAGTGGTGCGGACACGCTAATGGCGCTGCCTGCGGAAGCGTTCTAGAAATGGCTGGCGTCCCCCTCCCCCTTGAGGGGAGGGTGGCCCGAAGGGCCGGGAGGGGTCCTTGCGTGCAGTGCGCCGGCTGGTTGGCGCTTTCGTAGGAGATGATCGCAATGCCCCAAACCCGCGTCAATTCCGAAGATAAGGTCGAGCACGTCATCGGCGACCCCACCCGACCGCTTCGCGGCCACCCTCCCCTCGAGGGGGAGGGGGACGTTGGCGCGGGAGAAACGGCATGACAAATCCAGCCGAAGTGCTCTCCTTGCCGAAGCCCGCCTGGGCGGCGGACGAGGTCGGCATGCTCTACGACATGGCGCACCGCTTCATGTCGGAAGAGATCGCGCCGCGCTACGACGAGTTCGAGAAGAACGAGATGGTCGACCGCGAGAGCTGGCGCAAGGCGGGTGCCGCCGGCCTGCTCTGCGCCTCTATGCCGGAGGAATATGGCGGCTCCGGCGGCACCTTCGCGCATGAGAGCGCCATCATCGAGGCGATCGGCCATGTCGGCGTCGACGGTTTCGGCATCGGTCTCCACAACGCGATCGTTGCTCCTTACATCCTTCACTACGGCTCGGAAGAGCAGAAGAAGAAATGGCTGCCGAAACTGGCGACCGGCGAACTGATCGGCGCCATCGCAATGACCGAGCCGGGCGCCGGCTCCGACCTGCAAGGCGTCAAGACGCGCGCCGAGAAGGACGGCAACCAGTACAAGATCAACGGTTCGAAAACCTTCATCACCAATGGCCAACTGGCCAATTTCATCATCGTCGTCACCAAGACCGATCCGGCCAAAGGCGCCAAGGGCACCTCGCTGATCGTCGTCGAGGCCGACGAGGCCGAAGGCTTCGAACGCGGCCGCAACCTCGACAAGATCGGCCTGAAGGCCAACGACACGTCGGAGCTGTTCTTCAATGATCTGCGCGTGCCGACCTCGAACCTGCTTGGCCACGAAGAGGGACAGGGCTTCATCCAGCTGATGCAGCAATTGCCGCAGGAGCGCCTGCAGATCGGCACCGGCGCGATCGCCATGATCGAACGCGCCCTGGCGCTGACCATCGACTACGTCAAGGGTCGCAAGGCCTTCGGCAAAGCGATCATCGAGTTCCAGAACACCCAGTTCAAGCTCGCCGAACTGAAGACCGAGGCCACCATCGGCCGCGTCTTCTACAATGATTGCGTCACCCGCCACATCAATGGCGGGCTGGATCCGGTGACGGCGTCGATGGCGAAATACTGGCTCTCGGACCTGCAGGGAAAAGTCGTCGACGAATGCCTTCAATTGCATGGCGGCTATGGCTACATGAATGAATATCCGATCGCCCGCATGTTCCGCGACGCCCGCGTCCAGCGCATCTACGGCGGCACCAACGAGATCATGAAATTGCTGATCGGCCGCTCTCTCTGAGAGCAACGTCGGCAAAGCAAGGAGCAAGCAAATGGCTGAAGCTTATGTCTATGACGCCGTGCGCACACCGCGCGGCAAGGGCAAGAAGGATGGCTCGCTGCACGAAGTGCCGGCGGTGCGGCTCGCCGCCAGGACGCTTGAGGCGCTGCGCGACCGCAACGGCCTCGACACCGCAAACGTCGACGACATCATCTTCGGCTGCGTGGACCCAGTGGGCGAGGCCGGCTCCGTCATCCCGCGCGCCGCCGCCTTCGAGGCCGGCTACGACAACAAGGCGCCGGGCATGCAGATATCGCGCTTCTGCGCTTCGGGTCTCGACGCCATCAATTTCGGCGCCGCCAAGATCGCTCAAGGCGCCGACGAGATCGTCATTGCAGGCGGCGTGGAATCGATGTCGCGCGTCGGCATGGGCGCCTCGGGCGGCGCCTGGTTCATGGACCCGTCCGTCGGCCTGCCCGGCTGGTTCGTGCCGCAAGGCATATCGGCCGATTTGATCGCCACCAAATATGGTTTTTCGCGCGACGACGTCGATGCCTATGCGGTCGAGAGCCAGAAGCGCGCCGGCAAGGCCTGGGCCGATGGCCGTTTCAAGAACTCCGTCATACCGATCAAGGACCAGAACGGCCTCACCATCCTCGATCATGACGAGCATATGCGGCCGTCGACCGACATGCAGTCGCTGGCCTCGCTCAACCCGTCCTTCGTCATGCCTGGTGAAATGGGCGGCTTCGACGCGGTCGCCGTGCAGAAGCACCCTGAGGTGGAAGAGGTCAACCACGTCCACCATGCCGGCAACTCGTCCGGCATCGTCGATGGCGCGGCCGCCGTACTGCTCGGCTCGAAGAAGGCCGGCAAGACGATGGGCCTGAAGCCACGCGCCCGCATCCGCGCCTTTGCCAACATCGGCTCCGAGCCGGTGCTGATGCTTACCGGTCCGGTCGACGTCACCGAGAAGCTTCTGAAGCGCGCCAAGATGAAGCTGTCGGATATCGACCTGTTCGAGCTTAACGAGGCCTTCGCCTCGGTGGTGCTGCGCTACATGCAGGCATTCGAAATCCCGCACGACAAGATCAACGTCAATGGCGGCGCCATCGCCATGGGCCATCCGCTCGGTGCCACCGGCGCGATGATCCTGGGCACGGTGCTGGACGAGCTCGAGCGCCGCGATTTGAACACCGCTCTGGTGACGCTCTGCATCGGCGCCGGCATGGGCACCGCAACGATTATCGAACGCGTCTGATTTTCGGCCGGAAGGAGAGAGACATGACTTATACAAACTTCACGGTCGACACGGACGCAGACGGCATCGCGATGGTCACCTGGAACATGCCGGACCGCTCGATGAACGTCTTCACCGAAGAGGTGATGAACGAGCTCGACAAGATCATCGACCAGGTGGTGGCCGACGCCGCCATCAAGGGCGCGGTGATCACCTCGGGAAAGGACAGCTTCTCCGGCGGCGCCGACCTGACCATGCTGCAGAAGATGCTGGCCGTATTTGCCAAGGAGAAGACCAAGGACCCGGAGAAGGCGGCACAGCTTTTGTTCGACAATGCCGGCCGCATGGGTGGCTTGTGGCGCAAGCTCGAAACGTCGGGCAAACCTTGGGTCTCGGCGATCAACGGTACCTGCATGGGCGGCGCGTTCGAGCTGTCGCTGGCCTGTCATGGCCGCGTTGCCGCTGACTCCGAAAAGGTCAAGATGGCCTTGCCGGAAGTCAAGGTCGGCATCTTCCCCGGCGCCGGTGGCACCCAACGCGTGCCGCGCCTGACCGACCAGCAGCAGGCGTTGCAGATGCTGACCACCGGCCAGACGCTGTCGCCGCAGAAAGCCAAGGCGATGGGGCTGATCCACGAGATCGCCGAACCCGGCAAGCTGATCGAGACCGCCAAGGCGATGATCAGGAACGGCCTGAAAGCCGTCCAGCCCTGGGACGAGAAGGGCTTCAAGCTGCCCGGCGGCCTGATCTATTCGCCCGCCGGCTTCAATCTGTGGCCGCCGGCCATCGCCATCCTGCGCCGCGAGACCTACGGCAATTATCCGGCCGCCGCGGCCGTCCTGAAATGCGTCTATGAGGGCCTGCTAGTGCCGTTCGACACCGGTCTGCGGATCGAACAGCGCTATTTCACCGAAATCATGCAGTCGAAGGAAGCAGCAGCGATGATCCGCTCGCTGTTCGTCTCGCTGCAGGAGCTCAACAAGGGCGCCCGCCGCCCGGCCGGCGTGCCGGAGACCAAGTTCAAGAAGATCGGTATTCTCGGCGCCGGCTTCATGGGTGCCGGCATCGCCTTTGTCACCGCCAAGGCCGGCATCCCGGTCGTCCTGCTCGACCGCGACATGGCGTCGGCCGAAAAGGGCAAGACGCATTCCGACAGCCTGATCTCCGATCAGGTCAAGAAGGGCCGCGTCAAGCCCGAGGAGAAGGACAGACTTCTGTCGCTGATCACGCCGTCGGCCGACTATGCCGATCTCGCCGGCTGCGATCTGGTGGTCGAGGCGGTGTTCGAGGATTCGGCCGTCAAGAAGGCTGCCACCGAGCAGGCCGAAGCCGTGCTGAAATCGTCGGCGATCTTCGCCTCCAACACCTCGACCATCCCGATCACCGCACTGGCCAAGAATTCGGCGCGGCCGAAGAATTTCGTCGGCATCCACTTCTTCTCGCCGGTCGACAAGATGATGCTGGTCGAGATCATCCTGGGCAAGAAGACCGGCGACAAGGCGCTGGCCACCGCGATCGATTTCGTGCGCGCCATCAAGAAGACGCCGATCGTCGTCAACGACACGCGCGGCTTCTACGTCAACCGCTGCGTGCTGCGCTACATGTCGGAAGCCTACAAGATGCTGATCGAAGGCGTTCCGGCGCCGATGATCGAGAACGCCGCCAAGGCCGCCGGCATGCCGGTCGGCCCGCTGGCGCTGACCGACGAGACGGCGATCGACCTTGCCCAGAAGATTATGAAGCAGACCATCAGGGACCTCGGCGACAAGGCCGTCGACCCCAGGCAGATGGCGTTGATCAACACGCTGGTCGACACCCATGGCCGCTTCGGCCGCAAGAACGGCAAGGGTTTTTACGACTATCCCGCCAAGCCTGCCAAGAAGAAGCTGTGGCCGGGCCTGAAGGATCTCTATCCGCAGCTGGAGGCCGAGAAGGTCGACTATGAGGAACTGCAGCAGCGCCTGCTGGTAACCATTGCGCTGGAAGCCGCGCGGGTGATGGAAGAGGGCATCGTCACCGATCCGCGCGAGGCCGATGTCGGCTCGATCCTCGCCTTCGGTTTCGCGCCATTCACCGGCGGCGCGCTGTCCTATATCGACGGCATCGGCGCGGGGGAGTTCGTCAGAATAGCCAAGGGCCTGCAGAAGAAATACGGCGCCGAGTTCAAGGCGCCCAAGCTGCTGCTCGACCTGGCCGAGAAGGGCGAGACCTTCTACCAGCGCTTCGACCCCTATGCGAAAGGCGAGGTGAAGAAGGCCGCTTGAGCGAGGGCGCCTTGCGCGCATGATGGCCACGGCAAGGCGCCGTGGCCCTTACGCGGTCGGCAGCGAAAGTCGGCTGGCTTTTCGCTGCCTGCCGACATCGACTTCAACCTCCATCTCAACAACGCCCGCTACGTGATGCTCGCCGACCTCGCGCTGACCCCGAAAATCGGAATCGATTTTCGGAAAGGATCATGCGCCAAATCAAATGCTACTGCGTCCTTGGCGCGTCCAATAGGACGCTTGCCCGCTCCGTTCAACCGCGGCCGCCGACCGAGGCCGAGCGGGTTTGCATGACCTCCCATCAAGGATTGCGCAGCCTGCCCAAGGCAGTTTGAGGCATCCATGACGACTTCGCCGCACGCAGCTTTTTGAGAGATCGGGCCGCGCGCCGGTGGACAATCGGATGACCGCGCGTTAGAAGGAAAAGGTATTTTTTCCTGTTTTGAGGAGAGCGAATTGCTCTCGCATGACCGAGTTTGGGCAGCCATCGACGCTCTCGCCGAGCGCTATTCGCTGTCGGCCTCCGGCCTGGCCCGGCGAGCCGGTCTGGACTCCACCGCTTTCAACAAGTCGAAGCGGCTGTCCTCGGATGGGCGGCCGCGCTGGCCCTCGACCGAATCGCTGGCCAAGATCATCGAGGCGACCGGCGCTTCGCTCGACGAATTCACCGGACTGGTCGAAGGTCGCGCCAAGACAGCTTCGGGCTCGTTAGGCCCGCAGCGTTCGGCGGTGCCGCTGCTCGGCTTCGCCCAGGCCGGCGCCGGCGGCTTCTTCGATGATGCCGGCTATCCCTCCGGCCAGGGCTGGGACCTTGTCGAGCTTCCGGCGCGGGCAACCGAAACCTCTTATGCGTTGAAGGTGCAGGGTGATTCCATGCTGCCGCTGTACCGCAATGGCGATGTGCTGATCGTCGAGCCGGGGGCCGCTACCCGAAAGGGCGACCGCGTCGTCGTCAAGACCAATGCCGGCGAAGTCATGGCCAAGGTGCTCGACCGCCAGACGACGAAATCGATCGTGCTGATCTCGCTCAACCCCGACCACCCGGACCGCGACATCGCGATGCGCGATGTCGAATGGGTGGCGCGGATCGTCTGGGCAAGCCAGTAGGTCTCGCGGTGCGTCTGCTTCAAATCCTCATAGCCCTCCTGGCGATCCCGGTGATGGTCGCCATTGTCGTCGCCGGCGGTCGCGCGCTGCATCGCGAAAGCACCGCCATCACCGTCGACCAGATCGACCCGGACACCGAGGCCGTGCCCGAGGAGCCGGCGACGTCGGCGATCCCCGAGGTCCAGCCCGTCAAGCCTCCGATGCACTCGCCTCAGGTGCATTCGAGGGCGATCGATCCCGAGGCCATCGCTCCGCCGCCGCTGCCGGTAGAAGAACTTGAACGGGTTGAGCCACGCGCGCCGCTGAGCGACCTGGCGCTGGCCGGGCCGCCCAAGCCGCGTGGGCGCAGAGCGGTCGACGACTGGGGAGGAACAAAACTGTTCCAGCCGGTCGCGGCCGCCGCCGGCCTGATCGAAGCCAATGGTTATTCCGTGACGGTCTCCGGCATCGACATCGTCAGGCAAGACGAGACCTGCACCGAGGGCGGCAAGTCCTGGGCTTGCGGTATCAGGGCGCGCACCGCGTTCCGGTCTTTCCTGCGCGGCCGGGCCGTTGCCTGCAAGGTGCCGCCGGAGGCCGACCGTGCGCTGATCGCCGCCGAATGCCGCATCGGCAAGCTGGATGTCGGCCAGTGGCTGGTCGAAAACGGCTGGGCGCGCGCCACGGCAGGCGGCCCCTATGTCGAAGCGGGCGACAAGGCGCGCGCCGCCAAGAAGGGCGTCTTCGGCGCCGCGCCCGATCTTGGCGGCCTGCCACCGGCGCCAACGCCTGTTGCGGCACCGACGGCGTCGCAACCGATCCTCGATGCCCCGGCGATAGACACGCCGCCGGCCGGGACGGAAATTACGCCGCCAGCTGACCAGCCAGCGCCCGCTCAATGAGCGCGCGGGTTTCGGCGATGCCGTAGAGGGCTGCGAACGAACCGAAGCGCGGTCCGCGTTCCTGGCCGATCAGCACCTGGTAGATCATCTGGAAGAAAGCGCCCGAGACACCAGGGCCGCCGTCCGGGCTCTTCTTCGAATGGTCCTGATAGCGTTCGATCTTGCGCGCGACGTTGAGCGAAGCGTTCTGGATCGCTTCGCCGTCGGCGCCGGCCGGCAGGCCAGCAAGCGCGTTGCCAAGAGCCTCCAGCGCCAGGCGTTCGACATCGTCGGCCGGCCGGAAGGTCTTCGTCGGCTTCACGAAATCGTCGAAGTAGCGGATGGCGAAACCGACCAGCTGGTCGAGTTCGGGATGCGTCGCCGGCGTCACGCCAGATGCATGGCGCGAGATGAAGCCCCACAGCACATCCTTGTTTTGCGCGTTGGAGGCGCTGACCAGGTTGAGCAGCAGCGAGAACGGCACCGGCATGTCGATGGAAGGCGGCTTGCCGTCATGCATGTGCCAGACCGGATTGCCCAGCCGCTCCTTCCAGTCCTGGCGCGGATAGGCGTTGAGGAAGGTGTAGTACTCGTCGACGGCGCGTGGGATGACGTCGAAATAGAGCTTTTTCGCCTGCCTTGGCCGCTGGTACATATAGAGGCCGAGGCTTTCGGTCGGCGCGTAGCGCAGCCATTCGTCGATGGTCAGCCCGTTGCCCTTCGACTTCGAGATCTTCTGGCCGTTCTCGTCCAGGAACAGTTCGTAGACGAAATGCTCGGGCGCGCGCCCGCCGAGAATGTTGCAGATGCGGTCGTAGATCACCGCGTTCGTCTGGTGGTCCTTGCCGAACATTTCGAAATCGACGCCGAGCGCTGCCCAGCGCATGCCGAAATCCGGCTTCCACTGCAGCTTGACCTTCCCGCCGGTCACCGAAAGCGTGGTCTCGGTGCCCTCATCGTCGAAGGTGATGTTGCCGGCCTTGGCGTCGACATGCTTCATCGGCACGTAGAGCACGCGCCCGCTCTTCGGCGAGATCGGCAGGAACGGGCTGTAGGTTGCCTGCCGCTCCGGCCCCAGCGTCGGCAGCATCACCGCCATGATCTGCTCATAGCGCTCGGCGGCGCGCACCAGCATCGCATCGAAGCGGCCGGCCTTGTAGTACTGCGTGGCGCTGGCGAATTCGTAGTCGAAGCCGAACGTGTCGAGGAAGCGGCACAGCATCGCGTTGTTGTGGTCGCCAAAGCTCGGATAGTCGCCGCCGAACGGATTGGGCACCGCCGACAGCGGCATATGCAGATAGGGCTCGAGCGCTGCGCGATCCGGCACATTGTCGGGGATTTTGCGCATGCCGTCCATATCGTCGGAGAAGCAGAGCAGCTTGGTCTTGACCTTGTTCCCGGTCAGCACGTGAAAGGCATGGCGCACCATCGAGGTGCGCGCGACCTCGCCGAACGTGCCGATATGCGGCAGGCCCGACGGGCCGTAGCCGGTCTCGAACAGGACGATCTCCGGGATGTCGCCGCCCTTGTAGCGCTCGATGATCTTTTTGGCTTCCTCGAACGGCCAGGCCTTGCTTTCGGCGGCTGCCGCAAGCATTTCGGGGTTGAGATCGGCGATGTTTGATCCCGTCATGTCAAAGTTCCAGTCATGGCCGGCTTTCGCGGCTGGTAAGATTTTCAACCGGGTCTCTAGGCGCGACAGGGCGGAGCGTCAACGATATCAGGCGTTTTCGTTGCGACGGCGCCGTGGCGTCCCTACCTTCGACCCTCACTATCAAGGAGTTTTGAATGCCGTTGCCGTCCACCCATGAAGCCCTGATCTACCTGATGGTCATCACCTCGGCTTCCGATCGCGACATGACCGATATCGAACTGGCGCGCATCGGCGACGTCGTCCGCAGCTGGCCGGTGTTCGAGGATTTCAAGCAGGACAGGCTGATCGCCATTGCGCAGGACTGCCAGAAGATGCTGCATGAAAAGGATGGGTTGGAAGGCGTGCTCGAGCGTGTCGCCGAGACTTTGCCCGAACGGCTGCACGACACCGC
This sequence comes from Mesorhizobium sp. M1004, assembly GCF_040318795.1. NCBI lineage: Bacteria > Pseudomonadati > Pseudomonadota > Alphaproteobacteria > Hyphomicrobiales > Phyllobacteriaceae > Mesorhizobium > Mesorhizobium sp. M1004. The sequence continues at coordinate 566,642 of NZ_JAMYNB010000002.1, forward strand.
CTATGCCGCGGCCTTCGAGGTTGCCGCCGTCGATCTAGAAATGCGCATGGAGGAATTGCGGGTGCTGCAGTTGATCCGGCGTGAGCTCGATCTCGACACGCTGACCGCCGCAGCCATCGCGCGCGGGGCGAAGGCCCGCCTGCGCACGCTGACCTGATCCAGCCCCTAAAGGAAGCTGACCGGGACCGGATCAGAAAAAGCTGACCGGGAACCGGATCAGAAGAAACTGACCGGGAAATAGCGCAGGTAGAATTCGGCGAAGGTGCCTTTCACCGATATCTCCTGCAGCGCGTAGTCCATGGCTGCGGCCAGCGCTGGGTCGCTGGCCCGGGTGGCAATGGTCATGCCGGACCCCAGATATTCCGGCGCCAGGTAGGGTCCACCGGCGAAGCGGCAGCAACCGGCGGCGTCCGTGCCGCCCAGCCAGAAGGAAAAGCGCATGCCGTCGCCGAAGGCGGCATCGATCTTGGCGCTCTTCAAGTCGCTGTAGAGGTCTTCCGGCCGTTGAAAGCGGATGATCTGCACGGTGCCGAAATAATCGCGCAGCATCTTTTCATGCGCCGAGCCGGCCAGCACGCCGACCCGCTTCGAGCGCAATTTGTCGAGGATCGGCTCGGCGAAGGCCTTGGTCTTCGGCATGATGAAGCGCGCCGGAAACTGTAGATAGGAGCGCGAAAAGCTGTACTTCGCCCGCGTCTCCGGCGTTGCGGCGATGCCGGCGATGATCGCCTCGCCTTCGCCCTTCTGCAACGCGTCGTCGAGTTCGGCCCAGGGCAGCGCCTGGATCTGGCATTTGTCGGCGATGTCGAGTTCGGCGCAAATCGCCCGCGCCAGGTCGATGTGGAAGCCGGACAGTCGGCCCGTGCCGTCGAGAAAATTGAAGGGCGGGAAATCGGTTGTGGTGAGGAACCTGAGCCTTGGCAGCGCCGAAAGGTCCGGTTTCGGCAGCCGCTCCTTGGCATCCCAAAGCACCGGTACCTGCGGTTCCGCGGCTCGCGCAGCGCCGGCAAACGGCTGCACTCCCATCAGCATCGACAGTAAGGCGATGGCTATCCAGCGAGGTGTCACGAAAAAACTCCGCCCGTCTTGGCCGTTGGCTTGTGATACGAAAACGGCGCAGGCACAATTGTTTTTGATTTCAACGGGCAAATTTCGGGTTATGCTTTGGTGAGGTTGCAAATAGCCGCACAGAGTCGGCCCGAGGTTGGCGGTCGCTGGCGTTAGAAAAGCTAAGGATGTGGCTATGCAATCCGGGGTTGATGGCGAAGTGCGGGTCAGGCACGTAGCATCGGTCTCAAGAGCGGTAGGCAACATGGGGTAGATGTTGCGATGGGTTATTTTGACCGGACACTTGAATATATTGACCGGGTGCAGCGTGCCGACACGTCGGCTGCGGTGTGCGAGCAGCTACTTAGTGTCACCTCGAATTTCGGATTGACGGCCCTGATAGCCGCAACGGTGCCGCAGCCCGGTACACCAAGCAGCCAGACGAAGGACCATGTGCTGCTCTGCGATTGGCCTAGCGAATGGCTGGAGCGTTACTTATCGCGCAACTACGTCGACCACGATCCGGTCGTCAGCCATTTGAAGCAGTTTCGGGCGCCATTCCAATGGCGCGATGCCGTTCAAAGCATGCCCGCCGACAAGAGCAGCGCCGAGGTAATGCGCGACGCCCGCCAGTTCAAGCTGCGTGACGGCCTCGCCTTCCCGCTGATCACGCTCGAAGGCCAGATCGCGCTGGTCTCGCTGGGCGGTGAGGCGGTCGAACTGTCCGAAGCCGAATTCGCAATGGTCTCGCTGGCCTCCACCTATGCCATCGGCCGCGCCATGCAGCTTCAAACGACGGCCGGCAAATCTATCGATCACATTGAATTGACGCCGCGCGAGCGCGAATGCCTGCAATGGGCGGCGGTCGGAAAATCCGAGTGGGAGATTTCGCAGATCCTCGGCATCTCGGAGCATACCTCTGAGAAACACCTTCTCAACGCCAAGAGCAAACTAGGCGCCGCCAACCGTGTGCAGGCAGTCGCCGAAGCAGTCAGGCACGGCTATATCAGCTAGGCCGGTTCTGGCGGCCCGAAATTTATGGCCGCATTGTTGGCGTCATATCTTCAGAAAAGACCGGCCCCTGTCGTCCTCTTGAGACGGCTAATGCTTTCTTAACGCCAAAAGCAGACTCGGCGTCGCCAACAGGGTGCACGCCATCGCGGAGGCGTTTAGACGCAGCTATATTAGCCATGTCGGCTGTGGCAGCCTGGAAATCCTTGCCAACACCTTCGCGCAATTTTTTCGGGAAAGCCCGGCCGTATCTTCCTCTTAAGCCCAGGAGACGGCTAATGCTATTTTCCCTTACCACTCAACAACTGATGGAACGTCCCGACCTATGGGAGGCCGTCCATCGCCTGCGTTACAAGGTCTTCGTCGATGAGATGCGGTGGACCGATCTCGATCGCCCGGACGGCCTCGAAATCGATCAATTCGACCATGATGAGGCCGAACACCACCTTGTCATACGCAATGGCGAGCTTGCAGGCTATCATCGGATGCTGCCGACCACACGGCCGCATCTCCTTAGCGATGTGATGCCGGAACTCTGCGAGGGAAAGCGCCCTTCGGGACCGAATGTCTGGGAGCTAACCCGTTACGCGGTGGCGCCAGGCTTTCGCGATGGCAAGCGCGGCGTGTCTACGGTCGGCACCGAACTGATCGCCGGCTTCGTCGAATGGGGCCTTGCTCGCAATGTCGATCAGGTCATTATCGAGGTCGAGCCGGTGTGGGTGCTGCGGACGCTGCAGTTGCACTTCCTGGCGACGCCGCTCGGTTACCAGCGCACCTATGGCAACCAGCAGGTCGTCGCCACACTGCTGACCTTCAACGAGCATACGCTGGATGTCGTGCGTTCGCGCCGCAACCATCACGCCCCGGTGTTGGCCAGGGGCACCCCCCACATGCTCGGCATGCGGCAGGCGTCGTGAGACTGTCTTCACCCGACGCGCTTTAATGCATGTCGCTCAAAGTGGCCCCGGTTTTGAGAGAACGACATGCATGAAACAAAGACCTAAAGCGCGTCGCGTGAATCCGTTCAAATGCGACGCGCTTTAGACAATGGCCACAGAGCCCACCTCCATGTGCGGGTGGGCTCTGTAATTTCAGCCTCTGCCTATCGAGGCCAGTCTCTACTTCTCGAGAAACGACGGCCCTTCGCCGACGATCTTCTTATCTTCCTTGCCGATGGCGTCGAGATCGCGCCCATCATAGGGCAGTGACAACAGGATGCGCCGCATGACGGCCAGCCGCGAGCGTCGCTTGTCATTGGCCCGCACGATGATCCAGGGCGCGAACTGTTTGTGCGTGCGCTCGACCATCTGGTCGCGCGCCTTGGTGTAGTCGTCCCATTTGGTGATGCCGGCAATATCGATCGGCGAGAACTTCCAGTTCTTCAGCGGCGACCAGCGGCGGTCGTGAAACCGTTCGAGCTGGGTCTCGCGGCCGATGTTGAGCCAGAATTTGAAGAAATAGATGCCCTCATTGGAGATCATCCGCTCGAAATGCGGCGTCTCGTCGAGGAATTTTGCATGCTGTTCCGGTGTGCAGAAGCCCATCACCGGCTCGACGCCGCCGCGGTTGTACCAGGAACGGTCGAAGGTGACGAATTCGCCCGATGTCGGGAAATGGGCGACGTAGCGCTGGTAGTACCATTGCCCGACTTCGGTTGGGGTCGGCTTGGTCAGCGCCACGTTGCGCGCGGTTCGAGGATTGAGATACTGGCGCAGCACCGAGATGGTGCCGCCCTTGCCGGCGGCATCGCGCCCCTCGAACAGCGACATCACTCTGCTGCCGGTCGCCTGCAGCCATGCCTGCGCCTTGACCAGTTCGATCTGCAGCCGCTCCAGCGTCTCGTCATACTCCTCGGTCTTCATTTTCTTGTCGTAGGGGTAGTCGCCTGCCGTCAGTTTGTGGTCCTCGATCCAGCTGGGAAGCTCGGGGTTTTCGATGTCGAACTCCCGCTCCTTGCCGTCCACCTTGATCTTCAGCGGCCCCTTTGCCGGCTCTGCGGCGGGACTTTCCTTGGCTTTTTTCATCGAGAGGAACCTTTCCAGCTTGCGGACTCATGCTATGGGGGGCCTCAAACCCGGTCCAGCGGAAGTTTCGGCGGGACCGGCGCAGAAGCACGGAAAGCACGAATGGCTGACACCGGCGCAGAGCGGACAACCACGGGGCAGGCCGTCGCCGGCCGGCTGTGGAACAGCCGATGGCTGCTTGCCGCCGGTGCGATCGCCACCCTGGCCGTTTATGGTTTTGCCGGTATCTCCGCCTATGTCGTCCTGGCTGCGTTGACGGTGCTGCTGGCCGCCGCGCTTCTGCCAACCGGAGGCGCCAGCCGGTCCGCTGAGACCATTGCCACGATCGAGGCGAGTGGGCTGCAGCGGCTTTCCGGCGAATATCTTGCGGCTGCCGTTGCCGATCCGCTGATCATCTTCGACCGCACCGCCACCATCGTCCACGCCAATGCCGCCGCCTTTGCCGCCTTTGTCGGTATCGCGCCCGGCCTGTCGCTGTCGCTAAAATTCCGCGCGCCGGAAATGCAGGCCTTGCTGGACGGCGTGCTGTCGGGAACCGTCGCCTCCGATGCCGTCGACTACACCGAGAAGCTGCCGGTGGAACGGGCCTACCGGGTCAGCGCGTCCTCGGTCGGCCACGCCACCGATCTCTATGTGCTGGTATTCAAGGACCAGAGTGAGACGCGCCGCATCGACCGCATGCGCGCTGACTTCATAGCCAATGCCAGCCACGAGTTGCGCACCCCGCTTGCTTCAATCTCGGGCTTCATCGAGACGTTGCGCGGCCCGGCCCGCAACGATCCGGCGGCGCGCGAGCAGTTCCTGCAGATCATGCAGAACCAGACCGGCCGCATGGCGCGCCTCATCGACGATCTCCTGTCGCTGTCGAGGCTTGAAATGAAGCCTTACCTGAGGCCGGGAACCGAGGTCGATCTGCGCCAGACCATCGACAGCGTCATCGATTCACTAGGTCCGCTCGCCAGCGAGAACGGCGTCGTCATCGAACGCGACTACGCCGAGGGGCCGCTCGACGTGCCCGGAGACCGCGACGAGCTGTTCCAGGTGTTCGAGAATCTCTTGGAAAACGCCTGCAAATACGGCCAGCCTGGCGGACGCGTCACGGTGTCGATCGCGCGGGGCGAGGCCGGCCCGGAACCGGGCATCGATGTAACCATCAGGGACTACGGCCCGGGCATCCCGGAAGAGCACATACCGCGCATTACCGAGCGCTTCTATCGCGTCGACGTGGAGAGCAGCCGCACGCAGAAAGGAACCGGTCTTGGCCTGTCCATCGTCAAGCATATTCTGACGCGCCACAACGCCCGGCTTTCGATCAAGTCGGAGGTTGGCAAGGGCGCGGCGTTCACGGTCCATTTGCCGGCAGGCTGAGGCGGTACTATCTGCTAACTGCCTGTTTCTTCTTTCTGTCATCCGGCTAGCGTATCAGCACAGGGGTCGAGGAAACGACGCAAAAGGCCAAAGATTTAAGGAAGGCATTTCGCCCATGCAGTCCGTACACATTGTCAGCGCCTATGACGAAGAGCTGAAATACCTGGCGAAGCGCATCGCTGCGATGGGCGGCCATGCCGAGCGCATGGTCGAGCAGGCGATCCAGGCGCTGGTCAATGCCGATCCCGGCCTCGCCCAGAAGGTCATCCGCGACGACATCGTGCTTGACGATGGCCAGCGCGAAATCGACGACAAAGCCATCGTCATCATCGCCAAGCGCCAGCCCATGGCGACGGATCTGCGCGAGATCGTCGGCGCCATCCGCATTTCGGCCGACCTCGAACGGGTCGGTGACCTCGCCAAGAACGTCGCCAAGCGTGTGGTCAGCGTCATTGACGGCCGCCAGCCGACCAGCCTGTTTCGCGGCCTCGAGGCGCTGGCCGAACTCGCTTTGACCCAGCTCAAGGAAGTGCTCGACGTCTATGCCTCGCGCTCGGTCGAGAAAATAGGCTTCGTTCGCGACCGCGACGACCAGATCGACGCCATGTACACCTCGCTGTTTCGCGAGCTTTTGACCTACATGATGGAAGATCCGCGCAACATCACGCCGTGCACGCATCTGCTGTTTTGCGCCAAGAACATCGAGCGCATCGGCGACCACGCCACCAACATTGCCGAGACGATCTACTACATCGTCACCGGCGAGCAGTTGCCGGCCGAGCGTCCAAAGGGCGACAAGACCGACAAGGTTGCCCTGCCGGCGCTGCCGGTGAAGTGATCGCGCGCCCCTCGAACGCTTAATCATATTGCGCTAAACTGCCCGGATGTTAGCGTCTCGGTTCCTGGCCAAGGCCAGGCGCTCAGGAGGCTGCGATGGAATATGTCCGAGAGTTCAAGCCGGCGCCGGCATCGTCCGGCATCATCGCGTCGAGCGTCTACACCGCCGGCAAGCGGATCGCCGACATTCCGATCGAGGAAGCCGGTGAATGGGCCAAGAAGTCGGGCCATGTCGTCTGGATCGGGCTGCTCGAACCCGACCGCGAGCTTCTGCTGCGCGTCAAGGCGCAATTCCATTTGCATGAGCTGGCGATTGAAGACGCCGAACATCCGCACCAGCGGCCGAAGATCGAGCAATATGGCGATGCGCTGTTCATCGTTGCCCGCACTGCACAGCTGATCGACGGACGCGTCACCTTCGGCGAGACGCATCTGTTCGTCGGCTCAGGCTATATCGTCAGCGTCAGGCATGGTCCCTCGACCTCATACGCCGCCGTGCGCCAGCACTGGGAAAGCTGTCCGCACTCACTGGCCAAGGGCGAGGATTTCGTCCTCTACGCCATTCTCGACTTCATCGTCGACAACTACATGCCGGTGCTCGAGCAGATCGAGGACGAGGTCGAGGCGATCGAGGACAGGGTGCTGCTGAAGCCGATGACCGGTCCCGACATCGAGCGGCTCTACATGCTGCGCCGCGATCTGTTGCGCCTGCGCAATGCGGCGCTGCCGCTGGTCGAGGTCTGCCGCCGGCTGACCAGCGCCGACCTGCCGCAGATCCATACCGCCATGCATCCGCTGTTTCGCGATGTCACCGACCATATCCGCACCGTGCAGGAAAAGATCGACAGCCTGCGCGAGGTTCTGGCGTTCGCTTTCGAAGCCAGCCTGCTGGTCGGCCAGAGCCAGGAAACCGCGAACACCAAGAAGCTGGCCTCATGGGCGGCGATCCTGGCGGTGCCGACGGCGCTCGCCGGCATTTACGGCATGAATTTCGACGACATGCCGGAACTGAAGATGCAATACGGCTATCCCGTCGTATTGGTCTCGATCGCGCTGATCTGCTCGTTTTTGTATTGGCGATTTCGGAAGAGTGGGTGGCTGTGAGGGGGCAGGCAGCAGTAGGCAGTAGGCAGTAGGCAGTAGGCAGTAGGCAGTAGGCAGTAGGCAGTAGGCAGTAGGC